>CBIHQY010000084.1:0-13102 GCA_966212305.1 uncultured Azospirillum sp.
CCGTCGATGAAGCCGTTGTCGACCGGCTTGTAGCCGTCGCTCTTCCACGGGAAGTCGGCTTCCTTGGCCTTGCCTTCCTCGACCAGCAGCTTGGCGGCCTGCAGGTAGATGTCCGGCTTGTAGACGCTGCGCGCGGTCTGGTCGTACCAGCTGTCGGGCTTGGCTTCGGCGATCTGGCCCCAGCGGCGCATCTGGGTCAGGTACCAGACGGCGTCGGAATAGAAGGGGTAGGTCGCGTTGTAGCGGAAGAAGACGTTGAAGTCGGGAACGTCGCGCTTGTCGCCCTTCTCATACTCGAAGGTGCCGGTCATCGAGTTGGCGATCACCTTGGCGTCGGCACCGACATATTCGGACTTGGCCAGGATCTTCACCGCTTCGGCGCGGTTGGCGTTGTTGTTCTCGTCCAGCCACTGGGCGGCGCGGATCAGCGCCTTGACGACAGCCAGATGGGTCTTAGGGTTTTTCTTCGCCCAGTCGTCGGTGACGCCGAAGACCTTCTCCGGGTTGTTCTTCCAGATCTCGGTGTCGGTGATGACGGGGACGCCGATGCCCTTGACCACCGCCTGCTGGTTCCACGGCTCGCCCACGCTGTAGCCATAGATGGTGCCGGCCTCCAGCGTCGCCGGCATCTGCGGCGGGGGAGTGACGGAGAGAAGCGCGTCGGCGCCGATCTGGCCCGACACGTCGGTCGGGCTGTAGAAGCCGGGGCTGATCCCGCCGGCGGCCAGCCAGTAGCGCAGTTCGTAATTGTGGGTCGAGACCGGGAAGACCATGCCCATGTTGAAGGGCTTGCCCTCCGCCTTGTACTGGGCGATCACCGGCTTCAGCGCGTCGGCCTTGATCGGGTGGGCCGGCTTGCCGTCGGCGCCGTTGGGTACGTTGGCCTTCATCTTCTGCCAGACGTCGTTGGACAGCGTGATGCCGTTGCCGTTCAGGTCCATCGAGAAGGCGGTGACGATGTGCGCCTTGGTGCCGAAGCCGATGGTCGCGCCCAGCGGCTGGCCGGCCAGCATGTGGGCGCCGTCCAGCTCGCCGGAGATCACGCGGTCGAGCAGGACCTTCCAGTTCGCCTGCGGCTCCAGCGTGACGGAAAGCCCTTCATCCTCGAAGAAGCCCTTCTCCACGGCGATGGCCAGTGGCGCCATGTCGGTCAGCTTGATGAAGCCGAGCTTCAGCTGCTCCTTCTCCACGTCGAGCGGAGCGGCATAGGCAGAGACGCCTGCGGTCAGGGCGACGACGGCGGCAGCGCATGCGAGAAGGTGGCGGAGAGTGCGGGAGACGGTGTGAGAGGTTTGGGCCACGTCGGTTGCTCCATCTCTGAAATCCGGGCCAGCGGTCGGGTGGGGCGACACCGGTCTCGAACTTTGTCGATTTTCTGGGCAGGTCCCGAACTGGCTCTTTTTCAGGCAGATGGCTGGTGAGCGCCTTGGCCGTCGAAAGCGTCCAGCGGGATCGACCGGAAAAGCGTGTCGATACCGGGGTCGGCAACACTGCCGGGGGCTGGCCCATCATTGGACGCTTGGGATGCACGCACCGTCGTTGGCGCGTCTCTGGCCCCCTCTTCGCAAGCCTCATGCCAAAGGATGGGTTTTGCCGGAAATCGCGCCGCAGAGGTTGATTTTGCTGGCTATGACCGGGCGGAAGGTATGAAGCACCTAACCCGGCTCACACCCCGCCTGCCGATTTTTGCGGCGCACACAAGCCTGCATGGTCATCCTTTGTGCAGCACCTAAGGATGATCCAAAAATAGGCACCTAGGTCTTGGGTGCGGATCCAGGCAGGACCCCGCGAATTCGCTGGAGTTTTCACGAGCTGGTCGGCTGGCGCGGCAATTGGCATGGGGATTGCGAGGGGGTTGGCGAGACAACAGCGGGCGCCAGCAACGTCGCCAGTGCCCGCGACACCGCCGAAGCCGTGCGACGACGCGCGGATTTGGCTCTGGTTCGACGACGAACCGCCCGGACAACGGCGTCCGAACAGGTCTGCACCCGCCTTCGCGAGCAACTCGCGGGACCGGGAGACGACCCGTTCGGACGCCTTTCTTTTTGGCCCCGTGCCTGACTTTGCGGCAGGCCGGATACGATTGACGAGGCAGACGCGCCATGGACATGCATCTCTCATCGAACAACGGGCCCGTCGTTGAACTGAACGAGGCCGAACTGCGCAGTGCCGGCCCGGCCAGGGAGCGGCTGGTGGTCGTCGGCAACGGCATGGCCGGCATGAAGACGGTGGAAGAGCTGCTGGCCAAGGCGCCGGGCCGCTACGAGGTCACCGTTTTCGGGGCCGAGCCGCATCCGAACTACAACCGCATCATGCTGTCGCCGGTGTTGGCGGGGGAGAAGACCTTCGACCAGATCGTGCTGAACAGCCGCGAATGGTACGACTCCAACGGCATCACCCTGCTGACCGGCGAGCCGGTGGAGGGCATCGACCGCGCGGCCAAGACGGTCGTCTCGCAGTCCGGCCGCGTCGTTCCCTATGACAAGCTGCTGATCGCCACCGGGTCGATGCCCTTCATCATCCCGGTGCCCGGATCGACCCTGCCGGGCGTCATCGGCTTCCGCGATCTGGCCGATGTCGACGCCATGCTGGCGGCGGCGGCGAAGGGCGGCCGCGCCGTGGTGATCGGCGGCGGGCTGCTTGGTCTGGAAGCCGCCAACGGGCTGCGGGTCAAGGGGATGGAGGTCACCGTCGTCCATCTGATGCCGACGCTGATGGAACGCCAACTCGACCCGTCCGCCGGCATGCTGCTGCAGCGCGAACTGGAGCGCCGCGGCATCGAAGTGCTGACCGGCGCCGATACGGCGGAAATCGTCGGCGACGAGTGGGTCAGCGCGGTGCGGCTGAAGGATGGGCGCGAGCTGCCGGCCGACATCGTCGTCATGGCGGTGGGCATCCGCCCCAACATGGCGCTGGGCAAGGCGGCCGGGCTGGAGTGCGGGCGCGGCATCCGTGTCGATGACCAGATGCGCACCAGCGATCCGTCGATCTATGCGGTCGGCGAGTGCGTCGAGCATCGCGGCGTCACCTGGGGCCTCGTCGCCCCGCTGTTCGAGATGGCGAAGGTGCTGGCCCACGACCTCGCCGGTGGGGAGGGTGCGGCCTATACCGGCTCCGTCACCTCGACCAAGCTGAAGGTGACGGGCGTCGATGTGTTCTCCGCCGGTGATTTCTCGGGCGGGGAAGGGACCGAGGACATCGTGTTCCGCGATGCGGCGCGCGGCGTCTACAAGCGGCTGGTGCTGAAGGACGGCAAGCTGCTGGGCGCGGTGCTGTACGGCGACACCAAGGACGGTGCCTGGTACTTCTCGCTGCTCAAGGACGGTGCCGACGTGTCGGCCGAGCGCGACACCATGATCTTCGGGCAGGGCTTCGGCGGCGCCGATGCCGGTGACCCGAACGCCGCCATCGCGGCGCTGCCCGACTCCGCAGAAATCTGCGGTTGCAACGGCGTCTGCAAGGGCAGCATCGTCAAGGCGATCACCGAGAAGGGCCTGACCAGCCTGGACGAGGTGAAGGCGCACACCAAGGCGTCGGCCTCCTGCGGCGGCTGCTCCGGCACGGTGGAGCGGCTGCTGGCGGTGACGCTGGGCGACGGCTTCACGGCGGCGCCCAAGGTCAAGCCGATGTGCAAATGCACCCACCACACCCACGATGCGGTGCGGGCGGCCATCGTGGACCATGGGCTGAAGACGATGGCCGACGTTTTCCAGGCGATGGAATGGACGACGCCCGATGGCTGCGCCTCCTGCCGGCCGGCGCTGAACTATTACCTGCTGTGCGCCTGGCCGGGCGAGTACCGCGACGACTACCAGTCGCGCTACATCAACGAGCGCGCCCACGCCAACATCCAGAAGGACGGCACCTATTCGGTCGTCCCGCGCATGTGGGGCGGGCTGACGACGGCGTCGGAACTGCGCGCGATCGCCGACGTGGTGGACAAGTTCGCCATCCCCACCGTGAAGGTCACCGGCGGCCAGCGCATCGACCTGTTCGGGGTGAAGAAGGAGGATCTGCCGGCGGTCTGGGCCGATCTGAACGCCGCCGGGATGGTGTCGGGCCACGCCTATGCCAAGGGGCTGCGCACGGTGAAGACCTGTGTCGGGTCGGAATGGTGCCGCTTCGGCACGCAGGATTCGACCGGGCTGGGCGTGAAGCTGGAGCGGATGACCTGGGGCACCTGGACCCCGCACAAGGTCAAGCTGGCGGTGTCCGGCTGCCCGCGCAACTGCGCCGAAGCCACCATCAAGGATTTGGGCGTGGTCTGCATCGACAGCGGGTACGAGCTGCATGTCGGCGGCAACGGGGGCCTGCATGTCCGGGCCTGCGACCTGCTGGTCCGCGTGGGCACGGAGGAGGAGGTGCTGGAATACACTGGCGCCTTCATGCAGCTGTACCGCGAGGAGGCCCGCTATCTGGAGCGCACCGCGCCGTGGGTGGAGCGCGTCGGCCTCGACCACATCAAGGCGGCCCTGGTCGATGATCCGGAGCGGCGGCGGGCGTTGAACGCGCGCTTTCTGTTCTCGCAGACCTTCTCGCAGGACGACCCGTGGGCGGAGCGCGCCGCCAAGGGCGTCGACCGTCACGAATTCAATCTGCTCGCCGAAGTGGGGTAAGGGATCATGGACAGCATCATCATGGAAACCGTCTGGACCCAGGTCGGCAGCATCGACGACATCCCGGTGCTGGGCTCGCGCGTCGTCCGCACGCCCGGCGGCGACATCGCGCTGTTCCGCACGGCGGCCGACGAGGTCTTCGCGCTGGAGGACGCCTGCCCGCACAAACAGGGGCCGCTGTCCCAGGGCATCGTCCATGGCCGCCGCGTCACCTGCCCGCTGCACAATTGGGTGATCGAGCTGGCGACCGGCGAGGCCGTCGCCCCCGACGAGGGCCGCACCGGCCATGTTCCGGTGCGGGTCGAAGGGCGCAGCGTCTCCCTCGCGCTCGGCGAGGCCAAGCTGTCGCGCGGCGGCTGCCGCAAGGCCTGCGGCCATGTTTGACGGGGCGGAGCCTGCCTCCGGGCCGAAACGGGAGGTGAGGACCACCTGTCCCTATTGCGGGGTCGGGTGCGGGGTGATCGCGCGCGTTTCGGCCGATGGCGCCGTGACCCTGCGCGGCGATGCCGACCACCCGGCGAACCGGGGACGGCTCTGCTCCAAGGGATCGGCGCTGGCCGACACGCTGGTGCCGGACGGGCGGCTGCTCCATCCGGAGATTGGGAACCGGCAGGTAACTTGGGACGAGGCGCTGGACGAGGTCGCCCGGCGCTTTTCCGATACCATCGCCAAGCATGGGCCGGACTCGGTGGCCTTCTACGTCTCCGGACAGCTGCTGACCGAGGATTATTACGTCGCCAACAAGCTGATGAAGGGCTTCATCGGGTCGGCGAACATCGACACCAACTCGCGGCTGTGCATGGCCTCCTCCGTGGTCGGGCACAAGCGGGGGCTGGGTGCCGACGCGGTGCCGGGGTCCTACGGGGATTTCGAGTGCGCCGATCTGGTGGTGCTGGTGGGGTCGAACCTCGCATGGTGCCATCCGGTGCTGAACCAGCGGCTGCTGGCGGCGCGGGCCGAGCGGGGCACGCGCATCGTCGTGGTCGATCCGCGGCGAACCGATTGCGTCGATGCCGCCGACCGCCATCTGGCGCTGACGGCCGGCACCGACGCTGTGCTGTTCAACGGATTGCTGGCTTATCTCGACAGCCGTGGGCATCGCGATGCCGAATACGTGGACGCCCATGCCGAGGGGGTAGAGGAGGCTTTGGCCGCCGCCCGCGCCGATGCGCCGGACATGGCGACGGTGGCCCGCCGCTGCGGGCTGGAGGAGGCGGAGGTCGCCGCCTTCTATGCCGAATTCGCGGCGACGGACCGGGTGGTGACGGTCTATTCGCAAGGCGTCAACCAGTCGTCCCAAGGCAGCGACACCGTCAACGCCATCCTGAATGTCCATTTCCTGACCGGGCGCATCGGCCGGCCGGGCTGCGGTCCCTTCTCCGTCACCGGGCAGCCCAATGCCATGGGCGGGCGCGAGGTCGGCGGGCTGGCGAACCAGCTGGCCGCCCATATGGGCTTCACGGCGGAAGAGGTGGAGCGGGTCGGCCGCTTCTGGACCGCGCCGCGCGTGGCGGACAAGCCGGGGCTGAAGGCGGTCGACCTGTTCCGCGCCATCGAGGCCGGCACGGTCAAGGCGGTGTGGATCATGGCGACCAACCCGGCCGTCAGCATGCCCGATGCGGGGCGGGTGCGCCGGGCGCTGGAACGGTGCGAGACGGTGGTGGTCTCCGACTGCATCCGCGACACCGACACCGGCCGCTTCGCCCATATCCGCCTGCCGGCCAAGGGCTGGAGCGAGAAGGACGGCACCGTCACCAACTCCGACCGCACCATCTCGCGCCAGCGGGCTTTCAAGGACGGGGAAGGGGAGGCGCGGGCCGACTGGTGGATCATGACCCAGGTCGCGCGGCGGATGGGGTTTGGCGACGCCTTCCCCTATGAGACCGCCGCCGCGGTGTTCCGCGAGCATGCGGCGTTGTCGGATTTCGAGAATGGCGGGACGCGGGCCTTCGACATCGGGGCGCTGAGCGGGCTGGACGATGCCGGATACGACGCGCTGGCGCCCTTCCCCTGGCCCTGGCGCGCAGATGGCGAGCCGCAGAAGCGGCTGTTCGGCGATGGCCGCTTCTTCACCGCCGACGGGCGCGCGCGGATGCTGGCGGTGACGGCGAAGCCGCTGCCGCGTGCGGTGCCGGAAGGTGCCTTGCTGCTGAACACCGGGCGGCTGCGCGACCAGTGGCACACGATGACGCGCACCGGCCTGTCGGCGCGGCTGTCGGCGCACGCGCCGGAGCCTCGGTTGGACATCCACCCGGCGGACGCCGCCGCGCGGGGGCTGACGGATGGCGGACTTGCCCGCATCGCCACCGCGGCGGGGGAGGCGCTGGCGCGGGTCCGCGTCACCGATGCCCAAGGCGAAGGCACCATCTTCCTGCCGATGCATTGGACAGACCGCTTCACCGGCGCCTGCGTCATCGGCCGGCTGATCGACGACGAGGCGGTGGACCCGGTTTCCGGCCAACCGGACCTGAAGCGGATGCCGGCGACGGTCGAACCCTGGCGGTCGCACTGGACCGCCTTCCTGCTGACCCGGCGGCCGGTGGAGCCTGGGCATGGCGGCTATTGGGCGCGGCGGGCGGTGAGCGGCGGACATCTGGTGGAGATGGCGGGGACGGGGGCGATCCCCGATCTTGCGGCGTGGCTGCCCGGTCTCGACCCGGCGGAGGCGGTGGTGGAGTTTCGTGACCACGCGCGCGGCAGCCTGCGGATGGCCTGGATGGCGGGCGACAGGCTGGAGGCCTGCCTGTTTGTCGCCGCCGATGGGCGTCTGCCGCCGCGCGGCTGGCTGGCGGGGCTGCTGGAGGCGGACGGGCTGGACGACGGCGCGCGGGCCGGGCTGCTCGCCGGGCGGGCGCCGGGCGCGCAGGCCGATGAGGGGCGGATCGTCTGCGCCTGCTTCAGCGTCGGCATCAACCGGCTGGTCGGCGCCATCCGCGACCGCCGGCTGACCAGCGTGGCGGAGATCGGTGCGGCGTTGAAGGCCGGCACGAATTGTGGTTCCTGCGTGCCTGAACTCAAGGAGGTGCTTCGTCATGCTCATCAGCGCGAAGTGGCGTGATGGTCAGACCCTCCCTCTCCCCCTCGGGGAGAGGGTCGGGGTGAGGGGGATGCGCGGCGGAGCCTTCTGGGATTGGCTGCGCGTTCCATTCTCGTTGTTCGCTCGTCTTTCCGAGAAGTTTTCCCCCTCACCCCAACCCTCTCCCCGGGGGGGAGAGGGGGATAATGGCGGGGGAGGCACCGTCACCCTCGTCGGCGCCGGCCCCGGCGACCCCGACCTGCTCACCGTCGCGGCAGTGAAGGCGCTGGCGGCGGCCGAGGTCGTACTCTACGACGCGCTGGTCGGCGACGGCATCCTCGACCTCGCCCATCCGAAGGCGGAGCGCATCTGCGTCGGCAAGCGATCCGGCCGGCATTCGCTGCCGCAGGGGGAGATCAATGCGCTGATCGCTTTCAATGCGCAGCGCGGCAAACGGGTGGTTCGGCTGAAGGGCGGCGACCCGATGGTGTTCGGGCGCGCCGGCGAGGAGATCGAGCATCTCGACAGCCTGGGCATTCCGGTGCGCGTCATCCCCGGCATCACCGCGGCGCTCGGCTGTGCGGCCTCGACCGGGCTGTCGCTGACCAGGCGCGGGGTCTCGCGAGCCGTGACCTTCGTCACCGCCCATGGCCGCGACGGCGAACGGTTCGAACCCGACTGGGCGCGGCTGGCCGATCCGCAGGGCACGCTGGCGATCTATATGGGGCGCGAGCAGGCCCGCTCGGTCGGACAGGGTCTGACCGGAGCCGGGCTGCCGGGCGAAACGCCGGTGCTGGCGGTGGAAAATGGCTGCCGGCCCGACGAGCGCCGCTATTGGACGACGCTCGGCGAGATGGCGGAGCAGGGGGTGGCCGCCGGCAAGGGACCGACCCTGCTGCTGGTGGGCGAGGCTCTACGCCCCCGCCAAATTGCCGGCAATATGGTTGGGACGGCGGACTCCATTGATCTCCGCGCGTTTGGCGACCTCGGCCAGCGGCTCGATCACGACTGACATGGTGAAGACGGTGGCGTGCAGCAGGTTCGTCCCGTCCACCATCAGACCGACATGGCCGGGGAAGAAGACGATGTCGCCGCGCCGGTACTCCACGTCGCGGCCATCGTCGGAGAGCCACGCCCCCAGCCGCTCGTCCTTGCGCTGCATGCCGCTGCTGTGGTGGGAGACGACGCCCGCCGCCGCCATGGCGGTCAGCACCAGCCCCGAACAGTCGATGCCGAAGCTGCTGCGCCCGCCCCAGACATAGGGCGTTTCCAGGAAGCGCAGGGCGGTGGCGAGGTGGTCGGTCGCGGGCGCCGCGTCCACCGGCGCCAGCCATCCCGCGAACAGCCAAAGCCCGTCGTCGGTGCCGACCCAGCCATTCTCGGCCCGGCCGTCCAGCGTCACCAGCGACCCGAAGCTGAGCGTCGCCACCGGCGGCGCCCGGTGCGTCGGCCCAGGATGCAAATCGGCGCGCAAGGCCCGCACGCGGTGGGTGGGGGCGACCGGCTCGGCATGTCGGGTGCCGGGCGGCAGCCAGCCGACATGGCCGTCGAAGGCATTCTCCGCCCGCAGCCAGCCGTCACGCTCCTCCAGAATGCGGAAACGCTCGCCACGGATCATCTCGCTGGTCTGGGGAACGCCGTTTTGCGGCTCCTCCAGCAGGACGGCGTGCGGGGCGGTCAGTTGGCGAATGGTCATGGGTGCGGGCCGGGCTTGGTGAAAACCGGCTGCGACGATAGCGCCGGTGCCGATGCCGCGCGAGGGATAAAGCGCGTCCGTCATTTCAACAGTGTTTCCGTCATTCCGCCGGAAATCTCCGGCGTCACCGGCGCATTGCCCGGTTCAGCCCGGCCGTTCCAGCCGACACCTTTTGTGTGCGAGCCAAATCGCCAAAAGACATGGCTGAAACAGAGGAGCGGGAGAGATGGCAACGATGAAGGTTCTGGTTCTGGGTGCCGGCAAGATCGGGTCGATGATCGGCACGCTGCTGTCCGAGACCAACGATTTCGCCGTCACCATCGGCGACCGGGACGACGCGCTGCTCCACCGCGCCGAACGGGCCGGGCTGCGGGTGATGCGCGTCGATGTGGAGGATCCGGCGTCTCTGCGCGCCGCCATGGCCGGCCAGCATGCGGTGCTGAGCGCCTGCCCCTTCACCCTGACCCCGGCCATCGCCACCGCCGCCGTCGCGGCCGGTGCCCATTACCTGGACCTGACCGAGGACGTCGCCGCCACCCGCAAGGTGAAGTCGCTGGCCGAGACCGCCAACAGCGCGCTGATCCCGCAATGCGGGCTGGCGCCGGGCTTCATCTCCATCGTCGGCCATGACCTCGCCCGCCGCTTCGACGAGTTGCACAACCTGCATCTGCGGGTCGGCGCCCTGCCGCAATATCCGACCAACGCCCTGAAGTACAATCTGACCTGGAGCACCGACGGGCTCATCAACGAATACTGCAACCCGTGCGAGGCCATCATCGACGGCCGCCCGCACGAGGTGATGCCGCTGGAGGGCGACGAGCGCTTCGCGCTGGACGGCGTCGATTACGAGGCCTTCAACACCTCGGGCGGGCTGGGATCGCTGTGCGAGACACTGACCGGCAAGGTGCGGAACCTCGACTACAAGACGGTGCGCTATCCCGGCCACCGCGACATCGTCCGCCTGCTGATCCGCGACCTGCGGCTGGGCGAGCGGCGCCACCTGCTGAAGGACGTGCTGGAGACGGCGGTGCCGCTGACCCTGCAGGACGTGGTTCTGGTGCTGGCGACCGCCACCGGCATGCAGGAGGGCGAATTGCGGCAGGAGACCTTCGCCACCAAGATCTACAGCAAGCAGATCGCCGGGCGCACCTGGAGCGCCATCCAGGTCACCACCGCCGCCGGCATCTGCGCCGTGCTGGACCTGCTGCGCGAGGGCTCCATCCCGCAGGCCGGCTTCATCCGGCAGGAGCAGGTGCCGCTGGACGCCTTCCTGAACAACCGCTTCGGGCGGCACTACAAGGGCTGACCCCTGTCGCCCGGCGGGCTGATGATCAGCAGCGTGTCCTGGGGCTGGATGATGTAGCGGTTGCGTTCGGTGAAGGGGATGTCGCGTCCGTGGCTGTGGATCTGTACCACCATGCCGCCGGTGACCTCCGCCATCGTCAGCCCGACCTCGTCCGGTTCCGCCCGGCGCTCGCTGAGCACCATCTGCCCGCCAGTCGACATCAGGTCGCACAGGAAGGGGGTGGCGTGGCGCGTCTCCACCGCGTCGGCCATCAGATAGCCGCCGATCTTGGGCGGCGACACCACCAGATCGGCGCCGCTGAGGTTGGCGAGCTTGATGTTTTCCTCCTGCTTGATGCTGGCGACGATCTTGGTGGCGGCGGACAGGTGGCGCACGGTCAGGACCACCAGGATGGTGGTGTCGTCGCGCCCGGTGCTGACGATCACCGCCTTGGCATTGCCGACGCAGGCCTTGGTCAGCGTATCCTCGCTGGTGCCGTCGCCGAGCAGGCCGATGAAGCCGCATTCGGCCGCCAGCTGGATGCGGTCCTCCGATTCGTCGATGACGACGATGTGGTCGGCGGGGTGGCCCTTCGCGACCGTCTCCTGCGCGGCGATGAACCCGCTGTGCCCGAAGCCGCACAGCACGATGTGCCCCTGCAACTGCTTCTGAATGCGGCTCAATCGGAATTCCTCCACGATCCTCTGCACCACCAGTTCATAGGCGGTGCCGAGAAAGATGAACCAGATGAAGATGCGGATCGGCGTGACCGCGAAGGCGTCGATCAGGCGGGCGGTGTGGCTGACCGGCACGATGTCGCCATAGCCGACGGTGGTCACCGTGATCATGGCGAAGTAGAGAATGTCGGGAAAGCTGATGTGGCCGTCGATCTGGTCCTTCAACCCGTCGCGGTCGAACCAGAACACCGCGATGACCAGCGCGATCAGCAGGATGACGATCCCGATGCGCACCAGCAGCGTCTTTTCCGGCGACAGGCCGGAGCGGACATGCAGCAGCCGCCCCTTCTTCAGGGACGGCTTGCCTCGTCTTCTATCCTGTATTCGCCGCTCCACCGGATCCTGTTTCCGCTGTTCGTCCGTTCGGGCTTTCCGCCCGATAGTCTGAACGCGCGAAACCGCGCTCGGGTCGCGGGAGCCGCGTCTTTAAAATTTGAAGACCGCCTCCATCCCGGCGAAGTGGATGGTCTTGGCCGGGCCGCTGTCCTTCAGGAAGGGACCGGGGCGGAACAGCGAATAGGAGATCAGCCCCTCGAAGGAGCGGCCGGAGCTGTAGGACAGCACCAGTTCGCCCTGGGTGCCGACATAGCGTGCCCGTGACGCGGCGCCGGAGCGCAGCAGGCCGCCGGTCAGGTCGTAGACCCCATCGTCCAGGCTCTCCCGCCAAAAGGCGATGGCGGAGGCGGACAGGCTGAACGTGTCGGTCAGGGCGAGGTCGAGCGTCGGGTGCAGGTTCATCAGGTTGTAGGGGCCGATCGGCGTCAGCTCTCCGAAGTATTTGGCGCGCGGGAACAGCGGATTGAAGGTCTCCAGCCGGTCGTCGCGCGGGTTGCCGTCGCCGCTGGCGATGTTGGCCTTCAGGCTGAGGCGGGGTTGCAGCGGCAGCGTGGCGAAGCGATAGCCGCTGTCGGTGGCGAGCGACCAGGCCCGGATCGACCCGCTGCCGAAGCGGCCGAATTGGCCCATCGCCTCCCAGTTCCAATCCCAGCCGGCGGCCTTGCCGAAGCTGCGCAGGCCGATGGTGTGGCGCAGCTCGCTGGCGCGTCCTGAGTCAAAGCCGGCGCTGCGGTTGCGGTAACCGATGTAATAGGCATCGAGCCCGGCGCTGTCGGTCCACCCCAAATCGAGCGGTCGCGTGGCATAGAGCGCCCAAGCGGTGCGTTTGGCGTCGCGGCCATCGTCGAACAGCTCCTGAGTCGGCTGGACCGGGCGGCCGAGGAAGGCGTCGACCCTCCAGGGGCCGGCGCTGACGATCCCCTTCACCGCGTCGAAGGCGCGCGGCACGTTGGCGCCGTAGCGCAGCGAGATCAGCCGTTCCGACCCATAGGCCAGCATCTGGCGGCCGACGCGCAGCGTGCCCTGGGCGTCGCCGAGCGGGGCGTTGAGATCGGCGAAGCCCTGCATCAGGTCGATGCGGTCTGCGTCCGGCGGGGCGAGCGGGTCCAGCTTGCCCGCCGTGCCGGCCATGACGAGCTGGCCGAACAGGCGGAGGCTCTGCCCGACGCGCAGGTCGGCATAGGGCAGGGCGCGCCACAGACCATAGGCGTCGTTGCGCGGCTCGTCCTGGCCCCAACTGCTGTTGCGGATCGCCTCACCGCGCAGGCGAAGCTCCAGGCCGGTGGAGAGCGAGGCGGTGCCGTCGCCGGTGACCGGGATCGCCTTGAACCGCTCCCAGAAGGCGCCGGAACGGGCATCGGGCGAGAGCAGGTAGCGGTAATCCTCGTCGAAGCGGGTGTTGGTCAGCGGCGGCGG
>CBIHQY010000085.1:0-12814 GCA_966212305.1 uncultured Azospirillum sp.
CAGCGCCCCGAGATTTCGGAAGCGTAGGTAGCGCGTTTTGTCGCGGAGGGCAAGCCTGACCGCTAGCGAGGCATTGCAGCTTTGCGTCGCACCCCCGATGATCCTTTCCAACGACTGGACCGTTCGGCTTTATACGTATGGTTCGCGTCCGGTCCTTACCTTGTTCAAAGATGGTCGAAGGAGAGCGCTGATGGCCAAGCTCGTGGCCCGTTTCATTCCCGGTCTGACCATGTCTCTGGCGCTTGCCGCCGGCATCGCCGGCATCGCCGGCGTCTCGGTGGCCGGTTCCGCCCAGGCCCAGACGGTTGGCGATTACACCGCCGCCATCGCCGCCGCCCCCATCGTCGATGCCACGGCCGAAGCCAGCATCGCCTATTGCCGGCCGCTGACCAACTATGTCTACACCTCGATCCCCGCCGACCAGCGGGCGAACTGGGTGCTGCCGCTGGTGACGCTGGACGGCTCGCAGTCGGCGGAACTGGCCGCCAAGCGCGAAGCCTGCCTGAAGGTGCGCGCGTTGCCGCTGATCGCCTTCGACGCCGGCACCGGCGAGCAGATCGTCACCCCGGCCGAGGCGATGGAGAGCCCGACCGACCGCGGCCCCTATTACAAGGAGGTCTCGCCCGACACCCCGGTGCCGCGCACCGGCCGCGCCACGCCGCGCCAGCCGATGCCGCGCGGGGGCGCGCAGCCGCAGCCTTACTGAGCGGCTTCCGTCAGGGCCCGATGCCGTAGCGTTCCAGGTGTCGGGCCATCTCGGCGGAGGACAGCGGGAAGCCGCTGCCCTGCCGGGCGTTCAGCATGGCACGCGGATGGATGCCGGCCGCGCGGGTCTGGATCTGCATGGCGCAGCGCATCGACAGGCCGGCGCGCCAGACCAGGGCGGTGACCGCCTGCGGGTCATGGGCGTCCAGGATCAGGTCCACCACCTCCGGCGCCACGCGGGCGCGCAAGGTCAGCGCCGCCCGCACGAATCCGGCCTCGTTCCACGACATTGCGTCGCCCAACGCCGTCTCGTCCAGCTTGCCCAGCCGGTGCAGGCGGACGGCGCGGCGTTCCGGCGACTCGGCCGACTCGGGCGCTTCGGCCCAGTCGATGCGGCGGCGGGTGGTGGCGGCGATCTCCGCCACCGTGGCGTCGTCGAAGTCGGGACGCCGCCGCAAAGTCTCCACCACCGCCAGATCGACGAAATCGGCCAGCCGCAGCGCCAGCCGGCGGGGCAGGGCGGGACGGCGGGCCAGCTTCTCCCGCCAGTCGGGATGGTGGGCCGACCGCTCCACCAGCGATTCGAGGGTCGGTTCGGCGATCACCGCCCCGCTGTTGTCGAGCAGGATGCCGGTGGCCCCGGCATGGCCGCTGCCGGCGATGGCGTCGGACAAGGCGGCACCGATGCTGTGGCGCCGCGCGATCGCCGACAGCGCCCAGCCGGCGGGGGCCGCGGCGACGATGTCCAGCAGATCCTCGTCGCCGAGAGCCGCGCAGCAGCGCAGAACCGGCTCCGCCACCGACCGTTCGACGTCGCGCGCCAGCGTCGCCACCACCGAGGGCGGGGCGCAGGCGATGTCCTTGATCGCCGTCGCCAGCGCCTCGCGCACCCGGACGACGTGGTCGCGGGCCAGCTGCTCCAGGGCACGGACGGCGACGGTGCTGACGGTGTCGGCCTCGCCCGGCGGCAGGTCGGGCAGCAGCCGGCACAGCTTGCGGGCGAGGGTGGAGCGCACGTCGGCATCGCCCATCCCGGCCAGCCGCGATTCGACCAGCACGTCGCCGACCTGACGGGCGACGCCGCGGCCGGGCCCAGAGGATGATGGCGGAGCAGGGGCCGGAAGCGGTCCAGGCTCCGGCGATCCGGCGAACAAATAGTCCATCAGTTCGGGCGCGACCCCGCAGTCCGTCTCCGGCGGGAGACGGGGGGAGGGGCGGGACGGGGAGCGCCGGGCTGTCACCGGACCTGAAGCCTTGTGGTGGTGCCGCGGCGGGGCCGGAGCGGCAGTGGTGGGATCATGCGGTCCATCGAAGCGCCCCCCTGGTTAACGGCGTCCTAATTCGGCACCGGCCCGGCTTGTGACATTCGGCACGGCCGGCCGCGGGGCTCAGCGCCGTTTGGTGGCGGGGGTGGCGCCCAGCATGTTGCGTTGCGCCAGCATCGGGCGCGGCACCTGCCGGCCGCCCAGCACGCGGATCGGAACGGACTGCTCCAGCCGGTGCTTGTCGAACTGGTCGAAGATGCGCAGCAGCGCCTCCGCCGTGCCCTCGCCGTAATGGATGTCGGTGCGGGCGCGGTCCAGTTCGGTGCGCAGGCCCTCGCGCAGCCGGCCGAACAGGGCGTCGAACAACGCCTGGAAATGCTCCTCGGCGAAAACGAAATGCCGGTCGCGCAGATGGTCGGTCATCCGCCGGATGAAGGTCTGGCGCTGCTGGTGGAACTGGCGGAAGCGCAGCATCACCCGGATGAATGGCGTGTCGGCCAACACCGCCAGCGTTTCCTCACGCGCGAGCCGCCGCCAGACCTCGGCATCGCGGTCGGTTCCCAGCCGGTTGAACAGGGCGATGGCGCTGGCGTTCATCGCCTCCCACTCCTTCTCGTAGAACAGGGCGGTCAGCGTCGATTGCAGGCCGGGGAGGATCACCTGGGGAAAGCTGGCGCCGGTGATCGGATCCATGCTGTCGGGCAGGCGGGTGCGCAGGGCCGAGACCATCAGGCGGGTGACGAAATCGCGGCGGCGTCCATTGTGATGAAGAGGCTGTTGCCCGTCCCCCACCGTCGCGCAGCCGCCGCAACCGGACGCGGTGCAGGAGGCTGCGGTACAGGCTTGGCAGATCGAGGCGAACAGCGGCAGCACCGACGGCCAATGCGCCATCATCAGCCCCATGGCGCGGGTGAATTCCTCGCGCGACAGCACGCCTTTGGCGGTGAATTGCGGCTCCAGCGCCTCCTGAAAGGTGCTGACCAAAGTCTGCGCCGTGCGATGGTGGCGTTCAAACGGCGGCGGATCGGCGGTCATCCCACGTCCTCCCTCCCGATGCATCCCGGCGGACGGGCCATTCGGACCAGCCGCGGTTACCGGAACAATTTATCCGGTATTTTATCTATCTTGGCTGTGACGACCGTCACAGGGGAGGGCGGGATCCGGCCGCTGCGCCAAAAAAAAGGCCGCAGCCCATGCGGGCGCGGCCTTTAGTCTAGGGAGGAAACGCACTGCAAAATGCAGTAACGAGGCGGAGTTTAAGCCGACGGCCGTGTTAGCGGTACCACCCTTTTCGAATTGGTGCGGTGCGACATCCGCATAGCGCGGTATGGAATTTCTTTAACCTTGCCCGGCCGGTGGGCGGAAAGGCAGTTTCCCGCCCTTTTTTCGGGCACAGGGCCGGTCGCGGGTCAGAAGAACGATCGATTTCGAAGACAATTGCGTTCGGATCGGTTCAGAAACGAAAAAGGAGGCGCCTTTCGACGCCCCCTCCAGTCGCATGAAAACCAGCGGGCCTCAGCCCGCCAGCTTCTCGCGGATCAGCGCCTTGGTCTCGTCGATGCCGTAGAGCTGGATGAAGGAGCCCATGCGCGGGCCGGTGGTCTGGCCCAGCAGCACCTCGTACAGAGCCTGGAACCACGCCCGCAGCTCGGTGAAGCCATGCTCCTTGCCCACCGCGAACACCTCGTTCTGAATGGTGTCGGCGCGGGCGTCGGCCGGCAGGGTGTCCAGCTTGGCCAGCAGGTCCTGCAGGGCGGCGCGCTCCGCATCGGTGGGGGCGCGGAACCGCTTGGTCGGCTTCACCTGATCCTGGTAGTAGCGCACGGCATAGCCGACCATGCTGTCCAGGAAGGGGCTGTTCTCCGGCGTGGCGTCCGGCGCGTAGCGGCGGATGAAGCCCCACATGGTGTCCTTGGTCTCGGCATTCGCCGCGCCCGCCAGATTGAGCAGCAGGTTGAAGGACACGTCCGAGCGCACGGCAGGCGGCTTGCCGTTGTGGATGTGCCAGGCCGGGTTCTCCAGCTTCTTCGCCGGCTCCTCGCCATGGACCTTGTCGACGAAGGTCAGGTACTCGTCCACCGCGCGCGGGATGACGTCGAAGTACAGGCGCTTGGCCGACTTCGGCTTCTGGAACATGTAGAGGGCGAGGCTTTCCTGCGGCGCGTAGGCCAGCCATTCCTCCATGGTCAGGCCGTTGCCCTTCGACTTGGAGATCTTCTGGCCCTTGTCGTCGAGGAAGAGTTCGTAGTTGAAGCCTTCCGGCGGGGTGCCGCCGAGGATCCTGCAGATCTTGCCGGCGAGGTCGGCCGACGGGATCAGATCCTTGCCGTACATCTCGTAATCGACGCCCAGCCCGAACCAGCGCATGCCCCAGTCGGGCTTCCACTGCAGCTTCACATGGCCGCCGGTGACCGGCAGTTCCACCTTCTTGCCGTCCTCGTCCTCGAAGACGATGGTGCCGGCATCGACATTGCGCTCCAGCATCGGGACCTGCAGGACCCGGCCGGTGGAGGGGGAGACCGGCAGGAAGGGGCTGTAGGTCGCCTGACGCTCGGCGCCGAGGGTGGGCAGCATCACCGCCATCACCTCGTCGTAATGGCGCAGGACGCCGAGCAGCGCCTCGTCGAAGCGGCCGGACTTGTACCAGTCGGTGGAGGACTGGAACTCGTACTCGAAGCCGAAGCTGTCGAGGAAGGCACGCAGCCGGGCGTTGTTGTGGGCGCCGAAGCTGTCATGGGTGCCGAAGGGATCGGGCACCTGGGTCAGCGGCTTGCCCAGGTTGGCCGCCACCATCTCCTTGTTGGGGATGTTGTCGGGGACCTTGCGCAGGCCGTCCATGTCGTCCGAGAAGCAGAACAGCCTGGTCGGAATGTCGCTCATGGTCTGGAAGGCGTGGCGCACCATGCTGGTGCGCGCCACCTCGCCGAAGGTGCCGAGATGCGGCAGGCCCGACGGACCATAGCCGGTCTCGAACAGGACATAGCCTTTGGCGGGCGGCGCTTTCGCGAAGCGCGCGACCAGTTTGCGCGCCTCCTCGAACGGCCATGCCTTCGCCTGCAACGCCAGATCCCGTTCGCCGGTCATCGTCGGACCCTTTCGAAACCACAAAGATAAAGTTGGGAATGAGGGCAAAGACCCTAGGGCCGGCCGGGCGTGGCGTCAACCGTGGGCGTCCGATGTGGAGCGTGTCCGGCGCCACTTGCGGCGCCCCTTCGCCCGGTTCATCCTGCGCCGCCCGCGGGATCGGCCTTGCGGGAGAGGTCGGGGTTGGCGGGGGCTTTGGGCGATGAGCTGGCTGTATCTGGTGGTGGCGATCCTGTTCGAGATCGTCGGCACCTCCGCGATGAAGATGTCGGACGGGATGACGCGGCTGGGTCCGGCGGCGGTCGTGGTGGTGTGCTACGGCGTCGCCTTCGTGCTGCTCGCCAAGGCGCTGCGCAGCATCGAGGTCGGCATCGCCTATGCCATCTGGTCGGCGGCGGGAACCGCGGCCATCGCCGCCATCGGCGTGTTCGTGTTCGGCGAGTCGCTGACCGCGATGAAGGTGGTCGGCATCGCCCTGATCGTCGCCGGGGTCATCAGCCTGCACATGGCGAACGGGGCGGCGTGACTCCAATAGTTAGGCGTTGACCTAAGTGTTTTCTCCCGCTAGGGTGCCGTCATGGATGCAGCACTCGACAGGACGTTCCGTGCGCTGGCAGATCCCACGCGCCGGGCGGTGATCCAGGCGCTGGGGCGTGGTCCGGCTTCGGTCGGCGACCTTGCGAAACCCTTCGGCATGGCTCTGCCCAGCTTCCTGCAGCATCTGAAGATGCTGGAGGACAGCGGGCTGGTCGAAACGCGGAAACAGGGGCGTGTGCGCACCTGCACGCTGAAGCCGGAGGCGCTGGCGGCCGCGGAAAGCTGGCTGGAAGTCCAGCGGAGCCTGTGGACGAAGCGGCTCGATCAACTGGACAGCCTGGTGCTGGACCTGAACAAACGGGAGGAAGGGACACCATGACCACTACGGTTTTCAACCCGCAGCTCGACCTTGAACTGAAGCGCGAGGTCGCGGTTCCGCCGGGCCTCGTCTGGCGGGCCTGGACCGAGCCGGAGCTGCTGATGAAGTGGTTCACGCCGGCGCCCTGGCGGACCACCGCCTGCGAGATCGACCTGCGGCCCGGCGGCAAGTTCCGCACGGTGATGGAAGGGCCGAACGGCGAGAGGAACGACAGCACCGGCTGCTTCCTGGCCGTGGAGCCCGAGCGGCGGCTGGTCTTCACCGACGCGCTGGGGCCGGGCTTCCGCCCCACCGGCGGCGGCTTCATGACCGCGTCCGTCACCATCGAGCCGACGGCCGGCGGCACGCTCTATACCGCCGTCGCGCTCCACAAGGACGAAGCGGCGAAGAAACAGCATGAGGAGATGGGCTTCCATCACGGCTGGAGCGCCGCGCTCGACCAGCTCGTCGCCCTGGTGAAGGGACTGTAGGGAAAGGGGCGGCGTTAAGCCCCGACCTTGAACGGGTTCACCTGCCGGGCGGCGCGTTCGACCGCCTCGGCGGGGCCGGGGCGGCCCAGGTAATAGCCCTGGGCGACGTCGCAACGCAGGGCGCGCAGGGCTTTCAGCGTCTCGGCATCCTCCACGCCTTCGGCCACGGCGGTCAGGTTCAGGCTGTGGGCCATCTGGATGACGGCGGCGGTGATCTTGGCGCTGTCGTGGTTGCTGGTGAGGTCGGCGACGAAGCTGCGGTCGATCTTCAGCTTGTCCACCGCCAGACGGCCGATGTAGGACAGGTTGGAATAGCCGGTGCCGAAATCGTCGATCGACACCTGCACGCCCATCGCCTTGATGCGGCGCAGATTGTCCATCACCACATCGGTGTTCTGGATCAGCATCGATTCGGTCAGCTCCAGTTCCAGCAGCAGCGGGTCGAGCCCGCTGTCGGCCAGGGCCCGCGTCACCGTGGCGACGAGGTCGTTGCGCTGAAGCTGCAAAGCCGACAGGTTGACCGCCACCGACAGCGGCAGGCCGCGGGCATGCCATGCCGCCGCCTGCCGGCAGGCCTCCGTCAGGACCCAGGCGCCGATGGGCACGATCAGGCCGCTGTCCTCGGCGATCGGGATGAAGTCGCCGGGCGGGACCATGCCCTTGTCGGGGTGGTTCCAGCGCACGAGCGCCTCCGCGCCGGTCACGGCACCGCTCTCCAGGCTGACCTGCGGCTGGTAATGGATCAGGAACTCCCCGCGGTCGAGCGCGCGGCGCAGGCCGCTGCGGGTGGACAGGTGGGCCACCGCCTCGGCGTTCATCGCCTCGGCATAGAAGCGGTGGGTGTCGCGGCCGGCCGCCTTGGCGTGGTGCAGGGCGGTGTCCGCGTTCTTCAGCAGGGTGGCGAAATCCTTGCCGTCGGCCGGGGCCAGCGCCACGCCCGACGACAGGGTGACGGTCAGCTCATGCCCGCCGACCTGGAAGGGCTCGGCCATCGCCTCGTGCAGGGAGGCGACGGCCTCCACCACCGAATCGATGTCGGGCTGCCCGGACAGCAGCAGGATGAACTCGTCGCCGCCGCCGCGGCTGACCGTGTCGGTGTCGCGCACCGCCGCCTTCAGCCGGTCCGCCACCGCGCGCAGCAGGGCGTCGCCGACGGCGTGGCCGAGGCTGTCGTTCACCGTCTTGAAGCGGTCGAGGCCGCAGGCGACCAGCGCCACCAGCCGGCCGTTGCGTTCCGACCGGGCCAGCGCCTGTTCGGTGCGGTCCTGCACCAGGACGCGGTTGGGCAGCAGGGTCAGCGCGTCGTGGCGCGACAGATACTCCATCCGCTCCTGCGCCGCCTTGCGTTCGGTGATGTCGCGGACGAGGACCAGCAGCCGGCGGTCGTTGCCGTCGATGACGGCGCGCCGCATGCTGACCTCCACCCAGAACAGTGCGCCGTCGAGCCGGCGGGCGTGCCATTCGAACAGCTGGGGTTCGCCGTCGGCCGCCTTGCGGATGCGGGCCACCGCGTCGTGCCGCGTGTAGGGCGGCACACCGGAGCTGATCATCGCGACGGTGAGGTCCGACAGCGACATATTGCCAACCCGGTACATCTCCCTCATCCGGCGGTTGGCCTCCAGGACGGCGCCGCTGTCCAGGTCGTGGATGAAGATGGCGTCGGTGACGTTGTCGAAGATGGTGCGGACGCGCTCCTCGCTGGCGGTCAGGGCCGCCACCGCGGTGCGCAGGCTTTGCGTTTTGCTTTCCACCTGCCGGCGCAGCAGCAGCACCCACACCAGCGCGCCGAAGCCCAGCACCGCCAGTCCGCTCAGCAGCTTGAGCAGCAGGTCCATCATCTGGGGGCTGACCATGCCGGTGAGGCTGCGGCCGAGCCAGCGCTCCTCGATCGCCTTGCGCTCCTGCGGGGTGATGCGGGCGAAGCCGTCGGCGACCAAACGGTAGAGCGCGACATTGCCCTTGCGCACCGCCCAGTGCAGTTCGCCGGTATAGAGCGGATCGGTGTAGCGGAAGCGTCCCTGCACGCCGCGCTTGGTCATGTAATAGCGGGCGGACGGGTCGTCCATGCAGAAGACCCGGGTTTCCTGCCGCGCCGCGGCCTCCACCATCGCTTCGAAACCGGGATAGCGCTGGAAGGCGGTGATGCCCTGGTCGGTCAGCCATTCGGCGCAGAAATCGCCGTCCTTCACCCCGACCGTGAAGGCGCGCAAGGACTCCACTCCGGTAATGCCGCTGAGGTCGGCGCTGAACCAGATCGGCACGTCGACGCGGGCATAGGGCTTCGAGAAATCGTAGAGCACGTCGCGCGCGCTGTTGCGGAAGATCGTCTCGATGACGTCGGCGGCCCCGGTGTCGATGGCCTGGCGGGCGAGGCTCCAGTCGGTGGGCATCATCTGGACCGGGATTCCGGTCTTCTGCGACCACAGCGCCCACAGGTCCTTCACGATGCCGACATGGACGCCGTCGGGGGTGCGGAAGCTGTAGGGCGGGTAATTGTCGTCCAGCGTCACCCGGATTTCCGCCGGGCGCGGACCCGCGTCCGGCGTTGCCGCAGCCGGCGCCGGCGCGTTGATCGCCGCCGCCGGGTCGCCGGCCAGAAGGGACAGCAGAAGGATGGCAAGCAAGCGCATGGCGGCCCGGCGCGCCGCGGAGCGGATCATGGCGGCGCACCGTCGGGGACGGTCGGCGGACAGCGCGTGGCGGACATGGACATGGCCCTTGCCGAGGTCATGGACAGCGCAGGCGTGCGAGGCCTTCGCCATCCCACCGCCATCGCCAGCTTATCCAAGAGGGTAACCCGTTCGACGCGCTGCGGCAACGGGGGGTTCTCCCTGCTCTGTGACAAGCTCCCGCAGGGAGCGAAATCACGCCAGGGCCGGCGGAAGGTTCAGGGGGTGCCGCGGTCGGCCGCCGGCGGTTGGGAGCCGGCCTGACCGCCGGCCTGACTGTTGACTTGGCCGTTGGCTTGGGCGCGCAGGGCGTCGCGGATTTCCTCCAGCAGCAATTCCTGGCGCGGCGGGGTCTTCGGCGCTTCCTTGTGCAGGACGTGCAGGCGGTTGACCTGCCGGACGATCATGAACAGGGCGCCCGACACGATCAGGAAATTGATGCAGCTGTTGATGAAGCGGCCGTAATTGACGGTGGCCGCCCCCGCCTTCTCGGCGGCCTGGAGCGAGTCGTAATGGCCGCCCGACAGGCTGATGAAGTAGTTCGAAAAATCGATGCCGCCCATGATCCAGCCGATCGGCGGCATCAGGATGTCCTTGACCAGGGAATTGACGATCCCGGTGAAGGCGGCACCGATGATGATGCCGACGGCCAGCTCGACGACATTGCCGCGGCTGATGAATTTCTTGAATTCTTCGAACATGGCGTCCCGTTTTTCCGTGGTGGTGGAAAGGAAACGGGGTGGGGAGGGGGTGGTTTCAATGTGGGTGGGGGAGCTTTGTGGGAGTTGGACCCCCACCCTGACCCTCCCCCGCTCTCGGCCGACCGAAGGCCGGTCCGATCGCGGGGGAGGGGATAACATGCCCCTTAGGCCATGCGGCCGTGGCAGTGCTTGAACTTCTTGCCCGACCCGCAGGGGCAGGCGGCGTTGCGCGGGGTGTTCTCCATCACCTCTGCCGGCAGCGGCTGGTCTTCCGGCGTGCCGGCCAGCGACGAGGCACGGACCATGCCGGCGGGCAAGGCGTCGTCGCCATCCACCCCCATGCCGGCCCCCATGGCCGCCATCGCCAGCGCCGGGTCCATGCGGCCCTCGTGCATCTCCTGCATCTGGCGGGCGAACAGTTCCTCCTGCGACGGCGCCATGCGGATTTCGACATGCATCAGGATGGTGGTTACCTGCTCGCGCAGCGCCACCAGCATCGTGTCGAACAGCTCGAACGCCTCGCGCTTGTACTCGTTCAGCGGGTCCTTCTGGGCGTAGGCGCGCAGGTTGATGCCCTGGCGCAGGTGGTCGAGCTGGAGGAGGTGGTCCTTCCATTCCTGGTCCAGGATCTGGAGCAGGATGCTCTTTTCCACATGCCGCATCGTCTCGGCGCCGTAGGCCTCCTCCTTGTCCGCGTATTTGCGGTCGGCGGCCTCGCGCACGCGTTCCTCGATCTCCGGCTCGGCGATGCCCTCTTCCTTGGCCCACTCGTGCACCGGCATGTCCATGCCCAGCACGCGGTTGACCGCCTCGTGCAGGCCGTCGATGTCCCACTGCTCGGAGTAGCTGTTGGCCGGGATGGCGGCCGAGACCATGTTGGCGATGATCTGCTGGCGCATCTCGCGGATTTCCTCCGCGATGTCCTCGCTCTCCATCACCTCGTGGCGCTGTTCATAGACGACCTTGCGCTGGTCGTTCATGACGTTGTCGAACTTCAGCAGGTTCTTGCGGACCTCGAAGTGATGCGCCTCGACCTTCTGCTGCGCCTTCTCCAGCGCCTTGTTGATCCAGGGATGGATGATCGCCTCGCCCTCCTTCAGGCCGAGGCGCTGGAGCATGCTGTCCATCCGCTCCGACCCGAAGATGCGCATCAGGTCGTCTTCCAGCGACAGGAAGAACTTGGAGGTGCCGGGGTCGCCCTGGCGGCCCGAACGGCCGCGCAGCTGGTTGTCGATGCGGCGGCTCTCGTGCCGCTCGGTGCCGACGACATAGAGACCGCCGGCCTGCTTCACCGTCTCGCGCGCCTCGGCGATCTCGGCCTCGATCTGCTTGATGCGGGCCTCGCGCTCCGGGCCTTCCGGGACATCGGCCAGCTCGACCTCGATCCGCATCTGGAGATTGCCGCCCAACTGGATGTCGGTGCCGCGGCCGGCCATGTTGGTGGCGACGGTCACGGCCCCGGCGCGGCCGGCCTGCGCCACGATGTAGGCTTCCTGCTCGTGGTGGCGGGCGTTCAGAACGTTGTGCGGGATGCCGCGCTTGGTCAGCAGGTCGGCCAGCAGTTCCGACTTCTCGATCGAGGTGGTGCCGACCAGCACCGGCTGGCCGCGCTTGCGGGCATCCTCGATCAGGTCGATCATCGCATGGTATTTCTCGGTCGCGGTGCGATAGACCTCGTCGTCGTGGTCGATGCGCTTGACCGGGACGTTGGTCGGGATGTCGACGACCTCGAGCCCGTAGATCTCGCCGAACTCCGCCGCTTCGGTCAGGGCGGTGCCGGTCATGCCGGCCAGCTTCGGATAGATGCGGAAGTAGTTCTGGAAGGTGATGGAGGCCAGCGTCTGGTTCTCGCGCTGGATCGTCACCTTCTCCTTGGCTTCCAGCGCCTGGTGCAGGCCTTCGGAGAAGCGGCGGCCTTCCATCATGCGGCCGGTGAACTCGTCGATGATGACGACCTTGTCGTCCTTGACGATGTAATCCTTGTCGCGCTGGAACAGCATGTGGGCGCGCAGCGCCTGCTGCGAATGGTGGACCAGCGCCACGTTCTGGATGTCGTAGAGGCCGCCCGACTTCAGCAGCCCGGCCTCGGCCAGAAGCTGCTCCATATGCTCCTGGCCGGCTTCGGTGAAGCTGACGGAGCGGTGCTTCTCGTCCTTCTCGTAATCCTCGGCCACCAGCATCGGGATCAGCCGGTCGACCTGGACATACATCTCCGACGAATCGGTCGACGGGCCCGAGATGATCAGCGGCGTGCGCGCCTCGTCGATCAGGATCGAGTCGACCTCGTCGACGATGGCGTAGTTGAAGGGCCGCTGGACCAGTTCCTCCAGCCGGAACTTCATGTTGTCGCGCAGATAGTCGAAGCCGAACTCGTTGTTCGTGCCGTAGGTGATGTCGGCGGCGTAGGCGGCGCGCCGCTCGTCGTCGTCCAGCCCATGCACGATGCAGCCGGTGGTCAGGCCGAGGAAGCCGTAGACCCGCGCCATCCAGCCGCTGTCGCGCGAGGCGAGATAGTCGTTCACGGTGACGACGTGGACGCCCTTGCCTTCCAGCGCGTTCAGGTAGACCGCCAGCGTGGCGACCAGGGTCTTGCCCTCGCCGGTGCGCATCTCGGCGATCTTGCCGCTGTGCAGCACCATGCCGCCCATCAGCTGCACGTCGAAATGACGCTGGCCCAGCACGCGCTTGGCCGCCTCGCGCACGGTGGCGAAGGCATCGGGCAGGATGTCGTCCAGCGTCTCGCCCTTGGCCAGCCGCTCGCGCAGCCAGTCGGTGCGACCCTTCAGCTGGTCGTCCGACAGCGCGGCGACCGACGGCTCCAGCGCGTTGATCTGAGCCACGGTCTTGTGCAGCGCCTTGACCGCGCGCGTGTTGGCGGTGCCGAAAATCTTGCGGGCGAGAGCGCCGAACATGAAAACCTCGGGAGTAAAACGGAATGTGGGCCAGCCTATCGACGGGTCTCACATAGGACTATGGCAAGGCCCTGTCAACGAGACCGGGCCGG
>CBIHQY010000086.1:0-12355 GCA_966212305.1 uncultured Azospirillum sp.
GAGATCCTCGAAGCGGGTCCCCCTCACCCCGACCCTCTCCCCGGGGGGGAGAGGGGGAGTTGGGACCACTCACTTCGGCTTCACCGCCAGCATGCGCTCGACGGAGCGGCGGGCGCGGGCGGCCAGCGCGTCGGGGATCTCGACCCGCGGCTCCAGGGTCTGCAGCGACTCCAGGATGCCCGACAGGGTCACCGTCTTCATGTGCGGGCAGAGGTTGCAGGGCCGCACGAACTCCGTCTCGGGAGAGGCGGCGGCGACGTTGTCGCTCATCGAGCATTCGGTGACCATCAGCACCCGCGGCGGCTTCTCCGAGCCGACGAAATCGATCATGCGGGCGGTGGAGCCGACGAAATCGGCCGCCTCCAGCACGTCGGGCGGGCATTCGGGGTGGGCGATCACGGTCAGCCGCTCGAAACGGCGGCGGAAGTCCTCGATCTCCGCCCCGGTGAAGCGCTCATGCACCTCGCAATGGCCCTTCCAGGCGATGATCTCGACCTTGGTCTGGGTGGCGACGTATTTCGCCAGATATTCGTCGGGCAGGAAGATCACCCGGTCGACGCCCAGCGATTCCACCACCTCCACCGCATTGCCCGACGTGCAGCAGATGTCGACCTCCGCCTTCACCTCGGCCGACGTGTTGACATAGGCGACCACCGGCACGCCGGGATGCGCCTCGCGCAGCAGGCGGACGTCGGCGGCGGTGATGCTGTCGGCCAGCGAACAGCCGGCGTTGCGGCTGGGGATCAGCACCGTCTTGGCCGGGTTCAACAGCTTCGCCGTCTCCGCCATGAAATGCACGCCGGCCAGCACGATCACGTCGGCGTCGGTCTGTGTCGCCTTGGCGGCCAGCGCCAGGCTGTCGCCGACGATGTCGGCCACGCCGTGGAAAATCTCCGGCGTCTGGTAGTTGTGCGCCAGGATGACGGCGTTGCGTTCGCGCTTCAGCTCGTTGATGGCGTGGACCAGCGGCGCGTGGAAGGGCCATTCGATGGCCGGCATGACGCGCTTCATGCGCTCATAGATCGGCGCGGTCGCCACGGCGACGGCGGGGGTGTAGGCGAGTTCGGCGACCTCGGGCATCATGTGCTCCGCTCTATGCTCGTTCTGAGCAAAACCATATGTGCTCGATTAGAGCATATCAAGCGGAAAAGATTGGACGGAAACAATCAGGCTCGGGCGGCGTTATGCAGGACGTGGGCGGAGCCGGCAGCGCGGCTTCGTTCCGGTCAGCGCTGTCCGGAGTTTAGCCGATGAAAGCCTTCCTCGCCGCGCTCGTCGCCATCCTCGTCCTGGCGGGTGGCGCCTGGGCGGTCCTGCCGAGCCTGTTCGCCCGCAGCGCCGACGAGACCTTCGCGTCGGTGGGCGCGCGGGTGGGGGAGGAGGCATCGGTCGAGCACCGCAACTTCTCCGGCCGTCCGCAGGCCGACCGTAAGGAGTGACCCCTCCGCCGGAAAAAAGGGATGACCCCGGCGGGATGACCCCGACCGGGTAAGGCAACCTTTGGTCCTGCCGGGCGTTGTCCATGTTCGGTCCAGTCTTGGCTTTCGACCGGTCATTGCTTTTGGTGAAGGTTCCGGAGCGGCTTGCGGGAGTGTGATGACGGTTCATGATCCGGAAAGCGGCGCGGATGGCTTGCGCGCCGACGTCTACCGGCTGCTGGCGCTGACGCTGGCGGCCCCGCCGGGCGCTGACCTGCTGGCGCTGCTGGGTGGCCTTGCCGGCGATGCGACGCCGATCGGCCGCGCCTTCGACGATCTGGCCGCCCGCGCCCGCGCCACCAACGCCCAAGCGGCGGAGCGGGAGTTCAACGCGCTGTTCATCGGCGTCGTCCAGGGCGAACTGGTCCCATACGCCTCCTATTACCGCACGGGCTTCCTGACCGACCGTCCGCTGTCGGCCCTGCGCGCCGACCTGCAGGCGCTGGGTTTGGAGCGCGCACCCGACGTGTCGGAGCCGGAGGACCATATCGCCGCACTCTGCGACGTTATGGCGGTGCTGATCCGCGAGGCGGCCGACCCGGCGGTGCAGCGCCACATGCTGGACAGCCATCTGCTGCCCTGGGCCGACCGCTTCTTCGGCGATCTGGAGGGGGCGGAGGCTGCCGGTCTCTACCGCCCGGTCGGCACCATCGGCCGCCTGTTCCTGGAAATCGAACGGGAAGCGCTCAACCGACAGACCGACCAGTTCGAGGAGGCCGACGCATGAAGACGCCGCCAGAACCCTCACGCAATTCCCCGCCGCGCAATCCCCTGCAACGCCGCGACATCCTGAAGACGCTGGGCCTGGGTGCGGCCGGCGCCGCCGCTGCCACGGTGCTGCCGGCGGGAGACGAGGCGCAGGCGATGGAATCGCCGCAGGAGCAGGTGAAGACCCGCTACCGCGAAACCGAACACGTCAAGCGCTTCTACGCGCTGAACCGCCTGTAGGGCGATCCGGAGGGTGTCCATGCTGGTCAAACGCTCGTCAGCGAAAATGACAGGCGGCAAACGCTCCGGTCTGGTCGCCGCGCTGGCCGACAGCCTGGAATCGGGCGTCAGCCGCCGTGGCTTCCTGCGCCGCTCCGGCCTTGCCGCGGGCGGCATCGCCGCGGTCGGCGCGCTGCCGGGCGCGATGATCCGCAAGGCGGAGGCCGGTCCCATCCTGCCGAATGTCGAGGTGGTGACGCGCAAGAACGTCTGCACCCACTGCTCCGTCGGCTGCACGGTGATCGCCGAGGTGCAGAACGGCGTCTGGGTCGGACAGGAGCCGGGCTGGGAAAGCCCGATCAACCAGGGCACCCACTGCGCCAAGGGTGCCTCGGTGCGCGAACTGACCAAGGGCACCCGCCGGGTCAAATACCCCCTCAAGCTGGTCGACGGCGTGTGGCAGCGCATCACCTGGGACCAGGCGATCGAGGAGATCGGCAACAAGCTGCTGGAGATCCGGCAGGCGTCCGGTCCCGACGCGGTGTTCTGGCTGGGCTCGGCGAAATTCTCCAACGAGGGCGCCTATCTCTACCGCAAGCTGGCGGCATTCTGGGGCACCAACAACGTCGACCATCAGGCGCGCATCTGCCACTCAACCACGGTCGCCGGCGTGGCGAACACGTGGGGCTACGGCGCCATGACCAACAGCTACAACGACATCCAGAACTCCAAGGCGCTGCTGATCGTCGGCGGCAATCCGGCGGAAGCGCACCCGGTGTCGATGCAGCACATGCTGCGCGGCAAGGAGCACAACCGCGCCCCCTTCATCGTCGTCGATCCGCGCTTCACCCGCACCGCGGCGCATGCCACCGACTATGTCCGCATCCGTCCCGGCACCGACATCCCGGTCGCCTGGGGCCTGCTGTGGCACATCTTCGAAAACGGCTGGGAGGACAAGGAGTACATCCGCCAGCGCGTCTACGGCATGGACGAGATCCGCGCCGAGGTGAAGAAATGGACGCCTGAGGAGGTCGAGCGGGTGACCGGCGTCCCCGGAGCCCAGCTTCGCCGGGTGGCGGAGGTGATAGCGAAGAACAAGCCCAGCACGGTGATCTGGTGCATGGGCGTCACGCAGCACACGGTCGGCACCGCCAACGTCCGTGCGCTGTCGATCCTGCAGCTGGCGCTGGGCAACATCGGCGTGGCCGGCGGCGGCGCCAACATCTATCGCGGCCACTGCAACGTGCAGGGCGCCACCGACTTCGGCCTCGACGTCAGCACGCTGCCTTCCTATTACGGGCTGGCGGAAGGGGCGTGGAAGCATTTCTCCCGCGCCTGGGACGTCGAATACGACGCTATGAAAAGCCGGTTCGCCTCCAAGGAGCTGATGGAGACGAAGGGCATCCCGACCACGCGCTGGTTCGACGCGGTGCTGGCCAAGCCGGGCGACATCGACCAGCCCAGCCCGCTGCGCGCCATGATGTGCTTCGGCCATGGCGGCAACACCGTCACCCGCATGCCGGACATGGTGAAGGGGCTGGAGAAGCTGAGCCTTCTGGTCATCGCCGACCCGCACCCGACCACCTTCGCCGCGATCAAGGAACGGCGCAACGGCACCTACATCCTGCCGGCCTGCAGCCAGTTCGAGACCGACGGGTCGCGCACCTGCTCCAACCGCTCGATGCAGTGGGGGGAGAAGGTGGTGGAGCCGATCTTCGAATCGAAGGACGACTACACCATCATGTACCTGCTGGCGCGCAAGCTGGGCTTCGCCGACGAGATGTTCAAGCACATCACGGTGGAGAACACCCGGCCGGTGCCGGAGGACATCCTGCGCGAGATGAACCGCAGCTGCCTGTCCATCGGCGCCACCGGCCAGTCGCCGGAACGGCTGAAGATGCACATGAAGCATCAGGCCGATTTCGACAAGATCACCATGCGGGCATCCTCCGGCCCCTGCGCCGGCGATTATTACGGCCTGCCCTGGCCGGTCTGGGGCCATCCGGAGATCAAGCATCCGGGATCGGCGGTGCTCTATGACACCTCCAAGCATGTGATGGACGGCGGCGGCGTCTTCCGCGCCCGCTTCGGGGTGGAGCGCAACGGCGTCTCGCTGCTGGCCGACGGCTCCTATTCGAAGGGGTCGGAGATCGAGGACGGCTATCCCGAATTCACCATGGCCGTGCTGAAGAAGCTGGGCTGGGACAAGGATCTGACGCCCGACGAGACGCGCGTCATCCAGGCGATCGGCGGCGACAACGTGGACAGCGTCAGCTGGCAGACCGATCTGTCGATGGGCATCATCCGCGTGGCGCTGAAGCATGGCTGCGTGCCGCATGGCAACGCCAAGGCGCGCGCCGTCGCCTGGAACCTGCCCGATCCGGTGCCGATCCACCGCGAGCCGATCTATTCCCCGCGCCCCGATCTGGTGAAGGCCTTCCCGGCCATCGAGGACCGGCGCGACTTCCGTCTGGTCCAGCTTGCCCGCTCGCTTCAGTTCAAGGTGGCGGACAGCGACCTGCGCCAGCGCTTTCCGATGATCCTCACCTCCGGCCGGCTGGTCGAGTATGAGGGCGGCGGCGAGGAAACCCGGTCCAACCCCTGGCTGGCCGAGCTGCAGCAGTCGATGTTCGCGGAGATCAACACCAAGGACGCCGAAGGGCTGGGCATCCGGGACGGATCCTGGGTGTGGATCCATGGGCCGGAGGACGGCAGCAAGGCCAAGGTCAAGGCGCTGGTGACCGATCGCGTCGGCAGCGGCACGGTGTTCCTGCCCTTCCACTTCTCCGGTTTCTGGCGGGGCGACAGCTTGCGCGGCAACTACCCGCCCAACACCGACCCGATCGTGCTGGGCGAGCCGGCAAACGGGGTGACGACCTACGGCTACGACCCCGTCACCTTCATGCAGGAAACCAAGGTCACCCTCTGCCGGGTCGAGCCGGCATGACGTGCAGGAGCTGATTGGACATGGCCCGGATGAAGTTCCTGTGCGATTCGGAACGCTGCATCGAATGCAACGCCTGCGTCACCGCCTGCAAGAACGAGCATGAGGTGCCCTGGGGCATCAACCGCCGCCGGCTGGTCACGCTGAACGACGGCAAGCCGGGCGAGCGGTCGATCTCCATGGCCTGCATGCATTGCAACGACCCGCCCTGCGCCGCGGTGTGCCCGGTCGATTGCTTCCTGCAGACCGCCGACGGGGTGGTTCTGCACAGCAAGGATCTGTGCATCGGCTGCGGATACTGCTTCTACGCCTGCCCGTTCGGCGCGCCGCAATACCCGCGCACCACCGACTTCGGCAGCCGCGGCAAGATGGACAAGTGCACCTTCTGCGCCGGCGGTCCCGAACCGGACGGCAGCGTCGAGGAGTACCAGAAATACGGCGCCAACCGGCTGGCCGAGGGCAAGCTGCCGCTCTGCGCGGAGATGTGCTCCACCCGCGCGCTGATGGCCGGCGACGGCGCCATCCTGGCCGACATCTATCAGGAACGGTCGGTGCGGCGCGGCTACGGCTCGGGTGCTCCCGGCTGGTCCACCGCCTACGGCCGCAACGACCGCGGCTCCCCCTTCGCGCCCGGCGGGCCGGGGACGGGAGGGGCGTGAGGAGATTCCTCCCCCAAATGAGAGACCATACCGGGAGACCACCATGCGCCCCCTGCACGCCCTGCTGCTGATCGCCCTGATGGCCGTCGCTGGTCTGACCGCTCCGACTTTCGCACAAGCGCAGCTCACCCAGGTGCCCGGCCCCAGCTCCCCCACCACGAAGGAGCAGGTGCCGCTCTATGTCCCGCAGGACGACAAAGTGATCGGCCGCGTCAGCATCCCGGACGAGAAGCTGGCGGTGCTGGTCCAGCCGGAAGGGCGGGAATGGCGGGAGTGGCGCACCCACACGCTGCGGCTGGCCATCGGCGGGCTGGCCATCGGCATGACGGTGGTGCTGGCGGGCTTTTTCCTCTATCGCGGCACCATCCGCATCCATGGCGGCAAGGCGGGGCGGCTGGTGCTGCGCTTCAACGGACTGGACCGCTTCGCCCATTGGACGACGGCGGTGAGCTTCCTGGCCATGGCGCTGACCGGCGTGATCCTGACCTTCGGCCGGCCGCTGCTGATCCCGCTGATCGGCCATCAGGCATTCACGCCGCTGGCGGAGTATTCCAAGTCGATCCACAACTTCGTCAGCGTGCCCTTCGTCGTCGGGCTGGTGATGATCGTCGCGCTTTGGCTGCGCGACAATATTCCGGAGAAGGCCGACTGGATTTGGATCAAGACGGCCGGCGGGCTCTTCTCCAAGGCCGGCGGCCATCATCCGGAGGCCGGGCGCTTCAATGCCGGGCAGAAGCTGGTGTTCTGGAGCATCGTGCTGGGCGGCTCGGGCATGGTGGCCACCGGCTACCTGCTGATGGTTCCCTTCGCCGTCACCGGGATCGGCGGGATGCAGACCATCCACGTCATCCACGGGCTGCTGGCGGCGGCGCTGATCGCCGCGGTGATCGGTCACATCTATATCGGCACCATCGGCATGGAAGGCGCCTTCGACGCCATGGGCTCCGGCGAGGTCGACGAGAACTGGGCGATGGAGCATCACCGCCGCTGGTATCAGGAGCAGCTGCGCAAGGGCTATGTCGAAGGGCGCCAGCCGGCGGAGTGAGGCGCACCGGAGCCCCCGTCATTGGGCGGCCCATTGGGTGGGACACGAACAATCCCACCCGCGCACCGTCTCCTTCCATAGTACAATTTACCCTTGACCTCTCAGAGTGGCTGAATGGCCCCGACAAACGCGTTGGACCGGAGACCTGACCGGTTCACCACACTGAGAGGAACGGCCCAAATGCTCCACCAGGCTCTCGACACGCTCCAGAAGCAGATCGCGCTCCGCCCCCGCTACGACAACTTTATCGGCGGCCAGTGGGTTGCGCCGGTGGATGGCCAATACTTCACCAACCTGACCCCGATTACCGGCAAGCCGCTGTGCGAAGTCGCCCGTTCCCAGGCCGCCGACGTGGAGCTGGCGCTGGACGCCGCTCACAAGGCCAAGGACGCCTGGGGCCGCACCTCGCCGACCGAGCGCTCGAACATCCTGCTGAAGATCGCCGACCGCATGGAAGAGCGGCTGGAAGTCATCGCGCTGGCCGAGACGCTGGACAACGGCAAGCCGATCCGCGAGACCCGCGCCGCCGACGTTCCGCTGGCCATCGACCATTTCCGCTACTACGCCGGCTGCATCCGCGCCCAGGAAGGCTCGATCGCCGAGATCGACCACACCACCTACGCCTATCACTTCCATGAGCCGCTGGGCGTCGTCGGCCAGATCATCCCGTGGAACTTCCCGCTGCTGATGGCCGCCTGGAAGCTGGCCCCGGCGCTGGCCGCCGGCAACTGCATCGTGCTGAAGCCGGCCGAGCAGACCCCGATGGCGATCATGGTGCTGGCCGACATCATCGGCGACCTGCTGCCGCCCGGCGTGCTGAACATCGTCAACGGCTTCGGCATCGAGGCAGGCAAGCCGCTCGCCACCAACAAGCGCATCTCGAAGATCGCCTTCACCGGCGAGACCTCGACCGGCCGCCTGATACTGCAGTACGCGTCGGAGAACATCATCCCGTCGACCGTCGAGCTGGGCGGCAAGTCGCCGAACATCTTCTTCGAAGACGTGATGGCGTCCGACGACGAGTTCCTGGACAAGGCGCTGGAAGGCTTCGCGATGTTCGCGCTGAACCAGGGCGAGGTCTGCACCTGCCCGAGCCGCGTCCTGATCCAGAAGTCGATCTATGACCGCTTCATCAAGCTGGCGGTCGAGCGCGTCGCCAAGATCGCCCAGGGCCATCCGCTGGACGGCGGCACGATGATCGGCGCCCAGGCGTCGCAGGAGCAGATGGAGAAGATCCTCTCCTACATCGAGATCGGCAAGGCCGAAGGTGCGAAGGTTCTGGCCGGCGGCGGCCGTGCCCATCTGGGCGGCGAGCTGGAAGGCGGCTATTACGTCCAGCCGACCATCCTGGAAGGCCACAACAAGATGCGCATCTTCCAGGAGGAGATCTTCGGCCCGGTCGTCGCCGTGACGACCTTCGAGACCGAGGAAGAGGCGCTGGCCATCGCCAACGACAGCGAGTTCGGCCTGGGCGCCGGCGTCTGGACCCGTGACGGCAACCGTGCCTTCCGCATGGGCCGCGGCATCCAGGCCGGCCGCGTGTGGACCAACTGCTACCACCTGTACCCGGCGCACGCCGCCTTCGGTGGTTACAAGAAGTCCGGCATTGGCCGCGAGACGCACAAGATGATGCTCGACCATTACCAGCAGACCAAGAACCTGCTGGTCAGCTACAGCCCGAAAGCGCTCGGCTTCTTCTGAGCCCTGCTCCTCCCTATCGGGCAAACCTGGGCCGGGGGCGCGTCCCCCGGCCTTTTTTCTTTCTCCGCTTGGTTCCGTGATAAAGGAACGTCATGACCGACCGCGTGATCGCCACCCCTGAAGCCATCGCCCTGCTGGACCGCCTTGCCGCGAAGCACGGGCCGCTGATGCTGCATCTGTCGGGCGGCTGTTGCGACGGGTCGGCGCCGCTCTGCCTGCCGAAGGGGGAGTTCCGGCTGGGCGGGCGCGACCTGTGCCTCGGCATGGTCGCCGGCGCGCCCTTCTGCATGTCCGACGACACTTTCCAATGGTGGCGCAACACCCAGGTCATCCTGGACGTTATCCAGGCGCGCGGCGGCGGCTTTTCGATCGAGGCGCCGGACGGCGTCCGCTTCACCGCCAAGGCCCGCCTGTTCACCGACGAGGAACTGGCCGGCTTGCCCGATCCGCAGCCGGCAGAGAATATCTAGGCTGAGACCTTCCAGGAGCCGCCCCGCATCATGTCCTCCTTCACCGGTCCGCGGATTGGTCTTGCCCGTCGCCATCCCTGGAGTACCCTTGCCGGATCGCATCCGCGCACGGAGAAGGAGGCGCAAGCGGCATCGATGTCCACACGGGAAAGCTCCGCAGACGGCCCCTCTGCAGACGGCTTGGTGAAACCCGCGTCCGGCGACGGCATGCCGCGCGCCGTGACCCATGCCGAACGCGCCGACGAGGCGGCGAAGGAACTGCGCGCCGGGCTGGGCGAGGCGGCGCTGGAACTGGTGGTGGTGTTCTGCGCCCCCAGCTACGACCGCGACGCCCTTGCCGATGCCCTGGCGCGGGAGTTCGGCATGGTGCCGGTCATCGGCTGCACCACGGCGGGGGAGATCGGTCCCGGCGGCTACACCACCAACGCCCTGGTGGCGGTGGGCTTCCCGAGCGAGGATTTCTGCATCGTCACCGCGCTGGTCGATCATGTCGACCGCTTCGAGATCGCCGACAGCACCGCCATCGCGCGCTCGCTGCTGTCGCGCCGCGACCGGGCGATGGCCAGCCGGCCGGTGCCGCTGGGCGAGGATGCCCGCAGCTTCGCCATGCTGCTGATCGACGGCCTGTCGATGAGCGAGGAGACGGTGGTCAGCGCGCTGCACAACGCACTGATCGACATCCCGCTGTTCGGCGCCTCGGCCGGCGACGACCTGCATTTCGAACGCACCTTCGTCCTGCACGAGGGCGCCTTCCACCCCAATGCCGCGGTGGTGACGCTGTTCACCACCAACCGGCCCTTCACCGTCTTCCGCACCCAGCATTTCGTCAGCTCCGACCGCAAGATGGTGGTCACCGGCGCCGACCCGCAGCACCGCATCGTCCACGAGATCAATGCCGAGCCAGCCGGCCGCGAGTACGCCCGGCTGGTCGGTCTGGAGGGCGAGCCGCTGACCCCGATGATCTTCGCCTCGCATCCGGTCGTGGTGCGGGTCGGCGGCCAGTACCATGTCCGTTCGATCCAGAAGGTGAACGACGACGAAAGCCTGACCTTCTTCTGCGCCATCGACGAGGGCATCGTCCTGACGGTGGCGGAGGGGGTCGATCCGGTCTCCAACTTCGACGGGCTGATCGCGGGCATCGAGGAGGAGGTCGGCGCCCCCGACCTGATCCTCGGCTGCGACTGCATCCTGCGCCGGCTGGAGATGGAGCAGCGGCAATTGAACGCCGTCATGGCGGAACGGCTGGCGCGCAACCGGGTTGTCGGCTTCTGTGCCTACGGCGAACAGGTGAACGGCATGCACGTCAACCAGACCTTCACGGGCGTCGCCATCGGAGGGCGCTAAGCCATGGCCGGCATCCAAACCCGCAACTGGACGCTCGATCCCGCCGACCGCATCGCCGAGCTGGAGCGCGAGAACGCCAAGCTCCAGCGCATCAACAAGGTGCTGATGGACCGCGTCGAGCGGTCGATGGATTTCCAGGGCGGCGCCTTCTCTCTGTTCCAGACCGCCATCGTGCTGGAGCAGAAGATCCGCGAACGCACGCTGGAGCTGGAACGCGCCCTGCACAAGCTGGAGGACAGCAACCGCGACCTCGCCCGCGCCAAGGAGCTGGCGGACACCATGCGCACCCGCCTGTTCGAGGCGATCGAGTCGGTGAACGAGGGGTTCGCCCTGTTCGACTCCTCCGACCGGCTGGTGCTGTGCAACCGCAAATACCTGTCCTACTGGCCGTCGGTGGCGGGTCGCATCCAGGCCGGCATCCGCTTCAACGATCTGGTCGCCATGGTCGCCGGCGCCGGCGCGGTCAGCGAGCCGCCGCCCGACGTCTGGCTACGCGAGCGGATGGAGCACCGCCACGACCTGAAGGGCGTGTTCCTCAATCGGCTGTCCGACGGTCGCTGGATCCAGGTGAACGAGCGGCGCACCCGCGACGGCGGCATCGTCGGCGTCTACACCGACATCACCGTCATCAAGCATGAGGAGGAGCGGCGGCGCGAATCCGAACAGGCGGAGAAATCCGCGCTGATGACGCTGAACGACCAGCTTCAGCAGGCGAAGTCCCAGGCCGATCAGGCCAACCTGTCGAAGACCCGCTTCATCGCTGCCGCCAGCCACGACCTGCTGCAGCCCCTGAACGCCGCCCGCCTGTTCGTCTCGGCCCTGGCCGATCTCGAACAGCCGGCCGCCAATGCGGAGCTGGTGGACAACATCGACTTGGCGCTTGCCTCGGTGGAGGATCTGCTGTCGGCGCTGCTCGACATCTCCAAGCTCGACGCCGGGGCGGTGACGCCGGAAGTCAGCGATTTCCCGCTGCGCGGCATCCTGGCGCCGCTCGCCACCGAATATGCCGCGGTGGCGGCGGAACGCGGCATCGACCTGAAGGTGGTCGGATCGGGCGCCATCGTGCGCAGCGACATGCGGCTGCTGCGCCGGATCGTGCAGAATTTCCTGTCCAACGCGCTGCGCTATGTCCAGGGCGGCCGGGTGGTGGTCGGCTGCCGCCGCGTCGGCAACGGCATCCGGATCGAAGTGTGGGACAACGGCCCCGGCATCCCGCGCGACAAGATCACCGAGATCTTCCAGGAGTTCCGCCGCCTCGACACCCCCGTCACCAAGGGGCGCGACCGCGGCATGGGGCTTGGCCTCGCCATCGTCGACCGCGTCGCCCGCATGCTCGACCACCCCATCACCGTGCGGTCGGAGCCGGGCCGGGGCTCCGTCTTCGCCGTCACCGTGCCGCGCGGGACGGAACGCCGCGCCGTGCGCCCGGCCAGCGTCGCCGCCCGGCCGATGACCAACCGGCTGGCCGGAACCTCCGTGCTGGTGCTGGACAACGAACCGGCGGTGGTGGCGGGGATGGAGGCGCTGCTGCGCGGCTGGGCCTGCAAGGTGGTGTCGGCCACGAACGGCGACGAGGCGCTGGCCCTGCTGTCCGGCATGCCGCAGCCGCCGGATCTGCTGATCGCCGACTATCACCTTGACGACGGGGCGCTGGGCGTCAATGAGGTGGCGCGGCTGCGCGCCGCCTGCGGCCGCATCCTGCCCGCCGTGATCGTCACCGCCAACCGCACGCCCGAACTGGCGGACGAGGCCAAGGCGGCCGGCTGTCTGGTGCTGAACAAGCCGGT
>CBIHQY010000087.1:0-11615 GCA_966212305.1 uncultured Azospirillum sp.
TACGACAAGCTCGACGCCCACTACCTTGCCTTCGTCCAGATCGCCTCAGCCATGGCCTGGCTCCGCAGCTTTGGCGACAGAACCTGGCCAACAGCGCCACCGCCTCTTGCTTGAACTCATCCGTAAAGATGAGGGCAGCGCCTGACGTCCAAGAACATGTTCTCAGGTCCGGCCGCCGATGATTACGGGCCGCTACACCTAGCGATTGGCGACCGAAACCTATCGGTCAGTACAGTATCTGCGGCCTGCCATAAGTCGCGATCATGGTGTCCGAACACGAGCAAGTCATGCACCACAAAAGCTTGCCCACGCACCAAGCGCGCGACCCACACCACGCCGACAGTGGCAATGGAGGCCTCACATGCAACAGCGACTTATCATCATCGGCGCCGGCTTCGCTGGCATGTACGCGGCGCTTTCCGCGGCCCGGCTGCGTGATGCCAACGGCGTTTCGCCGAAGACGCTCGAAATCGCGCTGATCGCGCCCGAGCCGACGCTCATCGTCCGTCCGCGCCTCTACGAACCGAACCCCGAAACGCTGACCGCACCGCTCGGCGATGTCCTCAAGGCCACCGGGGTCGTCTATGTTCAAGGTCGGGTCGAGACCATCGACGCCGAAGCCGGCTCGATCGAACTCGTCGGGTCCGAGGGCCGGCGCGTTGCCCTGGCCTATGATCGCCTAGTGATCGCCACGGGAAGCCAGTTGCTTCGTCCGCCCATCCCGGGCCTGGCCCGACACGGCTTCAGCGTCGACACGCTGGACGATGCGATCGCGCTCGACCGGCACCTGCGCAGTCTGGCGGATCGGCCGATTTCGAAGGCACGCAACACCGTCGTCGTCGCCGGGGGTGGGTTCACCGGCATCGAAGTGGCGACAGAGATGCCGGACCGGCTGCGCGCCGTTCTGGGGGCCGACGCCAACGTCCGGGTCGTGATCGTCGACCGCGGTGAAGCCATCGCGCCCGACATGGGGCCGGGGCCGCGCCCCATAATCGAGAGCGCGATCCACAAGCTCGGACTCGAACTCCGCCTCGGCGCCGGCGTCGAGGCTTTGGACGAGACCGGTGTGAGGCTGGCCGATGGCGAGCACATCGAGGCCGCAACCGTGATCTGGGCCGCCGGCCTGCGCGCCAGTCCCCTGACCGAGCAGATCCGGGCCGAGCGCGATCGTTTCGGCCGCCTGCTGGTCGATCGCGACCTGCGCGTGCCCGATGCTCCCTCGGTCTTTGCCGCCGGCGATACCGCCCAGGCGGCGACGGACGATCTCGGCCACATCTCGCTGATGTCCTGTCAACACGCGAACCGGCTGGGCGCCGCCGCCGGCCACAACGCCGCGGCGGACCTGCTCGGCGTGCCGACCGAACCGTACCAGCAGAAATCCTACGTGACCTGTCTCGACCTCGGAGCGGCGGGAGCGGTGTTCACCAGAGGTTGGGACCGCGTGGTCGAGATGACCGGCGACGAAGCGAAGGCCACAAAGCGCGAGATCAACACCAAGTGGATCTACCCGCCGGCGGCGGACCCGGCAGCGGCGTTCGCCGCCGCCGAATGGGCACGGCTGGTGGATTACTGATCGCCCGACCGCGCCGCGGATTCGGACAAGCGGCGTTCGAATCCGTGGCGGCGTCCGGCTTTTCGGATGGGAAGCGCCGGTTTCAGGCCCGTCTCGATCCGGCATCCGTGAACCGGACCAACGCCAGCAGCATGGCGCCTGCAGGGTGCCCAATACCGAGGTTGCAATCATGGATCAGGCGTTCCTGCGCGAAAGCGCGTTCGCAATGCCTCCCGCTAGTCCCGCTTTTCCGCATGGGCCTTATCGCTTCATCGACCGGCAGTACCTCATCATTCGCTACCGCACCGACCCCGAGGCGCTGCGCCGGGCGGTGCCGGAGCCGCTTGAAATCGTCGAACCGGTGGTGAACTACGAGTTCATCCGCATGCCGGATTCGACCGGTTTCGGCGACTACACCGAAAGCGGGCAGGTCATCCCGGTGCGCTACCGCGGGCAGATCGGCAGCTACACCCACCAGATGTTCCTGAACGACCATCCGCCGATCGCCGCGGGCCGCGAGCTGTGGGGATTCCCCAAGAAGCTGGCGCAGCCGAGGCTGGTGGTCGAGACCGACACGCTGGTCGGCACGCTGGACTACGGCTCCGTCCGCATCGCCACCGGCACCATGGGGTACAAGCACCGCGCGCTCGACGTGGCGGCCGAAGCGCGGAACCTGGCCGCGCCGAACTTCCTGCTCAAGGTCATCCCGCATGTCGACGGCAGCCCGCGCATCTGCGAGCTGGTGCGCTACCATCTCGAAGACGTGACGGTGAAGGGCGCCTGGAGCGGCCCGACGGCCCTGCACCTCTGCCCGCATGCTCTCGCGCCCGTCGCCGATCTGCCGGTGCTGGAGGTGCTGTCGGCCAAACATCTGGTCGCCGATCTCACGCTGGGCCTCGGCACCGTCGTTCACGACTACCTGGTGTAAGCCGCGCATCCTTCCAACATGGCGGACAAAGAAACAGATGCTCAGTTTGAAGCGAAAGCAGGCCACGACCTCCGCCGGGCGGATTGAGGTCCCACAGTACGATGCCATTGCCCTGGTGCTGCAAGGCGGCGGCGCGCTGGGCGCCTACCAGGCCGGGGTCTATGAAGGGCTGCACGAAGCCGGGATCCGGCCGAACTGGCTGGCCGGCATTTCGATCGGCGCGCTCAATGCCGCCGTGATCGCGGGCAATCCCGAATCCGAGCGTGTCGACCGCCTGCGTGAATTCTGGGAGGCGATCTGCGCCGTGCCCGTTGATTGGGTCGGCAACGAAAGCATCACGTCGGACCTGCCCTTCGCCTTCGACCTGCGTTCGTCCCACAACGCGGCCGCAGCGATGCGGGCGTTGTTCCTGGGACAGAACGGCTTCTTCAAGCCGCGGTTCCCGCCGCCTTTCCTGTCGATGTTTTCCGGGGAAGCCGCGACCAGTTTCTATGACACCACGCCGCTGCGCAGGACGCTCGAGCGGCTGGTCGATTTCGATCGCCTGAATTCCGGCGAGGTCCGGGTCAGCGTCGGCGCGGTCAATGTCCGCAGCGGCAACCTCGTCTATTTCGACACCGCCGAGCGCCGGCTGAGGACGGAGCATTTCATGGCCTCGGGCGCCCTGCCGCCGGGGTTCCCCGCGATCGAAATCGACGGCGAATATTATTGGGACGGAGGCATGGTGTCGAACACCCCTCTCTCCCGCGTTCTGTCCGATGAACCGCGGCGCGACACCCTGACGTTCCAAGTCGACCTATGGTCGGCGAAGGGCCGGCTCCCCTCCGGTCTGCAGGATGTGGCCAGTCGGCAGAAGGACATCCAGTATTCCAGCCGCACCCGCGCCATCACCAGCCACATGCTTCAAATGCAGAAGATGCGTCAGGCATTGCAGCATTTGATGACGAAGCTGCCGCCCGAGGCGAAGAACGGCGAGGACATCACAGCCATCGCCGATCTGGCCCGCCACTCGGCCCACACCATCATCCATCTGATTTACCAGTCCAAGGCGTTCGAAGGCCATTCAAAGGACTACGAGTTCGGTCCATCCGCCATGCGCGAACATTGGCAGAGCGGTCTGGAGGATATCCGCCGCACCCTGGCCGATCCACGCCGCCTGGACAGGCCGACATCGGAGTCAGCCATCGTCACCCACGACGTTCATCGCGAATCCCGCGCTTTCTAGCGCGTTGGCCTGCGACACAAAACAAGGAACCTGCTGTCATGTTGAAGGGAAAGGTTGCGATCGTCACCGGTTCGACCAGTGGCATCGGCCTCGGTATCGCCAAGGTGCTGGCCAGCCACGGGGCCGACATCGTGCTGAACGGCTTCGGCGACGCCGGCGAGATCGAAGCGATCCGCGATGGCATCGAGCGCTCGCACGGCGTGCGTGCCGTCTATGACGGCGCAGACATGTCCAAGACCCCCGCGGTGCGCGATCTGGTCGCGTCGACGGCCGAGAGGCTGGGCAGCGTCGACATTCTGGTGAACAACGCCGGTATTCAGTTCACGGCGCCGGTCGAGGATTTCCCGGCCGAAAAATGGGACGCAATACTGGCCATCAATCTGTCGGCTGCATTCCACGCCATTTCCGCCGTCGTGCCGCGGATGAAGAAGCAGGGCTGGGGGCGGATCGTCAACATCGCCTCCGCGCACGGATTGGTGGGCTCGGCGCACAAGGCCGCCTATGTGGCCGCCAAGCACGGGCTGGTCGGCCTGACCAAGGTGGTCGGGCTGGAAACCGCCGGAACCGGCATCACTGCCACCGCCGTCTGCCCCGGTTGGGTGCTGACCCCGCTGGTGGAGAAGCAGATCGCCGACATCGCCGCCCGGAAGAAGATCGGCCAGCACGAGGCGACGATGGAACTCCTGGGCGAAAAGCAACCGTCGCAGACCTTCGTGACGCCGCTTCAGTTGGGTGGCACCGTCGCCTTCCTGTGCTCGCCGGCCGCCGCCCAGATCACGGGGACCGCCATTTCGGTCGATGGCGGCTGGACGGCACAATAGGCCCAAGCCGGCCTCATCTGCCGGCTGGTCCACAGGCCGCCGACGCGACCGTGTCCAGCCCGGACCCGAACCATCGGCAAGCCATCCGGCGCGGCCGGTTCCGGCCCGGGCTGGTCGTGCTTGTGGGGCGGGAGTGCACGGCTATGGGACCCCGACATATGGATTTCCATGATTACCATGGATGCAGGGCAGGACTAGGATGGGGTGGTCGTTGTCGATCCCGGCATTGAGGGAAAAAGAACTCGCGACGAAGCGTTGAATGGTTCTACGCTCCGTTCGCCCGGCAGGAGCAGCCGAAAATGATCGCCGTGCTTCCCGAACGCTGCCTCATCCTGGGAATCCTGGCCTCTCTGGTCGGCTGTGCCGTCTGGTGGCTGACGGGCACGCCGTTCGGTCTTCTGGCGCCCATTTCCGTCTTGTACCTCCACCTTCACGGCCGAGCGGTCCGGGTTCTAAATGCAGCGCTGGTCATCGCGTTGGCCGTCTCGGTGCTGGCGGCCTGGATCCCCGGAGGTGGCGCGGGAGGGACTGCCGCGTTCTACGTCGCATTCCTTGCCCTGGCGCTTTGCATCGGCGCAATCGTCACGATCGGCGCATCCGCCGCGACGGGCGCCCCTCCCAGCGCGGGCGGGAGTCCGGTCAACTTTATCGACATCGCCAAGCGCAAGCGGGCCGAGGAGGCGCTGCGGGAGCGGGAGCGGGAATTCTCGCAACTCGTCGACATGGTGCCGAGCCTAGTATGGCGGCTCAATCCGCAGGGCGAGCCGATCTTCTTCAACAAGCGCCTGGTCAACTTCATCGGCTGGACCGTGGAAGAACTGTCCAAGGCGGGCGCGAACCGGCTGTCGGCGGTCATCCAAGCCATCGTGCACCCCGACGACATGGCTGGCGTGGCCGACGCGCTGCAACGCTCGATCGACACCGGCGCGTTATTCAACCGGAGGTACCGGCTGCGCCGCGCCGACGGCGTGTACCGCTGGGTAGAGGGCCGGGCCGAGCCGATGCGCAACCAGGAGGGCCTCGTGGTCCAATGGTACGGCCTTTCCCACGACATCGACGACCAGATGCATGCCGAGGAGGCGCTGCGCGAGCGCGAACGGTTTCTCTGGCAACTGGTGGAGACGCTGCCGGCGATGATCGATTGCGCCGCGCCGGACGGCGAGCCGGTCTACCGCGGCCAGCATCTGCGCGAATTTCTCGGCTACGATCTGGAGGAGCTGAACGGTTCGGGGACATCGCGGCTGGACGGCACGCTGGACGCCAGCGTCCATCCCGACGATCTGGCGGGGGTCAAAGCGCAGTACGCCCATTGCCTGTCCTCCGGCGAGCCCTATGCCCACCGGCACCGGCTGCGGCGCTTCGACGGGGTGTACCGCTGGGTGGAGACGCGGGCCGCGCCGATGCGCAACGCCGAGGGCGCCATCGTGCAGTGGACGGTGGTGTGCCTGGACATCGACGATCTCGTTCGGGCACAGGACGAACTGCGGCTGGCGCATGAGCGTCTGGCCCGCGCCGGTCAGGCGGCGAGCCTGGCCGAGCTGTCGGCGTCGATCGCGCACGAGGTCAACCAGCCGCTGGCGGCGGTCGTGGCCAATTCCCATGCCTGCCAGCGCTGGCTTCTGGCCGAGCCGCCGAACATCGCGCGGGCGCGGCGTACGGTGGAGCGCATCATCCGCGACGCCAACGCCGCCGCCGACATCGTCAGCCGCATCCGCGCCCTGTTCCGGCAGTCGGTGGACAAGAGGACCTGCACGCCGCTCGGCAGCCTGATCGGCGAGGCGCGCGCCCTGCTGGCGGACGAGGCCGCACGGCGGCGGGTTCGGGTGAGCATCGAGCTTGAGAGCGGTCTTCCGGTCGTCGCGGTCGATCCGGTGCAGGTGCAGCAGGTTCTTGTCAACCTCATGCGCAACGGTCTCGAAGCGATGGACGCGGTGGCGGGCGAGAAGGTTCTGGACATCCGGGTGTGCCGCATGGGCTCCCTGGTTCGGACCGAGATCCGGGACCGCGGCCCCGGCATCGCCGATCCGGACCGGATCTTCGAAGCGTTCTTCACGACCAAGGAGCAAGGGATGGGAATGGGGCTGGCGATCTGCCGGTCGATCGTCGAGTCCCATGGCGGACGGCTGTGGGCGGAGAACACCGAACCGCATGGCGCCTGCTTCACCTTCACCCTGCCAGTCGAAACGGAACCGGCGCCATGACGGCCGACGACCAGATCGTCTTCGTCGTGGACGACGACGAACGCCTTCGGGAGGCGTTGGGCGAACTCCTGGAGGCGCACGGCATACGCGCCATGGCGTTCGGGTCGGCGGGCGACTATGTCGGCGCGGTCAAGCCGGACATTCCGGCCTGCCTTCTCCTCGATGTCGAGTTGCCTGATATCAACGGCCTCGAATTGCAGGCACAGATCGCGGAAGGAGATCACCCGCCGATCGTGTTCATAACCGGGCATGGCGATATCCCGTCGTCGGTCCGGGCGATCAAGCATGGAGCGGTAGACTTCTTGGCCAAGCCCTTCGACGAAGCAAGCCTCATGGCCGCGGTCGATGCGGCGATCACCCTCGATCGGCAAGCCAGATCGGAACGCGCCGAACTCGGCAAGCTGCGGCAACGCTATCGCCAGCTCACGCCGCGGGAACGCGAGGTGCTGCCACTCGTGGTGAGCGGTCTTCTCAACAAGCAGGCTGCCGCTGAATTGGGAATCAGCGAGGTCACACTGCAGCTCCATAGAAGGAACGTCATGCAGAAAATGGCGGCGGCATCGCTTGCCGATCTCGTGCGGATCGCTGAGAGATTGGACATCCCGATCACCCACTCGCGCCGAACGACAGGGAGCCGATTATGAGCACCGCAAGGCCGGTCGTCGCGGTCGTCGACGACGATCCGAGACTGCTTGAGTCGATAGAGGAACTTCTGGAATCCGCCAACTATGTGGCTCGCAGCTTCCCGTCGGCGGAGGCGCTTCTCGTCAGCGGCTTGTCGGGCGTGGACCTGCTCATCACCGACATCGGAATGCCCTGTACGAACGGGTTCGAGCTTCGGGATCTGGTGAGAACGCAGCGCCCGGAACTGCCGGTGTTCCTCATCACCGGCCGTCACGAGATCGCGGATCAGCACCGCGCCCAGGGCATAAGCGGGTTTTTCCGCAAGCCTTTCGATGCTCAGGCCCTTCTTGCAGCCATTGGCGATGCTTTGCGCAATCGAGACATGGAGGACAACGATGGGAGTTGACCAGCCGTTCATGCGAAAATCGGCGCCGCCCGCACCACAACGGGGAGGCAGCGCAGAGCAGCCGCTCGTCATTCTCGTCGATGACGACGCGTCCGTGCGGGAGGCGCTGTCCGAACTGATTCTCTCGGCTGGATTTCAGCCGATCTGCTTCGCCTCGACGCGCGAGTTGCTCGACGCCGACGTCCTGGACAGCCCCGGCTGCCTGATCCTGGATGTGCGCATGCCGGGGGCGAGCGGACTCAATCTGCAGGATCACCTGACCCAAATCGGCAACTCCAAGCCGATCATTTTCCTGACCGGGCATGGCGACATTCCAATGACCGTTCAGGCGATGAAGGCCGGCGCGGTGGACTTTCTGACTAAGCCGGTTCGGGACCAGACGCTGCTCGAAGCCGTGAATGTGGCCATCGAAATGGATGCCGCGCGGCGTGCGGAAGCAGAGGTCGTCAGGCGCAATATCGAACGTCTGGCGACGCTGACGCCGCGTGAGCGCGAGGTTCTGTATGAAATTACGCGCGGACGCATCAACAAGCAGATCGCTTTCGACCTTGGCATCAGCGAAGTGACGGTCAAGCTGCATCGCAGCAACGTCATGCACAAGATGGCGGCGACTTCCGTCATCGAGCTGATCCGGATTTGGGAAACACTGCCCTCGCCGATGCGGGGAGCGAACAGAAACTGAGGTAGACCCTGGCCTGCCGCACCTAAAGATCGGCGAGCCGAACCTATCCGGCGGCACGATAACGGTCCGGCACAGGGGGTGCGATCATTCACCCCGTTTCCAGATCGGCCAAGCGCAGCGCCGGCCCGCTTCAGCCCGTATCGTGTTTTGATCGGCGCTCCAGATGGCGGTCTGCCTTGGATCGGAACCCCGGATCAATGCAGGCCCCCTGATGATGTCCACCATGAAGGAGAAGACCCGCCGCGGAGCCGTCAGACTCCTGATCCTCGCTGCACTGGTCTCCGCCAGTGGATTCGCCTGGGTCTGGTGGCGAGACGGCCGGCTGGAGGTCAGGACCGACAATGCCTATGTCCACGGCGACGTCACCGCGGTCGCCCCGAAGGTCGCCGGCCGTGTCGCCGAGGTTCTGGTCGACGACAACCAGACGGTCGAGGTCGGGACCGTGTTGGTTCGAATTGACGACGCCGATTTCCGTGCCCAGGCCGACCGGGCGCGCGCCGAGGTGGCGGTCGCCGCCGCAGCAGCAGACAACCTCGACCGCCGTAAGCAGCTCCAGCTCGCCCTGATCAGGGAGGCCGACGCAGGGGTTGGGGCGGCCCGCGCCGATGTCGATCTCGCCCGGAGCAACCTTGCCCGCTCCAGTCAGCTGGTCGCGCAGGGATGGACGCCGCAGAGCAATCACGATGGGGCAAGCGCCGCGGCGCAACGCACGGCCGCCACACTTGCCCGCGCCTCGGCCGCTGCGGCGGCTGCACGCGAGCAGCTGTCCGTCATCGGGTCTGAGGCGGCGCAGATCGCAGCCCGGCAAAGCGAGGCCGAAGCCACTCTGCGCCTTGCCGAGATCGCGCTGGCGGATACCGTCATCCGGGCGCCCGCGGACGGTGTCGTCGGCAACCGCCATGTGCAGCCGGGCGAGTATGTGCGCCCGGGTGCGCCCCTGTTGTCGATCGTTCCGCTCCAGAGTGTCTGGGTCATGGCAAACTTCAAGGAGACGCAGATCGCCCGATTGCGGATCGGGCAAACGGCGCACATCGCCGTCGACGGTTTCCCCGGCGTGGAGATCCGCGGCACCATCGACAGTCTTGCACCCGCGAGCGGCGCCGCGTTCAGCCTGCTGCCGCCGGACAACGCCACCGGCAATTTCATTCGGATCGTCCAGCGCGTGCCGGTGAAGATCCGGCTGGCCCCCGATCACCCGCTCGCCGGTCGGCTCGTCCCGGGCCTCTCGGCTGAAATCGCGGTCGATCTGCGCAGCGATGCGGAAATCGGCCCGGTCGCCGAGGGTGGGCTTGCGCAGATTGCCGGCCGAATTTACCGATAGGAGGCCGATCATGATCTGCGTCGCTGAAAACGTCGATGGCGCGCCGAAGACGGACAGGTGGTCGGCCCGTTGGCTGTTGCTGGGTGTGACGACCGTCGCATGCCTGGATGCCGTCAATGGCACCGCCCTTTCGATCGCCCGCGCCGACATCATGGGAAGCACCCATGCGACGCCCGACGAGATTGCCTGGCTCGACATGGCCTATCTTATGGCCAAGCTGACCGCCTTTCCGTTCGGCGCCTGGATGGAACAGCGCTTTGGCCGCGGGGGGAGCCTTGTCGGGGCGACGTTGGTCGTCATCCTGAGTTCCTTAGCCTGCGGGTTGTCCGGGGATCTCGCTCAGCTCGTGCTTTGGCGGGCCCTGCAGGGCGCCTCCGGCGCCGTCCTGCTGGTCGTGGGGCAGACCGTGCTCTTGGATCTCTTCCCCCAAGCTAGGCAGCCGCTGGTCCAGGCGGCTTTCGCGCTGGCTGCCGTTGCGATGCCGACCGCCATCGCTCCGGCGCTTCAGGGCTGGCTGGCCGATACGATTTCCTGGTCCTGGATCTTCATTCTCAACCTGCCGGCCGGCCTGCTCGGCCTAGCGATGATCCTCGCCGGGTCCGGTGCGATCCCGCCCGTTGAGAGTGCCGCGGCGGAAGGGACGACCGCCCGCTTCGACCGGATTGGCCTCGTGCTGCTTGCGGTTGCCATGGGCTGCCTCGTCTACGTGCTCCAGCAGGGCAACCGCTGGAACTGGTTCGATGAACCAAGGATCGTGATCCTGTCGATGCTTGGGACGGCCGCACTGCTGGCCTTCGTGGGTTGGCAAATCCAGTCGCAAGGCCGCTCCCCGTTGATCGATCTCGCGGTGTTTCGCAGCCCGCAATTCGCCTTCGGCTTCGTCGTCAGCTTCGTCGCCGGCTGCGCCCTCTTCGGCAGCGCGTATCTGATCCCGGTCTTCGCGCTCTCAGTCCTTCACTTTCCGAAAACCCATGCCGGGCTGCTGCTCCTGCCGGGCGGGGCGTTCATTGCCTTGGGTCTGTTCACGGCCGCCGCCGTCATCCAGGTCCGGCGTCTTCCGCCGATCAAACTCGTGCCGGTGGGGATCGTCTTCTTCATGTCCGCGATGTGGCTGCTGTCCGGTTCGACAAGCGAGAGCTGCATCCCGGACATGACGACGGCCCTGCTTCTGCGCGGTTTCGGCCTGGGTCCGCTGTTCGTAGCACTGACACTCAACACCCTTCTGGGGCTCGATCGGCCACGTCTGGCGCACGGCGTCACTCTTTTCAATTTCGGCCGGCAGTTTGGTGGCCTGATCGGTGTGGCGGTTCTCCAGACCTACCTCGACCATCAAGCGGCGCTCAACCTCAACGTCCTGGGCGCCCACGTCACGCTCGGCAGTCCGGCGCTGGCTGTGCGCCAGACCGCCGTCGCCGACCTGCTCGCCACCCGGGCCGACGCAACCATCGACGCGGCGGCCGCCGCTACGGCCATGATGCAGAGGGCGCTGCAGTCCCAGATCGCGACGCTGTCCTTCAACGAAGCGTTCCTGGCGTTGGCGTTGCTCTTCGTTGGCGCCGCACCGCTGCTAGTCACCGTCAATATAATACTTGCGAAGATCCTCGGGCAGAAATCCTGACGACTCCGCCGATAGCCGCAATGTCGTCTGCGGTTGGAGAAAGCCGCCAATCGTCCGAACGGATCGGAGGGCAGCGCGATAGGTGTCAGCTAAATAACGCCGCCATTATCAACCAAAGACAGCTACGGTGGAGCGGATGCTGATCCCGCCGTCCGTGGTCCGCCAGAGTTGGTGCCCGACAGCGGGCTGTTGCATGGAGGTTCCGAGGGCAAGAGAAGCCGCAACTCCACCGCTGAT
>CBIHQY010000088.1:0-11067 GCA_966212305.1 uncultured Azospirillum sp.
CTGGCCGCGGCGTCTCGCCACCCCGGCCGACGCCATCGGCGACTACCTGTTCGTCCGCCGCGGCCTGTTCAAGGGGGAGACCTTCGCCCCCACCACCACGCTGCTGGCACCGAAGGCGCTGCTGCTGCGCAACCCGGTGCCCAAGTCCCGCTTCGACGACTGGGAATGGCTGATCACCTGCGGCCGGATCGACGGGGTGGCGCTGGTCCATATCCCCGACGTGATGGCCGTCCATTACACCGAGGAAAACAACCGCGTCACCCTGTCGACCTGTCACAACATCAACCACGCCTTGGAATGGGCGGAGGCGATGCGCGACCACCTGTCGCCGCGCGCCTATGCCAGCCTGCTGTTGCAGGCGACCGGCGGCGAGCAGGCGGCCCGGACCGCCGGAACACGCTGGCGCATCCTGAATTCGGCGCTGCGCGACGGCCAGCCGACACCGATGGCGCTCGCCACCTTCACCATGCATTCGCTGATGCCGGTCGGCCTGCGCCGTCGGTTGCGGCAGGCCTTGTTCTCCGCGTCCGACGCTGCCTGAGCACGAAAAGGACCACGACGCCTATGGACAGCACCAACGACATCCGCACCTCTGCCGGCCAGCCGGATGCACCCACCCGGACCGTCGTCGTGTTCGCGACGCCGGGCGCACTCGACGGCGGCGGCGGCATCGGCCGCATGACGGGCTACGTCGTCGACCAGTTCGACCGGTCGGGCACGACCCGCTCCATCATCCTCGACACCCGCGGTACCGGTAGCGTTCTGCTGTCACCCTTATATCTCGGCGTAACCCTGGCACGGCTGGCCTGGATCCTGGCCCGGCGACGAGCATCCGTCGTGCACATCAACGTGTCGGAGCGCGCGAGCTTCCTGCGCAAGGCGGCGGTCCAGCTGGTGTCGGGACTGATGTCCTGCCCGACCGTCGTCCACCTGCACGGCGCCTCCTTCGTCGAGTTCTTCGAGGGCGGCATGTTCGCCCGCGGCATCAGCCGCTGGCTGTTCAACCGCTGCGGCCGGGTCGTGGTGCTGGGCGACAACTGGCGCGACTTCCTGGTGCAGTCGGTCCGCACCGATCCCCGCAAGATCCGGGTGCTCTACAACGCCGTACCGGACGTCGGCGCCGACCTCGGCGCGCCGGTTCCGCCGACGCCGGGGGCGGTCCTGTCCCTGCTGGTGCTGGCCAACCTGTCGGAGCGCAAGGGCATCGGCACGCTGCTGCGCGCCTGCGCCCTGCTGAAGGAACGCGGCCAGCCCTTCCGCGTCACCATCGGCGGCGGCGGCGACGTCGACGGCTATCGCGCCATGGCGGCGGAGCTGGGCGTGGCGGAGGAGTGCCGCTTCCTGGGTTGGATCGGCCGGGAGGAGGCGCACGCGCACATCCGATCCCACGACATGCTGCTGCTGCCCTCCACCCACGAAGGGCTGCCTATGGTGATCCTGGAGGCGCTGTCGGCGCAGCTGCCGGTCATCACCACCCCGGTCGGCTCGATCCCGGAGGTGCTGACCGATGGCGAGACCGCCCGCATCATCCCGGTCAACGATGCCGGCGCCCTGGCCGACGCGGTCGTCCAGGTTGGCCATGATCCGGTGCTCTATCGCCGACTCGCGGAGAATGGTCGTCGCCTGTTCCTGAAACAGTTCGTCATCGACGCCTACGCCAAGTCGCTGCTGGCGATCTACCAGGAACTGGACCGCGGAGCCGAGCTGTCCGGCGACCTGGGCAAGCTGGCCGGATCGGCCGCCGCCGCCTCCAAACGGCGGTAGGCCATGGTCATGACGGTGTCGATGATCGGATTAGAAAACAATCAATGCGGGCATAACCGAACGGGAGGTTCACATGCACAGGTTGGGTAACCATACCGGCACGCCAACCCGTTCGGTCGCTCCACAGCGTGCGGATGCTGCATCGCGTAAACTTGTACGTGAACGTCGCCCGGTCCCCGGCCGCGGCGCGTTCCAAAGGGCGGCAGCCCGCAAATTCCCAAGGGCGGCAGCCCATCGGCCGCACCACGACGCACCTCGCAAGGTCTGACCGAACGGGTCACGAAGGACCAAGGCCGAAAACATAACAAGCCCGCCGCAGCCGTCGAAAGACGGACGTCACACGGTAAAAGCCGGGGCGCAACGCAGGAAAGGCGGGCCGGGAAAGGATCAGGAGCGGACATGATCTATATCGTCTCCCCCGGCGGCACCCAGGAGAAAGGCGGAATGGGCCGTGTGGTCGACAACTTCACGACCGATTTCCGGCAGAATTGCCCGGACGTCAAGTTCGAGGTGATCGACAGCTACGGCCCCGGCAAATTCCACCTGATGCCCCTCTATTTCGCGCGCGCGTCCGCGCGGCTGGCCGGCTGCTTCGTCGCCGGCAAGGCCGACCTCGTCCACATCCATATGGCGGAGTACGGCAGTGTCCTGCGTAAGGGCATTCTGATCGCCATGGCCCGCGCCTTCGGCGTGCCGGTCGTCCTGCATCTGCATGGCGGGCGCTTCCCCAAGCAGTTCAAGGACGCCGGTCCGGTGATGCGCTGGGCGATCCGCCGCATGATGGCGATGACCAGCGAGATCGTCGTGCTGGGCGAGTTCTGGCGCGACTGGGTGGCGGAAGCCTTCGGGCCGGAGGCGCGTCAGCGCACCACCCTGCTGCACAACGCCGTACCGGGGCCCGCCTCTCCGCCGGTGCGTGACGATGCGGAGGACGGCTTCGCCGGTCCGGTCCGCCTGCTGTTCCTCGGCCGGCTGATCAAGCTGAAGGGCATTGACGTCCTGCTGAACGCGTTGGCCTCCCCCACCTGCCGCGACCGCAACTGGCAGGTCACCATCGCCGGTGACGGCGATCTGGAAACCTACCGCAGCCTGGCGACGCAGCTGGGCATCACCGACCGCGTGCGCTTCACCGGCTGGCTGGATCAGGCCGGCTGCCGGCGCGAGCTGGCCGGTGCCCATGTGCTGGTCCAGCCCTCGATGTTCGAAGGCCTGCCGATGTCGGTCCTGGAAGCGATGGCCGAGGGGCTGACCATCGTCGCCACCCCGGTCGGCAGCGTCCCGGACGCCATCGCCGACGGTGAGACCGGGCTGCTGGTTCCGCCGGGCGACGTAGCGGCACTGGCCGATGCGCTGGCCCGGGTGATCGATGACCGCACCCTGCGCCGCAACCTCAGTGCCGGTGCCCGCGCGCGGTGGGAACGCCAGTTCGACGTCGCCGTGTTCCGCGAGCGGCTGCTGGAGATCTACCGCCGCAACGCCCGCGGCAGCCTGAGCGCGACGCCCGCGGTTCCCGCCGGACCGGTTCCGGCCGCCGGACCGGCCGGCCATTCGAAAAGCACGACCGGCTGACCCGATAAGCGGCAGGCCTCTCCCGGTTCAGGCTTTCGAAGTCTGGACCGGGAGCATCGACAGGAAGGAAGGGGCACCATGAAAAACGCGATCGCCAATCTGGTGCGCTGGTCGGGATTCGGTGCGATGCAGCGGTTCCTGAAGGCGCGGCACGCCGTGACCATCGTCGTCTACCACGACCCGACGCCGGAGGTTCTTCGCGAGCATCTGCGCTGGTACGCCAAGCATTACGGCTTCACCACGCTGGACGCCGTCGCCACCGCAATGGAGACCGGCCGCTGGGACAAGCTGCCGGACTATCCGCTGGTCATCACCTTCGATGACGGGCATCGGAACAACACGGCGCTGGCACCTCTGTTCCGCGAGTTCGACCTGCGTCCGACCATCTATCTGTGCAGCCAGATCGTCGGCACCGCCCGCCCCTATTGGTGGAAGACCGCTGCCGCCGACGGCATCGGGGTGGAGCGGCTGAAGCGTGTCCCTGACCCCGAACGCCGCCGCCTGCTGGCGCAAGCCGGAAACGATCCCGACCAGGACGGCGCCGACCGTCAGGCAATGACCTGGGACGAGATCGCGCGAATGACCGACGTCGCCGATTATGGTGCCCACACCCGTACCCACCCGATCCTGCTGCAATGCGACGACGGCCGTTGCGCCGACGAGATCGCGCTGTGCCGTGCCGAACTGGAGGAGGCGCTGGGCCGGCCCTGCCGTCATTTCGCCTTCCCCAATGGCGACTTCAGCGACCGCGAGGTGGAGGAGATCCGGCGAGCCGGCTACCGCACTGCCCGCACCATCGATCCCGGCTGGAACGACGCGTCCACCGACCCGCTGCGGCTGAAGGCCTTCCCGGTGTCCGACGATGCGACGGTGAAGTGGCTGAGCGTCCAGCTGACCGGCATTCCGGCTTGGCTGCGCAAGCACAAGGCCACGAGTGCAGCTGATCCGGCCGATCAGGCCATGCCCGAATGGGCAGGTGCGATGGTAAAGCCCAAGTCGGCAGGCGTATGACCGTGAATGCCGGCGCCACGCCGAACGTCAGTCGCTTCGCGACAAGCTCTATTACCAGACAACAGAGTGGCTAACCACAGACTTCAATCCACTCCTATCCTTTGAGCCCTCGCAAACCACCGCAAGCATCACAATAAAATTGCATATCACGCGGATGCGAGAACAAAGGAGCCGATCCACCGCGGGACACATGACAAGGGATGGCCGAACCCACGCCCCCGACGTCGTCCCCGCGAGCCACCCGGCCCCACTCAGACCGAACCCACGTCGACCGAACCCAGCAGGAGTTTTCAGAGACATGCGGACCGCCACCCTGACCGACACGACCCTGACCGCTCCCGCCCTGCCGGAAATCCGCGCCTTCATCGTGGAGAATTTCCTGCTCGGCAAGGACTCCGGCTTCGACAACAGCGAATCCCTGCTGGAATCGGGGATCATCGACAGCACCGGCATCATGCACGTCGTCGCCTTCCTGGAAGAGCGCTTCGGCATCGCCGTCGACGATGACGACATGATCGCCGACAACCTGGAGTCGGTCGACCGCATCGCCGGCTTCGTCGACCGCAAGCAGGAACTCCGCAACGCCGCCTGACATAGGTCGAGCGACGGGCGCCAACGGACCCACCGGAAGAGCGACTGCAAGAAGGACGGTTCCATGGCCCATCTGGTTCACCAGTTCCTCAGCGAGACGGCCGGGCGGGATCCCTCCCGCACCGCGCTGATCGCCGGGGATGCCCGCCGCAGCTTCGCCGAACTGGACCGTGAGAGCGACGCCGTCGCCTGCGCGCTCCAGTCGGCCGGGGTCGCCCGCGGCGACCGCGTGGCGGTGATGCTGGAGAACTCGATCGAATATGTCGCCGGCCTGTTCGGCACGCTGAAGGCCGGCGGCGTGTTCGTGCCCGTCAACCCTTCGACCAAGGCCGACAAGCTGACCTACCTGCTGGCCGATGCCGGCGTCCGGGCCCTGATCGCGCCGGCGGCATTGGCCCGGCAGGTCCTGCCGGCGCTGGAGGCGGTGGAGACGCCGCCGACGGTGTTGTGGGTCGGCGCCGGTCTGCCGGCCGGGGCATCCGGTCTGCTCTACGCCGACGCGCTGGCCGCTCCGCATCGCAAGCCGGCCGATCCCGGCCTGATCGACCAGGATCTGGCGGCGATCATGTACACGTCCGGCACCACCGGCCGGCCGAAGGGCGTGATGCTGACCCACGCCAACTACGTCAACACCAGTTGGGCGATCTCCACCTATCTGGGGAACACCCCCGATGACGTGGTGATGTGCGTCCTGCCGCTGACCTTCGGTTACGGCCTGTCACAGGTGCTGACCGGCGCCCGCGTCGGCTTCACCCTGGTGCTCGAGCGCTCCTTCGCCTTCCCGATGGAGACGCTGAAGCGCATGGTCCAGTACCGCGTCACCGGCCTGCCCGGCGTCCCGACCGTCTTCTCCACCCTGCTGGGGCTGCAGGCGGCGAAGACCGCCGATCTCGGCAGCCTGCGCTATCTGACCAATGCCGCCGCGCCGCTGCCGGCCGCCCATCTCCGCCGGCTGCGCGAGCGCTTTCCCCAGGCCGTCTTCCATTCCATGTACGGCATGACCGAGTGCTGCACGCGCATCAGCACGCTCGATCCCACCGAACTGGACCTGAAGCCAGCCTCCGTCGGACGCGCCATTCCCAACTGTGAAGCCTTCGTCGCCGACGAGGAGGGCAAGCGCCTTCTTCCCGGTCAGGTCGGCGAGCTGGTGGTGCGCGGCGCCAATGTGATGCGCGGCTATTGGAACCTCCCGGAGGAGACGGCCCGCCGCCTGCGCCGCGGGCCGCAGGGCGAAACCCTGCTGTTCACCGGCGACCTCTTCACCCAGGATGCCGAAGGGCACCTCTACTTCGTCAGCCGCAAGGACGACGTCTTCAAGTGCCGCGGCGAGAAGGTCAGCCCCAAGGAAGTCGAGAACGCGCTGTACGAGCTGGACGGCGTGCTGGAAGCCTGCGTGATCGGCGTCCCCGATGATGCCGACGGGCTGGCGGTCAAGGCCTTCCTCGTCCCCCGCGACGGCGTGACCCTGTCGGAAGCGACGATCCGCCAACACTGCCGCGGACGGCTGGAAAGTCACCTCGCCCCGAAGTTCATCGAGTTCCGCGACAGCCTGCCGAAGACCGACTCCGGCAAGATCCGCCGGGCGGACCTGATGGAGGAAGTCCGCGCGTCCGACGGCAGCATCCGTCCCCTCTCCCGCTTGGCGGGGGAGGGTTAGGGCGGGGGCAAAGCCCTCTCCCCGAACACCACCACGAACAGTACCCACCCCAGGACAGAGAGCACGCTCATGTGTGGTGTCGCCGGAGTTCTCGCAGGATCGCGTGCCGAACCAGCCGGTCTGGACGAGCTGAAGCGCATGATCGCCATGCTGGGCCACCGCGGCCCGGACGGCTACGGCTTCTACCGTGACGACCGGATCGGACTTGCCCATGCGCGGCTCAGCATCGTTGGACTGGCCGGCGGCTTCCAGCCGATCCACAACGAGGACCGCACCCTCTGGATCAGCTTCAACGGCGAGATCTTCAACCATGTCGAACTGCGGCGGGATCTGGAGGCGCGCGGCCATCGCTTCTACACCCAGACCGACACCGAGGTGATCGTCCACGCCTTCGAGGAATATGGTCCCGCCACCTGGGCCAAGCTGAACGGTCAGTTCGCCATCTGCCTTTGGGACACCACCCGGCGCGAGCTGTGGCTGGTCCGCGACCGGCTCGGCATCCTGCCGCTGTTCTATGCCCGGCGCGGCGACCATCTGGTCTTCGCGTCGGAGGCCAAGTCCCTGTTCGGCGGCGGTCGCGTAACGCCCGCCTTCGACCCGGCCCGTCTCGCCCAGGTCTTCACCCACTGGAGCACCGCGCCGCACGGCAGCGTCTTCGCCGGGGTGGAGAGCGTGCCGGCGGCCACCGCGATCCGGGTCGACTCCACGCTGGCGATGCATGTCGACCGTTATTGGCAGCCCGATTTCGCCACCGACCCGGCGCTGGCCAACCTGTCGCTGGATGAGGCGGCCGACCGGCTGGAGGAGAAGCTGCTCGACGCCATCCGCCTGCGGCTGCGCGCCGACGTGCCGGTCGGCGTCTATATCAGCGGCGGGCTCGACAGCTCGGTGATCGCGGCGCTGGCCCGCAAGCTCGACACCACCCACATGCACAGCTTCGGCGTCCGCTTCACCGATGCCGGCTTCGACGAAACTCCGCAGCAGCGGCTGGTCGCCGGCCATGTCGGAACCGACCATCACGACATCCTCTGCGGCCCGCAGGATATTCAGTCCGCCCTGCCCGACGTCATCCGCCACGGCGAGGCGCCGCTGGTCCGCACCGCCCCCGCCCCGCTGTTCCTGCTGTCGCGTCTGGTGCGCGAGAGCGGCATCCGCGTCGTGCTGTCCGGCGAGGGCGCCGACGAGTGGCTGGCCGGATACGACATCTTCAAGGAGGACAAGGTCCGCCGCTTCTGGGCGCGCCAGCCCGGCAGCAAGGCGCGGCCGAAGCTGCTGGGTCGCGTCCATCCCTTCGCCGCCGTCAACGGCCAGAAGGACAGCCCGTTGTGGCAGGCCTTCTTCAAGCGCGGGATGATGGACACGGAGGAAACCTTCTACGCCCACCGCACCCGCTGGCGGAACACCGCTTGGTCGCAGCGCCTGCTGTCGGCCGATGTCCAGGCCACCGCCGACGACGCCGCCTTCGAGGCGCATGTCGCGGCCCATCTGCCGGATGGCTGGTCGCGTTGGTCGCCGCTGGCGCGCAGCCAGTGGGCGGAGATCGCCACCTTCATGACCCCCTATCTGCTGTCGGCCCAGGGCGACCGGGTCGCCATGGCCAACAGCATCGAGGTCCGCTATCCCTTCCTCGACCCGGCGGTGGACGACCTCTGCGCCGCCCTGCCGGATCGGGTGAAGATGCTGGGGCTTCGCGACAAGTTGGCCCTGCGCCGGCTCGCCGCCCGCCATCTGCCGGCCGAGATCTTCCAGCGGCCGAAGCGGCCCTATCGCGCGCCGATGACCACCGCCCTGTTCGGCGACGGCGCCCCGGACTATGTCCGCGACCTGCTGTCGCCGGAGGCGCTCGCCCGCTACGGCTTGACCGACATCGACGCCGTCTCGGCGCTGGCCGACAAGGCCCACCGCCAGAACGGCCGCATGGCGGGCGAGCGGGAGGAGATGGCGCTGGTCGGCACGCTGACCCTGCAGATCCTCGCCCATTACGTTCACGACGAGCTTCCCCAGCGCATCCGCGACCAACGCGATGCCTTGGACCGCGCCGAAATTCATGTGCTGGAAGATCCGGCTGGTGACACCCGGATCGCCACGCAACAGCCCACCGCGGCCTGACCGCCGCGATTCTTTCTGACCGACGATGCATCAACCCCCATCGGGAACCGTGACCATGCTGAACGCCCTGTCCTCGTTCGACTCCAAGGCCCTCGATCTGGATTGCGCGTCCGCGGCGCGCGAGATCGAAGACGCCATCCAACGCATCGTCGCCCATGATCTGCGCCGCCAGGGCATCGTGCTCGGCGTGTCCGGCGGCATCGACAGCTCGGTCTGCGCCACGCTGGCCGTCCGCGCCCTGGGGCAGGAGCGCGTGCAGTGCATCCTGATGCCGGAAAAGGAGAATTCGCCGAAGAGCACCCGCCTCGGCACCCTGCTCTGCGAGCATCTCGGCGTCACTCCGGCGATGGAGAACATCACCGGCCCGCTGGAGGCTCTCGGCTGCTACGAGCGACGCGACAACGCCATTCGCCGGCTGTTCCCGGAATTCGGTCCGGGCTGGAAGCAGAAGATCGGTCTCGCCGGCAACCTGCTGGACGCCGACCGCGTCAACTACTTCACCCTGACCGTCGAATCGCCGGAAGGAGAGCGCCAGACCAGCCGCATGCCGGTGGACGTCTATCTCGACGTCGTGGCTGCCACCAACCTGAAGCAGCGCATCCGCAAGACGGTCGAATACACCCACGCCGACCGCCTGAACTATGCCGTGCTCGGCACACCGAACCGGTTGGAGTACGAGTTGGGCTTCTTCGTGCGCGGCGGCGACGGTCTGGCCGACCTGAAGCCGATCGCCCACCTCTACAAGTCGCAGGTCTACCAGATGGCGGCCTATCTCGGCCTGCCGGAGGAAATCCAGGCGCAGTCGCCCAGCACCGATACCTACACCCTGCCGCAGTCGCAGGAGGAGTTCTACTACGCCCTGCCCTACGACAAGCTGGACCTGGCGCTCTGCGCCTATGGTCGCGGCGCCAGCGAAGAAGAGGCCGCGGCGGCGCTGAACCTCACCGTTCCGCAGGTCCACCGCGTCTACAAGGACATCATCGCCAAGCGTCGCACATCGGCCCGCATCCTGCGCAATGCCCATCTGGTGCAGCCGGTGTCCGTCGGGGATGAGGCATGAGCGTCATCGACTGGAAGCAACGTGGCGTCGCCCGGTATGAACCGGGCGACCATGCCGCTCTGGAAAGCTTCCAGCGCGCGCATTTCGGTGCCGAGGCGATCCAGCTCTGTCCCGACCATTTCCACTGGCTGTTCGAGGAACCGCCGGAGCGGGAGCATGAGGGGCCGCAGCTCTGGCTGTGCAAGCGCAACGGCGCGGTGGTCGGCCAGCAGGGCGGCATCCCCTTCACCCTGAAGGTGGGAGAGCGCAATCGCCGTGCTTCCTGGGCAATCGACCTGATGGTTGCCCCTGAATGGCGCCTGCGCGGCGTCGGTCCCGCCCTGTCGGAAACCCACTCCGCGGTCGGCGACCTGGCGGTGTCACTGTCGATGACGGAGGCCGCCTACAAGTCCTACAAGCGCGGCGGCTGGCTCGATCTCGGCAATGTGCCGACCTATCTGCGGGTGATCGATCCACTGCGCTGCCTGCGCGTCAGCCCCTATGGCGGGGGCTTGGCCAAACTGGTCGCCAGGGTGGGCAAGCCGGCGCTGGCCACCGCGTCCATGGGCTACGGTCTGTCGGCCAAGCTGCTCGGCGCCAGATTGGTGGAGATCGACCGCTTCGACTATCGCGTCGACGACCTCTGGGAAGCGGCCTCGGCGCAACATCCGGTGATCGCCCGGCGCGACTGGGCCTTCCTGAACTGGCGCTTCGACCTCACGCCGCAGGCCGACCGCTTCCGCCGCTTCTACGTCATGCGGGGCGAGACCGTGCTGGCCTATGTCGTGCTGCGGGTCGATTACTGGAAGGGCGAGCCGGTCGGCGTGGTCTGCGATTATCTGGCCCGGCCGGGCTGGCTGGTGGCGGCCTTCTCGCTGATGACCGAGCTGGCGCGCCGGCAGGGCATGGTCGCGCTGATGTGCCGGACACTGAATGCCCAGGCGGCACGGCCCTTGTCGATGATGGGCTTCCTGTGCCTGAAGAACGGCCTGCGCACGCCGACCCGCATGATGGTGCGGCCGGCGCTCGACCAGCCGGAACTCGCCGGTACGGTCGGCGATCCGAAGAACTGGTTCGTCACGGTCGCCGACAGCGATATGGGCTTCAGGAGCTTGGGGGAGTAGGCGAAAGCCGAAACTCCAAACGCGAAAAGGCCGCCTTCCCATACGGGAGGCGGCCTTTTCGCTGATCGCGATAAAATCGAGTTTCAAGTGACGGGATGCGTCTTCAGATCGTCCATGAAGCGGCTTACCGCTGTGCATGGCGCCCGGTGAGATCAAGCCGATCGAGCGATTAGTAAGGCTTAGCTTCGAGCGTTGCCGCCCGT
>CBIHQY010000089.1:0-10956 GCA_966212305.1 uncultured Azospirillum sp.
ATGACGCTGCGCCGCAAGATTCGCTGGCTGACCTGGATCGGCCTGATCGGCTGCCTGATGGCGGCGATTCCCGCGCTCTACCTGCTGCGGCAGGGCATGATCGCCGAGCGGGGGCAGGTCGCTGCCGCCCTGGTGGACTCGGCGGGCCTGCTGCTGCGCGATCTGGAACGGTCGGTCTCCTCCGGTGCGATCTCCGGCGACGAGGCGCGCGACCGCGCGAGGACGGCCTTGCAGGCGCTGTCCGCCAAGCCCTTTCATGTCAGGATTTTCACGGACGGCATCGTTCCGCCGGGCTGGCCGGCCATCGACCGCGCGGTGACGGCGCAGGGACGGTTCGAGCCCTGGGGCTGGGCCATCGCCACCGCCGGCGACATCGGCGACCTCGACCGCGATTTCCTGGTCGAGGCGTCGGGTTTCCTGCTGTTCCTGGCGGCCTTGCTGGTGCTGAGCTGGCCGGGGTCGCGCTTCCTGTCGCAGCATGTCGTCGGTCCCCTGGAAGCGCTGTCCGACCGCATGCGCCTGCTGACGGAGGGGCGGACCGACATCGACATTCCCGGCTGCGACCGCCGCGACGAATTCGGCGCGATGGCCCGCGCCATGGAGTTCTTCCGCCGCGCCGCCATCGCCCTGATCGAACGGGACGAGCGGCTGGCCGGCATCATGAACAATGTCGGCGACGCGATCCTGCTGGTCGACGCCCGCGGTCGGATCGAGGAGTACAACCCCGCCGCCGTGGCGCTGTTCGGCGTGCCTGCCGGGGACCTGAGCGGCCGGCCGCTGTCCGCGCTGTTCGCCGCCGCCGACCGCGCGCGGATCGATGCGCTGCTGGCCGGCATGGCGGCCGAGGCGGAGGTTCCGGAGCCGGTGCGGGAAGAGGCGCTTGGGATCGAGCGCGCGGGAAGCGGCGAGCGGATCGACGCCTCGCTCAGCGTCTCGCCGCTGGTGGTGCAGGGGCGGCGCGGCTTCGTCTGTGCGCTGGCCGACGTGACGGATCGGTTGCGCCACGAACGCGAACTGATGCGTCTGGCCACCCGCGACCGGCTGACCGGCCTGCCGAATCGCGCGATGATCGAATCGCTGCTGGAGGCGGCGGTGGAGCGCAGCCGCCGCTATCGCCGGCCCTTCGCCGTGCTGTGCCTCGACCTGTCGCGCTTCAAGCTGATCACCGACACGCTGGGCCATCAGGCCGGCGACGCGCTGCTGCAGGAGGTGGCGCGGCGGATCGTCGCGTCGGTGCGCGCCGCCGATCTGGTCGGCCGCATCGGCACCGACGACTTCGCCGTCCTGTTGGAGGAGATCCGTGACGCCGACGAGGCGGCGGCGATTGCCGGTCGTATCCTGGACGCCTTCGACGCGCCGGTCACCCTGCCGGGCTGCGAGCATTACGTCCGCCCGGCGGTCGGCATCGCCGTCTTTCCGACCGACCTCGCCGGCGAAAGGACCAGCGACGGCGACGACCCGCAGGCGCTTCTGCGCTCGGCCGAGACGGCGCTCTATGCCGCCAAGCGGATGGGCGGGCGCCGCCATGCCTTCTTCCGCCCCGAACTGGCCGAACAGGCGCGGCGCCAACTGGCGCTGGACGGCGATCTGCGGGCGGCGCTGGCGCTGAAGCAGTTCCGCCTGCATTACCAGCCCAAGGTGTCGCTGATCGACTACTCGCTGGAAGGCTTCGAGGCTCTGCTGCGCTGGGAGAAGCCGGGGGAGGGGCCGGAGCGGGGAGTGATGATCCCGCCGGGTGAGTTCATCCCGGTGGCGGAGGAGACCGGCTTCATCGTGCCGCTGGGCGATTGGGTGCTGGACGAGGCTTGCCGCCAGATGCGCGAATGGCTGGATGCGGGAATGGAGCCGGTGCCGGTCGCCGTCAACATCTCGCCCAAGCATCTGCGCAACCGCAGCGCCGAGGATTTCCAGCGCATCATCGACCGCCACGGCCTGCCGCCCGGCCTGATCGAGTTGGAGATCACCGAGGGCGCGGTGATGCAGGACATCGACCATGCGCTGGCCGTGCTGGCAGCGTTGAAGGCGATGGGCATCCGGGTGGCGGTGGACGATTTCGGCACCGGCCATTCCAGCTTGAGCTATCTGAAGCGGCTGCCGATCACCACGCTGAAGATCGACCGCTCCTTCATCAACGGTGTGCCGAACGAGCGCGAGGACGCCGGCATCGTCTCCACCATCATCGCCATGGCCGACATGCTGGGCCTGCATGTGGTCGCCGAAGGGGTGGAGAAGACGGAGCAGGCCAATTTCCTGCGCCACCACAACTGCACCCAGGTCCAGGGCTGGCTGACCGGCCGCCCGGTGCCGGCGGAGGCCGCCTGCCGTCTGTTGATGGAGCGGCTGCGGCAGGCGGCACTAGGGGCGGCCTGACGCGCCGCCTGAGGCCGGAACCACTTTCCGCCGCGGGCGGGGCACCGTCAGTTCGGCCAGCGTGACCGGGCGGAAATTCCAGACATCGACGCCGACATCGATCTGCCGGGGCTGCGGCTTCAACTGGCCGTGGCTGTGGCCGTGCAGGTTCAGCGCCCGGCGGTGCATGCCGTTCCAGGTGCGGAAGGCGTAATGGCACATCACCAGATCGATGCCGTCCAGCGTCAGTTCGGCGTAATGCCGGACGCTGGCCCAGCCGGGGAGCGTCAATGTTGCGGGGCCGTCGTTGTTGCCGGCGATCAGGTGCTTGGTGCCGTTCAGCCGGCCGAGCAGGGCGGCCATGGCGTCGGGCTTCATGTGCAGGGCGAAGTCGCCGAGGTGCCAGACCTCGTCGCCGGGGCCGACGGTGGCGTTCCAGTTCGCCTCCATCGCCGCGTCCATCTCAGCGGTCGACTCGAAGGGGCGGCGGAAACGGCCGCGGGCGCCGCCATGGCCGAAATGGGTGTCGGAGGTGAAGTATACGATCATCGACCAGTCAACGCCGGCGCGCCGCGGGCGGTTCCCAACCTTGGGATCCCACTTTGGGCGCGCCGGCCGGCCCGTGCTCAGTGCTTGTGGTCGTCCGCCGCCGGGTCGAGGAAGCGGTGCAGGTGGACGATGTAATAGCGGGTGTGGGCGTCGTCGATGGTCTGGCCGGTGGCGCCGCGCCATGCCTTGTAGGCGTCCTCATAGCTCGGGAAGATGCCGACGATGTGCAGCTTCGACGGATCGACGAACTGGTCCGTGTCCGGACGCACGAGTTCGCCGCCGAACACGAGATGGAGGAGCTGTTTGTCGGGCATGACCTTTGTCCTTGTAGCCGGGAGTGATTGGGGAGTTATGGCTGTCGTTGCGCCGGCGGGCCGGCTGATGCGTCGCATTCTCATATCCGCCGTCCGGGCGGCGCTTCAAGCCTGTTGACAGGTTCACCGACCTTTGCCACCACGGAACCGCGGCGTTTTCAGGATCAGCATAAAGAATCCGTCCATTTGCCGCAGATGACGGACGCCGGAAACACGGCCGAACACTGCGAGGATCGAGCGATGCCAAGTGGTCATACCGCGACTCGGGAGAAACACAGGCGCGAGCTGCGGGTCTGGGACCTGCCGACCCGCCTGTTTCATTGGGCGCTGGTCGCCGTGGTGGCGGTCGCGATTCTGTCGGCCGAGCTTGGTGTGCTTGATGTTCATATGTTGGCGGGTGAAACAGTTCTGATTCTCGTGCTGTTCCGGCTGGTCTGGGGCGTGGTGGGCAGCCAGACCGCGCGCTTCGCAAACTTCGTGAAGGGACCGGGGGCGATCCGCGACTATCTGAGGCGGTCGCGTGCTGGCGGGGAGGCCGCCCTCACCCTGGGCCACAATCCGCTGGGCGCGCTGATGGTGGTGGCGCTGCTGCTGGTGCTGCTGGTCCAGGCGGGCAGCGGGCTGTTCACCAGCGACGATATCCTGGTCGACGGACCGCTGGTGCCGCTGGTCTCCGGCGCCGCCGTGGCGCTGCTGAGTTCGCTGCACCGGCTGCTCGCCAACGGCATCTTCGTGCTGGTCGGTCTGCATGTGGTCGCGGTGTTCTTCTATCTTCTGGTCAAGCGGGACAACCTGATCCGCCCGATGGTCACCGGCCGCAAAGCCCTGCCGGCGCGGCTGGCGGCGACGGAGCCGCGACGTGCTCCGGCGGCGCTGGCGCTGGCGGTTCTGGCCGCGACTGCCGGGCTGGTCTTCCTGGTGCTGCGCGCCGCTGGTTGATCTGCCGGCCGGCGGGGAGCCGAACCTCCCAGGCATATACCGATGGATCGTGCGACAATGCGCCGTCTGGGGCTTCACGTCTTCCAGTCTAGCATAACTCCAGATTGATCCGCACGAAACGTCACGAAACCAATGAAGCCGGCCCGATTTCCGGGATCGATCGACCTTTGCCTGAACGAAGCTTCAGGTCGCGGTGAGAATGTCGGCCGGCCGGGAGACCGCCAGTCATGCACGCACAAATCGGACACCGCCCGACCGTAGCGCTGAAGGGCCTGCTGGTCGCCACCGCCGCCGCTCTCGGCATCCTGGCCGCCACCGCGGGCGCGGCACCGGCCGCCGATCCGGCTGCATCCGGGGCCGCTGCCGGTGGCGACACCCTGATGGGCCGCGCGCGCGAGCAGTTCAAGCCGCTGCCCGCCACCTTGCCGGTCGTCCGCAACAATGCGGTCACCCATGAGAAGATCGAATTGGGCAAGATGCTGTTCTTCGATCCGCGCCTGTCGGCCAGCGGCGTCTTCTCGTGCAACAGCTGCCACAATCTGGGGCTCGGCGGTGTCGACGGGCTGGAGACCTCGGTCGGCCATGGCTGGCAGAAGGGGCCGCGCAACGCGCCGACCGTGCTGAACGCCGTGCTGAACGTCGCCCAGTTCTGGGACGGCCGGGCGGAAGACCTGAAGGCCCAGGCCAAGGGGCCGATCCAGGCCGGGGTGGAGATGAACAGCACGCCCGACCGCGTGATGGCGGTGCTGAACAGCATCCCCGCCTATAAGGCCAAGTTCGCCGACGCCTTCCCCAACGAGAAGAGCCCGGTCAGCTTCGACAATGTCGCCATGGCGATCGAGGCGTTCGAAGCGACGCTGACCACCCCCGCCGCTCCCTTCGACCAGTATCTGGAGGGCAAGGCCGATGCGCTGACCGACGCGCAGAAGGCCGGTCTGGAGCTGTTCATCGACAAGGGCTGCGCCGGCTGCCACAACGGCGTCAATGTCGGCGGCCACGATTACTTCCCCTTCGGCGTCGTGACCAAGCCGGGGGCGGAGATCCTGCCGCCGGGCGACAAGGGCCGCTTCGCCGTCACCAAGACTGCCGACGACGAGTATGTCTTCCGCGCGCCCACCCTGCGCAACGTCGCGCTGACCGCGCCCTATTTCCATTCCGGCAAGGTGTGGGACCTGCGGCAGGCGGTGGCGGTGATGGGGTCGAGCCAGCTCGGCGCCACCCTGTCCGACCAGGAGATCGACAAGATCACCGCCTTCCTGACCGCGCTGACCGGCCAGCAGCCGCGTGTCGACTACCCGCTGCTGCCGGCCAGCACGCCGGCCACGCCGCAGCCCGTCTTCAAGTAAGGGCTCGCCAAAGAAAAAGCCCTTTCCCACGCAGGTGGGGAAGGGCTTTTGCTTTTCGTCAGGCCGTCCGCTTATTCGGAGCGGTAACGCTGGTGGCAGGCCTTGCAGCTGTCGGCCATGGCGCCGAACGCCTTGGCCGTGGCGGCCTTGTCGCCGGAAGCGGCGGCGACCTTCAGCGCATTGGCCGACGCCTGCAGCCCTTGCGCCTTGGCGGTGAAGTCCGGGAAGTTGGCCCAGATCACTTCCTTGGCCGCCGTCTTGCCCTTGTCGGAACCCGGCGGGAACAGGCTGGGGATCTTGGCTGCGTAGGCATCGATGCGGTCGGTGACCGGGCCGATGGCGGCGAGGTCGCCCTTGCCCAGCGCGTCCTTGATCTCGCCCATCGCCTTCTTGTAGTCCTCGAACCCGGCCTTGCGGGTCTGGATCACGTCCTGGGCCAGAGCAGCGCCGCCGGTCAGCATCAGCGCGGCCGAGGCCGCAAGCACGATACGAGAAAACACGGTTCTCATCCCTTCTTTGAATTTTGTCCCCCACGCCAGACGTTACACACCGCCATGTTGAAGCTGTCAAGTGAAGTGGGGGTGACGATGGCGCACCGTCATGGTGTTCATTTGTGTTGTAAGAAATAATGCTGCGACGGGTTGGATTCGGGATTTGCCGGTGGCGACATCTCGACCCATGAATGGTTGGGAACGCCCACGACTGCGGCCCGGTACGGCGCCGCCACAGGGTGGAAAAACCGCCGATCCCTGCGGTTTTCACCGCCCGACCGGCCTTGCAACCGGGGTGGAGCGGAAGTAAGGTCCCGCCTCGCGCCTTCCACCCGGAGGGGCAGGCGTCGCACGACGTCTCCGCCACACCGTCTCCATAGCCCTGAGGGGGCCCATCGCCATGTCGATCATCGCGTCCCGCCTGTCCCGGATCAAGCCGTCGCCGACCATCGCCGTGACCAACAAAGCCCGCGAGCTGAAAGCGGCCGGTCGCGACGTCATCGGCCTGGGTGCCGGCGAGCCGGATTTCGATACCCCCGACAACATCAAGGCCGCCGCCATCAAGGCGATCGAGGCCGGTGACACCAAATACACCGCGGTGGACGGCACGCCCGCCCTGAAGAAGGCGATCTGCGCCAAGTTCGAGCGCGAGAACGGCCTGAAGTACACGCCCGACCAGATCACCGTCGGCGTCGGCGGCAAGCAGGTGCTGTACAACGCCCTGATGGCGACGCTGAACCAGGGCGACGAGGTCATCATCCCGGCACCCTACTGGGTCAGCTATCCGGACATGGTGGAACTGGCGGAAGGCACGCCGGTCTTCGTCTCCTGCCCGGCCGAGCAGGGCTTCAAGCTGCAGCCCGCCGCCCTGGAAAAGGCGATCACGCTGAAGACCAAGTGGCTGATCCTGAACTCGCCGTCGAACCCGTCGGGCGCCGCCTACACCCGCGCCGAGATGAAGGCGCTGACCGACGTGCTGGTCAAGCACCCGCATGTCTGGGTGATGACCGACGACATGTACGAACACCTGCTGTATGACGGCCTGGAGTTCGTCACCCCGGCCCAGGTCGAGCCGTCGCTGTACGACCGCACCCTGACCGTCAACGGCGTGTCGAAGTCCTACGCGATGACCGGCTGGCGCATCGGCTATGCCGGCGGCCCGAAGGAGCTGATCAAGGCCATCGGCGTCATCCAGAGCCAGTCGACCTCCAACCCGACCTCCATCGCCCAGGCCGCCGCCGTCGAGGCGCTGAACGGTCCGCAGGACTTCATCAAGGAGCGTGGCGAGGCCTTCCGCCAGCGCCGCGATCTGGTGGTGTCGATGCTGAACCAGGCCACCGGCATCAGCTGCCCGAAGCCGGAAGGCGCCTTCTACGTCTATCCGTCCTGCGCCGGCACCATCGGCAAGACCACTCCGGACGGCAAGGTGATCGAGACCGACGAGGATTTCGTCACCTATCTGCTGGAGTCGGAGGGCGTCGCCGTGGTCCAGGGCTCTGCCTTCGGCCTCGCCCCGCACTTCCGCATCTCCTACGCGACCTCGACGGAAGCGCTGGAAGAGGCGTGCAAGCGCATCCAGCGCGCCTGCGGCAACCTGCGCTGACCGCTGCGTTGACCGAATGAGAAAAAGGGCCGGTACCCGTGGGGGGCCGGCCCTTTTTCGTTGTCGGGCGTTACTTCGCGGCGAGCATCCTGTCGATGGCGCCCAGCGAGAATTTCAGCACCGCTTCGTCGGCCAGCTTGCCGTCCTTGATCTTGTCGGCGACGCTGCCGATGACGACCTGCGGGCCGGCCGTCAGCCTGGCGGGAAGCGCCAGCAGCGTGTCGTTCACCTGCTGATGCGCCCGCACGCCGCCGGTGAAGGCGGGGGAGTTGGAAATCACCAGCACCGGCTTGCCGATCAGCGCCGACTTGCCGTAGGGGCGCGAGGCCCAGTCGAGGGCGTTCTTCAGCACGCCCGGCATCCCGTAATTGTATTCCGGCGTGACGATGACGACGCCGTCGGCCTCCGCGATGGCCTGACGTAGGGCATGAACCTCCACCGGGGCATCGGGATTGTCGATGTCCTGGTCGTAGAGTGGCAGGCGCAGGTCGCGGATGTCCATGCTGACACCGGCCGGCAGGGCGCCCTGCAAGCCGCGCAGCACGGCCAGCGAGTTGGAGTTGCTGCGCAGGCTGCCGGGCAGGCCCAGCAGTTTGGCACGCACCGTTGCGTCGGTCATGAAGCGTTTGCCTTTCTTCGGTTTTCGCCGGGGGTTTTCGCCGGGTATTCCTGCGGGCCGCTGCCCACCCTGGTCCCGGCACTGGACCCGATGGCGCTGACATGGTCGGTCCAGACGCAGCTTTCCAACAGTCACGGCCGAATTGTCGATACGGCAGGCCCGATGGATGCGTCCGGTCCGGCTGTGACCATCTTGGGAGCCGACTGTTGACGGAGGGGATGGCTACCTAATTAGAGGATACACAAAGGATGGTGCGCGCAGCCAGGCGTGTCCATCGATTTTGACCATATATGCGGGTGGATCGAAAGTAGGGGAGGCAACATGGCGACGCGGCGACTGGACCGGGAAGACCACGTCCGTAAACATTTGGCGCTTATGCTGCAGGAATGGCAGGAGCAGACCGGCCGCGACATGGCGACCGCCACCGCCGACCAGCGGCTTCAGCACTGTACCACTCTGCTGATCGACCTGCTGGGCGAGGCGGAACGGGCGGACGAAGCCGCCATGACCGAGGCCTGAAGGCCGCGCATCCAAGGCGGCGGGAGCGGCCCCGCAACCGGGCCGCTCCGTCACATGATCGAAGTTATTACTGCGGCGCCATGCGGATGGCGCCGTCCAGGCGGATGACGTCGCCGTTCAGCATCTCGTTCTCCAGGATGTGCTGGACGAGGCGGGCGTATTCCTCCGGCTTGCCGAAACGCTTGGGGAAGGGAACCGTCGCGGCGAGGCTGTCCTGAACCTCCTGCGGCATGTTCAGCAGCATCGGCGTGCCGATCAGGCCGGGGGCCACCGTCATCACGCGGACGCCGTAGCGGGCGAGGTCGCGGGCGGCGCAGATGGTCAGGGCGACGATGCCGCCCTTCGACGCGGCATAGGCGGCCTGCCCGATCTGCCCCTCATAGGCGGCGACGGAGGCGGTGTTGACGATCACGCCGCGTTCGCCGCTGTCCAGCGGGTCCAGCTTCGCCATGTCGGCCGCGGCCAGCCGCAGGATGTTGAAGCTGCCGATCAGGTTGACTTCGATCACCGCGCGGAAATTCTCCAGCGGCATTGGGCCGTCGCGGCCGACGATGCGCTGGGCCGGGGCGATGCCGGCGCAGTTCACCGCGATGCGGGCCGGACCATGGGCGGAGCGCGCCTGATCGATCGCGCGCTCGGCGGAGGCGCCGTCGGTGACGTCGCAGACCAGACCCAGCCCGCCGATCTCGTGCGCGGTTTTCAGAACCGCGTCCTCGTTGACGTCCAGCACGGTCACCTTGGCGCCGAGACCGGCCAGATGACGCGCCGTCGCCGCCCCCATGCCCGAGGCGCCGCCGGTGACGATGGCGGACAGACCCTGGATGTTCATGGCATCTCCTCCTTAATTGCGACCGGTCCGCGCATGGCGCCGGCCTTGTGTCCAACAGGATGCGATCGCACTTGTTGTTTACCAGATGGCCGGCGCACCATACCACACCGTATGGCGGGCCATCATGCCGACGAAGATGCCGCCGGCCGATTTCCGAATGGAACCGTCTTCCGAAAGGGTTTCAGCGTCCATGACAGCACCGTCCGCCATTTCCTCCCTTGGCGCCGGCTCCGCATTGTCGGTTCCCGATCCCGACCGGGTCGAGCGTGACGAACGGCTGGTCCGCCGCCGATTCTGGCAGAAACTGCGTGCCAACCTGCACCGCGTTCCATTCCTGGAAGACCTGTTGGCCGCTTATTTCTGCGCGACCGATCCGGCGACTCCCTATCGGGCGAAGGCGATCCTGCTGGCGGCGCTGGCCTATTTCGTGCTGCCGCTGGATGCGGTGCCCGACTGGCTGCTGATTGCCGGTTTCACCGATGACGCCGCGGTGCTCGCCGCCGCCGTGCAGACGGTGCGCGCCAATCTGACCCCGGCCCATTGGGGGCGGGCGAAGGAGGTCCTGTGCGCCGAAACCGGTGCCGGCGACGCGGGGAAGACGGGCTAGGCGCGCCGCGTTTGCTCCTGCGCCGTCTTGCGTCCGTCGGCCGCGTCGCGGTGCATGGTGTAGAGGGCGGAGCCGGCGATCACCAGGGCGCCGATCCACCCCCACGGATCCATCGTCTGGTCGAAAGCGATCCAGGCGACGACGGCGGTGAAGGGCAGCCGGGCATAATCGTAAGGCATCATCGCCGAGGATTCGGCCAGCGACAGCGCCTTGGTCATTGCCAACTGCCCCAGCGTCAGCAGACCGCCGAGCAGCGCCAACCCGCCCAGCACGCTCCAACTCGGCCATGTCCAGACGAACAGCGCCGGCACCAGCGCCATCGGCGTGACCAACAGACCCAGGAAGGTGACGATCACCGACGCGCTGTCCCTGCGGCTGAGCAGCCGCATCTGCAAGACGGCGGCGGCGGCGGCGACGCAATGGACGAACAGCGCCAGAAAGGCCAGATCGACCGGCGCCGCACCCGGCCTCAGCACGATCATCACTCCGGCAAAGCCGGCGCAGACCGCGCCCCAGCGCCGTAGCCGCACCCGCTCGCGCAGGACCAGCGCCGCCCCCGCCGCGACGAACAGCGGGATGGCGAAGCTGACCGCCGTCGCGGTGGGCAGCGGAATTCGCGAGATCGCGTAGAACCATGCGGTCATGGCGCAGAGCGTGGTCACCGCCCGCGTCACGTAGGGTCCCAGCCGTCGTTCTGCCAGAACCGCCCGGCAGGCAGGCGCCCCGGCCGTCAGCGCCCAGGGCAGCATCCACAGCAGGCTGAACAGGTTGCGGAAGAACACGACCTCCAG
>CBIHQY010000090.1:0-10872 GCA_966212305.1 uncultured Azospirillum sp.
ACCGCCTTGACGCTGGACGTGCCGATGTCGATCCCGAGAAACATGACTGTCGACCTTTTCTGATGCCCGTCAGGCTTTGATGTCTTTCAGGGCAGGTTGTCGCGCAGGATGACCTGGACCCGGATGTGTTCCTGCGCCGTGACGATCTCTTGGCCCGTAACCAGGGCGTGGAGCACCCGCGCCATCGAGCGCGCCTCGTGCCCCGGATCCTGGGCGACCAGGGCGGCGAAGGTGCCGTCCAGCAGCATGCGGCGGGTGGCGGGGGTCAGCTCGTGACCGACGCACAGGATCTTGCGGGCGAGACCGGCCTCGGCCAGCGCCTCGCCGATGCCGACCGAGCCCTCGCCGGTGTTGTAGATCGCCACCAGATCGGGCGTGTCGGCCAGCATGCGGCGGACCAGATCGCGGTTGCGCTCGGGATCATCGCGGCCCTCCACCGGGATCAGGCGGGTCAGGTGGGGATATTCCTCCGCCAGCACCTGCCCGAAGCCGAAGCGGCGTTCGGCATGGTCGCGCAGACTGCCCGATCCGGTGACGATGCCGACCGAGCCGCCGGCCTCGCCGTTCCGTGGCGGGCCGAGGAAGCGGCCGACAAGCGACCCGGCGGTGCGGCCGGCGGCGATGTTGTCGATGCCGACATAATGCTGGCGCCGCGACGACGGGGCATCCGACACCAGCGTCACCACCGCCATGCCGGCTTCCACCAGATCGTCGATGGCGGCGCGGATGCGCGGATGGTCGAGCGCGACCAACGCCACCCCGTCGAAGCGGCCCGGCAGGGTGGACAGCTCCGCCGCCAGGGTGTCGGCGTCGAACACGTCGGTCTCGACGATCTCCACCCCGATGCGCCGGGCGCGGAACCAGTCGGCCTGGGCGCGGATGTTGTCGGCGATGTCCATCATGAAGCGGTTGCCGCCGCCGGGCAGGACCACGGCGAAACGCCAGGACCGCGCCCGTGCCAGTTCAGCCGCGGCGGCCAGCGGGCGGAAGCCCAGCCGCTGCACCGCCTCCTGCACCTTGGTCGCGGTCTTGGCGCTCACGCCGGGGCGGCCGTTGACCACCCGGTCGGCCGTGGCAAGGCTGACGCCGGCCGCGGCGGCCACGTCGCGCAGGGTCAGGGGTGCATCGCTGACTTGATTGTTCATGCCACGAACATATGCCGACGTTTTGAGGTACGCAACTCAAAAACTGAGGCGTCGCTTGAACCCTGCCTTTTGGCTGATCCGCATCAATGTTGGGCCTGTTGCCGTACAGGGCGTTAAGGTGCGTACGTCAGTATGCTGCGGGCGGGCATCGTCATAGGGCTTAGGCGGCGCGAATCGCTGCCCCCGTCCGGAGGCCGCGCTACTCCCGATGGGGTTCGACACCTTCGATTGCACCCATGACTGGGGGACTCGCGGGAATTTAGGCTTGCTCCTCCCTCGTGCCACAGCCAGCAGGGTGGAATGCCGCAGCTGAGAACCCATCAGCAACTGGTCAGCGCCATCGCCGACGCCATCGGCCAGCAGCAGACGGAGGTTCGCGACGTTCTGGCGGCGGTGACGCCCGGCGGGGGGAAATCGCTGCTGCCGGTCATCATGGCGGCGGCGCTGCACAAGGCGGGGCGGATCGACCGCGTCTGCTGGATCGTGCCGCGCGACAGCCTGCGTCAGCAGGCGGAGGAGGCCTTCGTCGATCCGCGCTGGCGCGAGCTATTGGGACACAACATCGCCCTGCGGGCGGCGGAGAACGGGCGGGACCTCTGCCGCGGATTGCAGGGCTATATCACCACCTATCAGGCGGTGGCCGCCGCGCCGGACCTGCATCTGCAGGAGTTCCGGCGTCATCGCTACCTGCTGGCGGTGGATGAGCTGCACCATCTGCCGGCGGTGTTCGACACCGACCGCATGGCGGCGGTGGAGGAGGAGACGGCGTGGAGCCGGTCGATCCTGCCGCTGCTGGAGAATGCGTCCGCCCGGCTGCTGATGAGTGGGACGCTGGAGCGCGCCGACGGCCGGCCGATCCTGTGGCTGCCCTACCGTGCGCCGCAGGGAACGCGGAAGGTGCGGGAGATCGACTTCAAGGCGCCGGGCTGGGCGGTGGTCGGCTATTCGCGCCGGCAGGCGCTGGCCGAGAAGGCGATCCTGCCGGTCACCTTCGGTGCGATGGACGGCTCGGCCTCCTGGCTGGATGCGGAGCGGACCAACCGCTGGGTCGATGCGCTGTCCAAGGCGGGGGAGAACACGCGCGACGCCTTGTTCACCGCGCTGCGCACCGGCTTCGCCCAGGCGATGCTGCGCGAGGCCTACCGCTCCTGCCGGGAGCATCGGGCGAAGCGGCGGGCGGAGTTGAAGCTGCCGCGCGGGCGCGACGATCCGGGGCTGGGCAAGCTGCTGGTGATCGCGCCGGACCAGGGGACGGCACGCTTCTATCTGGAGACGCTGCAGGGCTGGATGCCGAGGGAGCAGGCCGGGCGTATGGCGCGGCTCGCCATATCGGACTGCCGCGACGCGCAGGAGGTGGTGGCCGCCTTCCGGCTGCGGCCCGAGCCGGCGGTGCTGGTCTCGGTCGCCATGGCCTATGAGGGGCTGGATGCGCCGTCGATCACCCATGTCGCCTGTTTGACGCACATCCGCTCCCGCCCCTGGCTGGAGCAGGCGATCGCGCGGGCGACGCGGGTGGACCCGCATGGCGGCCCCTATGACCGGCAGCGGGCTCTGATCTACCACCCGTCCGACGCGCTGTTCGAACAGTTCCGCACCATGGTGGAGACCCAGCAGGGCACCCGCGCCATGGTGAAGACCCGCCGCCCGCAGCAGGAGCTTCCCTTCGAGCGTTCGGCGGAGCGGGAGCCGGAGATCATCCCGCTGGAATCCAACGCGACGGCGTTGAGCTTCGCCGTGGTGGCGCCGGGGCCGGATTTCGGGGCGCAGGGGAGGGATCCAGGGGAGTTGCCGCTGACGCCGAGCGCGGCGGAGCATCACCTGCGCCAGCGCATCGGCCAGCTGGTCGCCGCGCAGGTGATCGAGGACGAGGACAACAATCTCGTCGCCGAGGGGCCGACCGGCTACCACATCTACAACGCCGTGCTGAAGCGGCTGATGAAGAAGGCGCGCTCCGAAATGACGCTGTCGGAGCTGGAGGCGACGGTCGGCTGGCTGGAACGCAACCGGCTGTCGGACCACCGGCATTTGATCGTCGACGATCCCCAGTTCACCTGGTCCACCCGGCGGCGGGGGTCGCACCGGGCCGGCCGGGCGGGCTACGGGATGCAAGCAACTCGCGGTCCCGGCGGAATCCCCTCTCCCCCCCGGGGAGAGGGTTAGGGTGAGGGGATTTCTCCTGCATCGGGGGACCCGTGCATACCATGGCGCCTTCGCCGGCAGACCGATCGATTAGCCGCCGCTTTCGCCGTTCGAACGCTGCTTGGCCGCCTGGGCGTCGTGGCTGAGGTTTAGGGCGGAGTTGACCAGCGCGATGTGGGAGAAGGCCTGCGGGAAATTCCCGACCAGACGCCCGGCCTTCGCGTCATACTCCTCCGACAGCAGGCCCAGGTCGTTGCGCAGGGCCAGCAGCCGCTCGAACAGCGCCTCCGCCTCGTCATGGCGGCCTTGCAGGACGAAGGCATCCACCAGCCAGAAGCTGCAGGCCAGGAAACTGCCCTCGCCGGGGGGCAGCCCGTCCTCGACCCGGCCGGTGTCGTACCGCTTGACGAAGCCGTCCTTCAGCAACTGGCGCTCGACCGCCGCCACCGTGCCGGCGATGCGCGGATCATGGGCCGGCAGGAAGCCGACCACCGGCAGAAGCAGCAGCGACGCGTCCACCAGCTTGCTGCCATAGGACTGGACGAAGGTTCCCAGATCCCGGTCATAGCCGTTGGCGCAGACATCCTGATGGATGCGCCGGCGCAGATCCTTCCAGCGCTCGACCGGGCCGTCCATGCCGAATTGCTCGGCGCTCTTGATCGCGCGGTCGGCCGCCACCCACGCCATCACCTTGGAGAAGGTGAAGGGCCGCCGTCCGCCGCGGGTTTCCCAGATGCCCTCGTCCGGCTGGACCCACACCGTCTCCAGATAGGCCAGCAGCGCCCGCTGAAGCTCCCAACCCGCCTCGTTGCCGCCCAGCCCGCCGCGCCGCGCCTGATGCAGGGCATCCATCAGCTCGCCATAGACGTCGAGCTGGAGCTGCGAGGATGCGGCATTGCCGATGCGCACCGGCCGGGCGCCCTCATAGCCGGGCAGCCAGTCCGCCTCCCATTCCAACAGCCGGCGCTCGCCCGCCAGTCCATACATGATCTGCAGCTGTTCCGGCCGGCCGGCGGTGGCGCGCAGCAGCCAGCCGCGCCAGGCATTCGCCTCGTCGTAATAGCCGGCATTCATCAGCGCCTGCAGCGTGAAGGTCGAATCCCGCAGCCAGCAATAACGATAATCCCAGTTGCGGATGCCGCCCAGCTGTTCCGGCAGCGACGCGGTCGCGGCGGCGACGATGCCGCCGGTCGGCAGATAGGTCAGCGCCTTCAGGGTCACCAGCGAGCGTCGCACGGCTTCGGACCAGGGGCCGTCATACGTGCATCGGCCGATCCAGTCCCGCCAGAACCGTTCGGTGTCGCGAAGCGCCTGTTCCGCGTCCACCGGGTCGGGCATCGGATCGCAGGAGGGGGCGTAGGTCAGCACGAAGGGCACCCGTTGGCCCTCCTCGACGGTGAAGTCGCCGACGGTGGTCAGATTCCGACCGCACAGCTCGACCGGTGTGCGCAGATGCAGCATGTCCGGCCCGGCGATGGCGCGCAGCGTGCCGTCCTCCAGATGCGTCACCCACGGCACGGCGCAGCCATAGCCGAAGCGGATGACCAGTTCGGTCCGCATGACGACGCGGCCCCGGCGCCCGACGACGATGCGGACGACGTCCGATGCCTGGTCCCGTGGCGGCATGAAGTCGATGACGGTCACCGCCCCGTCGGCCGTCTCGAAGTCGGTCTCCAGGATCAGCGTGTCGCCGCGATAGCGCCGCGTGATCCGGGTATCCGCATCGGCCGGCGCGATCAGCCAGCGGCCATGCTCCGGTGTGCCGAGCAATGCCGCGAAGCACGCATCGGAATCGAATCGCGGCCAGCACAGCCAGTCGATGGACCCCTCGCGCGACACCAGCGCCGCCGTCTCGCAGTCGCCGAGCAGGGCGTAATCCTCGATCCGCGAAGCCATTCCGTCTTCCTTCCTTCCGCGCCCCCGCCATGTCCCAACTGTCGGCAGCGCTTCCGGTTCCCCGCCGGGCCGGTCAGGGCCGCAGGGATTGCAGCACCAGCTCCACCATATGGGCCAGCCGTTCCTCCCTCGCTGGGTCGGCCAGCAGGTCGCGGCCGAAGATGACCGACAGGGTGTGGACGTTGGACAGGTAGAAGTACGACAGCCCGGCGATGGAGATGTAGAGCTGCACCGGATCGACCCCGGCCCGGAACACCCCCTGCCGCACCCCGCGCGCCAGCACGTCGGCAATCATCTGCACGAAGGGGGAGTGCATCGACTGCACCTGCCCCGAATTCTTCAGCAGCTCGGCCCGGTGCAGATTCTCGATGTTCAGCAGGGCCATGAATTCGGGATGGTCGATGAAATACTGCCAAGTGAAGCCGATCAGCCGGGCGATGGCCTCGGGCGGCGCCAGCTTGTCGAGGTTCAGCGTGCGCTCGGTCTCGCGGATGTGGGCATAGGCGTCTTCAAGGACCGCCAGATACAGCTCCTCCTTGTTGCCGACATGGTAATAGAGCATGCGCTTGTTGGTGCCGGCCTGCTCGGCGATGCGGTCGACGCGGGCGCCGCCCAGCCCGTAGCGCGCGAACTCCTCCGTCGCCGCGGCCATGATGCGCGCCCGCGTGCCCTCCGGGTCGCGGGTGACCTTGGCCGGCGCGGCGTTTCGGCCAGGGGAGGGGGCATTCGGCACCGGTTCGTCGGGTGCGTCGGTCAGGCTGTCCATGCGGGAAGCCGGCTCCTGCGGTCCGGGGTAGGGGGGAGGTCTTCCCCCCATGGTAGAAGCGTCGGCTCGTTAATTCAAACCACGCTGCGGTGGCGGTCGATGCAGGTGTCCAGCACCTCGCCCATCGGCTTCTCCCACCAGGTGTTCTGCGAGAAGATCTCCACCTCCGAAAAGCCGGCGAAGCCGCACGCCTCGACCCAGCCGCGGATGCGCGGAATGTCGATGACGCCGTCGCCCATCATGCCGCGGTCCAGCAGCAGGTCGGTGGTCGGCACCAGCCAGTCGCAGACATGGAAGGCCAGCAGCCGTTCCTTGCCGGCGCGGCGGATCTGCGCCTCCAGATCCGGATCCCACCAGACATGATAGACATCGACCGCCACCCCCAGCGCCCCCGATCCAACCGGATCCAGCCGGTCGCAGATGTCGAGCGCATGCGCCATCGTGTTCACGCAGGCGCGGTCGGCGGCATACATCGGGTGCAGCGGCTCGATGGCCAGCGGCATTCCGGCCTTGCGGGCATAGTCCAGCAGCTCGGCGATGCCGTCCTCCACCTGCGACCGCGCCAGCGCGATGTCCTTGCTGACCGCCGATCCGGGCCGGGAGTATTGCGGCAGCCCGCCGACCACCAGCACGAGGCAGGCGGCACCCAGCGCTGCTGCCTCGTCCACCGCGCGGCGGTTGTCGTCGCGCACCTCCGCCGCCTTGGCCGGGTCGGCCGGGAACATGCCGCCGCGGCAATAGCCGGACAGCGCCAGTTCCCCCGCCCGCACCGCCCGCAGCGTGGCGTCGAGCCCGACCGCCGCCACCTGATCGCGCCAGGGCGAAACGGCGCGGATGCCGCGGCGGGTGCAAGCGTCGAGGATCTCCACCAGATCGCCCTGCTTGCGCACCGTCGCCGTGTTGATCGACAGCCAGCGGTGGTCCTCAGAAAAGTCCCGCATCACGAAATCCCCCGCACCGCCAGAACCGCCGCCATCCGCTGCGCCGCGCGGTCGGGATCGGACAGCAGCCCCGCCTTGTCGGCCAGCCGGAACAGCTCGGCCAGATGCAGGGTGGACCGCGTGCTCTCCTGCCCGCCGACCATGGTGAAATGGTCCTGATGGCCGTTCAGATAAGCCATGAACACCACGCCGGTCTTATAGAAGCGGGTCGGCGCCTTGAAGATGTGGCGCGACAGCGGCACGGTGGGGGCGAGGATGTCGTGGAACGCCGCCTCGTCGCCGTCGGCCAGATGGGCCAGCGCCGCGGCGGCAGCGGGTGCGATGGCGTCGAAGATGCCGAGCAGCGCGTCGGAATGATGCTGCCCGTCGCCGGCGATCAGCTCCGCATAATTGAAATCGTCCCCCGTATACATCCGCACGCCGTCAGGCAGCCGCCGCCGCATGACGATCTCCTTGTCCTTGTCGAGCAGCGAAATCTTGATGCCGTCCACCTTGGCCGCGTAGTCGCCGATGATCGACAGCGCCGTGTCCATCGCCGCGTCGATGTCGCTCGTCCCCCAATAGCCAGCCAGCGCCGGGTCGAACATGTCGCCCAGCCAGTGCAGGATCACCGGCTGCTTCACCTGCGACAGGATGCGGCCATAGACGCGGACGTAATCCTCCGGCCCCTTGGCGACGCGGGCCAGTGCGCGCGACGCCATCAGGATGATGCGACCGTCGAGCGCCTCGATGGCTTCGACCTGCTCCTCATAGGCGCGGATCACGTCGTCGATGCCGCGGGCATTCTCCGGCGGCAGATGGTCGGTGCCGGCGCCGCAGGCGATGACGCCGCCGCGCGCCTTGGCCGCCGACTGCGACCGCCGGATCAGCTCCAGCGAGGTCGGCCAGTCCAGCCCCATGCCGCGCTGCGCCGTGTCCATCGCCTCGGCGACACCGAGACCGAGGTCCCACAGATGCTCGCGGAAGGCGATTGTGCGGTCCCAGTCGATGGCCGGCGCCAGCCACGGATCGCCCTCGGCCAGCGGGTCGGCGACCATATGGGCGGCGGCGAAGGCGATGCGGGTCAGCGGCCGCTCGGTGCGGGCGGGAAAGCCGCGCGGCGGGGCCAGCGTGTAGCTCTCGATGCTGCGGTCGGCGCGGGGGAGGCGGATGGTCGGCATGGGCGGTATTCCTGGAAAAGTCGCAGCGGAGGGTCGGGGGAGGGGAGCGATCCGCACCCCTCCCCGGCGAACGCCTCAGCCCTCGATGGCCGGCACGTCGACCCAGCGGCGTTCGCGCCAGCTCTGCATCGCGCATTCCACCAGCTGGACGCCCTTGGCGCCTTCGATCAGGCCGTGATTGTAGGGGGTGTCCTCGACCACATGGCGGATGAAGGACTCCCACTGCACCTTGAAGCCGTTGTCGAACACGGCGTTGTCGGGCACCGGCTGCCAGGTGTCGTAGAAGTCGATGGTCTGCTTCTGGTCGGGGTTCCACACCGGGCGCGGCGTGCCCTGGCGCGGCTGGATCACGCAGTCGGTCAATCCCGCGACCGCCGAGCCGTTGGTGCCGTCGACCTGGAAGGTCACCAGATCGTCGCGGTAGACCCGCGTGCACCAGGACGAGTTGATGGTGGCGATCACGCCGCCCTCAAGCTCGAACATCGCATAGGCGGCGTCGTCGGCGGTGGCCTTGTAGGGCTTGCCCTTCTCGTCCCAGCGTTCCGGGATGTGGGTGGCGCCCAGGCACGAGATGCTCTTGACCTTCCCGAACAGGTTGTCGAGCACATAGCGCCAGTGGCAGATCATGTCGAGGATGATGCCGCCGCCATCCTCGTCCCGGTAGTTCCAGGACGGCCGCTGCGCCGGCTGCCAGTCGCCCTCGAACACCCAGTAACCGAACTCGCCGCGCACCGACAGCATGCGGCCGAAAAAGCCGCTGTCGCGCAGCATGCGCAGCTTCTCCAGGCCGGGCAGGAACAGCTTGTCCTGCACCGTGCCGTTCTTCACCCCGGCCTCCTCCGCCAGCCGGACGACGCGCAGCGCCTCGTCCAGGTTGGTGGCGATCGGCTTCTCGCAATAGACATGCTTGCCGGCGCGGATTGCCTTTTCCAGCAGGGTGGGGCGCATCTGCGTGGTGCCGGCGTCGAAGAAGATCACGTCGTCCGGATTTTCCAGCGCCGCGTCGATGTTGTCGCTCCAGCGCTCGATGCCGTGGCGGCGGGCCAGCTCCTGCATCTTCTCGGCATTGCGGCCGACGATGATCGGATCGGGCATGACGCGCGAGCCGTCGGAGAGGGTGACGCCGCCCTGGGCGCGGATTGCCAGGATCGAACGGATCAGGTGCTGGTTCATGCCCATCCGCCCGGTGACGCCGTGCATGATGAGGCCAAGGCGCTTGGTGCTCATGGGTGGACTCCTTCGGAAAGCGCTGATGTCGGGTTTGAAAGGGGTGACAGGCCGGACCAGTCGGGATCGGCCCCAAGATCGGCCGCATGGGCGTAACCGGGGCCGGACAGCGGCGCCGTCGCCAGCCGCCCGCCGCTGGTGGCGAGCCGCACCGTCCCGCCGGCGTCGCGGGCGTAGAAACCGGGATGGGCCTTGAGGAAGGCCGCGCCCTCCGCCTCGCTGCCGAAGCCCCCGCCATACTGGTGGCCGTTGCGTTCGGCATGCGGGATGCCGAGGAAGGCGACCAGCGCCGTGTCCTGCTGCACCGACAGCCCGGCCTGGCAGGTCAGATCCTCGGCGGAGATGAAGTGCGGCGGCCCCCACGCCGCGCAGCGGGCGCGGTTGAGCATCGCCTTGTAGAGGCCCTTGCAGGATTTCGACGACACGCCGCGATAGCCCATGGCGCGGGCCTGCGGAAAGGCGTCGTACCCGTCGTCGGATTCGTCGATGATGACCGGCACCCGCTCCGCCACCGCGCCCAACGGCCGGGCGAGCGCCGCCTCCCGCGCGATCGGCTGCTCCAGATAGGCGAGCGCCTTGCGGAAACCGGCCAGGGCAGGGGAGGCGTCGATGCGGTCGAGCAGCTCCGCGACATGGCCGGCGTCGCGATACTGCTCGTTGCCGTCCAGCGTGGCGCGGTAGCCGGGGGCGCTCCGTTCCAGCACGCCGGCCAGTTCCACCAGCCGCTCGACATCGGCGGAAACGTCGCCGCCCAGCTTGATCTTGAACCAGCGCAGATGCGCGTGCTCTGCCAAGTCCTCCGGCTTGTCGAGCAGCCCGACCGTATGGCGCAGCTCCACCTCGCCGAGCGGGGAAAGCCCAGCCAGGAACCCGTCCAGATCGAAGCCGCCGAGATCGGGCGTCAGCCGCGCATCCAGCCCGGCGATATTGGCGCCCAGCCCCTGGAACGCGTTCAACCCCAGCACCCGCAACAGCCCGTCCAGCACAGCCTTGTCGATCTGCGCCGGCCCGAAGGCGGCGGCCAGTTTCGGCTCCATCGCCGGCGTGAAGGCGGCATGATGGCCGAAGGCGGTGTCGAGCCGACCATCCGCCAGATAAGCCTCCCGTGCCTCGATCAGCGAGCGGCGCAGGCCGTCCACCGTCTCGGCCGGGCTGCGGTCCGGGCGCTTGTCGAACCATTTCGGCATCATCATCTCGGCCGTCGCGCCCCAGGCCTCGCCTTTTCCCTCCACCTCGACCAGAGCGCGGACGAAAGCCTGCGGAGCTGCCTCCACCGTGACCGCGCCGAAGCGGAACGGCTTCACGAAGCGGACAGGCCGCTCGTACAGCTCGATGGCGCGGATGCGGAGACGGGGGGCGGGCATGGTGAAGATCCTTCGAGTATTGCCCCGACCCTTCCCATTCTGGCGCATGGGCCCCTTCCCTCCCCCGCTGGGCAGGGGAGGGAGACAGGAGCTTTGCAGAAGGGCTGCGGCAGTCCCCTCCCCCGCGATCGGACCGGGCGGGGGCCCGGCCCGCGGGGGGGCGGGGTGGGGTGGGGGGGGTAACGGGGCGTTAAACAAATGGACCAGCGCCCCGCAAAGCTATGGGGTGGTCGG
>CBIHQY010000091.1:0-10835 GCA_966212305.1 uncultured Azospirillum sp.
CGCCGGAGATCACCGGCAAGGCGCGGGCCGGCGACATCCGCCACAACATCCCCGACCTGACCAAGGCGCGCACCGTGCTGGGTTATGACCGGCAGGAGAGCTTCTCCGAAGGTCTCGCCGAGCTGGCGGAATGGGTCGCCCGGCAGGAGGCGCAGGACCGCGTCGCCGACGCCCGCCGCGAACTGGAAGAGCGGGGTCTGGTGGCATGAGCGGCAGCAAGAACCCGGTTCTGATCACCGGCGGCGCCGGATTCATCGGATCGAACCTTGCCGACCGGCTGGCGTCGGACGGGCATGATGTGCTGATCTTCGACGCGCTGCGCCGTCCGGGGGTGGAGCGGAACCTGCGCTGGCTGCAGGCCCGCCACCCGTCGCGCGTCAGCGCCGTCACCGCCGACCTGCGCGACGAACAGGCGCTGGCCGATGCGGCGAAGGATGCCAAGGCTGTGTTCCATCTGGCCGCCCAGGTCGCGGTGACCACCAGCATGGTCGACCCGATCGACGATTTTGAGGTGAACATCCGCGGCACCCTGTCCCTGCTGGAGGCGGTGCGCCGGCATGGCAGGCGGACGCCGGTGATCTTCGCCAGCACCAACAAGGTCTATGGCGACCTCGCCGACGTGCCTCTGGAGCTGGTGGATGACGCCTATGCGCCCGTCGATCTGTCGATCCGCGCGCATGGCGTGTCGGAGGCCCGGCCGCTCGACTTCCACACTCCCTATGGCTGCTCCAAGGGTGCGGCGGACCAGTATGTGCTGGACTATGCCCGCAGCTTCGACCTGCCGACCGCGGTGCTGCGGATGAGCTGCATCTATGGCCCGCGCCAGATGGGGACGGAGGACCAGGGCTGGGTCGCCCATTTCCTGATCCGCGCGCTGAACGGCGAGCCGATCACCATCTACGGCGACGGCCGGCAGGTGCGCGACGTGCTGTTCGCCGCCGATGCGGTGCAGGCCTATGTCTCCGCCTGGGAACGGATCGAACAGGTGAAGGGCCGCGCCTTCAACCTCGGCGGCGGGGCGGCGAACGCCATCAGCCTGCGCCAGCTGATCGCCCACATCGAATATCTGATGGGCCGCAAGGTGGAGGTGAGCTACGGCGACTGGCGGGCCGGCGACCAGCGCTATTACGTGTCGGACACCCGCGCGGCGCGTCAGGCGCTGGGGCTGGCCGAGCCGACGGAGTGGAAGCGCGGCGTGGCTCTGCTGGCCGAATGGCTGCGGGCGGAGAAGAGCGGCATACCGGAAGCCGCCCAGTCGGTGGAGGCGGCCTGATGAGGGTTGCGCTGGTCAACCCGGCCTGGAGCTTCGACCACAGCATCTATTTCGGATGCCGCGAAGCGCATCTGCCGCTGGAGCTGGGATATGCCAAGGCGCTGCTGGAGCGGGCCGGGCATGAGGTGCTGATGCTCGACGGCGCGCTGGACGGGCTGTCGAACGCGGAGATGGCGGAGCGGGTTGCCGCCTTCGATGCCGGGATGACCGTGCTGACGACGGCTCCGACATACCTGTTCTGGCGCTGCGCCCAGCCCGAACTGCGGGTGCCGCGGGAATTCCTGACGGCGCTCGACGGTCGCGGCGGGCGCACCGTCGCGGTCGGGCCGCATGGCTCCACCACCCCGGCGCCGACGCTGAGCAAGCTCGGCGCCGATCTGGTGGTGCGTGGAGAATGCGAGGAGATCGTCGCCAAACTGGCCGACGGTTTGGGGCTGGACGAGGTGCCGTCGCTGGCCTTTTACCGGGACGGCGATCTGGTGGTGACCGGCGGGCCGCATGCGGCGCGCTTCACCGACCTGCCGGCGCTGTCCTGGCCGGTGGAGTGGCTGCAGCGCCATCCGCACCATCACCATCGCTATGGTACCGAGCCGGTCGGGCCGGGGGCGGAGGTGGAGGCGTCGCGCGGCTGCCCCTACAACTGCAGCTTCTGCGCCAAGATCGACTTCCGCGACCAGTACCGGCGGCGCGACACCGCCATCATCCTGGAGGAGATCGACGGGCTGATCGCCGCCGGCGTGCGCTATGTCTACTTCATCGACGAGATCTTCCTGCCCCGGCGCGACCTGTTGGAAGCGCTGGTGGAGCGGCCGATCGAGTTCGGCGTGCAGACGCGCATCGATCTGTGGAAGCCGGAGATGCTCGACCTCTTGGGGGCCGCCGGCTGCGTGTCGATCGAAGCCGGGGTGGAAAGCCTGACCGAAGAAGGGCGCGCCTCGCTCGACAAGAAATGCCGGATGAGCACCGACGATCTCGCCGACCGGCTGATCCATGCCCGGCGCAGCGTTCCCTTCGTCCAGGCCAATCTGATCGCCGTGGCCGGCGACGATGCCGACATGGTCAAGGCCTGGCGGGAGAAGCTGCTGGCCGCCGGGGTGTGGGCCAACGACCCGGTGCCGCTCTATCCCTATCCGGCCTCGCCCGATTACCGCCGCCTGTGGGGCGAACCGGACGACCGGGCGTGGGAGCGGGCGCACGAGCATTACCTTGGCCAGTTCGAACGCCTGAGCGACATCCAGGAGGACGAGCCCTTGCCGCTGACGGAGCTGGAGGCGGCATGCTCCTGCCGCTGACGGGTGCCCAAAAGAAGCCGCCTGCAGAACCACCCGCAGAACCGCCCCATGTGCTGATGACGGCCGACAGCGTCGGCGGGGTGTGGACCTACGCGCTGGATCTGGCGCGCGAATTGGCCGGGCAGGGGACGCGGGTGACGCTGGCGGTGCTGGGGCCGTCGCCCCACCCCGATCAGGTCGCCGCCGCCGCCGTGGTGGACGGGCTGGAACTGATCGACACCGGACAGGCGCTCGACTGGACCGCTCCCGACGAGGCGGCGGTGCGCCGCACGGCGGAGGCGCTGGGCGATCTGGCCGCCCGGCTCGGCCCCGACGTGGTGCATCTGAACAGTCCGGCGCTGGCCGCCGATGCCGGCTTCACCATGCCGGTCGTCGGCGTCTGCCATTCCTGCATGGCGAGCTGGTGGGCGGCGGTGCGCGGCGGCGGGATGCCGGAGGATTTCCGTTGGCGGACGGAGTTGCTGCGCCGCGGCTATCAGGCCTGCGACGTGCTGGTGGCGCCCAGCGCGGCCTTTGCCGAAGCGACCGCGGCGCTCTATGGCGTGGCGCCGCCGGTGGTGGTGCGCAACGGGCGCTATGTCCGCAAGGCTGGGCCGCGCCGCGCCGCGATGGGGCGGGAACGCTTCGTCTTCACCGCCGGGCGGCTGTGGGATTGTGGCAAGAACGTCGCGCTGCTGGACGCGGCGGCGAAGCTGCTGGACGTGCCGGTCTTCGCCGCCGGGCCGCTGGAAAGCCCGACCGGGCACCGGGTGGGGCTGGATCATGCCCGCGCGCTGGGGCGGCTGGACGGCGCGTCGGTCGCGGGATGGATGGCTCGGGCGCCGGTCTTCGCCTCGCTGCCCTTGTACGAGCCGTTCGGGCTGACGGTGCTGGAGGCGGCGCAGGCCGGCTGCGCGCTGGTGCTGTCGGACATCGCCAGCTTCCGCGAGTTATGGGACGGAGCCGCCATCTTCGCCGATCCGGGCGATGCCAAGGCGTTGGCGGCGACCTTGCGCCGGCTGCTCGACGACCCGCTGGAGGCCCGGCGGCTCGGTACCGCCGCTCGCCGCCGCGCTGTCCGCTATGACATGGACCGGCTCACCGCCGGGATGCTCGACGTCTATCGGTCGGTGACGCATCCCGTGCGTTCGGAGGTGATCGCGTGAGGATCGTCTATTTCACCCACTCCCTGGCCTCCTGCTGGAACCACGGCAACGCCCATTTTCTGCGCGGGGTGCTGCGCGACCTGATCGCCCGCGGCCATGACGTGCAGGCGCTGGAACCGGAAGGGGCCTGGAGCCTGCAGAATCTGCTGGCCGACCATGGCGAGGCCGGGCTGGGCGCCTATCGCAGCGCCTATCCGGAGCTGTCCTCGCGCACCATGCCGAAGGGCTTCGACGTGGAGGCGGCCTGCGACGGCGCCGATCTGGTGATCGTCCATGAATGGAACGACCCGGCGCTGGTCGCGGCGGTCGGGGAGGCGCGCAAGCGCGGGGGGCGCTTCACCCTGCTGTTCCACGACACCCACCACCGCGCGGTCAGCGATCCTGAGGCGATCAACGCCTTCGACCTGTCCGGCTATGACGGCGTTCTGGCCTTCGGCGAGACGCTCGCCGCCGTCTACCGTCGTTGGGGCTGGGAAGGCCGCGTCTTCGTCTGGCACGAGGCGGCCGACATCCGGCTGTTCCATCCGCCGGCGGAGGAGGCCCCGCGCGCCGGGGCGGTGTGGATCGGCAATTGGGGCGACGGCGAGCGGACGGAGGAGCTTGAACGCTTCCTGTTCGCCCCGGCCAAGGCCGCCGGGCTGCCGCTGGAGATCTATGGCGTGCGCTATCCAAAGCCGGCCCTGGCGACGCTGAAGCGCTACGGCATCGCCTACAAGGGCTGGCTGCCGAACGCGCGGGCGCCGGAGATCTTCGCCCGCCACCGCGTCACCGTCCATGTGCCGCGCCGCTTCTATGTCGATATGCTGCCGGGCATTCCGACCATCCGCGTCTTCGAGGCGCTGGCCTGCGGCATCCCGCTGGTCAGCGCGCCATGGAGCGATGCGGAAGGGCTGTTCCGCCCCGGCCGCGACTTCCTGTTCGCCCGCGATGGCGGGGAGATGGCCGCCCATCTGCGCGCCATTGACCAAGACGAGGGGCTGCGCGCCGAACTGGTCCGCAACGGGCTGGAGACGATCCACGCCCGCCACACCTGCGCCCATCGCGTGAATGAGCTGCTGTCCATCGTCGGCAGCTTGCGCGGCAATGAAAAAGAACCGGTTCTCGAGGAGTCCGCCCGATGAAGATGGCCTTTTACGGGTCCAGCCTGCTGTCCTCCTACTGGAACGGCGCCGCCACCTATTACCGCGGCATGTTGAGCGAACTGGCCCGGCATGGCTGGGACATCACCTTCTACGAGCCGGACGCCTTCGACCGCCAGAAGCACCGCGACATCGAGCCGCCGGACTACGCCAAGGTCGTCGTCTATGACGCCACGCCCGAGGCCTGCCGCGCTGTGATCGCCGAAGCCGCGAAGGCCGACGTGGTGGTGAAGGCGAACGGCGTCGGCGTCTTCGACGACGAGCTGCTGGACGGCGTGATGGATGCGGCCAACCCGCAGGCCCTGCGCATCTATTGGGACGTGGACGCCCCGGCGACGCTGGCGGAGCTGCGGCAGGCGCCCGACCATGTGCTGCGCCGCCGCCTGCCGGAATTGGATTTCGTGCTGACCTATGGCGGCGGGCCGCCGGTGGTGTCGGCCTATGAGGCGATGGGTGCGCCGGTCTGCCGGCCGGTCTACAACGCGCTGGACCCGTCCACCCACCATCCGGTGCCGCCGCAGGACCGCTTCCGCGCCGACCTGAACTTCCTCGGCAACCGGCTGCCCGACCGCGAGGCACGGGTGGAGCGCTTCTTCTTGGAGCCGGCGGCGCGCAATCCGGATGGCCGCTACATCATCGGCGGAAGCGGCTGGGAGACCAAGGGCCTGCCGGGCAACGTCAGCCACATTGGCCATGTCGGCACCGCCGACCACAACGCCTTCAACACCTCGGCCAAGGCGGTGCTGAACATCGCCCGCGACAGCATGGCGGAGGTCGGCTTCTCCCCCGCCACCCGCGTGTTCGAGGCGGCCGGCGCCGGTGCCTGCCTGATCACCGATGCCTGGGAGGGGGTGGAGCTGTTCCTGACCCCGGACGAAGAGGTGCTGGTCGCCCGCGACGGGCAGGATGTGACCGATCATCTGCGCGCGCTGACGCCGGAACGTTCCCGCGCCATCGGCGAGGCGGCGCGCCGCCGCATCCTGGCCGGCCACACCTATGCCCGCCGGGCGGTCGAGGTGGACCAGCTGTTGCGCGGCGCTCTGGCCGCCCGCCGGGAACGGAGCGCGGCATGAAGCTGGTCGTCCTGGGGCTCAGCCTGTCCTCCTCCTGGGGCAATGGCCACGCCACCACCTTCCGCGCGCTGCTGAAATCCTTCGCGGCGCGCGGGCACGAGATCCTGTTCCTGGAGCGGGACGTTCCCTGGTACGCCGACAACCGCGACCTGCCGAACCCGGATTGGTGCGAACTGGCCTTCTACAAGGACCTCGAGGATCTGAAGCGCTTCACCGCCGCTGTCGCCGGGGCGGATGCGGTGCTGGTGGGATCCTATGTGCCGGAAGGCGTTGCGGTCGGGCGCTGGGCGCAGGAGACGGCGCGGGGAGTCGTCGCCTTCTATGACATCGACACGCCGGTGACTTTGGCGAAGCTGGAGCGCGGCGATTACGAGTATCTGGCGCCGGAGATCATCCCCGGCTTTGATGTGTATTTCTCCTTCACCGGCGGGCCGACTCTCGACCGGCTGATGGAGCGGTACGGCTCGCCGGCCGCAAGGGCGCTCTATTGCTCGGTGGATGCGGAGGCCTACGCGCCGATGCCGGTGCCCAAGCGTTGGGACCTCAGCTATCTCGGCACCTACAGCATCGACCGCCAGCCGACGCTGGACCGCCTGCTGCTGGAGCCGGCAAGGCGGGCGCCGGAGCTGCGCTTCGTCGTCGCCGGGCCGCAATATCCGGACGACATCGTCTGGCCGGCGAATGTGGAGCGGCTGCACCATGTGCCGCCGGCCGACCATCCGGCCTTCTACGCCGCGAGCCGTTTCACCCTGAACGTGACGCGCGAGGACATGATCCGCGCCGGCTACAGCCCCAGCGTCCGCCTGTTCGAAGCGGCGGCCTGCGCCACGCCGATCATCTCCGACATCTGGGACGGCATCGACACGCTGCTGGAGCCGGGGAACGAGATCATCCTGGCGGAGACGGCGGAAGAGGTGCTGGAGGTGCTGCGCCGCCCGGCGGCAGAGGGCGAGATCGGCGAGCAGGCGCGTCGGCGGATCCTGGCCGCGCATACGGCGGCGCACCGGGCCGAAACGCTGGAACGCGAACTGGTCGCGGCGATGGAGCGCGGAAAGGTCAGGGAGGGGGCCTGACGCCCCCTCACCCCCAGCACTTACTTGCTGTAGTCGTAGAAGCCTCGGCCGGTCTTGCGGCCGAGGAAGCCGGCGTCGACCATCTCCTTCAGCAGCGGGGCCGGGCGGTACTTCGGATCGTTGAAGCCTTCATAGAAGACCTCCATCACCGACAGCATGGTGTCCAGACCGATCAGGTCGGCAAGCGCGAGCGGGCCGATCGGGTGGTTGCAGCCCGCCTTCATGCCGGCGTCGATGTCCTCGGCCGTGGCGATGCCTTCCTGCAGCGCGAAGATCGCCTCGTTGATCATCGGGCAGAGGATGCGGTTGACGGCGAAGCCGGGGCTGTTCTTGGCGGTGATCGGCGACTTGCCGACACGCTTGGCAAACGCCATCGCCTTGGCATGGGTGTCGTCGCTGGTCTGGATGCCGCGGATGATCTCCAGCAGCGCCATCAGCGGCACCGGGTTGAAGAAGTGCAGGCCGATGAAGCGGTCCGGACGGTCGGTGGCCGTCGCCAGCTTGGTGATGGAGATCGACGAGGTGTTGGTGGCGACCAGCGCCTCCGGCTTCAGGGTCGCGCAGAGATCCTTCAGGATCTTGACCTTCAGGTCCTCGTTCTCGGTCGCGGCCTCGATCACCAGATCGCAGGAGGCCAGCTTCGACTTGTCGGTGGTGGCGGTGATGCGCGCCAGGGCCGCTTCGCGGTCGGCGGCGGTCATCTTCTCCTTCTTGACCAGACGATCCAGGCTGCCGGCGACGGTCGACAGGCCGCGCTGCACCGCTTCCTCGGAGATGTCGGTCATCACCACCGTCAGGCCGGCGACGGCGCAGACCTGGGCGATGCCGTTACCCATCTGTCCGGCGCCGATGACGCCGATGGTCTCGATTCCCATGCTCTCGGCCATTGTTTCTTGTCCCTATCGATTGGCTGGTTACAGTTTATCGGTGCGTTGGTTCGCAGATGCAGCATGTTCTACACGTATTTTCGTTGCGCTGCGATGACTTGTCGTATGCGGCAAGGGGGCTTCCGCCCGGCGCGGCGACCTGCCGCAGCCCCGACGTCGGCGGAAATCCGCCGACCGTGATGGTCGGAACGGCGGATTTCCGCCGAAACGGACCGTGGTTGGAAAGGCCGGGTCCAGGCTTTTCAACTGTTTGCGCGGCGAACTGACTATGGCATGGCGCTTGCTCTTCTCAGAGGCAACCGCGGCGACGGGTCGCGGACCAAGCTTCATGGGAGAGACCAGATGCTCAGGAACAGCCTGCTTGCCGCCACCGCCTTCGCCGCCGCCGCCCTCGTCACCCAGGCCGCCTCGGCCGCCGATCTGGTCCGACTCGGCAACCTGAAATTCGCCCATTACGGCGCGGTTTCCTACATGAAGGAGATCGCCGGCAAGTATGACCTGAAGATCGAAGAGCGGGTCTTCGCCAAGGGCATCGACATACTGCCGGCCATCGTGGCGGGCGAGATCGACGTCGCCGCCAGTGCCGTCGACGCCGCCATCGCCGGCCGGGCGTCGGGCGTGCCGATCTATGCGGTCGCCGGCTTCGCCAAGGGTGGCGCCCGCATCGTCGCCAAGCCGGACGCCGGCATCAAGAGCATCGCCGACCTGAAGGGCAAGAAGGTCGCCACCCCGCGCGGCGGTGCGCAGGAACTGATCCTGCTGGCCGAACTGTCGAAGCATGGGCTGAGCTGGTCCGACCGTCCGGGCAAGGACGTGCAGATCGTCTACATGGCCTACGCCGACATGAATCAGGCTCTGCTGGCCGGCAGCATCGACGCCATGTCGCAGTCCGAGCCGCAGTCGAGCCAGGCCATCAACAAGGGCTTCGGCGTCGAGGTGGTGAAGCCCTACGACACCGAGCTGGGCGAGCCGGTGCGGTCGCTGGTCGTCACCGAGGATTTCTACAAGAAGAAGCCGGACGTCGCCCAGCGGCTGGTCCGCTGCTTCGTCGAGGCGACGGCGACCTTCATCGCCAACCCCGATCTGGCCGAGAAGTATGTCCGCGAGAAGATGTTCAAGGGCCAGCTGAGCAGCCAGGACTTCAAGGACGCCATCGGCAACTCGCCCTACAGCTACGACATCTCGGTCCATCACGTGCAGGTCACGACCGACATGATGCAGAAGTTCGGCGTCGGCCGCATGGACACCCCGCCGAAGGCCGCGGAGTGGGTGAAGCTGGACCTGCTGGAGAAGGCGAAGGCCGGGGCCAAGGCGGCCGATGCCGGCACCGTGAAGGCGAACTGAGCCACACCCAGCGGAAGGAGGACGCCCGATGTCCCAAGCCAAGCCCCGTTTCTCGCCCGCCGCCATCGCGCGCGGCGCCCTGGTTCCGGTCCTGGCCATCGCGCTGTGGCAGGCCCTGTCCAGTTCCGGCCTGATCAACCAGGTGGTCCTGCCGTCGCCCGTCGCGGTGGTGGAGCGCTGGTGGGCCTATCTGCTGCCGACCGAGCCCTATGACCCGGCGCAATCCAGCTGGATCCTGTGGGCGCTGTCGGGCGAGATGCTGTTCGACGCCTGGTCCAGCCTGTACCGCGTGGTGCTGGGCTTCGCCGTCGGCGCCGGGCTGGCCCTTCCGCTGGGTCTCGCCATGGGCGGCAATCCGCGCATCTACGCGCTGTTCGACCCGCTGATGCAGGTGCTGCGGCCGATCCCGCCCATCGCCTATATCCCGCTGTCGATCCTGTGGTTCGGGCTGGGCAACCCGCCGGCAATCTTCCTGATTGCCATCGGCGCCTTCTTCCCGGTGCTGATGAACACCATCGCCGGGGTGCGCCATGTCGACGGCATCTATCTGCGCGCCGCCCGCAATCTGGGCGCCGGCCGGCTGACCATGTTCGTCCGCGTCATCCTGCCGGCCGCCACCCCCTACATCCTGGCCGGCGCCCGGATCGGCATCGGCACCGCCTTCATCGTCGTCATCGTGTCGGAGATGATCGCCGTCAACTCCGGCCTCGGCTTCCGCATCCTGGAAGCGCGCGAGTTCATGTGGTCCGACAAGATCATCGCCGGGATGTTCACCATCGGCCTGCTTGGCCTTGCCATCGACATCGGCATGAACCGCCTGAACAACCACCTGCTGCGCTGGCACCGCGGGCTTGAGAATTGACCGGGAGGGACTGGAGATGATGTCCATGCTGAAGACCATTGCCGACACCGTGCCCGTTCCCGACGCCGCGCCGGTGCAGATCCAGGTGCGCGGGGTGGAGAAGACCTTCGCCGTCGGCCCGCAGAAGATCGTCGCCCTGCAGAACATCGACCTCGACATCCGCAAGGGCGAGTTCGTCTGCCTGCTGGGTCCGTCGGGCTGCGGCAAGTCCACGCTGCTGAACGCGGTGGCCGGGTTCCAGCCGCCGACGAAGGGCACCGTCACCGTCGATGGCCGCACCATCACCGAACCCGGTCCCGACCGCGGCATGGTGTTCCAGGAATATGCCCTGTTCCCCTGGATGACGGTGGCGCAGAACGTCGCCTTCGGCCTGGAGATCAAGGGGATGTCCAAGGCCGAGATCGCCGAGCGCGTGGAGTGGCTGCTGCAGAAGCTGCATCTGCAGGACTTCCGCAACCGCTTCCCCAAGGATCTGTCGGGCGGCATGCGCCAGCGCGTCGCCATCGCCCGCGTGCTGGCGCTCGACAGCCCGATCCTGCTGATGGACGAGCCGTTCGGCGCACTCGACGCCCTGACCCGCCGCACGCTTCAGGACGAGCTGCTGCGCATCTGGGAGGAGGTCGGCAAGACCATCCTGTTCGTCACCCACTCCATCGAGGAGAGCATCTATCTGGCCGACCGGATCATCGTGATGACCTACCGGCCGGGCACCATCAAGCGCGACGTCGCCGTCGACATGCCGCGCCC
>CBIHQY010000092.1:0-10685 GCA_966212305.1 uncultured Azospirillum sp.
CGGTTGACGTCGTCGTAGAAGCGCTGCTGCCACTCCAGCGCCTGCTCGATCAGCAAGGCGGAATCCGTCGGCCGCCACCAATTGGCCTCGACCGAGAACAGCCAGTCATAACCGCGGTGGACATAGGCGGTGTCGGTCGGGCCGACGCGGTTGATGGCGCCGCCGACCTGGAAGAACTTGAAGGCCACCGGCATCGACGTGGCGGGCATCTTCGCCGCCCAATCGAACATCGCGGCAATCGCCTCGTCGCCGATGTCCACCGCCTTCATGTAGCTGGATTTTTCCTGGTAGTAATAGGGGAAGGTCGTCTCGACCAGGAAGTCCTGCGCCGTCCAGTAGGGCACATCCTCCTTCACCACCGACTTGGACTTGTCGATCATCTCCCAGGTGGATTTGAAGATTTCCCGCAGCGACACCTTCGATTTGTGGAGCTGGCCGAGGACGGAGATGCTGACCGGCACTTTGTCGCAGCGTTCCTGGCGGCTGGGGATGGTGACGCTGATCTTGCTGCCGAAATCGTCGGGCGCACCGGCCAGTTCGGCCAGCAGCAGCTTCAGGACCTTCGGCAGATTCTCGGTCCAGACCAGATTGAAGACGGTGACCGCCTCCGCCGGGCGGGTTTCCAGGGTGAAGGAGGTGTTGATGCCGAAATTCCCGCCGCCGCCGCCGCGGCAGGCCCAGTAGAGGGCGGAGTCGGTGTCGGCATCCGCCTTGACGTGGCTGCCGTCGGCGGTGACCAGCTCGGTCGCATGCAGCAGGTCCGACGCCATGCCGTACTTGCGCATGTTGAAGCCGATGCCGCCGCCCAGCAGGAAGCCGGCGGCCCCGACGGAATCGCAGCGCCCGTGGGTGATGGTGCGGCCAAGCCGTTCCATCTGCTTGTAGACGTAGGAGTTCAGCGTGCCGCCCAGCACCTTGACCAGCCCGTCCTTGCCGGGCAGGACCTCGGCTCCCGCCATCTTCGACATGTCGATCAGCAGGCCAGGCGTGGTGGAGAAGCCGGCGTAGTTGTGGCCGCCGGAGCGCACGGCGAAGGGCATGCCCTGCTCCTTCACCCATTTGATACAAGCCTGGACGTCGGTCGCACTGGCGCAGCGGGCGATTCCGGCCGGCAGGGTGGCGCCATAGCGCAGGTTGTTGGGGCGGCAGACATCGGCGAAGAAGGGATCCTCCGGCCGCAGCACCCCGCCCTTCACCGCCTTCGCCAGATCGGACCAAGCCGAGGGCGGCGGGCAAAGCGCCCCGCCCGTTTCCGCCGCCAGGGCGGAGCCCGGCATCAGCCGGACCGCGGCGGCCGCGCCGGCGAAACGGCCGGCGCCGACAAGGAAATTGCGGCGGGATGACTGCAGTCCGAGCACCATGAGCCTGTCCACCCTGGGTGAATGGTTGTGTTTGTGGATAGTTATTATCCGAATGATAACAACCATCGTCAATCAAACACGTCCATGGGGTGAACCGGCCGTCCTTACCCTTTGTTCAACGGGCGGGTGCTGCCGCGGACCACCAGTTCGCAATCCAGGTTATGGTGCTTCGCCGTGACCCGGGAGCCGTCGAGGGCCGCCAGGATCTGGGTGGCGCTGAGGCGACCGATCTCGCGTTGGGGAGGCCGGACCGTGGTCAGCGGCGGCGGGCAGGAGTTGCTGAAGGGCAGATCGCCGAAGCCCACCACCGCCAGATCGTCGGGCACGCGCAGGTCGCGGCGGGTGACCTCGAACAGCACGCCCAGCGCCAGCGCGTCGTTGGAGCAGACCACGCCGTCGATGTCGGGATGGCGGGTCAGGATCTCGTCGATCAGCCAGCGGCCGACCTCCGTCGTCGCGGCGTCGGGGACGGTGAAGTCGATGGGGTCGTGCAGGCCGCGGCGCATCACCTCCGCATCGTAACCGTCGGTACGGCTGCGCACGCGCAGGTCCTGGCTGGCGGCTGCGCCGATATAGGCGACCTTGCGGCTGCCCTGGTCATAGAGGTGGCTGGTCTGCATGCGGCCGACCTCGAAATGCGAGAAACCGACGCTGATGTTGACCGCCTCGCCGGGGTGGCCGGGCATGTCCCACATCTCCACCACCGGCACGCCGCAGGACGCCAGCATGGCGCGGGTCCGTTCGGTGTGGTGGAAGCCGGTCACCACCATCGCCGCCGGCGACCAGGCGAGGAAGGCGCGGATCAGGCTTTCCTCCTCCTCCGGGCTGAACTCGCTGACACCCAGCAGAGTCTGGTAATGCGCCGCCTGGAACATGCCCTGCAGCGTGTTGTAGGTCTCGGCGAAGAAGGAGTTCAGGATCGACGGCAGGATGACGCCGACGGTGCGGCTGCGCGCGGCGGCGAGGCTGCCGGCGACCAGATTGGGCACATAGCCCATCTCATCGATCACCCGTGCGATGCGTTCGGCGAGGTGGCGCGACACCGATTCCGGCCGGCGGAGATAGAGCGAGACGGTGCTGGGCGACACGTCGGCGGCGGCGGCCACGTCGGTCATCGTCACCCGCTGGGTGCCGCGGCGCGTCCGCTTCCTGTTTTCGGTCAACTGCATCGTCGGTCTTCCTCACGCATCAGGTGGCCTTGGCCTATCGAGGTGCGGCCGGTCAGTGCCGCGTCGGCGGATCGGCGAGGGCAAGGACGGCCAGGGCCTCGATCGCGTCGTGAACGAGCTGATAGGCGGCCTCGATCCGGCAGAGCGCACGGTCGCATTCGTCGTCATCGTCGCGCGTCTCCTGCCGGACGGCCCGGAACAGGGTCAGCGCTTCGCGGCCGATGATCCTATGGCAAGCCTGCAGTCCGCAATCCTCTTGCAACGCGAGCGGGATATGCAGCAGGCGATGGCGCAGCACCGCCGCATCGAGTTCCAGTTCGGCGATACGCCGGATCAGAATGGGTGTCATCGATGTCATGCCCGGCGGGGCGCATCCGGATGGACACGCCCCGCTCCATAAGACGGCGGCCGGATCAGCCGGCAACCAGCTCCGCCATAGCGGCCTTCATGCCCTTCGCCTCGATGGCGGCGAGGCTGTCGGCCACCCGCGCGGCAAGGCCGGGGATGGCGGTCAGGTCCTCCTTCCACAGGCGGGCATCGGACAGGACGGCGGCGACCAGGGCCTTGGCGTCATCGGCGTTGGTGGCCCAGGCGGCGCTCATGGCGGCGATCACCTCGGCATTGTCGCTGATCGGGTAGGACCCGGCCTCGCGCGTGCCGGTATAGGCGCCGTCGGCCTGCCGGCCGCGGTAGAAGCGCAGCAGGGCCGCCAGCGAGAAGGACAGGCCGGCCGGGGCCGAGCCGTTGCGGGTGACCGCATCCTTCAGGCTGGGCAGGACGCGCACCTGCCACTTCGACACCGAGTTCAGCGTGATCGAGATCAGCTCGTGCCGGATATAGGGATTGCCGAAACGCTCCATGATGGTGCGGGCGTAGTCCTGGCGCTCCGCCTCCGGCAGCGGGACGTAGGGGACGATCTCCTCGAACATCACCTTGTTCAGGTAGGCGGAGACGGTCGCGTCGTCCATCATCGACTTGACGGTGTCGAGACCGGCACAATATGCAGCCAGCGCGCTGGCGGTGTGGGCGCCGTTCAGGATGCGGACCTTGCGGGTGCGGTAGGGCTGCAGGTCGTCGGTCCACACCACGTTGAGGCCGGCCTTGTGCAGCGGCAGCTCCTCGGCCAGATGGGCCGGACCCTCGATCACCCAGACATGGAAGGGCTCGGCGGCGACGGCCAGCTTGTCCTCATAGCCCCACTTGGCGCTGAGGGCGGCGGCCTCGTCCTTCGGATAGCCGGGGACGATGCGGTCGACCAGCGTGTTCAGGAAGTGGTTGTGCGTCTCGACCCAGTCGGCGAAGCCGGCTTCCAGGCCCCAGCGCTTGGCGTGGGCCAGCACGATGCGCTTCAGGTTGGCGCCGTTGGCCTCGATCAGCTCGCAGGGCAGGAAGACCAGACCGCTGTCGGCGGTGCCGCCCAGCGCCTTGTAGCGGGCGTGCAGCAGGGCCGCGACCTTGGCCGGGAAGCTGTCCGGGCAGGTGCCGGGGGCATAGGCTTCCTCGCGGTCGGCGATGCCGGCCTCGGTGGTGTTGGAGACGAAGAAGCGCAGCGCCGGGGAGGTGGCCAGCGCGACCATGCGCGCCCAGTCGGCGTAGGGGTTCAGCGCTTCCGAAACGCAGGAGACGACGCGGCGGGATTCGACCTCGCGCCCATTCTCGATGCCGCGCAGCAGCACGGTATAGAGGTTGTCCTGCGCCTTCAGCAGCGGGGCGATGCCCTGGTCGAGCGGCTGGGCGATGGCGACGCCGGCTTTGGTCAGCTCTTGGCCGTTGGCGACATCGACCATCCAATCGACGAAACCGCGCAGGAAATTGCCGTCGCCGACCTGGAGGATGGTCACGGGCAGGGTCGGAGCGCCATCGGTGTGGGCGACGTCGAACGCGCCGCCGGCAAGCTGGTCACGGGTCAGGGAACGCATGACTGGGCATCCTTACAGGAGCTGAAAATCCGGGCCCGGTGCGTTGACGGCAGGCGCGGGCGATAGGTTCAATATACTAATATATTAATGGGTGGGGCAAGGGGAAAAGGGTGCGGCATTGTGGTTGGGGGAGTAGGATTCTTGCGGCGTTAGAACCCCCACCTTACCTCCCCCGCTGGGCGGGGGAGGGACTGCCGCCACCCTCCCGCTTAAGCACTAGTCCCCTCCCCCGCCCAGCTCTCGCACAAAGCTACGCTTTGTGCTGACGCGGCAGGCGGACCGTAGGTCCGCTGAGAGCGGGGGAGGGTTAGGGTAGGGGTCTAACGCCTCCCCTACTCCTTGAACCCCGCCATATGCTCGAACAGGTGGCGTTTGCGGCGGATCTCCGCCTCGGCCTCGTCGAGCAGCGCGTGGTAGCGCTCGGGGTTGGCGCGCTCGACCGCGCTGAAGCGGGACTCGCCGGCCATGAAGGCGGCGAGGCCGGCGGAGGGGGCGCCGCTGTCCAGTTGCAGCGCGGTCTTGCCCTCGGCCAGCCGGCGCGGGTCGCGGCGGTAGAGCGACCAGTGGCCGCTCTCCACCGCCAGCTTCTGGTGCTCAAGCCCGTGCGACAGCTCGTAGCCGTGGGCGACGCAATGGCTGTAGGCGAGGACCAGCGACGGGCCGTGGTAGGATTCGGCCTCCATCAGGGCGTTCAGAGTCTGGCTGTCGCGGGCGCCGAAGGCGGTGCGGGCGACATAGACATGGTCGTAGGCCATCGCCATCAGCCCCAGATCCTTCTTGGCCGCCGACCGGCCGGCGGTGGCGAACTTGGCCGAGGCGCCGATCGGGGTGGCCTTCGACTGCTGGCCGCCGGTGTTGGAATAGACCTCCGTATCCATCACCAGGATGTTCACGTCGCGGCCCGAGGCCAGCGCGTGGTCGAGACCGCCATAGCCGATGTCGTAGGCCCAGCCGTCGCCGCCGACGATCCACACGCATTTGCGGACCAGATAGTCGGCCAGCTGTTCCAGCCGGCGGGCCAGCGGGTCCTTCAGCGGCGCGAGCCGCGCCATCAGGGTGGCGACGCGGGTCCGCTGGGCGGCGATGCCGGCGGAGTCATGCTGGTCGGCCTCCAGCAATGCGGTCACCAGACCGGGTTCCAGTTGGACCGACAGCAGCGCCAGCGTGTCGCGCGCCTGTTCGGCCATGCCGTCGATGGCGACGCGCAGGCCGAGGCCGAACTCGGCATTGTCCTCGAACAGCGAGTTGGCCCAGGCCGGGCCGTGGCCGCTGGCGTCGGTGGTGTAGGGGGTGGTCGGCAGGTTGCCGCCATAGATCGACGAGCAGCCGGTGGCGTTCGCCATCACCATGCGGTCGCCGAACAGCTGGGTCAGCATCTTGATGTAGGGCGTCTCGCCGCAGCCGGCACAGGCGCCGGAGAACTCGAACAGCGGTTCGATGAGCTGGGTGTGCTTGACGGTGACCGGCACCGACTCGCGCGGGATCGCAGGCAGGCTGCGGAAGAAGTCGAAAGCCTCCTGCTGGCCGGCCAGCGCCTGGACCGGCCGCATTTCCAGCGCCTTGCGGCCGGAGCCGTCCTTCTCTTCCCCATCTTTTTCCTGGGCCGGACAGACGGCGACGCACAGCGTGCATCCGGTGCAATCGGCGGGCGAAGCCTGCAGGCGATAGCGGCCGCCGGGGAACTCCCGGCCCTTGTAGGGGATGGTCTCGAAGCCGGCGGGTGCGGCGGCCAGCGCCGACTCTGGCACCACGGTGGCGCGGATGGCGGCATGCGGGCAGACCAGCACGCATTTGTTGCACTCGATGCAGAGGTCGGCGTTCCAGCCCGGCGCCTCCGCCGCGATGTTGCGGTGCTCATATTTGGAGGTGCCGGTCGGCCATGTGCCGTCCACCGGGAAGGCGGACACCGGCAGCCGGTCGCCATGGCCGGCGATCATCATCGCGGTGACGCGCTTGACGAAATCGGGAGCCGTCTCCGGCACCGGGGCCGGGCGGTCGTGGTCGGCGGTGACATGGTCGGGCACCGGGACGGGGCGCAGATGGGTCAGCGCCTGATCGACGGCGGCGACGTTGCGCGCCACCACCTCCTCGCCGCGGCGGGCGTAGGTCTTGGCGATGGCGGCCTTGATCTCGGCGATGGCGTCCTCGACCGGCATCACGCCGGACAACTTGAAGAAGCAGGTCTGCATGATGGTGTTGACGCGGCGGCCGAGCCCGACCTCGCGCGCCACCGCGCCGGCGTCGATGGCATGCAGCGACAGCTTGCGCTCGATGCAGAGGCGCTGCACCTCGGCCGGCAGGGAATCCCACACCTGCTGCGGCGTGCCGGGGGCGTTCAGCAGGATCGTGGCGCCGGGGGCGGCCATCTCCACCACCTCCACCCGCTCCATCAGCGGCAGATGGTGGCAGGCGACGAACTGGGCCTGACCGATCAGGTAGGGGGCGCGGATCGGGTCCTTGGAAAAGCGCAGGTGCGAGACGGTGGTCGAGCCGGACTTGCGGCTGTCATAGACGAAATAGGCCTGGGCGTGGCCGCCGTTACGGGACTGGATGATCTTGAGCGAGTTCTTGTTGGCACCGACCGTGCCGTCGGCGCCGAGGCCGAAGAAGACGGCGCGGGACACGCCCGGCTCCTCCACGCCCCAAGCCGGATCCCACGGGATCGAGTGGTGGGTGACGTCGTCGGTGATGCCGATGGTGAAGCGGCGCTTCGGACGCTCACGCCCCAGTTCACCGAACGCCGCCTTCGCCATGGCGGGGGTGAATTCCTTGGACGACAGACCGTAACGGCCGGCGATCACGATGGGGTCCGGTGCGGAGGCATCGGCGGCGCGGGCCTCCGCCAATGCTGCAACCACGTCGAGATAGAGCGGGTCGGCGACCGCCCCTGGCTCCTTGGTGCGGTCGAGCACGGCGATGCGGCGCACCGTCGGCGGCAGGGCGGCGACGAAATCGGCAATCGCGAAGGGGCGGAACAGGCGGACGGTCAGGCAGCCGACGCGCTCGCCCTCCCCCACCAGCCGGTCGACCGCGCCGTTGCAGGTCTCGGCACCCGATCCCATGACGATGACCACCCGCTCCGCCTGCGGATGGCCGTGATAGTCGAACAGGCGATAGGCGCGGCCGGTGCGGACGGCGAGTTGGTCCATCATCTCCTGCACGATGGCCGGACAGGCCTCGTACCAGGGATTGGCAGCCTCGCGGGCCTGGAAGAAGACGTCGGGATTCTGCGCCGTGCCGCGGACGACGGGATGGTCGGGCGTCAGGCCGCGGCGGCGGTGGGCATCGACGCAAGCATCGTCGATCAGGGCACGCAGAACCTCGTCGGCGAGGGGCTCGACGCAATTGAATTCATGCGACGTGCGGAAGCCATCGAAGAAATGCAGGAAGGGCACGCGCGCCCGCAGGGTGGCGGCATGGGCGACCAGCGCCAAATCCTGCGCCTCCTGCACATTGGCCGAGGCCAGCATGGCGAAGCCGGTCTGGCGGCAGGCCATCACGTCGGAATGGTCGCCGAAGATCGACAGCGCGTGGGTCGCCAGCGTGCGCGCCGCCACATGCATGCAGAAGGGCGTCAGCTCTCCGGCGATCTTGTACATGTTGGGGATCATCAACAGCAGGCCCTGCGACGCGGTGAAGGTCGTCGCCAGCGCGCCGGCCTGCAACGCGCCATGGACCGCCCCGGCCGCCCCGCCTTCCGACTGCATCTCCACCACCTGGGGCACGCCGCCCCACAGGTTGGGCCGGCGCGCCGCCGACCATTCGTCGGCGAACTCCCCCATCGGCGAACTGGGCGTGATGGGGTAGATCGCGATGACGTCGCTGGCGCGGTAGGCCACCGCGGCCGCCGCCTCGTTGCCGTCCATGATGCGGATGGCGGCTGCCGGCCGCGGCGAGACGGTGGAGGTTGGGCTCTGGGTCATGCCGGAAATGTCCTCTCTGCTGGCGACGGTCGTCTCCCTCGGCGCGTCTTCGATCACGGGACGGCTTTTTGAAAAGCCGGCGGAAAACGGCTGTCGTCCAGGGGGAATGGTCCATCCGGAGCGGGCCGGACACATTGACCCGCGTCAGTCGGATCCGGAATTTCCCGGTGAGGCCGTTCTGCGCTGCAGAAGCGTCTGATATATTACTTTTGCAAGGAAGAGCCCACTTTGTCGCAGCGCAGCATCTTCCGAAAGCCGAGCATTGCCGCGGGGTTGCGGGCGGACAATGGGGCGAAACCGGCGGCCGGAGGCGGCGCAAGGAGGGGGCGCCTGTTGATCCAGGTCATTTATCGGTACCGGGGGCTGTGGCTTCCTACATGCGGATGCACCGGGCCGATCAGCCCTTGCCCGGAGAATCCGAACAGAAGCACAAGCCTTTCAACCATCAATCACGTTGCATCGCAGCAAAGAAGCGCCGCCCGGCAACGGGCGTGATTATGCTGCGACCGCGAACAAATCAGCACATCGCACCATCGCCCTGCGACATTTTCGCAAGGGCAGACGGCGGACCCAGAAAACCACTTGCGACGCACACTGATATATTAATATAACTCTACCAGCGATGCTCCCGCCCCTCTTGAAACGAAGCGGAAGCGACCCCGTCGCCCGGCACCGAACACCCGCCGGCAAGGCATCCCCGCCCGAGGATCGCCGCCTTAGGGCCTGTACGTGCGCACCGGCGCCTGCCGTGGCAGGCATGTGAGGAAAACATGAACAAGATCCGTGGTTTGCGGTGGCAAATCCTTGCCCTGATGATGCTGGGCACCGTGGTCAACTACATCGACCGCAACACGCTGGGCATCCTGGCGCCGACGCTCAAGGAACAGCTCCACTTCTCGACCGAGCAGTATTCCTTCATCGTCAGCGCCTTCCAGCTCTGCTACAGCCTGATGCAGCCGATCGCCGGTTACATCACCGATCTGGTCGGGCTGAAGCTCGGCTATGCGATGTTCGCCTTCGTCTGGGGCGCCGCCGCCGCCGCGCATGCACTGGCCGGCAGCTGGCAGTCGATGGCCTTCTTCCGCGGCCTGCTGGGCGTCAGCGAAGCGGCGGCGATGCCGTCGGGCGTGAAGACCTCCACCCTGTGGTTCCCGGCCAAGGAACGCTCCATCGCCACCGGCTGGTTCAACACCGGCAGCTCGATCGGCGCGATGGTCGCCCCGCCCTTCGTCATCTGGCTGTCGCTGACCTATGGCTGGCAGGAAGCCTTCATCGTCACCGGTCTGCTGGGCGTCGGCATGTCGGCCCTGTGGTACACGCTGTACCGCAACCCGGAGAACCATCCGCGCCTGACCAAGGAAGAGCACGACTATATCCTGGAAGGCCGGGCGCATGTCGAGTTGCCGAAGCCGTCGGTGAAGCGCGTGGTGGGCAAGGGCAAGTTCTGGGGCATCGCCGCCGCCCGCTTCCTGACCGAGCCGGCTTGGCAAACCTTCAGCTTCTGGATCCCGCTGTACATGGTCTCCACCCGCGGCATGGACATCAAGCAGTTCGCCCTGTTCGCCTGGCTGCCCTTCCTGGCCGGTGACATCGGCTGCATCCTCAGCGGTTACATGTCGCCCTTCTTCGTCAAGCGCTTCAAGATGTCGCTGGTCAACTCCCGCATCGCCGGCATCGGCGTGGGTGCGGTGTGCATGGTCGGCCCGGCCCTGATCAGCTTCACCGTCAGCCCGATCGCCGCCATCTTCCTGTTCTCGCTCGGCGCCTTCGCCCACCAGATGCTGTCCAGCCTGCTCTACGCCCTGGTCACCGACACGTTCGAGAAGCAGGACGTCGCCACGGCGACCGGTTTCGGCGGCATGGCCGGCTATATGGGCGGCATGATCTTCTCGCTGATCATCGGCCAGCTGGCCACCACCATCGGGTACGAGCCGCTATTCGCCTGCCTGACCGTGTTCGATCTGGCCGCCTTCGCCATCGTCGCCCTGGTCCTGGGCCAGCGCGGCGGCAAGTCGACCGCCGCCATGCCGAACGCCACGGCCGGCGCCGACTGACGGTCCATCCGGTCCCGCTCTTTGAGTTCACTGCGATCGAGACGCCCTCCGGCACAGCGCCGGGGGGCGTTTCGCGTTTGCTTTTCGCGTTTGCCTGGACCGATGGAGCCGATGGACGAAAAGCTGACCGCGATTGCGGCGAAGTCGCTTGCTACGCGGATGAGATATTAGTATATTAGCGCCGTACCGCTGGATGCGCCGTGGGTTGACCCGGCACAACTTGTTGGACGTTCCTCTCGGACTTCAGAGCCGCCGGTGT
>CBIHQY010000093.1:0-10683 GCA_966212305.1 uncultured Azospirillum sp.
AACTCCAGGACGCATAGCGTCGGCGGTGATGCCCGTAACCCATCACCTCGCGCCTGCCTTCAAACTTTGCAACAGAGCCCCCGCCGTACCCTGCGCACCTTCCAGGCGCAGGCCAATGCGGACTGGCAAGCAGCGACCGCTGTGGCGTGAGCCTGTCGGAAAATCGAAGCATGCTGGGCGCCAACCCAGTTTTCGTGACAAAGCCCCACCCACCTTTCCGCGCAACCACTTGCCGGGTCCGGCTAGCCACGTACTTTCGTGCATCATGGATCGTGCACGATCTACGATACTTGATTGACAGGGGTACGAACAATTCGTAGGCTGCGCTGACTGAGATGAGGCACACATGTCGAAGAAGCTGGTGATCTCCCGCGTCGCCCTCGCCGATCAGGTCATGCTGCTGTTGCAAGAACGCATCCTGGACGGCGTGTACGAACCGGGGGCGCGCCTGAACATCGACGCGATCTCGCGTGAGCTGGACATCAGCTCATCTCCCATCCGGGAGGCGCTGACGCGGCTGTCGGCAATGGGGCTGGTGACGTCGTCGCCCTTTACCGGCTTTGCGGCAACGCCGGTGCCGACCCGCGACTGGTTCGAGCAACTGCTGGCCTTCCGCATCCTTGCCGAAGGCTGGGCGGCCCGACAGGTTGCGCGGACCGGTCCTGCTACGGCGATCGAGCGGATGACCGAAAGCCTCCAGGCGCTGGAAGCGGGCACGCTCGGCGCGCGGGCGCGGGACTATGTGTCGGCAAACAAAGCGGACGAGAGCTTCCACGACGCGATGCTCGACGCCTGCGGCAACGATATCCTGGCCCAAAGCGTACGCAACCTGCATCCGCACCTGCACCACGCGCGTCTTTTCAGCAAGGTTCCACAGAACATCGCACCAGTCATTGAGGAGCACCGGGCGATCCTGCACGCCATCGTCACCGGCGACGAGGACGCCGCCGCCGCGGCGCTGGAGCGGCACCTGCGGATGTCCTGGCAGCGCTACGACGGCTGGACCACCGCCGATGCGCCGATGCCGGTGACGTAACAGCGGGGCTTCAACCCCGAACGGACGCTTTTCGGTTCCAAGTCACAGTTTCGCAGACCCGACGCCCTGCCCGGCCGTCGGAACGGGATACCGCGCGCCGACGGCCGGCACACGGCGTCGCCCTCTCATGCCCGCAAACCACAAAGGACAGTTCCAGTGGCAAAGATCGTTTCCGTGGAGGTCCTGCAAGCGGACCTGAAGCCCAAAGTCAAACGCACCGACGCCATCCAAAGCTTCGAGTGCCAGGAAACGCCGATGGTGCGGATCACCGACGCCGACGGCGTCACCGGCACCGGCTACAGCTACACGATCGGGACCGGCGGGTCGTCGGTCGTGAGGCTGCTCGACGACCATCTGGTCCCGCTGCTGATTGGCCGCGAGGCTGACGACATCGAGCGCATCTGGCGCGACCTTTTCTACCGCATCCATGCCACGACGGTCGGCGCCCTGACCTCCATCGCAATGGCCGCCATCGACACGGCGCTATGGGACCTGCGCAGCCGCCGGGCGCTCCTGCCGCTTCATCGCCTGGCCGGCGGGGCCAAGGAGGGGATCGACCTCTACTACACCGAGGGCGGCTGGCTCCACATCGAGGAAAGCGAACTGGTCGAGGAGGCGCTGCAGGCCAAGGAACGCGGCTTCGGCGGCACCAAGCTGAAGGTCGGGCGCTCGCACGTGGCGGAGGACGTCCGGCGCATCGCCGCGGTGCGCGAGGCGGTCGGCGCCGGCTGGGAGATCATGACCGATGCCAACCAGGGCTTCACCCTGGACGAGGCGGTCCGCCGCGTCCGCCATTATCAGGATTTCGACGTCGCCTGGTTCGAGGAGCCCATCCATGCCGACGACGTCCAGGCGCACCGCCGCCTCGCCGCGGCGACCAGCGTGCCCATCGCAGTCGGCGAATCCCTCTACAGCCTGTCCCAGTTCAAGGACTACCTGCAAAGCGGCGCCTGCTCCATCGTGCAGGTCGACGTCGGGCGCGTCGGCGGCATCACGCCCTGGCTGAAGGTCGCCCACATGGCGGAAGCCTTCAACGTGCCCATCTGCCCGCATTTCCTGATGGAACTCCACCTGCCGCTGTGCTGCGCGGTGCCGAACAGCCGCTGGCTGGAGTTCATCCCCCAACTCGACCTCGTGACCGCCTCGTCGATCCGCATCGAGGCCGGCAAGGCGATCCCGTCCGACGCCCCGGGCCTCGGCATCGACTGGGATTGGGCGGCTCTCGACCGCCACGTCGTGCACCGCCGCACCCACACCGGACACTGATCATGCCTGCGTACTTTGAAGGAATCGACCATGGCGAGTTTGGAAAACAAGGTCGTGCTGGTGACCGGAGCCGGCCAGGGCATCGGGCGGGCCTCCGCCGAGGCGTTCGCGCGCGCCGGCACCCGGGTCTGGGCGACGGACCTAGACGAGGGAAATCTGGCCGGGCTGTATGAACCAGCCGGCAGTCGCCTCCAGCGGCGGCGCCTCGACGTGCTGGACGAGGCCGCGGTGGAGCGGCTGGTGGCCGAGATCGGCCGCATCGACGTGCTGTTCAACTGCGCGGGCGTCGTGCAGAACGGCACGGTTCTGGAGTGCGGCGACGCCGACCTGGACTTCGCCTTCGACCTCAACGTCAAGGCGATGGCCCGCAACATCCGGGCCGTGTTGCCCGGCATGCTGGAGCGGGGGGACGGCAGCAGCATCAACATCGCGTCGGTGGCTAGCAGCGTGAAGGCGGGGCCGAACCGCTTCGCCTACAGCGTGACCAAGGCCGCGGTGATCGGCCTGACGAAATCCGTCGCGGCGGACTCGTCGCGCGGGGCATCCGCTGCAACGCGATCTGTCCGGGGACGGTCGAGAGCCCGTCCCTCCAGGACCGGCTGCGCGCCCTAGGGGATTACGAGGAGACCCGCGCCGCCTTCGTGGCGCGCCAGCCCATCGGGCGCATCGGAACGCCGGAGGAGATCGCCGACCTCGTCCTCTACTTGGCGGGCGCCAGCTACACGACCGGCCAGATCCACGTGATCGACGGCGGTTGGGCGGCCTGATCCCGCCCGAACCATAAAACTCAGGACCAAAATGCTCGGGGAGGGAACATTATGAGCGTCGAAGCCATCACCGCCGACGGCGCGGTGGGCCGGGACGCGCTCTACAAGCGCGTCTGCTGGCGGATCATCCCGCTGCTGATCCTCTGTTTCATCGTCGCCTATTACGACCGGGTCAACATCAGCTTCGCCAAGCTGCAGATGCAGGACGAGCTGAAGTTCAGCGATACCGTCTACGGCCTGGGCGCCAGCCTGTTCTTCGTCGGCTACATCATCTTCGAGGTTCCCAGCAACGTCATCCTGCACCGCATCGGCGCCAGCGTGTGGATCGCGCGCATCATGGTGTCCTGGGGGCTGGCATCGATGCTGATGATGTTGGTGACGCAGCCCTGGCACTTCTACGCCATGCGCTTCATCGTCGGCGCCATGGAGGCGGGCTTCCTGCCGGGCGTCGTGCTGTACCTGACCTACTGGCTCCCGTCACGCCGCCGCGCTCGGGCGAATTCGCTGTTCATGACGGCGATCTCGCTGTCCGGCATCACCGGCGGCCCGCTGGGCGGCTGGATCCTGACCCGCTTCGCCGGGGTCAACGGCTGGTCGGGCTGGCAATGGCTGTTCCTGCTGGAAGGGCTGCCCGCCGTGCTGCTCGGCCTCGTTGTCTATTGGTCGCTCGACGACAGGCCGGCCACCGCGGCGTGGCTGAGCGAGCTGGATAAGCGCGCGATCGAAGCGGACATCGCGGCGGAGGGGACCGGTGCGGCGCAGCATGGGATCGGCCGTTCCTTCACCGATCGGCGCACGCTGTTCCTCTCCGCGGTCTATTGCCTGATCCTGGTGGGGCTGGGCGGCGTGACCTTCTGGATGCCGCAGCTGATCAAGAACGCCGGCAACCTGGACGCCTTCGCGGTCGGGCAGGTGACGGCCATCCCCTGGCTGATCGGCGGGCTGGGTATGCTGCTGGTGGCGCGCCATTCCGACCGCACTGGGGAACGCAAGTGGCACCTCGCCCTCTGCGCGATGGCGAGTGGCGTCGGCTACGCGATCAGCGCGGCCTTCCCGACTGACCTGACAATCGCCGTGGCCGGTCTGTCCCTGGCGACCACCGGAATCCTGGCGATCTTCCCGGTCTTCTGGACGGTGCCCTCGACCTTCCTCGGCGGGGCTGCGGCGGCGGCCGGTATCGCCTTCATCAACTCGGTCGGCAACCTCGGCAGCATCTTCAGTCCGACCTTCATCGGCTGGGTGAACGACCAGACCAAGAGCACGCAGCTCAGCGTCACCGTGATCGCCGGCCTGATGATGGCCGCCGGGCTGCTGATCGTCCTCTTCTGGCCCAAGCCGGCGGTGCGCCCATGAGCACGACAAACGCTGAGCCGGTTTGCTACGACGCCGACGCGCTGACCGGTTTCGCCCGCGCACTGCTCGTCGCGGCCGGGATGCCGGCCGACAAGGCGGTGGACGTCGCCGACGTGCTGGTCGAGGGGGAATGCCTGGGCAAGACCACGCATGGCCTCGCCCTGCTTCCCCACTATCTGCGGGAGATCGGCAACGGCGGCATGGCCCTGGAGGGTGATCCCGCGATCCTCCGTGACCAGGGCGCCTGCCTGACCTGGGACGGGCGGAAATTGCCCGGCCCCTGGCTGATGCTGCGGGCGGTGGAAGAGGCGGTGGCGCGGGCGCGCCGCTTCGGTATTGGCGCCGTGTCGGTCCAGCGCAGCCATCACACCGCCTGCCTCGCCGCCTACCTGCGGCGGGCGACCGAGAAGGGATTCCTGTTGTTCCTGACGCTGACTGATCCCGGCCACAGCAGCGTCGCCCCGTTCGGCGGAACCACGCCGGTGTTGACCTCCAACCCGCTCGCCTTCGGCGCGCCGACCGGCGGGCCGCCGGTGCTGGTCGACATGGCCACCGCGATGCTGACCAACGGCACCGTGGCGGCCCACCGGGCCCGGGGGGAGCCTCTGCCCCACCCCGACCTGCTGGACAGCGCCGGTCACCCCTCGACGGATCCGAACGTCATCGCGACGGATCCGCCGGGCACCATCCTGCCGCTGGGCGGGCTTCAGGCCGGGCACAAGGGCTACGCGCTCGGCCTGATGGTCGAGTTGCTGACGGGGTGCCTTAGCGGCCAAGGCCGGGCCGACGCGAACGAGGGCTGGAGCGCCGCGGTCTTCCTCCTCGCCATTGATCCCGCCGCCTTCGGCGGGGAGGAGGCGTACCGACGCCAGGCCGACTGGCTGGCCCAGGCCTGCCGCTCGTCCACGCCGCGGCCCGGGGTGGAGCGCGTGACTCTGCCCGGCGAGGCCTCGCTCGACCGCCGCCGGGAACGCTTGCGGGAGGGAGTCCCGCTGCCGACGGCGCTGATGGAGGCGCTGTCGGAACGGGCCAGCGCGCTCGGCGTCGGCATCCCGGCGCCCCTGCCCGTCTGACCACCTGTCATCCCGAAGCCGAGACGACTGCGGCCGACGCTGCAAACGCATCGGCATGACCGCCACTGGAGCCGACACAGGGAGGGAATGTCCGCATGTCCACCTTTCAAGACACCGCCGTGGAGTCCGCCAAGCAAGCCGCCACGCCCGACCGCGCGAACGTGCGGCGGGCGGTGACCGCCGCCACCATCGGCACGGTCATCGAATGGTTCGACTACGCGCTCTACGGCGCCGCGTCCGGGCTGGTCATCAACAAGCTGTTCTTTCCGCAATTCTCCGAGCTGGGCGGCATCCTCGCGGCCTTCGCGACCTTCGCGGTCGGCTTCTTCATCCGGCCGCTGGGTGGCGTCATCATCGCTCATTTCGGCGACCGGTTCGGGCGCAAGCCCGCGCTGGTGTTCACCATCGCGTCCATGGGGCTCGCCACCGTCGCCATGGGGCTGCTGCCGACCTATGGCGACATCGGCATCCTGGCGCCCATCCTGCTGGTGCTCTTCCGGCTGTTACAGGGCTTCGGAGCGGGAGCCGAATATGCCGGCGCGGTCACGCTGGTTTCGGAATACGCGACGCCCGGCCGGCAGAGCCTGCTGACGGCCATCCTCCAGTCGGCGACGGTGGTCGGCATCATGCTGGCGACGTTGTGCTTCCTGGCGGTCTCCTCCGCGCCGGAGGCGGTCCTGCTGGGCTGGGCGTGGCGGATCCCCTTCCTGGTCTCCGCCGTGCTGTTCGTCGTGGCGCTCTACATCCGTCGCAATCTGGACGAGACGCCGGAGTATGTCGAGGCGATGGAACGCGCCGCCCACGAGCGGCGGGAGCACAAGGTCCCCGTTGGTGAGCTTCTGCGCCATTCGCCGAAGGAACTGCTGTTCGGTTTTCTCTCCGTCACCGGCCACAACGCCAACGCCTACATCCTCAGCGCCTTCGCACTCAGCTACATGACCAACACGCTGGGCATGCCGCGGGTGGAGGCGCTGTCCGCGGTGGTGATCGCTGCCTTCACCGGCATCGTGACGACGCCGATCATGGGGGCGATCGCCGACCGGATCGGCAACGCTAAGGTCTACATTTTCGGAGCCGCCTTCACCTTCCTGTTCGCCATCCCCTTCTTCGCGCTGCTCGACACGAAAAACGTGGTGCTGGCGACGCTGGCGATGAGCCTCGGCTACGGGCTTGGCTTCGGCGGGCTTGCCGGCGCCCAGGGCGCCTTCTTGGCGAACCTGTTCCCGACGCGCTACCGCTTCTCCGGCATCGCGCTGACGCGGGAGATCAACAGCCTGCTGATCGCCGGGCCGACGCCCTTCATCGCCTCGGCGCTGGTGGCCGCGGCCGGCGGGAGTCCGCGCTACGTGGCCGCCTACCTGATGGTCTGCTGCGCCCTGACGATCGTCGCCGTCGCGGTGATCCGGACGCGCTCGCTCAAACGCTGACCCTCTCCTTCAAAACCTCCAAGGACACCATTGATCTTGCCCTGGTTCGGTGGACACGGGTTCACGCAGATCTTAGCTCGGCCTGTTCTGGGGTGATGTATCCGATGGCCGAGTGAGCGCGTTGGCGATTGTAGTAGGTTTCGATGTAGGCGAACACCTCCCGGCGCGCCTGGTCGCGGGTTTCGAACCGAGTACGATGGACCAACTCGACCTTGAGAGTGTGGAAGAAGCTCTCCATGGGAGCATTGTCGTAGCAGCAGCCCTTGCGCGACATGGACTGCCGCATCCCGGCCGCCTGCAACAGGTCCCGGTAGTCCCGGGAGGCATACTGACTGCCGCGATCGGAATGCTGGATGAGACCCACAGGCGGCCGTTGGCGCTGGATGGCCATGACCAGGGCCGAGGTGGTAAGTTCGGCACGCATATAGTCGCGCAAGCCCAGCCAACGATCTTCCGGGTCGCCAAGTCGAGGACAGCCGCCAGATACAGCCAGCCTTCAGCAGTGGGCAAATAGGTGATGTCGGCAAGCCAGACCCGGTTGGGCGCGGCTACCTGGAAGGCTTGGCCCAGCAGATCGGGAACGACCGGCAGGCCATGTCGGCTGTCGGTCGTGACGGGCCGGAACCGACGTGCGGCTGCGCCCCGGATACCATGCCGGCGCATCAGACGCGCCACCCGGCCTCGGCTGGCAGTGCTGCCCTCTGCGCGGAGGGCAGCATGCACGCGCGGGCTGCCATAGCGGCCATGGTGGCGACCATGGATGCGTCGGACCTCGACCAGAAGCTGTCGGTTGGCGGCGGCCCGCTGGCTTTCCGGCCGCTCACGCCACGCGCAGTAACCGCTGGCGGACACCCCGAGCACCGAGCACATGAGCCGGGTCGGAAACTCGTCCCGGTGGTCCTCGATGAAGCGGAACCTCATCTCGGTGCTTCCGAGAAGATGCTGAGGGCTTTTTTAAAATGTCGCGTTCCTGCCGGGCGCGCTCCAACTCGCGTCGCAACCTCGCGATCTCCGCCGTCTGCTCGTCCGGCTTGGCCGGCATGGCGGTGCCGGATACGGCAGGGGCGCCAGACCGTGAGCGCGGCAGGTGGCCTTGGGCTACCCGCCGCCAGTTCCGCAGCACCGAGGCCTGGAGGCCCAACTCCCGCGCCACATGCTCCAGTGGCCGGCCGCTCCCTTCCAGCAGGGCAACGGCCTCACGCTTGAACTCGTCCGTGAAGGATCGCCTCGTCTTCGTCATCAGACACCTTCCCGCTCCACTCGGAGCTTAGCTGTGGTGTCCACCGAACCAGGGCAAGATCATATGGCCCGTACCCGAAATTTCAAACATTCCCGCTTCAGTAAAGGTTATTTCGCTAGCCGACATGCATCAACTGCCTGACAACGACAGCGAGAACGATAGCCGCCCTCCCCTGCTGGCGATAGCGTAAATTATCACCAGAACGTAATCGCACGGCCCACTGAAATTGAAGAGAGCGAATAAAAAAGCTTTACACAATATACGTAATTGGCTTTTATCTAGAGATGTCGCCACCTTGCAATGCTGTTATTTTGACAACGAACGTCAACAGCATCCTCTCACGCCTCGCGGCTGTCTGGTGCATCCAGCAGAATACGTTGGGCAAGCAGTGTATCGGGATGGCTCAGCATTGCCGCTGCATCGCCGCTGCTCCAGCAGCGAAGCCCCTGTAGCTTCTGTGTACAGGCCTTTGCCGCCTCATGCGTCAGGAACTCACGGGGAAGACGCTGCCCGGTCGACAGATGCGTGACCACCCAAACCGCAGCCCTATCATCAGCCACACGTTGGTCGATCCCGAAGGCGCCGCACACCTCACCGGAAAGCATGATGGTTATCGTACCCTCGCCGCCGGTGGGATCAGCGGCAACAGCCTCATAGGTCGCCGGCCTCCACTGGCTGTTTCCAACAAGGTCAGCGTTGCGCCCAAGCGTCTCTGTTGCCTTGTACTCAGTGCTTCCAGGAGAGGTCTGCTCGTTGCGTGCGGCCGGCCGAGAGCCCGGCGGAGCCGACCTGCGGCGGGTGTTGCGGTTGGACAACGACGCCTCTGAGGGCCACCGCACGATCGCCCGCACGGCTGACAGCGCATCCTCATTGCGCTGGAGCGGAAAGTTCCGACGCAGTTCGGCCACAGCAGCCCATTCACCCCCAGCGTCGAACGCCTGACGGATGGCAGACCGCTCCTCCTCACTCACAACAAACATTGCCTCTCCTTACTGCCTGGGGGCAGTGTCTGCCCCAAACCCCGTCCATTCTACCGCGATTTAGGGCGTGCTGGGCATTGTCATCAATTGGCCACTTGGTTGATTTTCGGAGGTGTCTGGGAATCTTGGCGGCCGAACCTGGACAGAACACGCATGCCGATGTTCTCAGTGTCTGTTTGTAGCAGTCACACGCTGACCTCCTGAGGAACGAGCCGCTTCAGGCGTCTGGAGAGGATCGAGATTTAGGCGATTTGAACGAAGGCGAGGAGGTGCTCCTTCGTCCGCTCGACGATGGTGTTCAATCGGCGGTAGCGACTGATCCAACTGAAGGAGCGCTCCACCACCCAGGCGATTTCGGTGGGGATGAACATCCCATCGCGGCCGCGGGCGATCGGCTGGACGGTGATGCCGAGCGCCTCCCCGGCTTTGGCCAAGCGCTCGCCGCGATAACAGAGATAGCCGATTGCCGGTCCTTGGAAACCGCGGCCAGCAAGCTGGCGCAACAGCGGCACGATGCCTTTGGTGTCGTGCACGTTGGCTGACGTAGCGTCGATCGCCAACGGGATGCCATACTTCTCCACGCCGAGATGGATCTTGATGCCACGGATCTTCTTGCCGCCGTCTACGCCACGGGCAAAACAGCTCGAAGCGGACGGGCAGGTGCGGCTGTCGATCACGATGGCACTCGGTTCCGCCGTATCGCCGCAGGCCAGCCGCCATGTGCGGCGCAGCCGGTCGAGCAAACGCTGCCATAGCTCGAGCCGGGTCCAGCGGGCGAACAGGGTGTACAGTGTGCTTCTGCGGCATGCCGGAGAGCTGGCCGATGGCCCGCCATTGCATGCCGCAGAAGCACACGCACCAGATCGCCATGATCGCCTTGCGCAACGCTGCTCCGGTGAGCGCCGGCTTGGGTCCGGTGCGGGTCGGGCGACTGCCGTCGGCCACCATCGCTGTCAGCTCGACCAGCACCGCCTCGACGAAGGCCTCGACATCCGAGAACGCGTCCCAGGACGTTAGCGTGGTGCTTGCGGGACGAACGGCAGTGCCCATAGAATGCGGTTCCAGACGGTCAGGACGAAGCTCACAGAGCTAGCAGACCGCGCCTCCGCCGCAACATCCCTGTTCAGCTTAAAGTAGCATCCCGCCCAGTGCCGGTCGGGACGGCCCCGCTGCAAACAAGTTCTCACACTGCGCCGGCGCGATGAGTACGACGCCCTCACCGCGGCGCGTGCATGGGAAGCAGAGGAGGGCTTCGCGATAGAATACCGGCGCCGCGCCGGAATAGAGGGCACACTCTCAGTAGGCGTGCACGCCTTCCATCTCCGCCGTACACGCTACATCGGCCTGGCAAAGACGCATCTTCAACATGTTCTGACCGCCGCAGCAATGAACTTGGTCCGCCTTGCGGCGTGGTTGGGTAGCACACCACTCGCACGCACTCGTCAAGCCGCTTTCGCCCGGCTCATGATGCACCCAGTCGGCGCCTTATGGCGCGACAATCAGGATGGAGAGCGCGACAATCAGGATGAGACGGTCTGGGG
>CBIHQY010000094.1:0-10594 GCA_966212305.1 uncultured Azospirillum sp.
GCAGCTTGATCTCCGACAGATGGTCGAAGACCCAGTAGAACAGGCGGGCGAACAGGCGGTGCTTCAGGCTCTGCCCGACGCGGGCATGGCGCACGGCGACCACCACATCGAACCCCTCGCGCCATTTGGCGATGAAGGCCGGCAGCAGTTCCGGCGGATGCTGCAGGTCGGCGTCCATCGGCACCACGGCGTCGCCGGTGGTGTGGCTCAAGCCCGCGGACAGCGCCAGTTCCTTGCCGAAATTGCGCGACAGATCGACGACCTTCACCCGCGGTTCGCGGTCATGGACGTCCAGCAGCCGGTCGATGGTGTCGTCGCGGCTGCCGTCGTTGACGCAGACCACCTCCCAATCCATGCCCAGCCCATCCAGCACCGGCACCAGCCGGGCGAACAGGGCCTCGATGTTCGGCCCCTCGTTGTAGAAGGGAATGACGACCGACAGGCACCCGCGTCGCGGACGGCCCGACCTGCTCGCGGAAGGCCGGTTCGCGGATGGAAGGACTTCGTCCTCAAGGCGGACGGGAGCGGTGCGGACCTCCGGAGAAGCCGCGGAAAGGGGCGCGTCGGGAATGGACATGGCCAGCCGTCGGGTCAAAGCGTCAGGAACCGGGAGATGAAGGGATCGGCGACGACCCCGGTCGGCCGCTGCGCCCTTCGGCATATATCACGATACGGGGAGATGTTCAAAATGCCTCTCCTGTGACCGCCACGGCACAAAAAATGGCCTGTCCGCCCGTCAAAGCGTCCGGACCCTGGTCACCTGCGATCCGACGAAACAGGCAAACATCCGCCGCAGCCGTTTATTCCAATGCGGCGGAACGACCGTATCCCCTACGTCATCCATGGGTCTCTCCGGTTGCCGGGATACACAACCGCACCATACCGGGGCATGTGGCACGCTTTCTGAAACAGGTCGTGATGCCTGACCTTTTCGGATCGTCCCCGAACAAGTGTTGGGCAACGTCCCTGTGCCGACGGAGGCCTCGACCATGAGCCTTTTCAATCGCTTTTCCGTAGGAAGCAAAATCACGGCGGCCAGCGCCGGCATCCTGGTATTCCTGGTGCTGATCGGCGGTATCGGCATTGCGGCCCTGTCGGAAGCCGGCGGCGCCGTGGACACTTACCGGCGGCTCGGCCAGCAGACCAACGAGTTGGGACGCATCCAGGCGCTGATGCTGGAGATGCGCCAGCAGGCCACCCGCTTCCTGCTGACCGGCGACGCGGAGGTCGGCGCCACCGTCCGCCGCACCGCGGAGGACGCGGCACAGACCATCGACAAGGCCCGCGCCCTGTTCACCGACCCCGCACTGCTGCAGACCGCCGCCCATATGGCGCAGGAGATCGCCCAATATCGGGAGGCCTTCGCTGCCATGATGGAGTTCCAGGACCAGCGCAGCAAGGCCATCGCCGACCTGGACGAGATCGGGCCTCGCCTGGAAACCGCGCTGGACGGCATCATGGACAGCGCCGGTGCGGCGGGCGACACCGATGCCGCCTATCTGGCGGGCATGGCGCTGCGCCACATGCTGTCGGCCCGCATCTCGGCGACGCGCTACAATGTCGACGGCTCTCCGGCGCTGGCCAGCCAGACCCGGTCGCAGTTCACCGACGCCGCCAGCCGCGGCGGCGCGATGATGGCGAAGCTGACCGACCTGGACCGCCGCAAGATGGCGATGTCCTACACCGCCATGCTGCGCGTCTACATCAGCGGCTTCAACGCCGTGGTCAAGGCCACCACCGAGCGCGACCGGATGGTCAACGAGGTGCTGATCCCCGTCGGCGATTCCATCGCCAGGGAGGCGGAACAGCTGACGGAGGCCAGCGTCGGCGCCCAGAAGAGCCTGGGCATGGCGACGGGCGCTTTCCTCGACAAGGCGCGCGGCGGGATGGTGCTTGCCTCGTTGGTCGCCGTGGTCCTGGGTCTGGCGACGGCGCTGCTGATCGGCCGTGGCCTGTCGCGGCCGGTGGTGGCGATGACCGACCGCATGACCCGGCTGGCCGGCGGCGACCGCAGCGTCGACATCCCCGGCCTGGACCGCGCCGACGAGATCGGCGGCATGGCGAAGGCCCTGCAGGTGTTCAAGGACAGCCTGATCGAAAGCGACCGGCTGGCCGAAGCCCAGCGCGCCGACCATGCGGCGCAACGTGGCCGAGGCGAACGCATCGACCGGCTGACCCAGGAGTTCGACCGGCTGGTGCTGCAGGCGCTGGGCCGGGTGTCGGCGGCGGCGACCCAGCTTCAGGCGACCGCCCAGACCATGTCGGCCACCGCGGAGCAGACCACCCGGCAGGCGGATGCGGTCGCCAGCGCCTCCCATGAGGCCACCGGCAACGTGGAGACGGTGGCCGCCGCGACCGAGGAACTGACCGCCTCCATCTCCGAGATCGGCCGGCAGGTGGCGGAGAGCACCCGCATCGCCGGACAGGCGGTCACCACCGCCGAGAAGACCGACGGCACCGTCCGCGGTCTGGTCGACGCCGCACAGCGCATCGGCGAGGTGGTGCAACTGATCACCGACATCGCCAGCCAGACCAACCTTCTCGCGCTGAACGCCACCATCGAGGCCGCCCGCGCCGGCGAGGCCGGCAAGGGCTTCGCCGTGGTGGCGTCGGAGGTCAAGAACCTCGCCAGCCAGACCGCCAAGGCGACCGAGGAGATCGGCAGCCAGATCGCCGGCATCCAGGAGATCAGCCGGCAGGCCGCCGGCGCCATCGCCGAGATCGGCCGGGTGATCGCGGAGATCAACCACATCTCCACCACCATCGCCGCGGCGGTGGAGGAACAGGGCGCCGCCACCAAGGAGATCAGCCGCAACGTCCAGCAGGCGGCGCGCGGCACGCAGCAGGTGTCCGGCAACATCGCCGGCGTGTCGGAAGCCGCGGCCTCCACCGGCGATGCCTCGCGCGAGGTGCTGACCGCCGCCGACGGGCTGAACCACGAGGCGACCGACCTGCGCGGCTTCGTGTCGCGCTTCCTGGCCGAAATGCGCGCCGCGTAAGAAACGGAACCGTTCTTCAGCGCTGCGGTGACAGTTATGGCGCCGGCAGGACCCGAATGGACCGGGGCTTGCCGGAGTCCTTCTTCTGGCGGGCGGCCCTGCTCCTTTGTCCGGTTACTTTCCCCTTGCGCCTCGCCGTCCCCTTGGGCACATAGGCGCGATGATCCTGACCCCCATCGCCATCGACGACATGCCGAAGGCCATCGCCGCCTTCGACGCCCAACTGGACGGCCATGCCCAAGCGCGGGCCGCCTTCCGCCGGATCGCCGCGACTTGGCCCGTGCTGCCGGCGGACGAGCCCGGCGGCGGTGTCGATACGCCGGCCCACCGGGCCGACGCGGTGCGGCTGGCCCATGCCCACGGCATCGACACGCTGGACGAGCCGCCCAGCCGCTCCTTCATGTGGGACGGCAAGGTGATCCGCACCGATGTCGAGGCGACGGTGATCGTGCATGAGGTGGCGCATTGGCTGTGCGCGACGCCGGAGCGGCGGACGCTGATCGATTACGGCCTCGGTCCCGGCCCGGAGACCACCGCCCGCAAGGAAGCCCGTGCCGACAAGCGCCTGTGCTTCGAGGACTGTATGCATGAGGAGCAGCAGACCTCCCTGCTCGGCGTGCTGTGGGAGGTCGAACTGGGCCAGCCGGGGATCCTGGCCTTCCTGGAACAGAACTGGATGGAGCATTGGGAGCGGCCGAGCACCGCCGCCTTCTTCATCCGCCACGCCGAGGAACTGTTCACCCGCGGCCTGATCGACGCCGACGGTCGCCCGACGACCGCGCGCGACTGGGCGGATACACGGCAGGGCGTCCGGGTGCTTTCCCCGCAGTTTTAGAAAGCCATGCGGTGACCGCGTGCCGTTCGATCGGGCCTGGGCTCACGGACGGCGCCAGTCACGGCCGGCAAGATGCGCAGGCCGGAGAGCAGGCGGTCAAAGCGCAAGCTGTCATGGAGCTGAAATGCGAAAGGCCGGCACCCGAAGGTCCGGCCTTTTGAGATCGCATGCTCCAGCGTATCAGCTGGAGGAAAATGGAGCGGGCGAAGGGATTCGAACCCTCGACCCCAACCTTGGCAAGGTTGTGCTCTACCCCTGAGCTACGCCCGCGCTCCGTACCGTCGTTCAGCGCTTTGTCAGTGCCGTCCGGCGGTGTGCGGCGGACTATACTCATCGGCCGACGCAATGCAAGGGCCTTGTTTCAGATTTTTTCACCGGCTGGACGATTTTCCGAACAGCCGGTAAAAGGTTGTCATGGACACCGCATCGCTCCCCCTTCCGGGCGCCTCCCTGCCAGATGGCGACGCGCCGCTGCCGACCTCTCCGGACCAGCTGCTGGCGCGGCTCGACGCGCTGGGCATCCAGGCGACCACGCACAGCCACCCCCCGCTGCACACGGTGGAGGAGAGCAAGGCCCTGCGCGGCGCCCTGCCCGGCGGCCATTGCAAGAACCTGTTCCTGAAGGACAAGAAGGACCAGCATTGGCTGGTGGTGGCGCTGGAGGATGCAAGGGTCGATCTGAACCGGCTGGACAAGGTCATCGGGTCGGCGCGGCTGTCCTTCGCCTCGGCGGAACGGCTTTGGCGCTTCCTCGGCATCCGGCCGGGGTCGGTCACGCCATTCGCCCTGGTCAACGATACCGAGCGCAAGGTGCGCGTGGTCCTGCAGCAGGCGATGATGGAGTATGACCTGCTGAACTATCATCCGCTGCTGAACGATCGCACCACGGCGATCCGGCGCGACGACCTGCTGCGCTTCATCCGCGCCTGCGGCCACGAACCGGCGATCGTCGAGTTCGGCCGCATCGAGGACTGACCGGCAGCGCGGCCGTTTCCACGCAATGCTTGCCTGAGCCGCCTTGCGCGCTCACATATGTCGGCAACGATAGGGTCCGGACCGCCAGCGGCCGGACCGGCAACCCCATGGCCCACCGGGATGTCCTAATGGGCCAGGCATCACCAACGGGACCGAAACACGCCATGTTCTCCATGCCCCCCGCCAACGGGTCCAAGCCCGCCGCTCCCGGTGCCGCCCCCGGTGCCGCCGACATCGTCAAGGACAGCACCGACCGCGCCTTCATGGCGGACGTGATCGAAGCCTCGGCCGACGTCCCGGTGATCGTCGATTTCTGGGCGCCCTGGTGCGGCCCCTGCAAGCAGCTGGGCCCGATCATCGAGAAGGTGGTGCGCGCCGCCAAGGGCGCGGTGCGCCTCGTCAAGATCGACACCGACGCCAACCCGATGATCGCCTCGCAGCTGCGCGTGCAGTCGATCCCGGCGGTCTACGCCTTCTTCCAGGGCCGCCCGGTCGACGGCTTCATGGGCGCCCTGCCCGAATCGCAGGTGAAGGCCTTCGTCGACAAGCTGGTGGCGCTGGCCAAGCAGGCCGGTGCCGGCGGTGGCGCCGGCGAGATGCTGGAGGAAGCCTTCGCCCAGGCCAAGGAGATGATGGAAGCCGGCGACCTGCAGGGCGCGCTCGACCTCTACAGCCAGATCATGCAGGCCGAGCCGGAGAACGCCCAGGCCTATGCCGGCATCATCCGCTGCCTGATCGCCGCCGGCGACCTGGAGAATGCCAAGCAGATGCTGGCCCAGGCCCCGGAAGCCATCGCCAAGGACAAGGAGCTGGCCAACGTCCGCGCCGCTCTGGACGTGGCGGAGCAGGCCGCCAACGCCGGCCCGATCCCGGAGCTGATGGAAAAGGTCGCCCACGACCCCAACGACCATGCCTCGCGCTTCGACCTCGCCATGGCGCTGTTCGCCGCCGGCAAGCGTGAGGCCGCGGTGGACGAGCTTCTGGAGATCTTCAAGCGCGACCGGACCTGGAACGACGACGGCGCCCGCAAGCAGCTGGTGAAGTTCTTCGAGGCGTTCGGCCAGACCGACCCGCTGACGGTGAAGACCCGCCGCCGTCTGTCGACCATGATGTTCAGCTGACGCTTTTCCGAAAACAGGACGGCTGTTCCATCGGCGAAGGGGTTCTATCTGATTGGCATGAGCAGAAACCCCTTCGACGCCGAATTCGGCCAGCTGCCGGCAATGCTGCCGATCTTCCCGCTGGCCGGCGTTCTGCTGCTGCCGCGGGCGCGGCTGCCGCTGAACATCTTTGAACCGCGCTATCTCGCCATGGTCGAGGATGCGCTGGGCAATGGCCGCATGATCGGCATGGTCCAGCCGCTCGACCCCGCCGGACGGGAGCGCGAGCCGGCCGTCTATCCCTGCGGCTGCGCCGGCCGCATCACCAGCTTCGCCGAGGCCGACGACGGCCGCCTGCTGATAACCCTGACCGGAGTCGCCCGTTTCGAGATCGGACGCGAGGTGGAGGGCGCGCGCGGCTATCGTCGGGTAGTCCCCGACTGGCGCCCCTTCGGCGCCGACCTGGAGCCCGAGGCCTGCGGCGACATCGACCGCAACCGGCTGCTCGGCGCGCTGAAAAGCTATTTCCGCGTCCAGGGCCTGTCGGTCGACTGGAAATCCATCGAATCGACGCTCGACGAGCGGCTGGTCAACTCGCTGGCGATGATTTGCCCCTTCACGCCCGGCGAAAAACAGGCGCTGCTGGAGGCGCCGACCCTGGCCGAACGCGGGAAGCTCTTGATCGGGCTGGTCGAGATGGCCATTCTCGACAGCCATGACGGGGACGGTCCGCCGCCCAAGCATTGACGGCCTTCCAATCACCGCCCTTCTTCCAATCACCACGAGACACGAGATGGCGACGCCCGAGGACAAGAGCAGCGAAGCGAAAACCAACGCCCGCGTCGACCCGAAGCTGCTGGAGATTCTGGTCTGCCCGCTGACCAAGGGCCCGCTGCGCTATGACGCCGAGCGCGCCGAACTGGTCAGCGAGCGCGCCGGCCTGGCCTATCCGATTCGCGACGGCATCCCGATCATGCTGATCGACGAGGCCCGCAGCCTCGACAAGGCGGGGTCGACGCGATGACTGGTGAGGGATTCGGCACGGTCCACTGGCCGACCGAAATCCGCCTGAAGAAGGAGGAGAAGCGGCTGGAGGTCGATTTCGACGACGGCCGGACCTTCTCCTACCCGGCGGAGTTCCTGCGCGTGGTCAGCCCGTCCGCCGAGGTGCAGGGCCACAACCCCAGCCAGAAGCAGACGGTGGCCGGCCGCCGCCATGTCGGCATCATGCGGCTGGAGCCGGTCGGCAACTATGCCATCCGCATCGTCTTCGACGATTTGCACGACAGCGGCATCTTCAGCTGGAAATACCTTTACGAGATCGGCACCGAACAGGAGACCCTGTGGGCCGAATATCTCGCAGAGTTGCAGGCCAAGGGCATGAGCCGCGACCCGCGGCGGTGATCGTGTCCCTCTCCCGACCTGGATCGGGAGAGGGGGTTCGCCTCACTTCCAGATCGGTTTCCCGCTGCCGGGCAGGCCGTACAGGTCCCATTTGCGGCTGACCTTCTCCACGACCTCGTCGGCCATGTGGAGCTTCTCGCCCCATTCGCGCTTGGTCTCCGGCGGCCATTTGTTGGTGGCGTCCAGACCGACCTTGCCGCCAAGCCCCGACTCCGGGCTGGCGAAGTCGAGATAGTCGATCGGCGTGCCTTCGATCACCGTGATGTCGCGGGCCGGGTCCATGCGGGTGGAGATCGCCCACATCACGTCCTTCCAGTTCCGCGCGTCGATGTCGTCGTCCACGACGATCACCCATTTCGTGTACATGAACTGGCGCAGGAAGGACCAGACGCCCATCATCACGCGCTTGGCGTGGCCCGGATAGGCCTTCTTCATGCTGACCACCGCGATGCGGTAGGAGCAGCCTTCCGGCGGCAGCCAGAAATCGACGATCTCCGGGAATTGCTGGACCAGCAGCGGGATGAACACCTCGTTCAGCGCCTCGCCCAGCACCGACGGTTCGTCGGGCGGACGGCCGGTGAAGGTGGACAGGTAGATCGGCTTGCGCCGCATCGTCATGGCGGTGACGGTGAAGACCGGGAAGGGCTCGACCGAGTTGTAATAGCCGGTGTGGTCGCCGTACGGCCCCTCGTCGGCGTACTCGTCCAGGCTGACATGGCCCTCCAGGACGATTTCCGCCTGGGCCGGCACCTTCAGCGGCACCGTCTTGCACTCGACCAGTTCAACCTTCTTGCCGCGCAGCAGGCCGGCGAACTGGTATTCGGACAGGGTGTCGGGCACCGGCGTCACCGCCGCCAGGATGGTGCCGGGATCGGCCCCCAGCACGACGGCGCAGGGCAGCGGCTCGCGCTTGCCGCTGGCCGCCCAGCGGTGATGGTGCTGCGCGCCGCCGCGATGCTTCAGCCAGCGCATGATGGTCTTGTTCTTCCCCAGCACCTGCATGCGGTAGATGCCGAGGTTGAAGTCGTCCTCGCGCTTGCCCGTCGGACCCTTGGTCACCACCAGCGGCCAGGTGATCAGCGGCGCCGGCTCGCCCGGCCAGCAGCTCTGCACCGGCAGGCGGCCGAGATCGATGTCGTCGCCGGTCAGCACCACCTCCTGGCATGGCGCCGAACCGACGGTCTTCGGCTTCATCGACAGCACGGTCTTGGCGAGCGGGATCAGTTCCAGCGCCTCGCGAAAACCGCCCGGCGGTTCCGGCTGCTTGAGGAAGGCCAGCGTCTCGCCGACGGCGCGCAGCTGGTGCGGCTCGCGGTCCATGCCCCAGGCGACCCGCTCCACCGTGCCGAACAGGTTGACCAGCACCGGCATCTCGGAGCGGGTGCCGTCGGCCTTGACGACATTCTCGAACAGCACCGCCGGGCCGTTCTCGGCCAGCAGGCGGGTCTGGATCTCGGTCATCTCCAGCACGGTGGACACCGGTTCCTTCACCACCACCAGCCGCCCCGCCTTCTCCAGCCGGTCGATGAAGTCACGCAACGAGGTGTAGGGCATCGCAGGGTGTCCAGTGTGGTGGTGCGTCCGAAACGGACGATAACCTTCAACTCGGCGGCCGGTCCGTCAAGTGCGGTGGAGGCCGATTCAAAAACAAAACCCCTCCCCCACCCCCGGCGGACCATGGGTCCGTCCGGAAGCGGGAAAGGGGCTTCGTCACAACTCATGAACCGGGGTGCGAGACCCGGCCAGGGATCAGGGCCTGGGATCAGTACATGTGCTGGCCGCCGTTGACCGACAGGGTCGAGCCGGTCATGAAGCCGTTTTCGTCGTCGACAAGGTACAGCACGGCCTTGGCGATCTCCGACGCGCGGCCGAGACGGCCGACCGGGATGCGGGCGACGATCTTCTCCAGCACGTTGGCCGGCACCGCGCGCACCATGTCGGTGTCGATGTAGCCCGGCGCGATGGCGTTGACGGTGATGCCCTTGGCCGCGCTTTCCTGGGCGAGCGCCTTGGTGAAGCCGTGGATGCCGGACTTGGCGGCGGCGTAGTTGACCTGGCCGTACTGGCCGGCCTGACCGTTGACCGAGCCGATGTTGACGATGCGGCCGAAACCACGCTCGCGCATGCCGTCGATGACGTTGCGGCACATGTTGAAGCAGGAGGACAGGTTGGTGTGGATCACCTTCTCCCACTGATCGTAGGTCATGCGGTGCATCACGCCGTCACGGGTGATGCCGGCGTTGTTGATGAGCACGTCGACCGGGCCCAGGTCGGACTCGATCGCGGCGATCCCCTTCTTGCAGGCGTCGAAATCCGCGACGTCGAACTTGTAGGTCGGGATACCGGTGCGGGCGGTGAATTCCTCGGCCGCCTGATCGTTGCCGGCATAGTTGGCGGCGACCTTGTAACCGGCATTCTTCAGGGCGACGGCAACGGCCTCGCCGATGCCGCGGGTGCCACCAGTGACGACTGCAACACGAGCCATAGTTCTTCTCCCCAGATTTAGTGATGGTTGGTTGGTTTCTTTGAATTTTTATTGTTGGGCACGAGGCTCCCTCCGCAGGTCCGGCGGATGTCCCTAGCCTTTAGCGAAGCGGGCCGCTTGCCGGGTCGGAAAGCGGCCCGTCCGGTCATCAGTCGCGCTGGACGCAGAGGGCGATGCCCATGCCGCCGCCGATGCACAGGGTGGCGAGGCCCTTCTTCGCGTCACGCTTCTGCATTTCGAACAGCAGCGTGGTCAGCACGCGGGCACCCGAAGCGCCGACCGGGTGGCCGAGCGCAATGGCGCCGCCATTGACGTTGACCTTGCTGGTGTCCCAGCCCAGGTCCTTGTTGACTGCCAGCGCCTGGGCGGCGAAGGCCTCGTTCGCCTCGATCAGGTCGAGGTCGTCGACGGTCCAGCCGGCCTTTTCCAGCGCCTTGCGCGACGCCGGGATCGGGCCGGTGCCCATGATCGACGGGTCGACGCCGGCGGTCGCCCAGGAGACGATGCGGGCCAGCGGGGTGACGCCGCGCTTGGCCGCGTTCTCCGCCGTCATCAGCACCAGGGCGGCGGCGCCGTCATTGATGCCCGAGGCATTGCCGGCGGTCACCGTGCCGTCCTTCGAGAAGGCCGGGCGCAGCTTGGCCAGCGATTCCGCCGTGGTGCCGTGCTTCGGATACTCGTCGTCCGACACGACGACGTCGCCCTTGCGACCCTTGATGGTGACCGGGACGATTTCGTCCTTGAAGCGGCCGGCCTTCTGGGCGGCCTCGGCCTTCTGCTGGCTGGCGGCGGCGAA
>CBIHQY010000095.1:0-10343 GCA_966212305.1 uncultured Azospirillum sp.
CGGCTCGTGGAAGACCCGGCTCAGCCCCAGGCGGACGGCCTGCTCCGCCGAACCCTGGCACATGCACCACATGGACACGTCGTTGTCGGTCATCCAGCGGTCGGCGTCGCGGATCTCCTCCACCGTGCCGGCGCCGATCTCCTCCAATGGGTGCTTCAAGCAGATGTGGACGATGGCCGGCCCCTTGTGCAGTTGGCCGCCGAACTGCGCGATGTAGGCGTGCAGCATCTCCACCGTCGGCTTGGGGATCCCGAACAGGTTCAGCACGAACAGGACGTCGATGCGGCGGTCGATCACCTCCTGCGAGATGTCGGGCAGCGCCAGCACGGATTCGTGCCCCAGATCGACCAGGGCCGCATGGATCGACCACAGGATTTCCGATGTGCCCTGTCCGCAAAGCAGGAAGCGCATGCGCTATCTCCGCGCCGCGAACAGGCCCGCCGCCTCGGCCATGTAGGCGGAGAGTTGTGCGTTGTCGGCGCCCTCCCGCTCCACCAAGGCGATGCGGGTGCGGGCCTCCTGCCGCGCTTCGGCAAGCAGCGCCGGATCGCCGGCCAGCGCGGCGGCGCGGGCGACGAAGGCCGCGTCATCGGCGGCCAGGAAGGAGGGGCCGGCCACGCTGGCGACGTCTCCGCCGTGGAAGGACAGCACCGGTACGCCGCCCGCCATCGCCTGCGCCGCCCCCGCTCCTCCGCCGGTGCGGCGCGGATTGACGAACAGGTCGCAGACCGACATCAGCGCCTCCATCCGGTCGACATGGCCGAGGCTGCGCAGTTGCCCGGCATGCCCGTCCACGGCCAACCGTCCGGGCAAGCTCTCCACCCCGCCGGCGAACAGCACCAGCGCCTGCGGCACGGCGTCCAGAATCCGCCCCAGCAGATCCAGGAACGCGCCGTCGGCCTCGGCATCCAGGCGGTTGCCGACCACGACACAGACGAACGCCGAGTCCGGCAAAGAGAACTCGGCGCGCGTCGCGGTATCCCCGGTGCGGCGCAGAGACAGGCCGAAGCGCGACGGACGCCAGGAACGGGCGAGCCGCCCATTGGCGGCCGGCGGCGCGTGGCCGCCGAAATCCAGCACGATGTCGGCAAGCGAGACGATCCGCCCGCTGGTCGTCGGGATGCACATCAGCGGACGCGCGCATTCCAGCAGGTCGGCGACGATCACCGAACCGCCGAAGGCGATCGCTAGATCGGGGTCGAACGCTTCCACCGCCGACAGGAAGCCGCCCAGCTTCTCCGCGGTGATGCCGGGCGCGGTGGACGACAGCATGCGGATCCGCTCGCCGCCGCAGCGGATCGTCTGCTCCCCCGACAGCCTATCTTCCAGCGCGGCGGCGAAGGGCGGGACGAAGGGGCTGTAATAGCGGTCCGGCATCATGTTGGTGTTGAGCACCAGGACCGTCCGGCCAAGGTCGCGCTGCAACCGCACCGCCAGCAGCAGCAGGTCGCGCGACGGCTGGTGCTCGGCCGACAGGAACTGGTTCGTGACGATGACGACCCGTCCGGTATCGGGAATCCCTGCCTGCCTTGCCGCCGGGGTCAGCCCCAGACGCAACGCGATTTGGCGCAGGAAGCGCTCATAGAAGGCGAACAGGTGCTCCGTGACGAATTCGGGCACGGACGCCATGTCCATGCGCATCAGGAAAAGCTGGCGCTGCATGGACCAATAGATCTGGTTGATCCCTTCCAGCGATGCCAGATCCAGCACGGCGTCCAGCATGTCCAGGATGCGCAGGTATCGCCGCAGGTCGCCGGACACAGCGGCCAGGGCCGATTCCCGCAGGATCGGGTCCAGGTCGGCGGTCGCGGCGTCCAGCGTTTCCATCGCCCCGGCATCGCTGCCCAGGCCTGTTACCCTCGCGGTTTCGCAGCTTTCCGAAATCGCCTTCAAGGCCTCCCCGGTGCCGGCCGGGCCGTGCAGCCGGGTGATCAGGTCGGTGAGCGTGGCGGGGTGGAGGTCGGAGGCATGCATCGTTTGAACGGTCCCGGTTGGCACGACGACCGCCGGCGGTGCCTCGACGGGCGGGACTCGGTCAGCATCCATTTCCACCCATAGGAGTGAAGCCTCCGGGTGTCAATGCAATCAGCCCGCGTCCGTTGCCGGCGAACGGATTTGCCGCCAGCGCTCCTCGTACCGGCGGCGTTCGCCGGCTGCCGACGGGTCGCTGCCGGCCGCGAAGGTCCAATAGCCGATCTGGAAGGCGATGTAGCAGGGAATGCAGAATGCCAGAAGCCGCCGGTCGAGCGGCACGACCGCTTCGACCATGTGGCACAGGGCCTCGGCCAGTGCATCCGACAAATCGAACTCGACGATGCCGCCGGCCACGTCCCAGGCGATGTCCTGGCAGCCGATCAGGTCGTGGGCGGCGGCATGGTCCAGCGCATCGCACTTCATCAGCCGTCCGTCCGGCAGCCGCAGCCATTCCCAGCGGTGCAGGCGGTTGTCGGTTACGACCCGGCGCTGGCCTGCCTCCAGTTCGGCCAGCTGGTCGGCCGTCCAGCCGTCCAGCGCTTTTACCGCGTCGTTCCCCAACGCTTCGCCGATGTTGGTGCGCGCCATGGTCAACAGTTCGGCCAGGGCGGCGCCCGACCCGGACGGAGCGGGAAAGCGTTCGGCGCGGAAGGCCAGATAGCAGGCGAGGCGCTCCACGGCGTCCGGTGTCACCTCCGTCAGCGGGCATGCGTCCTCCAGCCAGCGTTCCGCAAGAACCCCGTGGCGCAGGGCCGACGGCTCCGCGGTAAAGCCGGCGGCGTGAAGGGCGCGGGCACGCTCCAGCGCCTGTTCCCCCGCTCCACCCAGCCCGGCGAACTTCAGCAGCCATGATCCCTTGGCGGTGCGCAGCAGGAATTTGCGGCGCTCCTGTTGCGGATTGGCCGGCAGTCCATTGCAACGGCCGTACAGCCGCCGCCAACCGCCTCCCGACAGATCCTCCAGCGGCGCGACGGGCGGGCCGAGACTGTCCACGAACCATCGCTCCAACGGCGGGAACGGCCTCTCTGCCCACCGGAACAGGTCGTCGAAGCCGACCACCGGGCGCACCGCCTCGGCCCATCGCCGCTGGTGGCGTTCGGAGGATTGCGGGCCGAGGTCCCCGCAATGGCCGGGCATGAAGGCGATCCGGTCCGCCGCCACCCCCTGCGCCTCCAGCCAGTCGGCTACGGCGCCGAAGGAACTGCCCGAAAGCCCCGGCCCCTCGTCCACGATGACGTAGGCAGCCTCGGGATCCGCCAGCAACGCGGCGCGCAGTCTCTCCGACACCCGCAATTCCCGCCGGAAAGGATGGCCGACCGGCCGCAGGGTCACCGGCATCTGCGCCTTCAGCGCAACCGCCGCCATCGCCGCCAGCCCGGTGCCGATGCTGCGCAGTCCGATCACCACCGGCGATCCGGCAAAACGCGGCGGCAGGTGCGCCGCCGCCTCCAGATAGGCTTCGGGGTAGAGGCTGTAGAAGGCATAGCCTTCGGCCCTGCGCATGCCGACCGCCTCGGGCAGCGGCAGGGCGGACAGCCGGTCGAGCGCGTCGAGAGTATGAGAGGGATCCGGTGAATCGGCCGACCGCCCGGCCGACTTCCAGGATGCGGCGACGCCGGCGGCAAGCTCCATCACCACCGCCATGGCCGCATCCTGCACCGGCGTGCGGTCGTCCATGCCCGAGGCATGGAATTCCCAATCGGCCAAACCCTGCGCCAGTTCCGCCGCTTCGATGAACATCGCCACCAGGGCGCCGTGCCGCTCCGGACCGGGGGCCGCAGGGGCGCCGTCGGCGAGGCAGCACCTCAGCCTGGCGATCCGGCGGCGCGGGTCTTCGCGAATCTCCAGGTCACCATAGACCAGCATCGCCGCCGGCCACCGTCACCAGGTCGGGAAGAACAGCAGCAGCAGGGCCAGAACCGCAAGGATACCTAGAATGCTCCACATGGCGGGGCGCCCCATGCCCCGTGAGGTGCCGGCCTTCGGGAGTTCAGTGCCAACTTTCCGGAAAGGGCCAGCCATCGTGTTTGCTCCTGACAATGTCGATCTGTCGGTACTCAACAGGGCAGCGCCGGCAAAGTTGCCGGTTCCGATCACAATCCCCCGTCCGGCACAGGGATGGCCGCGCCGTGCCGATCGGAGTTCCCCAATCACTTTTCGCCGTAACGCCAACGGGTTGACGACAGTGCGCGGTTTTCCCGCACCCGGACGCAAAAAACCGCTTCCCAAGCATCGCACCGGCATGCAAACTCTATGAAGCAGATAGAAAAAGAACGCCGCATACCACGAAAGAGAAAAGTGAAAATCGGCAGCCACCGAAGGAGGCTTCTGCCATGTCGCTTCGCCGTCTGACTCTTCTCGCCGCCGGCCTGACGCTGGCTTGGTTGGGTGTCGCCGCCGCGGATTCCAAGGATACCCTGCTGAACGTTTCCTACGATCCAACCAGGGAATTCTACGTCGAGTTCAACAAGTCCTTCGCCAAGGCATGGCAGGCGGAGACCGGCCACGTCCTGACGGTGCGACAGGCGCATGGCGGATCGGGCAAGCAGGCCCGCTCCGTCATCGACGGACTGGATGCGGACATCGTGACTCTGGCGCTTGGCTATGACATCGACGCCATCGCCGACGCCGGCCTGCTGGCCAAGGATTGGCAAGGACGCCTGCCGAACAACAGCGCTCCCTACACCTCGACCATCGTGTTCCTGGTGAAGAAGGGAAATCCGAAGGGGATCAAGGACTGGAGCGACCTCGTGAAGCCGGGTGTCCAGGTCATCACCCCCAACCCGAAGACCTCCGGCGGCGCGCGCTGGAACTATCTGGCCGCCTGGGCCTACGCCTTGCAGGCCAACGGCAACGACGAGGCCAAGGCCAAGGAGTTCGTGTCGAAGCTGTTCAAGAACGTTCCGATGCTGGACAGCGGCGCCCGCGGCGCCACCGTGACCTTCACCCAACGTGGCATTGGCGACGTCCTGCTGGCGTGGGAGAACGAGGCATACCTCTCGCTGAAGGAGTTCGGCGCCGACAAGTTCGAGATCGTGACGCCCAGCCTGTCGATCCTGGCCGAACCACCGGTCGCCGTCGTGGACAAGGTCGTCGACCGTAAGGGAACCCGCAAGGTTGCCGAGGCTTACCTGCAGTTCCTCTACACCCGCGAAGGGCAGGAGATTGCGGCCAGGAACTTCTACCGCCCGCGGTCGCCGGAACTGGCGGCCCAGTATGCGGGACGCTTCGCCGATGTTAAGCTGGTCACCATCGATCAGTTCGGGGGCTGGCGTGCTGCGCAGGAGAAGCATTTCTCGGATGGCGGCGTCTTCGACCAGATCTTCCAGATGGGGCGTTGATCCATGGTCGCCGTCGGCAGCGGTGCCGTCGCCACCGGACGGGAGAGCGCGATGACCATCCGCGCATCCCTGCCCCTCTTCCGTAAGCCCAGCGTACTTCCCGGCTTCGGACTGACGCTCGGCTTCACTCTCAGCTACCTCGGCTTCATCGTATTGCTGCCGCTGGCAGCCCTGATTTTCAAATCCAGCAGCCTCGGCTGGAGCGGTTTCTGGGTGGCGGTGACCACGCCGCGCGTGCTGGCCGCATTCCAGGTCAGTTTCGGGCTGTCCTTCGCCGCCGCGCTGACCAACGCAATCTTCGGCTTCCTCGTCGCTTGGGTGCTGGTCCGCTACGACTTTCCCGGCAAGCGGCTGGTGGATGCGCTGGTCGATCTGCCCTTTGCCCTTCCGACTGCGGTGGCGGGCATCGCGCTCAGCGCGCTCTACGCCCCGAACGGCTGGATCGGCAAGCCGCTGGACGAGCTGTTCGGTCTGAAGGTGGCCTTCACCCCGCTCGGCATCGCCATCGCCCTGACCTTCATCGGGCTTCCCTTCGTCGTCCGCACCGTGCAGCCGATCCTTCAGGATCTGCCGCCGGAGGAGGAGGAGGCCGCGGCCTCGCTGGGCGCGTCGCGCCTGCAGACCTTCGGCGGCGTCATCCTTCCGGCCATTCTGCCGGCGCTGGTGACCGGCTTCGCGCTGTCCTTTGCCCGCGGTGTCGGCGAATACGGCTCCGTCATCTTCATCGCCGGCAACATGCCGGGCCTGACGGAAATCCTGCCGCTGCTGATCGTCATCAAGCTGGAGCAGTACGACTATGCCGGCGCCGCCGCGGTCGGCACCGCGATGCTGGGGGTGTCCTTCGTCATGCTCCTGATCCTCAATCTCCTCCAGCAGTGGATGAGGTCGCGCCATGCCCGCTGATACGGTCACCGGCACCAGCATCGCCGTTCCGCCGGTGCGATCGGCGCTGAGCGAACCGGGTTGGGTCCGCATTCTTCTCATTGCCGGCGCCCTGACGTTCCTGGCGCTGTTCCTGCTGCTGCCCCTGGTGGCGGTGTTCGCCGAGGCGCTGCGCCGCGGCTTGGACGCCTATTGGGCGGCGCTGACCGAGCCGGACGCGGTCGCCGCCATCGAACTGACGCTGATCGTCGCCGCCATCTCGGTGCCGGCCAACCTGCTGTTCGGCGTCGCGGCCTCCTGGTGCGTCGCCAAGTTCGACTTCCGCGGCAAGAACCTGCTGATCACGCTGATCGACCTGCCTTTCTCGGTGTCGCCGGTGATCTCGGGCCTGATCTATGTCCTGCTGTTCGGCCTGAACGGGCTGTTCGGCGCCCATCTGCGCGACATGGGCATCCAGATCATCTTCGCAGTGCCGGGACTGGTGCTCGCCACCATCTTCGTCACCTTCCCCTTCGTGGCGCGCGAGCTGATCCCGCTGATGCAGGAACAGGGCTGCGACGAGGAGGAGGCTGCGCTGGTGCTGGGCGCGTCCGGCTGGCAGACCTTCCGGCGGGTGACCATTCCCAACATCAAGTGGGGCCTGCTCTACGGCGTGCTGCTGTGCAACGCCCGCGCGATGGGCGAGTTCGGCGCGGTGTCGGTCGTCTCCGGCCATATCCGGGGCGAAACCAACACGATGCCGCTGCATGTCGAGATTCTCTACAACGAATACAACTTCGTCGCCGCCTTCGCGGTGGCCTCGCTCCTGGCCATGCTGGCGCTGGTCACGCTGGTCGTGAAGACCGCGCTGGAGTGGCGCTTCGGGGACGAGCTGGCGGCGACCCGGCACTGATCGCCGGCAGGCAGAGGAAACGCAATCAATGGCGATCCAGGTTTCAGGCATCACCAAGCGCTTCAACGATTTCACCGCGCTCGACTCCGTCGATCTGGAGGTGAGGTCGGGAGAGCTTCTGGCCCTGCTCGGCCCCTCCGGCTCGGGCAAGACTACGCTGCTGCGCATCATGGCCGGGTTGGAAAGCCCCGATGCCGGCGGCCTGCTGCTGAATGGGGAGGAGGCGCTGGGGCTGAAGCCGCGCGACCGGCAGGTCGGATTCGTCTTTCAGCATTACGCCCTGTTCCGCCACATGACCGTGTTCGACAATGTCGCCTTCGGGCTGAAGGTGCGGCCGCGCGGCCAGCGCCCAAGCTCAACCGAGATCCGGCGGCGGGTGACCGAACTGCTGGATCTGGTGCAGCTGTCGCCCTTCGCCGGCCGTTATCCGGCGCAGCTGTCGGGCGGCCAGCGCCAGCGCGTCGCGCTCGCCCGCGCGCTTGCCATCGAGCCGAAGGTGCTGCTGCTCGACGAGCCTTTCGGCGCGCTCGACGCCAAGGTCCGCAAGGAGCTGCGGCGCTGGCTGCGCAAGCTGCACGACGACATTCATGTCACCTCCGTCTTCGTCACCCACGACCAGGAGGAGGCGCTGGAACTCGCCGACCGCGTGGTGGTGATGAACCAGGGCCGGATCGAGCAGATCGGAACCCCGGCGGAGGTCTACGATCACCCGGCTTCCGCTTTCGTCTACGAGTTCCTCGGACAGGTGAACCGGCTCGACTGCACGGTGGAAGGCGGCATCGCCCGCGTCGGCGGCGGCGCCCTCGCCATTGCGACCGAAGGCGAGGTGCAGGGACCGGCGGTGGCCTATGTCCGCCCGCATGATCTCGGCATCACACCGGCCGTCGGGGGGCCGGCGCGCATCTCCGGCATCCATGTCGTCGGCCCGGACGCCCGCATCGACATCGACCTCGCCGGTCTGGCGCTGGAAGCCGAGATGGACCGCGAGCGCCTCGCCACGCTCGGCATCGTCGCCGGCGACCGTTGTGCCGTCCACATCGACCGGGCGCGGGTGTTCGCGCGGTAGGGGTTTTATTCAGCCACCCTCTGCTCGGCCAGGGCGCGATAATTGCCGTCCCGATACGATTTCAGGCTGAGGTCGATGGCAGCGGAATCGACGCCGGCGCTGCGCAGGACAAGGCCGGCCAATTGCAGGCTGGCCTCCATCGTCTCCGGCACGATGGCGCTGGCGCCGGCTCCTGCGAGAGTGGCGCTCTGTCCCAGATCATGGGCGCGGGCGATGATCGGCAGCTTCGGGGCCGTTGCGTGGATCGCCTCCACCGCGCGGTGGGCGGCGTCCGGCCGGTTCAAGGTGATGACGGCGGCCCGCGCCCGTTCGATCCCGGCGGCGCGCAGCACGGTTCCCTGGCTGGCGTCGCCGTAATAGACCGGCAGCCCGTCATGGCGGGCGGCGGCGATCCGTTGCGGCTCCAGGTCCAGTGCCACATAGGCGATGTTGTGCTCGGTCAGCAGCCTGGCGACCGCCTTGCCGACGCGGCCATAGCCGCAGATCAGCACATGGCTTTTCAGATCGCTGGTCTCGATTCCGAAAGCCTCGGCCCCCATCCGTGCTTCGATCAACTGGGCAAGGCGTTGGGCGATTGCGCCGATTGCCGGCGTGACCGCCATGCTGAGAGCCACCGAGGAGGACAGCAGCAGGCCGGTATGCCCGTCCAGAACCGACAGGCCGACCGCCTTGCCGACCAGGACGAAGGCGAACTCGCCGCCCTGCGACAACAGCAGCCCGATCCTGAGTGAGGTCGCCAACCCAAGCCCCGACAGCCGGCACAGCAGAAACAGCAGCAGGCTCTTGCCGATCAGCAGGGCGGCGGTCAGCGCCGCGATGGTCTGCGCCTCGGCGGCCATGGCCGGCAGGTCCAGCGACATGCCCACCGTCATGAAGAACAGCCCGAGCAGCAGCCCGCGGAACGGCTCGATATCCGCCTCGACCTGATGGCGATAGGCGGTGTCGGCCAGCAGCATGCCGGCCAGGAAGGCACCCAGCGCCATCGACATGCCGGCTTCCGCCGTCAGCCAGCCGACCGCCAGGACCACGAACAGGTTGGTGGCGGTGAACAGCTCTGGATTGCCGGCCGACGCGATGAATCGATAAGCCGGCCGCACGACGAAGCGGCCGAGCAGCATGATGACCAGGATCGCCGCCACCGCCTTCACCGCCGCGAGCGTCAGCGCCAGCGGAATGCTGGCATTCGGATCGGCCAGCAGCGGCAGCAGGGTCAACAGCGGCACGACCGCAAGGTCCTGGAAAATCAACACTGCAACGGAAATCCGGCCGAAGCGGGCGACGGTCTCTCCCCGCTCGACCAGCAGCTTCAGCACCGTGGCGGTGGAGGAGAAGGCCAGCATGCCGCCGACGATCAGGGCGGCCTCCGGCGACAGCCCGAGCCACCAGGCGACAAGACCGATGGCCGCGCTGGTCAGTCCGACCTGCATCAGCCCCAGCCCGAAGATGTAATGCCGCATGGCGCGCAGGCGCGAGACCGGCAATTCCAGCCCGATGGCGAACAGCAGGAAGACGACGCCGAACTCCGACAGCACCTGGGGCACCGCCAGATCGACCACCGGCCCCGGCGTGTGCGGACCCAGCATCGTTCCCGCCACCAGGTACCCCAGCACCGCTGGAATGCGCAGGGCCTGGAACAGCGGGACCACCAAGATCGCCGCCAGCAGCAGGAACAGAACGTCGAGCAGAAGGGCAGGGTCGTGCATGGCCGGATCAGGGAAGGGCAGGGGCGCCCCTGTATCGTCTCCCACTCGCCCATCCCGCAAGTGCGATGGCACAGGACGGCATCAATTTGCCGCCGGGGCGTGTCCTGGCGCCGGGTCAGGAGGGGTAAGGCAAAATTTCGCGAGAGCGCATTTTGTTCTGGACGAGCCTCCAGCGGCTGCGTATATACCCGCCCCTCGACCGGCGGCGGCCTTGCGGAAGCGAAGATGCCGATGGCCGAGGCCCCGATGGATTGGGGCAGGGTCGTTTCCGCTCATTGCTCCGCCGACGCTTCGGTGGAGAGGCCGAAAAAAGGGCTTGACCCGGTCGGCCGAAAGAGCTAGAAAAGATGCCTGCCAGCGCGAACCGGTCGGTTTGCGCTCCTCCGATCATCAAAATGACGATGCGTCGATCCGGTTCACCGGTCGATGGTCTGTCGTGATCGGGCTGGATCTTGGACATTGTAGATCGTGAAGTCGAGAAGGGA
>CBIHQY010000096.1:0-10312 GCA_966212305.1 uncultured Azospirillum sp.
GCCGCCTGGGCCTTCATCCCGGCCTGGCTGCAGGCCAAGCGCGGCAGCCACATCGTCATCACGACGATCATGTTCAATTTCATCGCCGCGTCGATCATGACCTGGCTGCTGGTGGACGTGCTGATCCGTCCCGGCAGCCAGTCGCCGGAAACCCGCGAGTTCGATCCCGGCGTCTGGCTGCCGTCGATGGACCGGGCGCTCAGCTGGTTCGGCATCACCATTCCGGCCTCGCCGCTGAACCTGTCCTTCCTGTGGGCGCTGGCCTGCTGCCTGCTGTTCCACATCTTCCTGCGCCGGACCCGCTGGGGCTACGAGCTGCGCACGGTGGGCCGGAACGAGCGGGCGGCGGTTTATGCCGGCATCTCGCCGTCGCGCAACATCATCATCGCCATGCTGATCTCCGGCGCGCTGGCCGGTTTCGTGGGCGTGAACGAGATCCTGGGCGTGCAGCACCGGGTGATCCTGAACTTCACCGGCGGCGTCGGTTTCGTCGGCATCGCCGTGGCGCTGATGGGCCGCAACCACCCGGTCGGGATCATTCTGGCGGCCCTGCTGTTCGGGGTTCTGGCGCAGGGCGGCGGCCAGCTGTCCTTCGACTACCCCACGATCAACCGCGAGCTGGTGATGGTCATCCAGGGGCTGGTCATCCTGTTCGCCGGCGCGATGGAGAACCTGTTCAAGCCGCAGGTGGAGGCGCTGTTCCGCCGCCGCGGTGCCGCCGCGGCAGATACGGGAAGGGGCTGAGCGATGGAGGACGCACTTCTTCTGGCGCTGCAGTTGCTGAGTGCCACCATCCGGGTGGCGACGCCGCTGGTGCTGGCCGCCTTCGCCGGCATGTATTGCGAGCGGTCGGGCGTGGTCGACATCGGACTGGAGGGCAAGATGCTGGCCGGCGCCTTCTTCTCCGCCGCCGTCGCGTCGACGACGCTGAACCCCTGGCTGGGGCTGCTGGCCGGCATCGCCGCCGGGGTGGCGCTGGCGCTGGTCCACGGCTTCGCCTGCATCACCCACAACGGCAATCAGGTGGTGTCGGGCATGGCGATCAACATCCTGGTCGCCGGGCTGGCGCCGACGCTGGCCTATGCCTGGTTCCAGCAGGGCGGCCAGACCCCGCTTCTGCCCAATGAGGCGCGCATCCCCGCGGTGGAGCTGCCGGGGGTCGATGCGGTTTCCGGCATCCCCGTTCTCGGACCGCTCTATCGCGAGCTGCTGGACGGCAACAATGTGCTGATCTGGGTGACGCTGGTCCTGGTGATCGCCACCCAATGGGTGCTCTACCGCTCGCGCTTCGGTCTGCGGCTGCGGGCAGTGGGCGAGAATCCGGCGGCGGTCGATACCGCGGGCCTGTCGGTGACGAAGCTGCGCTATCAGGCGCTGCTGGTGACCGGCGCGCTGACGGGCATGGCCGGCTCCTATCTCTCCACCGGCCATGGCGCCGGCTTCGTCCGCGACATGACCGCCGGCAAGGGCTATCTGGCGCTGGCGGCGCTGATCTTCGGCAAATGGCGGCCGGGACCGACGCTGTTCGCCTGCCTGCTGTTCGCCTTCACCGATGCGGTGCAGGTGCGCCTGCAGGGCGTGGAATTGCCGGGCATCGGCGTCATCCCGGTGCAGTTCATCCAGATGCTGCCCTATGTGCTGACCGTCCTGCTGCTGGCCGGCTTCGTCGGCAAGGCCATCGCCCCGAAGGCGAGCGGCATCCCCTATGTCAAGGAGCGCTGACGTCATGGCCGAACCGGCTGAGCTGTCCCGGCTGATCGAAGCGGCCCGTGCCGCGCGCGAGAACGCCCACGCCCCCTATTCCAAATTCAAGGTCGGCGCCGCCATCCTCGGCGAATCGGGCCGCATCTTCGCCGGCTGCAATGTGGAGAATGCCGCCTACCCACAGGGCCAGTGCGCGGAATCGAGCGCCATTGGCGCCATGGTCACCGCCGGCGACCGCCGCATCCGCGCCATCGTCGTGATGGGCGGCGATGCGGGGGCGGAGGAGATCTGCACTCCCTGCGGCGGCTGCCGCCAGCGCATCCGTGAATTCGCGACCCCGGACACCCCGATCCACATCTGCGATCCGGCCGGCCTGCGGCGGACCTTTTCGCTGGAGGCCCTGTTGCCCGAATCGTTCGGCCCCACCAATTTAGCCTTCTGAGCGGAGTTCCCGACATGACGGCAGCCCGCGCCGCCGCGGACATCCTTCACCGTGCCTCCGGCCACCGGCCGCGGGTCGGCGTCGTGCTGGGCTCCGGCCTGGGCGGCATCGCCGATCGCATCGCCGATGCCGTGTCCATCCCCTATACCGACATCGCCGGCTTCCCGATCCCCAGCGTGTCCGGCCATGCCGGGCGGCTGGTCGTGGGGCAGCTCGGCGGGGTCGAGGTCGCCTGCATGCAGGGCCGCGTCCACGCCTATGAAGGCAACGGCTTCGACGCGCTGAAGACCGCGGTGCGGGCGCTGAAGCTGGCCGGCTGCGACACGCTGGTGCTGACCGCCGCCGTCGGCTCCCTGCGGCTGGAGGTCGGGCCGGGACGGCTGATGGCGATCAGCGATCACCTGAACCTGCTGGGTTCCAATCCCCTGACCGGCCCGAACGACGAGGCCTTCGGCGAGCGCTTCCCCAGCATGACCGACGCCTGGGACCCGGAGCTTCGCGGCCTGCTGAAGGACGTCGCCGCCGGCCTGTCCATCGACTTGGCGGAGGGCATCTATGCCGCCTATCCCGGCCCGTCCTTCGAGACGCCGGCCGAGGTGCGGATGATGAAGCTGCTGGGCGCCGACGCGGTCGGCATGTCCACCGTGCCGGAATGCATCATCGCCCGCCATTGCGGCCTGCGGGTCGTCGGTTGCGCCGTCGTCACCAACCTGGGGGTCGGGCTCGGCGACGGGCCGGTCGACCATCACCAGACGCTGACCGCCGCATCGGCGGCAGCCGCCGACCTGGAGCGCCTGCTGGTCGGTTTTCTCGAACGCCTGCATGAAAAGGACGGGTCCCGGTCATGAAACTGTCTGCCGACCTGCAAAGCGCGCTCGATGCCAGCGCCAACGCCCCGTCCGACGCCGATCTGGCGCGCCGTGCCGTGGGCATGCTCGACCTCACCAGCCTGAACGGCGACGACAGCGACCGGGTGGTGCAGGATCTCTGCGCCCGCGCCGTCACGCCCGTCGGATCGGTCGCCGCCGTCTGCGTCTGGGCGCGCTTCGTCCCCACCGCCCGCAAGGCGCTGGAGGGAACGGCGGTGAAGGTCGCCACCGTGGTGAATTTCCCGACCGGCGAGGCCGACGCCTCCTCGGTGGCGGCGGAGACCCGGCGCGCCATCGCCGACGGTGCCGACGAGATCGACGTCGTGCTGCCCTACAAGGCCTTCATCGACGGCGCCCGCACCCAGCCGATGAATGTGGTGAAGGCCTGCCGCGAGGCCTGCGGCGACAAGGCTCTGATGAAGGTGATCCTGGAATCGGGCGCCTTCCCCGACGCCGACCTGCTGGCCTGGGCGGCCCGCGACGCCATCGCGGCCGGCGCCAATTTCCTGAAGACCTCCACCGGCAAGACGCAGCCGGCCGCGACTTTGCCGGCGGCGGCGGTGATGCTGGACTGCATCTATGAATCCGGCAAGCCTGTCGGCTTCAAGGCGTCCGGCGGCATCCGCGACGCGGCGGAGGCGGCGCGCTATCTGGCGCTGGCCGACCACATCCTCGGGGAAGGCTGGGCGAAACCGCAGACCTTCCGCTTCGGCGCCTCCAGCCTGCTCGATTCGCTGCTGACGGCCGCCGGGCATGGGGAGCGGGAGGGCGAACGCGAACCGGCCCCGGCGGGAGGATACTGAGGCATGCTTCCGCAGGAGATCGTCCGCGCCAAGCGCGACGGCCAGCCGTTGGACGACGCCACAATCCAGGACTTCGTGCGCGGCATCACCGACGGCAGCGTGTCGGAGGCCCAGGCGGCGGCCTTCGCCATGGCCGTCTTCTTCCGCGGCATGAGCCTGGACGAGCGGGTGGCGCTGACCCGCGCCATGCGCGATTCGGGCACCGTGATGGAATGGCGGTCGCTGAACCTGCCCGGTCCGGTGATCGACAAGCATTCGACCGGCGGCGTTGGCGACAAGGTCAGCCTGATCCTGGCCCCGATGCTGGCGGCCTGCGGCGGCTTCGTGCCGATGGTGTCGGGGCGCGGGCTCGGCCACACCGGCGGAACGCTCGACAAGTTCGAGAGCATCCCCGGCTATCGCGCCAAGCCCGACAACGACCTGCTGCGCCGGGTGGTGAAGCAGGTCGGCTGTGCGGTGATCGGCGCCACCGACGACATCGCACCGGCCGACAAGCGGCTCTACGCCATCCGCGACGTGACGGCGACGGTCGAATCGCTCGACCTCATCACCGCGTCGATCCTGTCGAAGAAGCTCGCCGCCGGGCTGGACGCGCTGGTGATGGACGTGAAGTTCGGCACGGGCGCCTTCATGCAGCGCCTCTCGGATGCGGAGGCGCTGGCGGAAAGCATCGTCACCGTCTCCAAGGGCGCCGGCCTGCCGGCGGTGGCGCTGCTGACCGACATGAACGAGGTGCTGGGCCGCAGTGCCGGCAATGCCCTGGAGATGCGGGAATGCCTCGCCATCCTGCGCGGCGAACCGGCCGACCCTCGACTCTATGAGGTGACGGCGGCACTGGCAGCGGAACTGCTGGCGTTGAGCGGGCTGGCGCCGGACGCCGCGGCCGGGCGCGCCATGGCCGACCGCTCCATCGCCAGCGGCGCGGCGGCGGAACGCTTCGCCCGTATGGTGGCGGCGCTCGGCGGACCGGCCGATCTGCTGGAGCAGCCGGACCGCCATCTGGAGAGCGCGCCCATCGTTCGCCCGGTCTTCGCCGAGCGGGCTGGATTCGTCGGCGCCATCGACACCCGCGGCGTCGGCATGGCGGTGGTGGCATTGGGCGGCGGCCGGACCAGGACGACCGATGCCATCGACTTCGCCGTCGGCTTCGACGAGATCGCCGGGTTGGGCGACGCCGTGGGACGGGGCGAGCGCCCGCTGGCGATCCTGCACGCCCGCAACGAGGCCCAGGCCGACGAAGCGGAACGGCGCCTGCGCGCGTCGGTCACGGTGACCGAGACGGCACCGGCACGCGGGCCGTTGATCGCAAAACGATTGGGGTGAATTGCCCCCACCCTGACCCTCCCCCGCTCTCAGCGGACCTATGGTCCGCCTGTCGCGTCAGCACAAAGCGTAGCTTTGTGCGAGAGCTGGGCGGGGGAGGGGATTACATGCGACCGCGGCCTACCGCCGGAACAGGAACTCGCGGCCGACCTTCACGCGGCGTTCGCCGTCATACTCGATGATGTCGGCGGTCGCATAGGTCTCGGTCCAGCGTTCGGGCAGGTAGCTGCCGGTGCCGATCACGTCGACCGGGGCGTTGGCCTCCGCCATCAGCCGGCACTTGGCCGGGCCGAAGCCGCTGCTGGCGACGATCTTCACCGCCGGGAAGCCGGCCTCGTCCAGCCGTTCGCGCACATAGTGGATCGCGGCGGCCGAAACGCCGGTGCCGATCAGGTAGCGCAGCTGCGTCTCGTCGCGATAGCCGCGGATGGCGTGCGGCGCATGGCGCTCCAGCACCGCGTAGGAGCCGGGCGGGTCCAGCCCCTCGACGAAACGGCCGCCGGGGGTGTCGAGCCGCAGCGACAGCTTGCCCTGGGCGGCCAGTTGCGGGAAGCGGCGGCAGACCTCCAGCCCGTCGGTGATCTCCCGGCCGAAATAATCGACCAGCACGGTCAGGGCCAAGTCGGGGAAGGTCTCGTGGAACATCTCCGCCGCGCGCACGGTCGAACCGGCATAGCCGATCAGGGCGTGCGGCATGGTGCCCATGCCCCGGTCCTGCCCGAAATAGGAGGCGGTGGCGTCGGTGGCATTGCCGACGAAGCCCTTGGCGCCGACCTTGCGCTTCGCGCGGTCGGACCCGACGGAGGCGGCATAGGCCATCATCTCCGCCATCTCGGTCCCGGCGCAGTGGCGGGCGTCCATGGCCAGGAAGGCGACCTTGGGCAGGTCGGCGCACATGGTGAAGGCGTTGTAGGCGGCGACGCTGGCCGGACCCAGCTTCTGCAGCAGGATCGTCTCGCAATCGACCAGATGGTAGAAGGAGCCGGTGATGTACATGATCGGCTCGCCGGCGCCGACCCATTTGCCCTCGGGGTAGTTCAACTCGATCTGGAAGCTGGTGTTGCGTTCCCGCGCCACCGACTCCAGCCAGTCCACCGCAAGGCGCGGGGCGCAGACCACCGGGCGCCGCATGAAGATGGCGTAGGTGACGGTCTTGTCGCCGAACTTGCCCACCGCCTCCTTGGTGCGGCGGAAATAGGTGTCCGTCCAGTCGGGAACCGCGGCGGAGGACGGATGGAGGGCCGTCGGCCCGCTCCCGATTGTCTGGGGGCCGGCCGGCCGGATGCCTGCTGCCCGGCTGCCAACCGATCGGTTATCGCTGTCGCTCATACCCGTCACCCTCGCCTTCCGCCCCTGTCTGCGCCTGTGTCTGCGCATGGCTTTGCGGTGCATCGTTATGGATGGTCCGGCCGCCGGACAGGGCCAGCCGGCCGGTTGTGTTGGAATCCCAGCATTATACGCCCCGGGCAGGCGGGGGAAGAGGCTTCCCACCTTGTCAACCGGCGGCGGATGGCAGCGTTGCATTTTTCGACGGGGACGATGTTCCGGTCGCCGGGAAAAATCTCGAATGCCCGCAAAAGAAGTCGGGCCATCAGGCAGTCGACCGCCATCAATCCATCAACAATCAAAGAAAAAACCAGATAAAATACCTTTATTTGACCTACCACTTCCGCGCTTTTAGAGTTTTCGAACCAGTTCGGCGGCAATAACCCAGCAGGGCGGAATGACCAAGGCATCAGTCTCTGCCGAAGCCGGCCAAGGCAACCTGCCCTCCTTCGATGGAACCGGAAACCGGATCGTCCTGGCATTGCTGGGGCTGATGCTTGCCTTCGCCGGCGCCGGGATCGGCAGTGCGCTGTTTCTGCGCCCGTCCCCCGCCCAGGGCGCCTATCCTTCCGCCCGGATCGTAGCGGCACCGGCCGTCTATGCCGCTTTGCCCACCCTGACCGTCACGCTGAACGACGGCCGCCGGCTGCAGGAGCTGCGGCTGCGCGCCATTTTGGAATTCGACCCGGCGACGCCGCTGGAGACGGTCACGCCCCACCTGCCGCGAATCGCCGACGCCATCGAACGGCGCCTGCTGGAGGCCGACCCGGCCGAACTGCGGGGGGCGGAGGGGCAGGTCTATGTCAAGGACGCGCTGCGCTACGTCGCCAACAAGACCATGCGCCCGCTGAAGCTTCGGCAAGTGCTGATCCAGGACATGCTGCTGCGCTGAGGGCGCGCTTCCCAATGCCCGCCCCGACCCGATATCCTGCCCGACCACAGTCTTTCGTGGGTTGAAGGTCCAGTTGCGGAAGGAGACGGCCGTGGCCGAGTTCGATTTCGACCTCTTCACCATTGGGGCGGGGTCCGGGGGCGTCGCCGCCAGCCGGCGCGCGGCGTCCTACGGCGCCAAGGTGGCGATCTGCGAGGGCAGCCGCGTCGGCGGCACCTGCGTGATCCGCGGCTGCGTGCCGAAGAAGCTGCTGGTCTACGCCGCGCAGTTCCGCGACGGCTTCGAGGATTCCTGCGGCTATGGCTGGAACTCGCACACGCCGACCTTCGACTGGGAAACGCTGATCGCGCGCAAGGACCGCGAGATCGACCGGCTGAACGGCATCTACATCACCATGCTGAAGAACTCCGGCGTCACCCTGTATGAAGGGTTCGGCCGGATCATCGACCCCCACACGGTCGAGGTGGATGGCAAACGCTACACCGCCCGCAACATCCTGATCGCCACCGGCGGCTGGCCGACCCTGCCGCAGGTGGAAGGGATGGAGCATGCCGCGACCTCCAACGAGGCGCTGCATCTGGAAACGCTTCCCCACTCCGTCCTGATCATCGGCGGCGGCTACATCGCCGTGGAATTCGCCAGCATCTTCCGCGGTCTTGGCTCCGAAGTGACGCTGATGATCCGCGGCGACGACCTGCTGAACGGCTTCGACGACGACATCCGCGTCGCCCTGGCGCAGGAGATGCGCAAGCGCGGCATCAACATCATCTCGCGCTGCAAGCCGGCGAAGCTGGAAAAAGGGGCCGGGGGCTATACCCTGACCGACCATATGGGCCGCGAGCATTCCGCCGGCCTGGTGATGGCCGCCACCGGCCGCCGTCCGAACACGAAGAATCTCGGCCTGGAAGAGGTCGGCATCACCCTGAACGAGGCCGGCGCGATCCCGGTAGACGAGTGGTCGCGGACGTCGGTCGACAGCATCTATGCCATCGGCGACGTCACCGACCGCATGGCGCTGACCCCCATCGCCATCGCCGAGGGCCGGGCGCTGGCCGAAACGCTGTTCAACGACAACCCGATGCACATCGGCTACGACAACGTGCCGACCGCGGTGTTCTCGCTGCCGCCGCTGGGCACCGTCGGCCTGACCGAGATGCAGGCCCGCGCCAAATACCCGCAGGTCGACATCTACAAGGCCGGCTTCCGCCCGATGAAGCACACCCTGTCCGGCCGTGACGAGCGGGTGCTGATGAAGCTGGTGGTGGACGGCGAAAGCCAGCGCGTGCTGGGCTGCCACATGATGGGCATGGACGCGCCGGAGATGATGCAGCCGATGGCCATCGCCATGAACTGCGGCGCCACCAAGCGCGATTTCGACCGCACCATTGCGCTGCACCCCTCCACCTCGGAGGAATTCGTGCTGATGCGCGAGAAGGCGGAGCCGGAAAAGAAGATCTGAGCGGTCAACCGTAGCGAAACGCAGTGGCGGGCTATCCGCAACGGGCCATGATCGGATCCTTCCGCTCATGGCCCCGTTACATTCCAGTGCAAGGACCGGAAATCCCTGGACCTTATCCGATTGTAGTACCTACCATGGTGGTACGAACAATTTTCCCAGGGAATGACTCCAAACATGCGCGGAATTTTTGCAGCGGCTGCCTGCGTTGCGGCGTTCGCCTCGATCGGGACTGCCCAGGCTCAGACCAAGATCGGCGTCTGGGACGTGAAGATCGACAAGGACTGCGCCATTACCCAGGAATGGAAGACTGAAACGAAGGATACCGCGACCATCGGCTTGGCCTACACCAACAAGGGTCAGGCGATGGTGCTGATCTTCGGCGATTCCGGATGGAAACTGAAGGAAAAGGAAGATCTCACCATCTCCCTGGCGGTCGATAAGAAGTGGAGCGACAAGGTCCCGGGCGCTGCGATCGACAAGACGATGGCCGTGGTCGGCATTCCCGCGACCTCCAAGGCGATCGAGGCCCTGATGAACGGCCGCGAGCTTTACATGGAAATCGACGGCAAGAGCGACGATTACGCCTACACTTACTACCTCGACGATACCCGCAAGGCGATCTCCGCTCTGGAAGCTTGCCGCGCCCAGGCGCAGTAAGCCTCTGCGGCATTCATCGGCCAGGGCGCCCACCCGGAGGTGAGAACCGGGGTGGGCACCCTGCGCCACAGCCATTCTCTGTACGGAAGACGGTCCTTCCTGCCCCGTGGAGATCCATCCGGCATAGCACTCCGAAACAGGCATTCTTCCTGGAACGCTTCTAAAGATCCTCGGTTGAGGACATGAAGCGATCCGGACCGGACCGGGTCGCGCCGATCCGCGGCCCCTGCATAGCGGGCCATCTGACTCAGGAGGAGTCCCTCGCATGTTCATGCATAACAAAAAGCTCATGTACACGGTCCGCGTGTCGGAGCCGAACCCGGTGCTCGCCAGCCTCATGCTTGAGCAGTTCGGCGGCCCTCAGGGCGAGCTTGCCGCGGCCATGCGCTACTTCACCCAGGGTCTGGCCGACGAGGATCCGGGCCGCAAGGACATGCTGATCGACATCGCGACCGAGGAGTTGAGCCACCTCGAGGTCATCGGCTCCATCGTCGCCATGCTGACCAAGGGCGCCAAGGGCAAGCTGGCCGAAGGTGCGGAGGCGACCACCGACCTGTACGCCAACATCACCCAGGGCAACGGCAGCCACACCCTGTCGCTGCTGTATGGCGGCGGGCCGGCCCTGGTGAATTCGGCCGGGCAGCTGTGGACCGGCGGCTATATCGACAGCATCGGCGAGCCGACGGCCGATCTGCGCTCCAACGTCGCGGCGGAAGCGCGCGCCAAGATCATTTACGAGCGTCTCATCAACGTCACCGACGATCCGGGCGTGAAGGATGCGCTGGGCTTCCTGATGACCCGCGAGATCGCCCACCAGAAGAGCTTCGAGAAGGCGCT
>CBIHQY010000097.1:0-10228 GCA_966212305.1 uncultured Azospirillum sp.
TCACCGACCGCGGCTCGATCCTGCTGGTCGTCTATCTCGCCTTCAGCGAGGCGGTGGTGAACGGCCTGTGGCATCAGGTGCCGCCGTCGGCGCTGGGCATGGTGGTGCTGATCGACTGCGCCATCCTGGCGTTCTTCCTGGTCGGCACGACGCTGCTCAGCCGCCGCCTGGGCTTCTCCCGCGCCGACGAGGCGGTGATCGTCTTCTGCGGCTCGAAGAAGTCGCTGGTCAGCGGCGTGCCGATGGCCGGCGTTCTGTTCGCCCCGGCCACCGCCGGTCTGGTTCTGCTGCCGGTGATGGTGTTCCACCAGATCCAGCTGATGGTCGGCGCCATCCTGGCCCGCCGCTACGCCGACGAGAACGCGGCCAAGGACGAGGCGAGGAACGCCCTTCCGGCGGCATCGTGAGACCTCGCGCCACTGGCCAAAGTCCCCTCTCCCCCCCGCTCACGCGCAAACGAAGTTTGCGCTGACGCGACAGGCGGACCTGCGGTCCGCCGAAAGCGGGGAGAGGGGTAGGGTGAGGGGGTCGCGCGGCGAGGATCTCCAAGCATCGCGCACTCTCCGCTCGCCACCGATTCCACCCTGTGCATCCCCCTCACCCCGACCCTCTCCCCGGGGGGGAGAGGGAGATTGGGCGCCCCCCCTACTCCTCCGCGAACTCGCCCGTCGCGGCCATGATGGCGGTGCGGAGCTGGTCGGCCTTGGCGTGGCCGGCGACCAGCTCCAGCAGGCGCAGGGCGTAGAACAGGCCGATCTCCGCCGTCTCGGTGTCGTCGGGATCGCCGGCTGCCTTCGGGTACTGCGCCAGCAGGGCGTGCGCCCGCGCCATCAGCCCCTTTTCCATCGACGCCATCGCGGTCTTCAGCGGCTCGTGCAGGCCGAGCGCATCGGCCAGCCCCTCGCAGCGGCGCAGCGCGCGGGCGTGGTCCTCGGCCGCCGCCTGGGCGTCCTCGTCCACCACGGCGGGGCGGCCATTCTCCGCCGGGGCCGCGACGGCGGTCAGGATGCCGCCGGACGCGGTGTCGAGCACGGTCCCGGCTACCATGGTCCGCACCGCCGCCTTCACCGCCTCCAGCCGCTCGCGATAGACCGGCTCGGCCACGAAATCCATGACGGCGGAGGTGGTGTTGACGCTGGCGACCAGCCGTTCGGCGATGGCGATGGCCTCCTCCGGCGCGATGGCGGCGGCGGCCACGCCCGGTCCGGCGCAGTAGCCGTTGCCGTCCAGCCGGGCCGACCGCTCCTCCAGATTGGTGACAACCAGTCCGCTCAACTGGGCGAAGATCACCGGCTGCTCGCGCCGCGCCTTGCCGAAATCCAGATCGTTCAGCACCGTCAGCAGATCGGCCGGGTTCGCCATGCGCGAAGCGGCGACCAGCAGCAGGTAATAGACCAGCCCGGTGGATTGCCGCGCCACCGCCTGGACCGCCTGCTCGATCAGGCCGACATGCACGTCCTCGAACGCCGGCAGCGGCTTCGGCGCCAGCGCGTCCTTCAGCGCTTCCACCGTCAGCCCGATCTCCAGGAAGGCGGCGACGTCCAGAACCTGCCGCCGCATCTCCTCGTCGCCATGCAGCACGCGCCACAGCGCGTGCCGGGCGCCGTCCTGCTCCACCGCGCTGCGGATCGCCCGGGCGGCCATCGGCCACAGCCGGCGCCCGATGTTGCGCAGCGCGTTGAGATTGCCGGGCGCCGTTTCCTGCACCTGGCGGTCGAGCTGGTCGATCAGGGCGTCGTCGCCGCACTCCGTCACCAGCTTCCACACCGGGTCGATCACCCGCCGCTCAATGCGGCCCAGCGGCACGTCGACGCCGCTGAAGCTTTCCAGCACATCCTCGAACGGCATGCACAGCACGCGCTTCAGCGTCGGGCGGCGCTCGGGGCGCACCTGGACCAGCCGCGGGCGGATGGCGGCGAAGGTCTGGCGCACGTCGGGATGGTCGCGCACCCGCTCCAGCAGGCGGACCACCTCGATGAACTTCTCCTCGGGGATGTCGAACAGCCGGGTCTCCAGCCCCGGCAGGCGATCCACCTGCCCCTTTTCCCCCGCCCCTCCCGTCATGGCAGGCGCGCTTTCACCGCCTCGATCCGGCGGATGGCGTCGATGTCCATCTGGCCGGTGCGCCAGTCCTCCAGCATGCGGACGGAGCGGCGGTGCGCCACCTTGACCTGCTTGGCATCCTCGGCGAAGTCGCGGCTCGACTCCTTGCGCGGCAGCAGCGGCAGGATGCGGAACAGGTCGTTCACGGTCGCGGCCTGCTGGTGGTGGTCCTCGGCCTGCGCCACCTCCCACGCCCCGGTGATGTGGCTCCAGCCATCGAGCAGCCACGCCATGCGGCCGGCCTGGGCGCGCACGCGGACGATCTCGCTGTCCCAATCGCGCATCAGCGGCCCGATGGCCTCCACCCGCCGGTGGAAGTCGCCCAGAACCTTGTCGCCGATGGCGATGGTGTGCTGCGCCACCTCGGCGCAGAACTGCGCCACCGGGGCGGCGTCGCTCGGCACGTCGCGCGCCCAGCCGGTCATGCTGTCGCGGAAGGACTTCAGGTCATTCAGCCCGCGCGTCAGCCGCCCCGGCCTGGGCGAGCGCGCCAGCCCCACCGGCGCGGTGACCGCGGCGATGTCGGCCAGCCGGGAATAGAGCAGCGTGGCATCCATCTTCAGGCTTTCCGCCGCGCGGGTCATCAGCTGCCGGGTCAGCCGCTGCCCCTCGTCGGTGCCGATGCCGGCCTTCAGCATCTCCGGCGATTCCAGACCCACCGCCTTCAGGATCGCCAGGATCAGCAGATAGTGGGTCAGCGTGCTCTGTTCCTCGTCCTCCTCCAGGGCGCGGCGGGCGGCCTGCGCCGCCTGCGGCCCGGCAAGCCCGCGCCGCGCCGCCTTCAGCGTCGCCCGGCGGATCTCATGCGGGGAGCAGGCATCCTCCTTCACGATCAGGTCGTGCAGGTAACGGTCGTGCATGGTCATCGACACCATCTCCGGCACCGCCTTCCAGGCGACGACATAGATGCCCATTCCCTGGGACAGGCTGGGGATCAGCACTTCCAGCTTCGACCGCTCGCCGCGGCGCACGCGGGTCTGGGACAGCAGCGGCGTGGTGAAGGCCACCGCGGCCCCCCGCTCCTCGAAGGTCGACGGCGCGTATTCGATCGCACCTTTCAACATGATTGCCGTTCCGGATTCGCCTGGACGTTCTTTCGGGCTGACGACGCCCCTGTCGGCTCCCCCGCCCCCAGGTCGGCCCCACCCCCCCCGCCCGCTTAATTACTTGGTCGTAACAACCGGGGGGGCGAGAAATTGGTGCTGATTTTTCGCGCCGTGCCACGGCGTGGCGCACGCCGCTACAATTCGCGCAAAGAGCGCGACCCTGTCCATCAGGGTTTTTCCTTGGGCCACCACCGCGACAGCTTGACCGTTGCCGCAATGCGGCGGGAATTACCCGCGCAACTTTATAAAGCCGGCGGGAAATCTCCGTACCGCCCAAGCCTCCATCAGCAGCGCGCGACGCCCCTTGCGCTTTACGCAGCGACGCGACAGTTTGGGCGAAGGTTACACCGCGAACATGGGAGACGCAGAGGGTGAGCAACATCGGCATCGTGCTCGGACGGTTCCACCGCAAAGAGGTGGAAGAGATGCTGGACGAGGCGCGCACCGTCGCCGCCCGCCGCGGCCTCGGCATCGTCGCGGAGGTCTGGGTTCCCGGCTCGATGGAAAAGCCGCTGGCGATCAAGCGCCTGCTGATGCGTGACGACGTCGCCGGCGCCGTGGCGCTGGGCATCATCGAGCGGGGCGAGACGGAGCACGGCAACGTGATGGGCCATGCCGTCATTTCCAGCCTGATCGACCTGCAGTTGCAGTTCATGAAGCCGGTCGGCGTCGGCATCCTCGGGCCGGGCATCAACCCGTCGCAGATCCCGCCGCGCATCCGCCCCTACGCCGCCGCCGCGGTGGACGCCTGCGCCGACCTGATCGAGCAGGGCTGAGGCTCGTCCAGGGCTGAGACTCACCCGCCGGGGGGCCGGACCGTCACGTCCCCCCGAGCAGCTCACCCAGCGCGTGGCTCAGCTGGCGCGGGGTCACCGGCTTGTGGATGATGCCCAGCCCATGGGAGGCGGCGTCGCGTTCGCAGTCGGGGCCGGTCTCGCCTGTCAGGATCAGGCCGGGGATCGCGGCGCTGCCGGGGTCGTCATACAGTGCGCGGATGCGGGCAACCGCGTCGGTCCCGAACTGCCCTTCGCGCAGGCGATAGTCGGCGACGATCAGGTCGGGGCGCCGGCCCATGCGGCTCAGCCCCTCCACCGCCTTCTTGGCGGAGCCGGCCACCAGCACCTCGTACCCCCATTCGCGGAAGATCGTCTCCAGCCCCAGCAGCACGATGGCGTCGTCGTCGACCACCACGGCGAAGCGCCCGCGCCCGGCCGTCGCCGCCTCCGCCGCGGTCGGCGGCGCCTCCATGGTGCGGCCGAGCGGCAGGGCGATGACGAAGCTGGTCCCCTGCCCCGGCTTGGACTGGACATCGACCGGATGGTTCAGCAGTTGCGACAGCCGCCGCACGATGGCAAGCCCCAGCCCCAGGCCGCGGTTGCGGTCGCGCTCCGGGTTGCCGACCTGATGGAACTCCTCCCAGATGCGCTCCAGATGGTCGGGCGGGATGCCGATGCCGGTGTCGCGCACCTCGATCAGCAGCCGCCCGCCCGTCCGGCGGCATTCGATGTCGATCCGCCCGCTCTCGGTGTAGCGCAGGGCGTTCTCCACCAGATTGCGCACCATGCGGGTCAGCAGCGTGCGGTCGGTGCGGGCGGCGGCGTTGCAGGCGAGCATATGCAGTTCCAGCCCCTTCGCCGCCGCCACCGGCCGGTACGACGCGGCGATGTGCTCGAACAAGGGGGCGACCGACACATTTTCGATGTTCGGCTGGACCACGCCGGCATCCAGCCGCGACATGTCGAGCAGGCTGTCCAGCAGCTCCTTCAGCGCGTCCAGCCCGCGTCCCAGATGCATCAGCGCGTTGGCGCCCTGGCTGCCCTGGACATGCGGCTTCAGCACGTCGACGAACAACAGCAGCGCCTGCAGCGGCTGGCGCAGGTCGTGGCTGGCGGCGGCCAGGAACTTGCCCTTGGCGAGGTCGGCCGCCTCCGCGGTCTCCTTCGCCTGCAACAGCGCCTGCTGCGCCTGCCGGCGGGCGGTGATGTCGCGGAAATAGACGGACAGCCCGTCGGCGTTGGGATAGATGCTGACTTCCACCCAGTCGCCCAGCACGGGGGACATCACCTCCACGGTCATCTCCCGCCCTTCGCGCGCCGCCTGCTTCTGCGCCTCCAGCGACTCGCTGCCCAACGCCTTGGGGAAGGCTTCCCACAGGCGGCGGCCCAGCAGGGTGTCACGCGACCGGCCCCAGAGCTGTTCGGCCTTGCGGTTGATGTAGGTGAAGCGCCATTCGTGATCGACGGCATAGAAGGCGTCGCTGATGCTCTCCAGGATTGTCACCGCCCGCTCGTGCGAGGCGCGGGCCTCCTCCTCCGCGCGCTTGCGCGTGGTGATGTCGCGGAAGAAGCAGCCCACCCCTTCCGTCGTCGGCAGGAAGCGGATTTCCAGCCACAGGGTGGTGTCTTCGCCGTCGAAGCGCTTTTCGATGCTGGTCGGCTGCCGCTCCGTCATCGTCTTGCGGCAAAGCGCTTCCAGGTCGGAGCCGGCGATCTGCGGCCACACCTCCCACAGGCGGCGGCCACGCATCATCGACAGCGACTGGTGGTCGAGCTGTTCGGCGCGGCGGTTCTGGTAGATGACGCAATAGTCGCAGTCCAGCGCCACCAGCGCCTCGTCGATGCTGTCCAGGATGTCGGTGGCGCGCCGGCGCGCGTCGGCGATGGCCTCCTCCATCCGCCGCTCGTCGGAGCGGTCATGCAGGATCCACAGGAACCCCTCCTCGTCGCCCTGGAGCGGCAGGATGGTCAGCGCCCCCCAGACGCCGGAGCCGTCCCGGTGGGTGAAGGTCCGCTCCTCCTGGATGCGGCCCTCGGCCAGCGCACGCACCCGCAGCGCGTCGGGCACGCCCGCGGCGGCCTCTTCCGGCGAAAACAGGATGTCGACCGGCTGCCCCCGCGCCTCATCCTCCGTCCAGCCCAGGATGCGGACGGCGCCGGGATTCCAGCTGGTCACCCGGCCGGCCGGCGACAGGGTCAGGATGGCGTGGCCGGTGGCGCTGTCCAGGATGGCGCGCAGCCGCCTTTCGCTGTCGGCATGGGCGGCGCGGCTGCGCTCCAGCGCGTTGAAGGCGGTGCGGAGATCCTCGTTCAGCGCGGTGACCGTCAGCAGATCGTCGCAGCCGCTGCAGGCGGTGGACAGCGCCGTCTGGAGACGCGCATTCTCGCGCTCCAGCTCCTCCAGCCGCGCCAGCAGCTTTGCATCCGGTCCGGAGGCCGGTTGGACATGCTGGTCCCGCTCGCCTCCCAATCGGTTTATGGCGGACTCGTTCGGGACGGACTGCTGCTTGGTCATAGGCGCCCAAGAAAAACGAAAGTCTCAGAAACCGAGAGTGCGCAATGACTAAAGCCGCTGTAAACCTTCCAAAAGCAATATTCCACCTGATCGGGAATGTGCGAAATTTTAACGATGTTGTTACCGCATATCGGTGATTGCCTTCACCATCGCCCGTACGCCCGCATCGAGCACTTTGTCACGCCGCAGCACCAACCCTAACTTGCGGATCAACGGCGGCGTCAGGGGTTGAACTGCGAAGCGGTCGCAATCCTGCGGACTTTCGACGGTGACCGACGGCAGGATCGACCGGCCCAGCCCGGCGGCGACGAGGTTCTTGATCGCCTCCACATTGCCCAGTTCCATCGCCGGACGCGGCTGGATGCCGCCGGCCATGAACCAGCCGTCGATCACCGCGCGCATGGTCCCGCCGCGCTCGTACAGGATCAGCGTCTGGTCGGCCAGCGCCGCCGGGGCGACTCCCGGCGCCGGAGACCGGACACCGTCGCCGGGTCCGACACAGACCAGCTCCTCGGCGCAGACCGGTTCGATGGACAGGCCGGGACGGCCGGCCGGCAGGGTAACCAGCGCCAGATCGAGCGAGCCGCCCTCCACCGCGTCCAGGATGTCCGGCGTGTTGCCGGTGACGACGATGATCTCCAGCCCCGGATGGGCGCGGCGCAGCGCCGTCAGGATCGGCGGCAGCCGGTAGATGCAGGCGGTGGCGCCGGTGCCGATGCGGACGCGCCCGACCTTCCCGGCGCGGTGGCGGCCCATGGCGACCGCCGCAGCCTCCATCTCCTCGCGCAGCCGGCGGATGAAGGGCAGCAGGTCGCGCCCGGCCGCGGTCGGCAAGGCCCGCTTGCCCACCCGCTCCACCAGCCGCACGCCGAAGCGCTCCTCCAGATTGCGGATCTGCATGCTGACCGCCGGCTGGGTCAGGCCGAGCCGGCCGGCCGCCTCGGTGAAGCCGCCATGCTCGACGACGGTGGCGAAGGTGATGAGCTGGTCGAGATTCAGGCCGCGCATACCCACAGCTTTCCTTATGATTCCGATCAAATCAATAAATTTGCCTTTTTATCCGCCCTCCGCGACGGTGTGCCCATGACGACCGCCGCCATCCCCGCTCCTGCCGCCCGGCAAACCTGGCTCGTGCTGCTGTGCGCCAGCCGATTCGCCACCTCGCTGTCCTTCATGGTCTATGCCGGCGCCCTCGGGCCGGCGATGCAGGCCTGGGGCATGTCGGCGGGGGAGGCCGGGTCGATCCAGACCGCCTTCAACGTCGGCTACTCCCTGTCGCTGGTCGGGTCCTCCTGGTTCGCCGACAGCCTGGGCGCCAAGCGCGTCTTCCTGTGGGCCAGCTGGGCGACGGCGCTGACCGGCCTCGCCTTCGCCTTCTTCGCCCGCTCGGCGGAAAGCGGTCTGCTGCTGTTCGCGCTGGTGGGGCTGACCCAGGGCGGCACCTACGCCCCCTCCATCATGCTGGTGGCGCAGGGCGTGCCGGCGGCGCGGCGCGGGGCGGCGGTGGGCTGGCTGCTGGCGGCGGGGTCGCTCGGCTATTTCGGTTCCATCGCGCTCGCCGCCGGCCTGTCGGAGCGCTTCGGCTACGAGACCGCCTTCCTCGTCTGCGGGCTGGGGCCGCTGCTGGCGGCGCTGCTCGGCACGCCGGGACTGCGCGGCCGAGCCAATCTGGTGGCCGGCGGCGGAGCGCGGCGGCTGCGCGGCGCCTTCCGCTTCCTGGCCGACCGCCGCTCCCTCCTGCTGACCGTGGGCTACACCACCCATTGCTGGGAGCTGCTGGGCATGTGGGCGTGGCTGCCCGCCTTCCTGACCTCCAGCCTCGCCGGCTCCGGCGGCGCCGGGATGCGTGGCCTGTGGATCGCCGGGGCAATCCACATCTCGGGCTTCCTGTCCTCGCTGCTGATGGGGCGCGCGTCCGACCGTCTGGGCCGGCGGGCGGTGCTGATCGCGATGGGCGTGCTGGGCGCCGCCTGCTCCTTCACCATCGGCTGGATGGACGGGATGCCGCTGGCGCTCGTGCTGGCGGTGGCGGCGCTCTACGGCTTTTCCGCGCTGGGCGATTCGCCGGTGCTGTCGACGGCGATGACGGAATCGGTCGAGCCGGGCAGCCTGGGGGCGGCGCTCGCCGTGCGTTCCATCCTCGGCTTCGGCGCCGGCGGTGCCGCACCGCTGGCGGTCGGGCTGGTGCTCGACCATGCCGGCGGCACGGCAGAAGCCATGGGCGGCTCCGGCTGGGGCTGGGGTTTCGCGCTTCTCGGCGTCGGCGGCGGGTTGGCGACCGTCTGCGCCCTTCTTCTTCCCGCCGACCGTCCTGACCGGAGTTGATCCCAATGCCTTCCCTCATGGTGCGGTCGTCCGCCGACGCCGACATTCCCGCCATCACCGCGCTCTATACCCACCATGTGCTGTACGGCACCGCCTCCTTCGAAGAGGTCCCGCCGGACGAGGCGGAGATGGCCCGCCGCCGCGCCGACATCCTGGCCCGCGGCCTGCCCTATCTGGTGGCGGAGTGCGATGGGCGGCTGGCCGGCTACGCCTATGCCGGTCTGTACCGCACGCGCAGCGCCTACCGCTTCACGCTGGAGAACTCGGTCTATGTCGCCGAGGGCATGGGCCGGCGCGGCATCGGCCGGGCGCTGATGATCCCGCTGCTGGAGATGTGCGAGGCGGCGGGCTACCGCCGGATGATCGCGGCGATCGGCGACAGCGCCAACCACGGCTCGATCGGCCTGCACAGCGCCTGCGGCTTCCGCCATGTCGGCATTCTGCCGTCGGTGGGCTTCAAGTTCGGCCGCTGGCTCGACGGCGTGCTGATGGAACGCCCGCTGGGCGAGGGAAGCGACACTCCGCCGACCGGCTGACCCGCTCAGTCCGCGCCCAGCAACTCGTCCGGGCGCGGGCTGGGCGCCGTCGCCATCGGCACCGTCCGCGGCAGCTCCACGGTGGGCAGCCGCCACTCCACCGGCGGCGCCGATCCCGGCGTCGGCCGGTGGTGGTCCAGCACGGCCAGCACCGTCAGCAGCGCCAGGGCCAGCGCCGCCACCAGCAGCCGGCGGTCCACACCGGCCAGAAGGCCGCGATCCCGCAGGGCCATGCCCCGTCCTCCCCTTTCGTCTGCGTCGAGTGCCGGGACCAGCTTGGCCGATGCGGCGGAACGGCGCAACGCGGCCGTGCGGCCAGGATTTTGCCGAACTTTCCACCTATGCCCGCCGGCCTGTCGCCAGCCTTGCCGAAAACGCCCCGGCGGCGTTCGGAAACGTCATTCCGTCAGTGACGCTGACCTGATTTCCGCGCCATTCCCCGGCTTTCCGTCGATTTGTCGGCGGAAGAGCGATCCCGCCGAATCGAGTCGGCCTTCCCTCGCCTGAGCCAGCCCTCCGACCACCGCCCGATGCGGCGGATGGGCGCTGTGCGTCTTTGCCGCGCTATCTTCTGTGCCGGGGATGTGAACGCGCTATGGATAAATTTGGCGGACATGTCACTGGGTTGTCCGAATCTTTGGAGAAATACCCCGAAAGGGGTGCAAATCGCCGCTTGGTCAGAAATCCTGCCGTTTATTTGCCGTCGAAATGTTGTTTGTGGGGTGGTACTACCAATCCAAAGAAAAACCCGATCAATGAAAACCCAAGAGGAGACATCCACCATCATGCGGACGGCGACGAAGGATCTGGCGGGCGACTTGCGGCAACAGCTGGCCGAGCTGGTGCGCAGCCGGGTTCCGAACGCGC
>CBIHQY010000098.1:0-9441 GCA_966212305.1 uncultured Azospirillum sp.
GAAATCAAGATCGACCGCTCCTTCGTCCAGGATGTCGACCGCAACAGCCACAATGCCGTGCTGGTGGAGACGATGCTGTCGATTTCCAGCCGGCTCGGCCTGAAGGCGGTGGCGGAGGGGGTGGAGACGGCAGCCGAACGGGATTTCCTGGAAGACCGCGGCTGCACGATCTTCCAGGGTTATTACTTCGACCGTCCGATGCCGGTCGAAGACTTCATCCGCAAATACGTAACAACACCGGAACTCGCAGGCAAAGAAGAGCCGGCCCATGCCTGAGGCCGGGCCGGCTCCCGAACCCCTTTACTTCTGAGCGATCATCTTGGGCTGACCGTTGCTCCAGACATACATGACGTAGTTCGGCTTGACGATGTCACCCTTCTTGTCGAATTCGATCGGGCCGACAACGGTGTCGAAGCTGTTGGCATGCAGGGTCTTCGCCAGCTTGCCGCTGTCGGCGCCGCCGGACTTCTGCAGTCCCTGGGCGATGACCTGGACCGCGGCATAGCTGTAGAAGGCGAAGTTGCCCGGCTCCGGCAGGCCGGCCTTCTTGAAGGAGGCGATCAGTTCCTGCGCCTTGGGATCGCTGGCCGCCGACGGGCTGTCGGTGTAGAGAGTGCCCTCGCCGGCCGGACCGGTGATCGACCAGTATTCCTGGTTGTTCAGGCCGTCGCCGGCGATGAACTGCGGCTTCAGCCCCTGCTCCTGCGCCTGACGGACGATCAGACCCAGTTCCGGGTGGTAGCCGCCGTAATAGACGGCATCGATGTTCTTGTCCTTCAGGCTGGTGATCAGCGCCGAGAAGTCCTTCTCTCCCGCCGTGACCGAACCGCGATAGGCCACCTTTCCGCCGGCCTTCTCCAGCGTCTCCACCACGACGTCGGCCAGCCCCTTGCCATAGGCCTGCTTGTCGTCCAGCACGGCGATGTTCTTGCCCTTGAAGTTCTGGGCCAAATAATTGCCGGCAACCACGCCCTGCTGATCGTCACGGCCGCAGACGCGGAAAATGGTCGGATAGCCCTTGGCGGTCAGCAGGGGGTTGGTGGCGGTCGGGCTGACCATCACCACGCCTTCCTCCTGATAGACGTCGGCCGCCGGGATGCTGGCGCCGGAGCAGAGATGGCCGACCACGGCCGTAACCTTATCGCGCACGAACTGGTTGGCGACGGCCACCGCCTGCCGCGGGTCGCAGGCGTCATCGCCCACCTTCAGCACCAGCTTCTGGCCCAGAACGCCGCCCTTGGCGTTGATGTCCGCGACCGCCTGCTTGGCGCCATACACCGACTGCTCACCCAGTGCTGCCACCGGACCCGTGGTCGCCGTGCCGAGTCCGATCACGATGTCGGCCTGCGCCGTGCCGAAGCCGGCCAGCAGCGCCGTCGCGCTGACGAAGGAAAGGACGGTGAGACGCATGGTTGATTCTCCCAGGATTGCTGTTTTGTAGGGGACCATGTCCGCCGGTCCCGGCATGTTTCCTTTTCTGACCGATACGACAGGAATTTGAAAGCGCGATCATGGGTTTCGCAGCGCTCCGAAGGGAGCCGCGACCGTTCGTCGCCGCTGTAAATGTCCCACTATTTGGCATCACTAAAAATTATTTGACACACTTTGGCACATGCGCCAGCATCGGAGAAATCAATGGTGGTCAAACAAACCATGAGCGTGGCGATGGGAGCGACGGAGCAGGAGGCTGACGCCGGAAAGACCCAGGGCACCGGGACGCAGACCCTGTTGCGCGGCCTTGCGCTGCTGGAATGCGTGGCAGCCGGCATCGGCGACGTGAAGAGCATCGCAACGCGGCTCGGCACCCCGCGCAGCACCACCAACCGCATGCTCGCCAGTCTGGTGGCGGAGGGGTATCTGCACCACATCCCCTACAAGGGCTATCTGCTGGGACCAAAGCTGATCCAACTCGGCATGAAGGCGCTGGAGCAGCGCCCGTTGGTCGCCATCGCCCGCCCGCACATTGAGGCCCTGGCCGAGGCCACCGGCGACACCGTCCATCTCGGCGTCGAGGAAAATGGCGAGGTGTTCTACCTCGACAAGATTCCCGGCACCCGCGGGCTGGAAATGCGGTCCCGCACCGGACAGCGCATGCCGCTCGCCTCCACCGGACTGGGCAAGGCGCTGATGCTGGGGATGCCGCCGGCGCGTTGGCAGTCGCTCCATGCGCTGACCTGCCCGACCGAGTCGCCCGCCGGCCGGCCGCGCCCGGCCGAGTGGCTGGTGTTCCAGGAACAATTGACCCGCTACGTCGCCCAAGGTTGGGCGATGGATTTGGAAGAGAACGAACTCGGCATCCGCTGCGTCGCAGCACCGGTGCGCGACGGCCGAAATCTGGTGGTGGCGGCGGTCAGCGTCGCCAGCGCCGTCCCCTACATGCCTGAAGACCGCATGACAACGCTGGGGCCGCTGGTCCGCGCGACGGCCGAGGCAATTTCCAAGGATTTGGGATGGACCGTACCGTGATCTCCTCTGACGGAACCATATCCGACCGCCCCGCGCTGATCGCGCTCGATTGGGGCACGTCGAGCCTGCGCGCCTTCCTGTTGGACGGCTCCGCCCGCATACTGGCCGAGCGATCGAACGGGCACGGCATCCAGAACCTGCCGCAGTCCGGCGCCGCGGGTTTCGATGCGGCATTGACCGGATTGTGCGGCGATTGGCTGGACGCCCATCCCACTCTGCCGGTGGTGGCGGGCGGCATGGTCGGCAGCGCCCAGGGCTGGGTCGAGGCGCCCTATGTCACCACGCCCGCCGACGCGACGACGCTGGCCGACAAGGCGGCACGGGTCGAGACGGTGGCCGGCCGCCACATCTTGATCGCGCCGGGGGTTCTTCACGATCCCAACGGCGGCGCTCCCGCCAACGCGATTCCCGACGTGATGCGGGGCGAAGAGATCCAGATCGCCGGTGCGTTGGCCGAGAATGCCGGTTGGGCGCGCAATGCCTGCGTCGCGATGCCCGGCACCCATTCCAAGTGGGTCCAGGTCGCCGAAGGCCGCATCGCCGGCTTTTCCACCTACATGACGGGCGAACTGTTCGCGGTCCTGAAAACCCACTCCCTGCTCGGCCGTCTGATGCCGGCCGGGATCGACGCGACGCCGGAGGAAGAGGAGGCGGCCTTCTCCATCGGCATCCAGGCCGCGCAATCGGCCGGGCCTGGCGATCTGTCGCACCAGCTGTTCGCCACCCGCACGCTTGGACTGACCAAACGCATGCCGCCGGAAGCGCTGGCGCACTACCTGTCGGGCCTGCTGATCGGGCATGAACTCCGATCCGGACTGGCTCTTCTGGCGGACATGCCGGCCGGCACGCCGCTGCTGCTGATCGGGGATCCGGCGCTTTGCCGCCGCTATAGCCGTGGCCTAGCCGCCTTCGGCGCCACGCCTGCCGCACAACTCGGCAACACCGCTCCCCGCGGCCTGTTCCAGTTCGCCGCGGCTGCCGGACTTCTGCCCTCCGCGACCGCCACGCCCTCCAGCATCAAGAGCGCACCATGACAGAGCTTTCGCTTTCCGCCCGGGTCGACGCCGCCTTCGCCGCGCTGCCGCTGGTCGCGATCCTGCGCGGACTCACCCCGGCGGAGGCTGTGCCAGCGGCCAATGCGCTCTATGACGCCGGCTTCCGGCTGATCGAGGTGCCGCTGAACTCCCCCGATCCGTTCGACAGCATCGAGGCCATCCGCCGCGCCCTGCCGCAGGATGCGCTGGTCGGGGCCGGGACGGTCCTGGCGCTGGATCAGGTCGACCGGCTGGCCGCCATCGGCGCCGATCTGGTGGTGATGCCGCATGCGGACACTGCGATCATCCGCGCCGCCAAGTCGCGGTCGATGATCTGCGTTCCCGGCGTCGCCACCGCAACGGAGGCCTTCGCGGCCCTCGCTGCCGGCGCCGATGCGCTGAAGCTGTTCCCGGCGGAGCAGATCACCCCGCCGGTGGTGAAGGCTCTGCGCGCGGTGGTCCCGCACAGCGTGCGGCTGCTCCCCGTCGGCGGCATCACGCCCGATACCATGCAGCCCTACCGCGCGGCGGGTGCGGCCGGCTTCGGACTTGGCTCCGCCCTCTACAGCCCCAGCCTGCCGGTGGCCGAACTGGCCGCCCGTGCCGCCCGCTTCGCCCAGGCTTGGGCGGAGGGGACCGCCGCCCGCTGAATTCACCTTTCGTTTTCACCACCCAACGACCGGCGCACACGCCGGCGCACCACAGAGGGAATCCCATGAAGGTTACCAATCGCCTTTCCCGCCGTGCACTGACGGTCGGCCTGTCCGCGGGCCTGATGATCGCCGGCGCCGCGACCCTGCCCGGTGCGGCATTTGCCGCCGACTATCCCACGAAGCCGATCGAGCTGATCGTCCCCTACGCCGCCGGCGGCGGCACCGATCTCGTCGCCCGTGCATTCGCTGACGCGGCGAAGAAGCACCTGCCGCAGCCGGTTGGCGTGGTCAACAAGACCGGCGGCGGTGGGGCCGTCGGCCTGACCGAGATCATGGCCGCCCGTCCCGACGGCTACAAGATCGGCATGGGCACGGTGGAGATCACCCTGCTGCCGCACATGGGCGTCGCCCGCTTCACCGTGGACGACTTCACCCCCATCGCCCGCCTGAACGCGGAACCGAGTGCCATCACCGTCAAGGCCGACGCGCCCTGGAAGACCTTCGAGGAGTTCCTGGACTACGCCAAGGCCAACCCGGGCAAGGTGCGCATCGGCAACTCCGGAACCGGAGCCATCTGGCACCTCGCGGCCGAAGCGCTGGCGGATAAGACCGGCACGACCTTCAACCATGTGCCCTTCGACGGCGCCAATCCGGCCGTGACCTCGCTGCTGGGCGGCCATATCGAGGCGGTGTCGGTCAGCCCGGCCGAGGTGTCGAGCCAGCTCGCCGCCGGCCAGCTGCGCATGCTGGCCGTCATGGCCGACCAGCGCCAGAAGGCGTTCCCCGACGTGCCCACGCTGAAGGAGAAGGGCATCGACCTGACCGTCGCCACGTGGCGCGGCATCGTCGTGCCGAAGAAGACCCCGGCCGCGGTCGTCGAAACCCTGCGCACCGCCAGCAAGGCCGCTGCGGAAGACCAGAGCTTCCGCGACCAGCTGGCCAAGATGAACCTGACCTGGGCCTATGCCGACGGGCCTGAGTTCGGCCAGGTCATGCAGAAGGACAATGCCTTCTTCAAGGGCATGATGACCAAGCTCGGCATGGCGAAGTAACGCCTGACCGAACAGACCCCGGTGGTCCGCCGCCGGGGTCGCCTTATCGGTTGAGGAGACCGGACCATGAGCAACCCGCCCGCCGGGAGCGAACGCCCCGGCTCCAGCGACGATTCCGGCATCGCCATGCCGCTGACGACCAAGATCGCCAACTTGGTGATCTCCGTCGTTCTGATCGCAGTCGCCGCATCGGCCATCGCCGCGACATCAGATTTTCCGAAAAGCATGCTCGCCGCCGATGTCGGCGCCGCGCGCTTCCCCATCATCCACGCCGGCGCGCTGATCCTGCTGTGCCTGATCCTGATCGCCAACACGCTGCGTGCACCCACCGCCCCCGCCGCCAATGGGCAGGCGCCGGTCGGCATTGCCGGCTATGCCGGTGTCGCGCTGGGCATGCTGGCGACCGGCGCCTGCATCGCCGCCATGGAGCAGGTCGGCTATGGCCCGGCCACCGCCGTCTACATGGCGGTCATCATGGCGCTGATGGGACAGCGCAGCCCGGTGTGGAATCCGGTGCTGGCGGTCGGTGTGACCGGGCTGGTCTACGGCGTTTTTCATTACCTGCTTCAGGTGCCGCTGCCGGTGGGGAGCCTGTTCGAATGACCAGCCGCCCCCTTCCCGTTACCACCCCTTGCCCGGTGGGAGACAGCCGCCATGCATGAACTCAATCTTCTGATGGGCGGCTTCGCCACGCTGGCGTCGAACCCGCTGGCCCTGCTTCTGGCGCTGGTCGGCGTGACGCTGGGCATCGTCATCGGTGCCCTGCCCGGCCTGACCGCGACCATGGGCGTCGCCATTCTGCTGCCCTTCACCTTCGGCATGGACCCGGTGTCCGGCCTGCTGATGATTTCCGGCGTCTTCTTCGGCGGCGTCTATGGTGGGTCGGTGACGGCAATCCTGCTGCGCATCCCCGGCACCCCGGCCGCCGCAGCCACGGCGATGGACGGGTTCGAGCTGACCAGGAAAGGCATGGCCGGCGTGGCGCTCGGCACGGCGACGCTGTCGTCCTTCCTGGGTGGAACCGCCAGCATCATCGTGCTGATCTTCATGGCCCCGATCCTGGCCGGCTTCGCCCTTGAGTTCAGTGCGCCGGAGAGCTTCGCGCTGGCTGTTTTCGGGTTGAGCATCATCGCCAGCATCTCCGGCCGCTCGGTCATCAAGGGCCTGATCGCCGGCTTCCTGGGGCTGCTGATCGCCACGGTCGGCATGGACCCGATGGATGGCTTCCCCCGCTTCACCGGCGGCTATACCGAGCTGTTCAACGTCCCCTTCATCCCCGTGATGATCGGCCTGTTCGCCGCTGCCGAAGCCTTCAAGACGCTGGAGGACCCGAAGGTCCGCCTGGGCATGGCGGCGGCGTTGGGCCGCATCCTGCCGGATTGGCCGACCTTCCGCCGCATCCTCGGCACGGTGGCGCGTTCCTCCGGCCTCGGCATCGTGATCGGCATCATCCCCGGCGCCGGCGCCGACATTGCCGCCTATGTCGCCTATAACGAGGCCAAGCGGTTCAGCCGGACGCCGGAAAACTTCGGCAAGGGCGAATTGGCTGGCGTCGCTGCGTGCGAAGCCGGTGCCAATGGCTGCACCGGCGGCGCGCTGCTGACCATGCTGACGCTGGGCATTCCGGGTGACGCAGTGACCGCGGTGATGCTGGGCGCGCTGACGCTGCAGGGACTGCAGCCGGGACCGCTGCTGTTGAAGGACCATGCGGATCTGGTCTTCACGCTGTTCGCCGGCATGCTGTTCTGCTACGTCGCCATGCTGGTCATCGGACTGGGATCGCTGCGCTTCATGGGCCGGGTCCTGCAGATGCCGAAGTCGGTGCTGACGCCGGTGATCCTGGTCCTGTGCATTGTCGGGACCTATGCCATCAACAACAGCCTGTTCGACATCGGGATCATGCTGGCGGCGGGTGTCGCCGGATACTTCATGCAGAAATGGGACTTCCCGGCCTCCCCGGTCGTGCTGGCGCTGATCATGGGACCGATGGCGGAAGCCAATTTCCGCCGGGCGCTGTCGCTGTCGGGCGGAAGCTACGACTTCCTCTACACCCGCCCGATCACCGTCGTGCTTCTGACCGTCGCCATCCTGACCCTGCTGCTTCCGCTGGTGAAGCGCTGGCGCGCCCACCGGATGGAGAACCGGCGGCCCGGCGCCACCAGTCCGCTTAATCAAACCAGATGAACCAAGCCCGACAACAAGGAAAACTGCCTATGTTCGACGATCTGAAGGGCCGCCGCGTCCTCATCACCGGCTCGACCCAGGGGATCGGGCTGGCCGCGGCTCAGGCTTTCGCCCGCTGCGGCGCCAAGGTCGGCATCAACGGCCGCAAGGCGCCGGCCGATCTCGACTCCATCCTGGCCGGGATGGAGCAGGCGGGCGGCGAGGCCGCATTCTTCGCCGGCGACCTGAGCGACAGTGGCGCTTGCAAGGCTGTGGTGGACGCCTTCGTCGAGCGGTTCGGCGGCATCGACGTTTTGATCAACAATGCCGGCGGGCTGGTCGCCCGTAAGCCGCTGGAGGAGATCGACGACGACTTCTTCGACGCGGTCACCGACCTGAACGCCCGTTCCGCGCTGATGACCACCAAGCACGCTTTGCCCCATCTGCGGCAGTCGGCCAAGGACAGCGGGCAAACGGCCTCGGTGATCCTGGTTGGATCGGTCGCCGGCTACACCGGCGGCGGGCCGGGCGCCGGGCTGTATGGGGCGGCCAAGGCGTGGTTGCACAACATCCAGAAGAACTGGGTCGCCTTCCACACCAAGGAGGGCATCCGCTTCAACACCGTGTCGCCGGGCACCTTCGATACCGCATTCCACGCCGATAAGGACGATGCGGCCAAGGCCCGCGTGTCGACCGGCATCCCGATGGGCCGCTTCGGCAAGCCGGAGGAATGCGCACCGACCTTCCTGTTCTTCGCCTCCCACGCCTGCTCCGGTTACATCACCGGGCAGATTCTGGATGTGAACGGCGGCCAATTCATGCCGTAAAGGGCCGGACCGGCAGGGGACTGCAGGACAACCACCGCTCCGCGCTGTTGTCGGAAGACACGGGCAGGAGATGGACGACCATGGCCACGCAAATCCCCTTGTCGGAGGACAGCAGCGCGATCGATCCGGCACTCGACGCGCTGCGCAACGACCATACGCACGAGATCGCGCCCGACCTCGCCTACCGGCGGCTCGGCATCGTCAATGTGGTGTTCTGGGGTCCGCCGCGAGCCGGCGACCGCGAATGGGTGCTGATCGACACCGGACTGATCGGCACCAAAGGCTTCATCCGCAGCGCGGCGGCGGAGCGGTTTGGCCGCGACTCCCGCCCTGCCGCCATCGTCATGACCCACGGCCATTTCGACCATGTCGGAGCGCTGGAGCATCTGGCGGAAGAGTGGGATGCCCCGGTCTACGCCCACCCGCTGGAGCACCCCTATCTGAACGGTCGGGCCGCCTACCCACCGGGAGATCCGTCGGTCGGCGGCGGCGCGATGGCGGCGCTGGCGCGTCTCTACCCGCGCAAGCCGGTGGATGTCGGATCCCGCCTGCGTGCCTTGCCCGAGGATGGATCGGTGCCGGAGATGCCGGGCTGGCGCTGGGTTCACACGCCGGGGCACAGCGTCGGCCATGTCTCGTTCTGGCGGGAACGGGACCGCTCGATGATCGTCGGCGACGCCTTCGTCACCACGGGGCAGGAGTCGGCCTATGCGGTGGCGGTTCAGCGGGCGGAAATGCACGGACCGCCTATGTACTTCACCGTCGAATGGGACAAGGCCAAGGATTCGGTCGCACGGCTGGCGGCCCTGGAACCGGAGCTGGTCATCACCGGCCATGGCGAGCCGATGCACGGAGCCGAGATGCGAGCCGCCCTGCACCGGCTGGCCGACGAGTTCGACGGCATCGCCGTCCCGCACCGGGGCATCTATCTGGAAAAGCCGGCACGGGCGGAGGACCGCAGCGCCTACTATACGGCTTAGACCTCGCCTCTTTCAAATATAGTCAACAAAAACCCCCGCCGGATCGCTCCGGCGGGGGTTTCCATTATTGACCGCTGTGTCCGGCTATCAGGCCGGGACGGCAACCTTGTCCGCGACTTCCTGGAAAGCCGGGATCTGGTCGAAGTTCATGTAGCGGTAGACGTCGGCGGCGGCCTTGTTCACCACGCCGACCTGGGCCAGATACTCCTCAGTGGTCGGGATCTTGCCCAGCAGCGCCGCGACGGCGGCCAGCTCGGCCGACGACA
>CBIHQY010000099.1:0-9264 GCA_966212305.1 uncultured Azospirillum sp.
CTGGGGGGGGGTTTTTAGGGCTGTCCCCCCCCCCAAAACATCCCCAAAACCCCCCCGGGGCCGGGGGGGGCCCTCCCCCGCCCGCCCCCCGTTCGTGTCACGGACGTATAGGAGAAGCCTGGAACCCAGGCCCTGGACTCAGGCGGCCTTGGACAGCACCGATTCCAGACGTTCCGTCGCCTTGGTCTCGTCGATCTTCTCGACGGCGGCCAGTTCGCGGGCCAGACGCTCCAGGGCGGCCTGATAGATCTGGCGCTCGCTGTAGGACTGGTCGGACTGGTCGGCGCCGCGGTACAGGTCGCGCACCACCTCGGCGATCGACACCGGGTCGCCGGAGTTGATCTTGGCCTCATACTCCTGGGCGCGGCGGCTCCACATGGTGCGGCGGACGCGCGAACGGCCCTGCAGCGTCTCCAGCGCGACCTTGATGCGGTCCTTGGAGGACAGGCGGCGCAGGCCGGCGTTGCGGGCCTTGGTGACGGGAACCTTGAGCGTCATGCGCTCTTTTTCGAACGTGATCGCGTAGAGTTGAACCTCGAGTCCGGCGATGCTGTGGGTCTCGATCCCTTCGACCCGACCGACGCCATGAGCCGGATAAACGACGAAGTCACCGGCTTCGAAGTCAAGCTTGTTCGACATTTGGATTGGCTCTCACTTCTCGCGATCACGCCATTTTGCCGCCCCGGTGGAAGGGACGAAAAAGGACCCCGGACAGTTATGGCGCCGTGGGGATGGGACCCATCCACGACGATCACAAAAGCCACAGGTCCTGGAACGTAGGGAAAACCGGCAATGGCGCGGAGGCCGGCTCCGGTCGCGCATTATAGCGATGTTACGCCCGAGTTACAAAGGGAACGCGCAATCTACCGGGCGGAAATCGTCCATCGCCCGGCCATGGCCGCCCCGTCGATTTTGCATAGCAACATCGGCGGGCTCAATCGGTTGATGCAGCCCGACTCGGAATAGCCGGGCCGCATCCGCTGGTCCGGCCTCAGCCGCCCGCCTTCGGAGAGAAGTATTTCTCGAACTTGCCGTCGACTCCCTTGAACTCGTCGGCGTCGGGCGGCGCGTCCTTCTTGCGGGTGATGTTCGGCCACTGGCCGGAATAGTCGCGGTTCATCTCCAGCCACTTGGTCGCGCGGTCGTCGGTATCGGGGACGATCGCTTCGGCCGGGCATTCCGGCTCGCACACGCCGCAGTCGATGCACTCGTCCGGGTGGATGACCAGCATGTTCTCACCCTCGTAGAAGCAATCCACGGGGCAGACTTCGACGCAGTCGGTGTACTTGCACTTGATGCAGCCGTCGGTGACGACGTAGGGCATGATCTCTTCTCCGCTGTTCCGGCCGGCGGTGCCGGCGGGAATGGGCACGCGCATGGTACCGGGCCGCATGGCCAACCCGCGCCTGCCTAGCATGCCGCGGATGAGCCATTCAACCCTGCGCGTGATGTGGGCGACCCTGTCGCACCCGTGGCAGCCTCTTTCAAAGCGGCGACGGAAGCGGTGTCCCGGGAAAAGGCCTCGAGAAAGGCGCGCAGGCTGGCGGTCTCGATGGCGTCGGTGCGGCGCACGAACTGCGTCGGCATGCGGCCCAGCGCGTCCGGCAGCGGCCGGGCGACCAGCAGCTCGCGCCAGGGATCGCGTTCCACGACCGAGCGCGGGATGACCGTCACCCCCATGCCGGCGCCGACGCAGCCCAGGATGGCGTCCAGCGCCCCGAACTCCATGACGCGGAAGGGCACGCGCCCGGCCTCGCGCATCGCCATCTCCGCCCGGCCGCGATAGGCGCAGGCCCGGCCGAAGGCGATCAGGGTACGGCGCGCGGAGTCGGTGGTCAGCCCGGCGGCCGGTTCGGCCAGCACCAGCTCCTCGTCGAAGATGCGCCGGGCGATCAGGTCGGGATGCGCCACCTCGCCGCCGACGAAGGCGCCGTCGAGCCGCCCGGCCAGCACGTCGCCCAGCAGGGTCTCGGTCGGGCCGGGGGTGATGGTCAACTCCACGTCGGGGTGGTCGCGGTGGAAACGGGCCAGGATCGGCGGCAACCGCACCGCGGCGGTCGATTCCATGCTGCCCACCGCCAGCCGGCCGCCGCGCCCGGCCGCCTCCGCCACCGCGTCGCGGGCCTGGGCGACCAGCCGCAGCACCCGGTCTGCATAGCCGCTGAGCACCCGGCCGGCCGGCGTCGGCTCCATCCCGCGGCTGAGGCGCAGGAACAGGTCGACGCCCAGATCCTCCTCCAGCCGCTTGATCCGCGCGGTGACGTTGGACTGCACGCAGTTCAACGCCTCCGCCGCCCGGCTGACGCTGCCGGTGTCGGCCACCGCCTTGACCACCCGCAATCCGGCCAGATCCATCGCGCTGTCTCCTCCACCTGTTCAAGGCCCCGTTTATTGCAAGGCACCCATCACTGAAAGTGGAGCTTATCATCAGAACAATTCATTGGAAATGAGGGCAGTGCCGCGGCCATGATGAACCGCAAATCAATCGGCCGGCCGGACTGTTCGTTTTTCCGAACACTTTCCGTTCAACGAGCCGGCCGAACACCGAGGGGGCGTGGATCATGGTTCGGGTGCTGGTTGGCGGCGTGATCGGGCTCGCCATCGCAATGGGTGTCGCGCGCTTCGCCTTCACCCCGATCCTGCCGGCGATGCAGGAAGCCACCGGGCTGAGGGCCGACGGGGCGGGGCTGCTCGCCTCGCTGAATTACTTGGGCTATTTCGTCGGGGCGCTGGGGGTTGGGCTGGTGCCGCACGGCGCCACGCGGACCGCCGTGTTCCGGCTGTCGCTGCTGGTCAGCGTCGCCACCACCGCGGCGATGGGGCTCGATCTGGGTGACGCCGGGCAGGCGATGCCGGTCTGGCTGGTCCTGCGCTTCCTGTCGGGGGTGTCGAGCGCCGGCATCTTCATCCTGGGCATCGCCATGGTGCTGGACACGCTGACCCGCGGCGGCGGGGAGCGGCTGGCCGGCTGGCTCTACACCGGGATCGGGGTGGGCATCGCCGCGTCCGGGCTGTTCGTCGCGCTGTTCGGCGGGCGGCTCGGCTGGGACGGCGACTGGCTGGCCTTGGGGGCGATCTGCGCCGTGCTGGGGCTGATGCCCGGCCTCTGGGTGCGCGATCCGGCGCCGCAAGGCCACGCGGCGGCCGCCAATGCGGAGGGAGCCGCCCCGGCGCGGGCGGGCGGGCTGTCGGCGCCGCTGCTGCTGCTGACGCTCGCCTACTTCTTGGAGGGCGGCGGCTACATCGTGTCGGCCACCTTCCTGGTGTCGATCCTGAAGACCGATCCCGGAACCGCCGCGGTGGGCGAGGCCGCCTGGATGGTCGTCGGCATCGGCGCGATGGGCGCCGGGGTGTTCTGGGCCGCGGTCGCCCGGCGTACCAACAGCTGGTGGTCGCTGATCCTGGCGCATCTGACTCAGACGGTGGCCATCCTGCTGCCGATGACCGGATCGCCCACCGCGTCGGTGGTCTCGGCCCTGCTGTTCGGCGGCACCTTCGTCGGGATCGTGTCGCAGGCCTTCGCGCTGGGGCGCCGGCTGTCGGCCGGGGCGTCGGCGCGGGTGGTCGGGGCGCTGACCGCCGCCTATGGGCTGGGGCAGATCATCGGGCCGCTGCCGGCCGGGCTGGTGGTGACGCGCACCGGCAGCTTCAACGCCGCGCTGCTGGGGGCCGCCGCCGCGGTGGTGCTGGGCACGCTGCTGCTGGCGCTGGGCATGGTGATCGCCGGGCGGCAGGCATCGGCGGGGTCGGCGCTGGCGACGCCCAATGCCTCGGCCTCAAAAGCTTCGTAAGTATTCGTAAGGTCTGCATGCGACAATCGGCGCCGCTTCTGCTGCGATGCCGTTGTTCTCCCCGATCGTCCGCTTTGGCTACAGTCTGGTCCACAACAACCAGAGTCTCGGGGAAGTCATGAAACGCAAGCTGGTTCCGGACGTCGTGAAGTCGCAGGAGCTGATCCTGGTGCCGGAGGATACCTCCGTCGCCACCGTGTCGAAGATGATGGCCGAAAAGAACATCGGCGCGGTTCTGGTGGTCGATCACGGCGCCCTGATCGGCATCGTCACCGAACGCGACCTGAACAACAAGGTGCTGTCCAAGGATCTCGACCCGTCGGCGGTGGAGGTCGGCGCGGTGATGACCCGCAACCCCGACAGCCTGCCGCCCGATGCCGACGCGGTCGACGCGCTGAAGCTGATGCACGACAAGCATTACCGCCACCTGCCCATTACCCAGGGCAAGCGCGCGGTCGGCATCGTGTCGATCCGCGACCTGTTCAAGGTCGCCTACGAACATCTGATGGCCGAACGCGCCGAGGCGTGATGGAGAAAAGGGGGCGCCGGGAAGGGCGCCCCCCTTTGCCGTCAGTGCCCCGGGCTCTGCTTGCGCCGGGCCATCAGGTTCAGCGCCTCCACCAGGGCGGAGAAGGCGATGGCGAAGTACAGGTAGCCCTTGGGAATGTGGAAGCCCAGGCCGTCCGCCACCAGCGCCACGCCGACCAGCAGCAGGAAGGACAGCGCCAGCATCTTCACCGTGGTGTGACGGTTGACGAAATCGCCGACCGGGCCGGAGGCGAACAGCATCACCGCCATGGCGATGACGACGGCGGCGATCATCACCGGCAGATGGTCGGACATGCCGACGGCGGTGATGACGCTGTCGAGCGAAAAGACGATGTCCAGGAACATGATCTGGACGACCACCGAGGTGAAGGTGGCGTGCTTGGGCGCCGACCCGCTCTCCTCATGGCCTTCGACGGTGTGGTGGATCTCCAGCGTGCCCTTGGCCAGCAGGAACAGGCCGCCCAGGATCAGGATCAGGTCGCGGCCCGACACGTCCCAGCCGGCGACGGTGAACAGCGGCAGGGTCAGCTGCGCTACCCAGGCGATGGAGGCCAGCAAGGCCAGCCGGGTCAGCAGCGCCAGCGCCAGGCCGACGCGGCGCGCGCTGTGCTGCCGTTCGGGCGGCAGCTTCGACGCCATGATCGAGATGAAGATGATGTTGTCGATGCCCAGCACGATCTCCAACGCGGTCAACGTCAGAAGGCTGGCCCAGACATTCGGGTCGGCGAGCAGGTCGAGCATGTAGGGGCGGGGCTCCGGCGGTCAAATGGGTGCAGTCGACAGGCTGCACGCCGGCACCGCAGGGCACCAGCGTGACCGCGACCACATGAGGTCGGCCGCGGTCCGCTGCAAGAGGGGCCGGTTCCATTTTTCCGCCATTCTTCCCCCGTTTTACCGCCGTCTTGCCGCTGATCCGGGGGCGGTGCGTTTCACCTCCAGGAGGCTGCGGCCCGCTGTCCGCCCGCTGTGGCGCGGATGCGGCCGAAGGGGGCCGGCTCCACCTCGTGCCGCTCGACGGTCTGCCGGGTGGCCGTCCTGCCGCTCCAGGCGCGCCGGCGGATCGCCATCTGAAGCCGGCAATCCTGGGAGCAATAGAAGGGTGCCGGACCGCGTGCGGACGTGCGGACGAAGGGCCTGCCGCAGCAGGCGCAGTAAAGCGTGGTCATGGTCGTTTCCTCCGGAACGGGCGGCCGTTTGCCGGCCTGCCCAGAGCCTTGCGGTTGATCGCCCTTCGGCTCTGCTGATGCTGTTGGGTGAATTGTGTCGGCTGGCCTCAGACATCGCCAGCGATCAAAAGACATAAGCCCGACTGGCATAAAGTATTCGGCATCGAAATTCGGAGCAGCAGCAGCAGCTTAGATGCACAGGCGCGTCAATTCGCCGCGATGCTCTGCCGATCGTTGGTGCACGGATTTTTTCGACATCCGCATCTTTCAACGGGAGCCTGACGGTGCCATTTGTTCCTTTCGGCCAACAGACCGGAAAGACGAGACGCGATGACGCTTGGACGCCTCGCCACCTTCCTGAAAACCGAAAGCGCCAGCGGCGTGGTCCTGATGATTGCGGCGGTGCTCGCCCTGTTGTGGGCGAACTCGCCGGCGGCCCCGCTGTACGACACGATCCTGGCGACGAAACTGGCGGTGACGGCGGGCGGCGTCGGTTTGGACAAGCCGCTGATCCTGTGGATCAACGACGGGCTGATGGCGATCTTCTTCCTGCTGGTCGGGCTGGAGATCAAGCGCGAGGTGCTGGAGGGCGAACTGTCCAGCCCGGCCAAGGCGATGTTGCCGGGCATCGCGGCAGCGGGCGGCATGGCGGTGCCGGCGCTGGTCTATTGCCTGTTCGCCCAGGCCGAACCGGGCGCCCTGCGGGGCTGGGCGATCCCGGCGGCCACCGACATCGCCTTCGCTCTCGGCGTGCTGGCCCTGCTGGGCAACCGCGTGCCGGGCAGCCTGCGCGTCTTCCTGCTGGCGCTGGCGATCATGGACGATCTGGGCGCCATCGTGATCATCGCCGTCTTCTACAGCCATGGCATGGTGCCGCTGGCGCTGGGGCTGGCGGCGGCATCGGCGGTCGGGCTGTGGCTGCTGAACCGGGCGGGGGTGCGTTCGCTGACGCCCTATCTGCTGCTGGGGCTGGTGCTGTGGGTGTGCGTGCTGAAATCGGGCATCCACGCCACGCTGGCCGGTGTCGTTCTGGCCTTCGCCATTCCGCTGCGGGTCAAGGATGCCGACGGCAAGCGGGCGGAGGATGCGCCGCTCTATTGCCTGGAGCATGCGCTGCACCCCTGGGTCGCCTTCCTCATCATGCCGGTCTTCGCGCTGGCCAACGCCGGCGTGCCGCTGGACGGCATCACCCCCGCCAGCCTGATGGAGCCGGTGCCGCTGGGCATCGCGCTCGGCCTGTTCGTGGGCAAACAGGTGGGCGTGTTCCTGGCCGTGTGGATCGCCGTGCATATCGGCGTGGTCGAGCGGCCGGCGCGGGCCAGTTGGAGTCAGGTCTACGGCGTCGCCGTTCTGACCGGCATCGGTTTCACCATGAGCCTGTTCATCGGGACGCTGGCCTTCGCCGATCCGGAACATGCGGTGGCGGTGCGGCTGGGCGTGCTGACCGGCTCGCTGGCCTCGGCGCTGGTCGGTTACGGCCTGCTCTATGTCGCCGGGACCGGGCGGGCGCGGGCGGCGGCGCGGGCGACCTGATGCCGATCGGCAAAGGTTATCGTCAAAGATAGTCGCTCATGGTATCTGTTGGGTGCGCGAACTTTGTTCCGGAGTGGCGGAACCCGCGGGCGTGCTGGCCGGTTCTTCCTTAGTGGGGAGTCGCGCGGCAGGCGCGGGACCGACAGATCGGGGGGACATGCGATGATCGACGCCATCCGCACACGCCGGCGCACCGTTGCCGAAGATCCCCCTCCGGGCGGGTCCGGCAGCTCGGTCCCCATCGACTTCCAGCGGCTGGAGCGGCTGCGCCGCCTGTCCCGCCTGATGGACAGCCGCTGGCACATCCCCTTCACCCGCATTCCGGTCGGGCTGGACGGCATCGCCAGCCTGGTGCCGGTGGCGGGCGACACCGCGACCGCGCTGGTTTCCGCCTACATCATCATGGAAGCCGCCCGCTTCGACCTGCCCAAGACGCTGGTGGCCCGCATGGTCTTCAACGTTTTGCTGGACTGGGCCGGCGGGTCCGTCCCGGTGCTGGGCACGGTGTTCGACATCGCCTTCAAGGCCAATCGGATCAACCTGAACCTGCTGCACGAGCATCTGGAACAGCGTCTGGCCGCCGCCGCGGCGAAGCGCTGAAAAGGCGGTCCCTGCGATCTTGACGTGGATCAAGGCAGGGGTGGGGGCACTGCGGCACTCTGTCGCTCATGAACGCCATCACCGCCCTGGCCGTAAAGCCGGCCCCCGCCCCGTCCCGTTCCCACGGTGTCGATCCCGCGCTGCTCGCCAAGTATGACGGGCTGCGGGTGCCGCGTTACACCAGCTACCCGACCGCGCCGCACTTCACGCCCGAGGTGAATGGCGACGTGTATGGCGGCTGGCTGGAGGCGATCGATCCCGCCCGTTCGGGTTCGCTCTACCTGCACATTCCCTTCTGCCAGAAGATGTGCTGGTACTGCGGCTGCCACACCAAGATCGTCGCGCGCTATGAGCCGATCGCCGAGTATCTCGGCCATCTGCGGCGCGAGATCGCCATGGTGGCCGAGCGAGTTCCCGGCCGGCTGGCGGTGCGCCACATCCATTTCGGCGGCGGCACCCCGACCATGATGGCGCCGGACGATTTCGAGGCGATCATCGCGCTGCTGCGCACCCGCTTCGACGTCGTCGCCGATGCCGAACTGGCGGTGGAGATCGATCCCCGCACCCTGACGGCGGAGATGTCCGCGGCGCTGGGCCGCGCCGGTGTCAACCGCGCCTCGCTGGGCGTGCAGGATTTCGACGAGACGGTGCAGCAGGCGATCAACCGCGTCCAGCCGCGCGCCGTCACCGAACAGGCGCTGGCCTGGTTGAAGGAGGCCGGCATCACCAGCGTCAACCTCGACCTGATGTACGGCCTGCCCCACCAGTCGGTGGAGAGCGTCACCCGCTCCGCCGAGATCGCGCTGGAAATGGCGCCGGACCGGCTGTCTGTCTTCGGCTATGCCCATGTGCCGTGGATGAAGACCCACCAGAAGAAGATCGACGAGGCGGCGTTGGCCAATTCGATCGGCCGGTGGGAGCAGTTCGCCGCCATCGGCGACACGCTGGCCGCCGCCGGCTACAGCGCCATCGGTCTCGACCATTTCGCCCGTCCCGGCGACGAACTGGCGATGCAACAGGAGGAAGGGCGGCTGGGCCGCAACTTCCAGGGCTACACCACCGACGACGCCGAGGTGCTGTTGGGCTTCGGTTCCTCCTCCATCGGCGCGCTGCCGCAGGGCTATGTGCAGAACGCCGTGCCCTTCGACCATTACGCCACCGCCATCGAGGAAGGCCGCCTGCCCACCGGCAAGGGCATCGCGTTGACCACGGACGACAAGGTGCGGCGCGACCTGATCATGCGGCTGATGTGCGACCTGTCGGTCGACACCGCCGCCATCGCCCAAGCTCACGGGCTGGCGGAGTCGGCCTTCGACGCGGAACTGGAGGGCATGGCCGATCTGGTCGCCGACGGCGTTGCGGTGGTGGAGGGCCGGCGCGTCCATGTGCCGGAGAGCGCCCGCCCCCTGATGCGCATCGTCGCCGCCCGTTTCGACACCCACCTGTCCAAGGGCGCCGGGCGGCATAGCCGGGCAGTCTGAGGGCCGGGCTGTCTGAGGGGCAGGCAGTCCGAGGGCTGTTCATCAAAAAGAAAAGGCGGGCGGCGCCCCCCGCCGACCGCCATTTCCCGTGCCGCGCATACGAACCCACAAGCCTACGCGGCCACCTCGTTGTTGCCCGGCATC
>CBIHQY010000100.1:0-9100 GCA_966212305.1 uncultured Azospirillum sp.
CACCGCGACCGCGCCGACATAGACGATGACGAGCAGCATCGCGATGAACTCGGCCCCCGCGAGCAGCATCAGTCCCGCCGCGTTGAAGAAGGCGAGGATCAGCCACATCACGCTGTGCACGGGATTGCGCGCGAAGATCACCATCGCGGCGGACGCGATGACAAGCGTGGCGAACAGATAGAAGGCGGCGAGTTGGATCATGTGCGCGCGCCCTTATCGATAGGGCGCGTCGGCGGCAAGATTCGCCGCGATCGCGCGTTCCCATTTGTCGCCATTGGCGAGCAATTTGGCCTTGTCATAGAGCAGTTCCTCGCGCGTTTCGGTCGCGAATTCGAAGTTCGGCCCCTCGACCACCGCATCGACCGGGCACGCTTCCTGACAGAAACCGCAATAGATGCATTTGGTCATGTCGATGTCGTAGCGCGTCGTGCGGCGGCTGCCGTCGTCGCGCGGTTCGGCCTCGATGGTGATGGCGAGAGCCGGGCACACCGCTTCGCACAGCTTGCACGCGATGCAGCGCTCCTCGCCGTTCGCATAACGGCGGAGCACATGCTCGCCGCGGAAGCGGGAGCTGATGGGACCCTTCTCATAGGGGTAGTTGATCGTGACCTTGGGCTTGAACATGTAGCGCAAGGTCAGCGCCATGCCGCCCAGCAGCTCGGTCAGGAACAGGCTGCGCGCCGCGCGGTCGAGGAACGCCATGGCCTCTTCGTCTCCTTCCTCGCCGGCGGCCGTCCGTTGGTCGGGCGGCTCACCGGCACTCAAATCGACATGTCATTGGTGGGTTCGGTACAGGCCTTGCGGCCCTTACTTCGGCAGCCAGCCGAAGGTCACCAGGACGCCGGCGGTCAGCACGACCCAGAACAGCGACAGGGGCAGGAAGACCTTCCAGCCCAGCCGCATCAGCTGGTCGTAGCGGTAGCGCGGCACGGTGGCACGAACCCAGACATAGGTGAATAGGCACAGCGCGATCTTCAGGGCGAACCACACGATGCCCGGCACCCAGGTGAAGGGCGCGAAGGGGAGCGGGGGCAGCCAGCCGCCGAGGAACAGGATGCTCGTCATCGCGCTCATCAGGATCATGTTGGCGTATTCGCCAAGGAAGAAGAGCGCGAAGGGAGCCGAGCTGTACTCGACCATGAAGCCGGCGACCAGTTCCGACTCGCCTTCCGGCAGGTCGAAGGGGGCGCGGTTGGTTTCCGCGAGCGCCGAGATGAAGAACATCACGAACATCGGCAGCAGCGGGACGCAGAACCAGACGGTCTCCTGGGCCCGCACGATGTCGGTCAGGTTCAACGAACCGACGCACAGCAGCACGGTGATGATGATGAGGCCCATCGAGACCTCGTAGGACACCATCTGCGCCGCGGAGCGGAGCGCACCCAGGAAGGCGTAGCGCGAGTTCGACGCCCAGCCGGCCATCACGATGCCGTACACGCCCAGCGACGAAATCGCGAAGAGGTACAGCACGCCGACGTTGATGTTGGACAGCACCACCCCGTAGTCGAACGGAATGACCGCCCAGGCGATCAGCGCCAGGAAGAAGGTCAGCATTGGCGCGACGTAGAACACGACGCGGTTGGCGCCTTCCGGCAGGATCTGCTCCTTGGCGAACAGCTTCAGGCCGTCGGCGAACGGCTGCATCAGGCCGAAGGGACCGACGATCGCCGGCCCCTGGCGCAGCTGCATCGCGCCCATGATCTTGCGCTCGGCATAGGTCATGAAGGCGACGGCCACCAGCAGCGGCACGGTAATCGCCAGGATTTGCAGGACCATAATGATCAGCGGCAGGAGGAAGCCGCTCCAGAACTCAGCCATGGGTGCCAGTCCTCTCCTGAGCAGGGCCCACCAGCGCTTCCGTGCAGTTGGCCATCGTCACCGACGCCCGGCTGATCGGGTCGGTCATGTAGAAGTTGGTGATCGGCGTCACGAAGGGGGCGGCATCGACCGGGCCCTGCGCGCCGAACGGCGCCCAGCTGGCCGGGGTCATCTCGCCGACCGCACCGAAGATCGGGTTCGCCGCCATCAGCCGCTGGCGCAGCTGGCCGTGGGTGTCGAAGGGCAGCGTGGTGCCCAGGACTTCCGACAGGGCGCGGACGATCTTCCAGTCCTCGCGCGCTTCGCCGGGCGGGAAGACCGCGAGGCGGGCGAGCTGCGGACGGCCTTCGGTGTTGACGTAGACCGCGTTCTTCTCGGTGTAGGCGGCACCCGGCAGGATGACGTCGGCACGGTGGGCGCCGGCATCGCCGTGGTGACCCTGATAGACGACGAAGGCGTTGCCCAGCCGGCCCATGTCGATCTCGTCGGCACCCAGCAGATAGACGAAGTCGATCTCGCCCTGAGATGCGCCGTCGAGGATGCCGTGGGTGTCGCGGCCACCTTCGCCCGGCAGGAAGCCGGCCTCGATGCCGCCGACACGCGCCGCGGCGGTGTGCAGGACGTTGAAGCCGTTCCAGTCGTCGCGGAACATGCCGTAGGCCTCGCCGACCAGGCGGGCGGCGGCCTGGACCGCGAGACCGTCGGCGCGCTGGAAGGCGCCCATGCCGACGATGATCATCGGGTTCTTGGCGGCGCGCAGCGTCTCGGCGAACGGATGGCTGCCGTCGACCAACTGCTGCAGCGTGTCCGGACCGGTGCCGATCACGCTGTAGGGATAGGTCAGGTCACGCTGCTCGCCGATGGAGGCGATGGTCACGCCGCCGGCCAGATAGCGCTTGCGGATGCGGGCGTTGACCAGCGTGCCTTCCCAGCGCGGGTTGGTGCCGACCAGCAGGATGACGTCGGCCTTCTCGATGCCGGCGATGCCCGAGTTGAACAGGTAGCCGGCGCGCACCGACGTGTCGAACCGCGCACCGTCCTGTCGGCAGTCCAGGTTCGTCGAACCCAGACGCGACAGCAGATCCTTCAGCGCGAACTGCGCCTCGACATCGACCAGATCGCCGGAGATGGCGGCGATACGGTTGCCGGACAGGCCCTTCAGGCGCGCCGCGATGGCGGTGAAGGCCTCGGCCCAACTGGCCGGGACCAGCTTGCCGTTCTGGCGGATGTAGGGGCGGTCGAGGCGCTGGCGCTTCAGACCGTCGTAGGAGTAGCGGCTCTTGTCGTTCAGCCACTCCTCGTTGATGTCGTCGTTGACGCGCGGCAGGACGCGCATCACCTCAGGCCCACGGGCATCGACGCGGATGTTCGAGCCGACGGCGTCGAGGACGTCGATGGTCTCGGTCTTGCGCAGCTCCCACGGACGCGCCGTGAAGGCGTAGGGCTTGTGGGTCAGAGCGCCCACCGGGCAGACGTCGGCGAGGTTGCCCGACAGCTCCGAGCCGATCGCCTTCTCGACGAAGGTGGTGATCTCCATATGCTCGCCGCGATAGACGGCGCCGACATCGGGAACACCGGCCACTTCGTTGATGAAGCGGATGCATCGGGTGCAATGGATGCAACGGGTCATGATGGTCTTGATGACCGGACCCATATACTTGTCCTTGACCGCCCGCTTGTTCTCGCCGTAGCGGCCGCGGTCGAAGCCATAGGCCATGGCCTGATCCTGCAGATCGCACTCGCCGCCCTGATCGCAGATCGGGCAATCCAGCGGGTGGTTGATCAGCAGGAATTCCATGACGCCCTTACGGGCCTTCAGGACGGTCTCGCTGTTGGTGCGGACGACCATTCCGTCGCCGCATGGCATGGCGCAGGACGCGACCGGCTTGGGCGCGCGCTCCATCTCCACCAGGCACATGCGGCAGTTGGCCGGCACGCTGAGGCGCTCATGGTAGCAGAAGCGCGGAATCTCGATCCCCAGCTGCTCGCAAGCCTGGAGGATCGAGGTGCCCGGCTCGACCTCGATCTCGATCCCGTCGATGGTCAGTTTCGGCATGGGAACGGGAACTCCTTACTCGGCCGCAAGCGGGGCGCTGTTGCGGTAGGCCTGGATGCGCCGCTCCACTTCCGGGCGGAAGTGGCGGAACAGGCCCTGGATCGGCCAGGCGGCAGCGTCGCCGAGCGCGCAGATGGTGTGGCCTTCGACCTGCTTGGTGACCTGCAACAGCATGTCGATCTCTTCCATGCGGGCATTGCCGGTGACCATGCGCTGCATGACGCGGTTCATCCAGCCGGTGCCTTCGCGGCACGGCGTGCACTGGCCGCAGGACTCATGCGCGTAGAACTGCGACAGGCGGGCGATGGCCTTCACGATGTCGGTGGACTTGTCCATCACGATCACCGCGGCGGTGCCGAGGCCCGACTGCACTTCGCGCAAGGAGTCGAAATCCATCAGGACGGTGTCGCAGATCGACTTCGGCAGGACCGGGACCGACGAGCCGCCGGGGATGATGCCCAGCAGGTTGTCCCAGCCGCCGCGCACGCCGCCGGCATGCTTCTCGATCAGCTCCTTCAGCGGGATGCCCATCTCCTCTTCCACATTGCACGGATTGTTGACGTGCCCGGAGATGCAGAAGAGCTTGGTGCCCGAGTTCTTCGGACGGCCGAGGCCGGCGAACCAGGAGGCGCCGCGACGCAGGATGGTGGGAACAACCGCAATGGATTCGACGTTGTTCACCGTGGTCGGGCAGGAATAGAGACCGGCCTGGGCAGGGAACGGCGGCTTGTTGCGCGGCTGGCCCTTCTTGCCCTCGATCGACTCGATGAGCGCGGTTTCCTCGCCACAGATATACGCGCCCGCACCCCGGTGGATGTAGACGTCGTAGCTGTAGCCGGTGCCGCAGGCGTTCTTGCCGATCAGCCCCGCCGCATACGCCTCGTCGATGGCGCGCTGGACGTTGGACCCCTCGTTGTAGAACTCGCCGCGGATGTAGATGTAGCAGGCGCTGGCACCGATGGCGAAACCGGCGATCAGGCAGCCCTCGATCAGCTTGTGCGGATCGTGGCGCAGGATGTCGCGGTCCTTGCAGGTGCCGGGCTCGCCCTCGTCGGCGTTGATGACGAGGTACACGGGCTTGTCGGTCACGTTCTTCGGCATGAAGGACCACTTCATGCCGGTCGAGAAGCCGGCGCCGCCGCGACCGCGCAGCCCCGATTCCTTCACCTGATCGATGATCCAGTCCCGGCCGTTGGCCAGGAAGGATGCCGTGTTGTCCCAGTCACCGCGCTTGCGGGCCGCCTCGAGACCGAAGTCCTGGTAGCCGTAGAGGTTGGTGAAGATGCGGTCCTCATCGCGAAGCATCGCTGTCCCCTCCCCCTCAATCTTCCGCTTGCGCGGTGGTGGCGTCCGCTTGCGCGGTGGTGAATGCCTTCAACGTCGTCGGGCCGCCGACCGGCTCCGAGGACTGACGGCCGGTCTGCGAACCGGGCTTGGGCGTCTCGCCGCGCGCCAGCGCCTCGAGAATGCGCTCCATATGTTCCGGAGCCACGTCTTCGTAGTAATCGTCGCCGATCTGCACAACCGGCGCGTTGACGCAGGCGCCCGAGCATTCGACCTCGCCCAGCGTGAACTGTCCGTCGGCCGTGGTCTCGCCCACCTCGATGCCGAGCTTCTTCTTGCAGGTGTGGACGATGTCGTCCGACCCGCGCAGCCAGCAGGGGGTGGTGGTGCACACCTGGATGTGGTGCTTGCCGACCGGAGTCTTGTTGTACATCGTGTAGAAGGTCGCCACCTCGTACACGCGGATGCGCGGCATGCCAAGCAGGTCGGCCACGGCGTCCATGGCGACGCGCGGCAGCCAGCCGCCGTTCTGACGCTGTGCCACGTCCAGCAGCGGCATGCAGGCGCTGGCCTGCTTGCCCTGCGGGTATTTGGCGATAATGCGCTTCGCCAGCTCCAGGTTCTCCGGAGTGAAGGTGAAGCTGGTCGGCTCGGCGTGGCCGTGATCGGAAGCGGGCGCGCTCATCGATCGATTTCTCCGAAAACGATGTCCATCGAGGCGATGTTGGCGACGGCGTCGGCCAGCATGTGACCCTTCGACATGAAGTCCAGGCCCTGAAGATGGGCGAAGCCCGGCGCGCGGATTTTGCAGCGGTAGGGCTTGTTGGTGCCGTCTGACACCAGATACACGCCGAACTCGCCCTTGGGCGCCTCGATGGCGGTGTAGGTCTCGCCGGCGGGAACGTGGAAGCCCTCGGTGAAAAGCTTGAAGTGGTGGATCAGCGCTTCCATCGAGCGCTTCATCTCGCCGCGCGGCGGCGGGGACACCTTGCGGTCCTCGATCTTGTAGGGACCGGCCGGCATCTCCTTGCAGCACTGGCGGATGATGCGCAGCGACTGCTTCATCTCCTCCATGCGTACCAGATAGCGCGCCCAGCAGTCGCCGGTCAGGCCGACCGGGACGTCGAATTCCATGCGGTCATAGACTTCGTAGGGCTGCGACTTGCGCAGGTCCCACGCGACGCCGGAGCCGCGCAGCATCGGACCGGTGAAGGCCCAGTCGAGCGCCTGCTCCTTGGTGACGATGCCGATGTCGACCGTGCGCTGCTTGAAGATGCGGTTCTCGGACAGCAGGCCTTCGAGGTCGTCCATGAACTTCGGAAAACGCTCGGTGAAGGCCCAGATGTCGTCCAGCAACCCATCCGGGATGTCCCAGGCGACGCCGCCCGGCCGGAAATAGTTGGCGTGCAGGCGGGCACCCGACACGCGCTCGTAGAACTCCATGAGGATTTCGCGTTCCTCGAAGCCCCACAGCGCCGGGGTGATCGCGCCGACGTCCAGCGCACCGGTCGTGATCGACAGGATGTGGTTCAGGATGCGCGTGATTTCCGAGAACAGCACGCGGATGTATTGGGCGCGCAGCGGCGCCTTGATCTGCAGCAGGTTCTCGATGCCGAGCACATAGGCGTGCTCCATGCACATCGGGCTGACGTAGTCCAGGCGGTCGAAATACGGCACGGCCTGGATGTAGGTCTTGTACTCGATCAGCTTTTCGGTGCCGCGGTGCAGCAGGCCGATGTGCGGATCGCAACGCTCCACCACCTCGCCGTTCAGCTCCATCACCAGACGGAGCACGCCGTGGGCGGCCGGGTGCTGCGGCCCGAAATTCATCGTGTAGGGCTTGATCTGCGTCTTGGTCTCCGGACCGGAGGCGCTGATCGCCCCGTTCGGACCAGTCGATACGACGCCGGTCGCCGATTCGGTCGAAACGGTCATGCTCACGGCTTCTTGCTCCCGTCCTGGAGGGCCGCCTTCTCATCGCCGGGCAGCATGACGTTGGTCATGCCCTCCCACGGGCTGAGGAAGTCGAAGGCGCGGAAATCCTGGGTCAGACGGACCGGCTCGTAGATCACGCGCTTCTGGTCCTCGTCGTAGCGGGCTTCGACGTAGCCGGTCAGCGGGAAGTCCTTGCGGAAGGGGTGCCCCTCGAACCCGTAGTCGGTGAGGATGCGGCGCAGGTCGGGGTGGTTGTCGAAGAAGATGCCGAACAGGTCCCACACCTCGCGCTCGAACCAGTTCGCGGCACTGAAGACGGCGACGGCCGACGGGACGGCGATGTCCTCGTCGGTGGCCAGCTTCACGCGCATGCGCCGGTTGTGGGTGTAGCTGAGCAGCTGGTAGACGACCTCGAACCGCTCCGCGCGATCCGGGTAATCGACCGCGGTGATGTCGGTCAGCTGCTCGAAGCGGGTGGCCGGATCGTCGCGCAGCGCGGTCAGCACCGCCAGGATGGCCGGCCGTTTGACCGTCACCATCAGTTCGCCGAGCTTCACCTCGACCTTCAGGACGTCGCCGCCGATCTTGGCGGCGATGACGTCTCCGAGTTCCTTCAACGCCTGTTCGGACATGGGTGGGACCCTGCCTTCCTACTTGTCTTCAGCGCGCTTCTCGTCCGGCCGCTGGACCGGAGCCTTGTCGGCCCCGGCCGGTCCGGTCCGCTGGGTTCAGCGGGCGATGCGGTTGCCGCGCTTGATCTTCTTCTGGAGCTGGAGGATGCCGTAAATCAGCGCCTCCGCCGTCGGCGGGCAGCCGGGCACGTAGATGTCCACCGGCACGATCCGGTCGCAGCCACGCACCACCGCGTAGGAATAGTGGTAATAGCCGCCGCCGTTGGCGCAGGACCCCATCGAAATGACCCAGCGCGGCTCCGGCATCTTGTTGGTCAGGGTGCCGGCGACGATCATGCAGTCGGACTGGCGCGGGCTGGGACGCGGAATCACGCCGAAACGGTCCAGGTCATACCGGCTCATATAGGCGTGGATCATCTCCACCGCGCAGCAGGCCAGACCGAAGGTCATCGGCCACAGCGAGCCGGTCCGGGCCCAGGCCAGCAGGTCCTCGTACTTCGCCAGCACGAAGCCCTTGTCCTGGATCTCGTCCGAGACCGCGCGGATGTAGGCGTCCTGTTCCGGTCCGGGCGGAATCGGCGCCAGCGGCTTGGCGACCTCTACTCCCATTCCAGAGCTCCTTTCTTCCACTCATAAATGAAGCCGATGGTCAGGATGCCCAGGAACAGCATCATCGACCAGAAGCCGAACAGCCCGATGTCACCCAGGGCGACCGCCCACGGGAACAGGAAGGCGACTTCCAGGTCGAAGATGATGAACAGGATCGAGACCAGGTAGAACCGCACGTCGAACTTGGTGCGCGCATCCTCGAACGGCTCGAAGCCGCATTCGTAGGGGGAGACCTTCTCGGCGTCCGGGTTCTTCGGGCTGATGACGTAGGATGCCCCAACCATCACCGCGGCCAGCGCGATGCCGATCAGCAGAAACACCAGGATCGGAAGATACTCAATGATCAGCGGAGTCGACACCGCGTTCCTCCCATAAGCCCACGACCACGGGCGCCGTTCCGGCCGGGAAATCGGCGGAAGCGCAAAGCCGTGGCAGCCATGCCTTGGATTAGCCCATCAGACGGGCCGGAATATATGCCGAGACCGTGGGCAAGGAAAGCGCTTTGAATCGCTTTTCACCACGCGGAAGGACAAGCCGGTCTCCGCGAGAGAGCTTGGTAATACCACGTTTTTAAAATTGGGAAAAGGAAAGACAATACGCATGCCAAAAAGGACCCGCGGTTTGCGAGTCCTTTGGACATACTGGCGCGTTACGCGCAATTTGAAAAAGGAAAGTGGCGCGAGTGACGGGACTTGAACCCGCGGCCTCCGGCGTGACAGGCCGGCGCTCTAACCAACTGAGCTACACCCGCGCAGAGCGACTTGTT
>CBIHQY010000101.1:0-9081 GCA_966212305.1 uncultured Azospirillum sp.
TCCAATCTTCCAGATCCACATCAATCCGCTGTGGCATGCCTTCCTTGCTCCCTTTCGCGACGCCCCTTCACGGGAGAATTCTACCGTGCGCACCGCCGGATGCGCGAAAAATATGCTTGCCGTCGGGGCGGGACAGCGGGCACTAGGCGCTGGGCCTCAACGTCGACATTCTGGCGGCCGCGATGGAGATCGAGGAGCCGGCTGGATCGGTGCTGGCCAGCCTGATCTGGATCTCCGCCGGTATGCTGGCCAGCTGATCGCCGCCGGCATGCAGGCGAGGTGGCCATGGCCCCTTTCGCGACAGCGGCCGGATGCTCCCGGCCGCTCCCTTTGCTACACCGCCTTAAGCAGGCAGATTCTACTACGCGCAGCGCGCACCGGCCGGGCCGCCGGGCTGCTGCTGAAGCTGCGGATCGGCGCGGCGTCGCCGCCCAGGTGCAGGACCGGGCGTAGGGTGGCCGCCACCAATGCATGCCTCGAAAAAGTGGTAAAGGTATGCTACATTTATGGCTAGATGGCTTGAAGCATACAAGATGGAGTCATAACCATGGCGAAGAATACGGGTGATGGCTACCGCCGGGGTGCGGTGACGGGCCGGACGCAAATGTTGCGCCCGGATGGACATTGGCAGAAACGCGACGAGCGTACCGGCCAGTTGATGGCAGTAAAGGACGATGGCACCCCATTCAAGGGTGTGGCAAAGGAGCCGGACGGTCGAGATACAGAAAACTCGTAACCTGCGATTCGGATGCTAGCCCGCTTACTGTCACCTTACCGGATCGCACGAGCTCGACTGAGCGCGTGGTGGGGGTATTTGCCCTTCGTCGTCCGCTGGCGGGCTGGCTCTGCCCGGCTAGATGCATGGTGGGCTAGCTTGCCCTTTGTGCTTCGTTGGCGAGCATGGTGGAAGCAGCATCCGACCGCTGCTTACGTAGTCGAGATGATAGGGTTACTGTTGGGGTTGGTAGTCCAAGTCTGGAAATTCGCGGTGGCATGGGGCCTAACCACGTGGCTTATTTGGTAAGCACCAAAAAAAATAGAAGTATCATCCCTCCCTTTCGCGACACTCTGATTCGTCTGAATCAGAGTGTCCGCATTGCCACCGTTTGCCAGACAGCCCAGATCGGCCAGGTCGGACGAGCATCGGAGGGGAAGCCAGGACCACCGACTACCCTCAATGCGCAGACACTGTTACATTGTGACATACCCTGCTTCGGCATATGGTCGCCTCATGGCCGTCAATCGTACTGCGCTGAACGTCTCCCTCACTCCCGAACTCGCGCGCCTCGTCGCGGTGAAGGTGGCTTCTGGCCGCTACCAGTCGGCTAGTGAGGTGGTCCGCACCGCGTTGCGCCTTCTGGAAGAGCGGGAACCCCTGCCGCCCGAGGAACCCCCATCCCGTGAATAAGACGCCGGTTGCCCCAGTGCTGGACTTCCGCGCGTTGTTCGACGCGGCGCCCGGCAATTACCTCGTGCTGGCACCAGACCTCACCATCGTGGGAGTGAACGACGCCTACCTGCGCTCCACGCTCACCCGGCGCGAGGACATCGTTGGACGCCCGCTGTTCGAGGTGTTCCCTGATAACCCCGCCGACGTCGCGGCGGACGGCGTGCGCAACCTGCGCGCTTCGCTGGAGCGCGTACTGCGGCACAAGCGTTCCGACGCCATGGCCGTGCAGAAGTACGACATCCCCCGGCCAGCGGCAGGCGGGGGCGGCTTTGAGGAACGGTACTGGAGTCCGCTGAACACACCTGTGCTGGACGCCAACGGCGCGGTTACTTGGATCATCCATCGGGTGGAGGACGTCACTGACCTGGTCCGGCAGCGCGAGGTTAATGCCGCGCGTGACCGCATCGCGGTCGAGCAGCAACGGATCATCGACCAACTGCGGGAGACGAACGCCGCACTCTCACGGGAGACGGAAGAACGCCGCCGCGCCGAGAAGGAGGCCGAGCGGGCCAATCTGTCCAAGTCCAAGTTCCTGGCCGCCGCCAGCCACGACCTTCGCCAGCCCATGCAGGCGCTTCTGCTGTTCGTGGAGGTTTTGAAGCCGCATGTTGCAACGAAGGGGCAGGAATCGCTGAAACACCTTGGACGCGGGCTCGATGCCTTGCGAAACCTGTTGGACAGCATCCTGGACGTCTCGCGCCTCGATGCGGGCGTCATCCAGCCAACAATTCAGGATTTCGACATCGGGTCAGTCATCGAGCAAATCGGCGCCGAATACGCCCTGATCGCCGCCGCAAAGGATCTGGAACTCGACGTAGCCCTGTCCCGAACGGCCGTACGCAGCGACCCGACCCTGTTGGGACGGATGGTGCGGAATCTGGTCGAGAACGCGCTGCGCTACACCCAGCAGGGGCGGATCGGCATCAAGTGCCGCACAGACGGCAGCCACCTGAAAATCGAGGTTCATGACACCGGCATCGGCATTCCACCCGAGCACCTGGAGCGCATCTGGGAAGAGTTCCACCAGGTCAATAACCCCGAACGGGATCGCAACCGAGGGCTGGGCCTGGGTCTCGCCATAGTGCAGCGCATTTCTAGGCTGCTCGGGCATCAAGTCGAGGTCCGATCGACGCCGGGCCAAGGGTCGGTGTTCGCCATTGAGGTGCCGCTCGGCGAAGCGATACCGGAGTCCGCTCCGACTTCGGCAACCGAGGTGGCGGGGAATGGCCAGTTCGCGGTGTTGGTGGATGACGATGCCATTGTGTTGCTCGGGCTGAAGGTGACCTTCGAGTCCTGGGGCTACGAGGTGCTGGCTGCGGGCTCTGCCGACCAGGCGCTCAGGCACCTTCGGGACCGCGGACGATGCCCAGATGTCGTGGTGGCCGACTACCGGCTGCGGGAAGGACAGACCGGGATCGAAGCAATCGAGCGTATCCGGGAGTTGTACGGCGCCGGCATCCCAAGCATCATTTTGACTGGCGAGGCCGAGTGCGAGGACGAACTCCAGAGCGAAGTGGCGAAGCACAACCTCGGGCTCATTCACAAGCCGGTCACACCTCGCCAACTGAGCCACGCCCTTGATGGTTTCCTCGCCAAGTGAGCGGGGGGTCGAGGATTTTAGTGCCTCCTCCTTGCTTGTGGCGCCGAGGCCCTCTCAAGGGCCAACTGCTCTGTCCGCCAATCGGCCGTTTGATGGCCAGCCGTCAAAGTGTCCGGAAACCCGTGTTGATGACGGCTTTCCGGACACACAGTTTGTCGGACGAGTTTCCGGACAAAACTCACACTCTCACAATGAACGCTCATGTCCGCTACTGGCGCAAAGCAGACGATTTCACCGCTTGGTAGGAGGCAAAAGCGGACGACCGCGATGAGCATTCATCAGCGCTGTGGCTTGGGTGACCGGCGCTGGATGCGATTTCGGTGAAGGCCAAATCCCGCCCCAGACTTGAACCTGCGAACCTACCCGGGCCAGATCGCCGGTTGGTCCCTCGACCAGTCCGCTCACTAAAGCGATCCTGGAGGCCACCCTCGCGGTGCCACCTCTGTTGCGATGGGCGATCGCATCGGATGCACCGCCACCGGCCGCCTCGACACAACGGTCACGGCTCGTAGATGTCCGCGGGGTCCCACACGGCCCCTCGTTTGCGGCGTCGGGGGCGCTGATCGGCCTGCGCCGCCGCGGGTGCCCCCGATGCCGCTGGCACCTCCTTGGCCTTCCTGCGCGACCTAACCTTCTTGGCGGCGTCCGGCGGTGAAACCGCGTCCGAGACCGCCATTGCCGGCGCACCACTGTCCCGGCGCCGCCTCGTCGCACGCGGCTTGGACGCCGGCGCATCTTCGCCCAGCGGTGGCAGGCTTTCCCCTCCAGCCATGTCAAGGCCAAACAGTACCGAAAGATCCTCATCCGCAAGAATGTTCGCAGCCGCAGGCTCGATGCTGGTCAAGGGTACTGCCGGGTCCACGCTGGCCAGCAGGTCCTTCTCGTCCACATCACGCAGCCGGAACAAAAGCTCGGGCGTTTCATCCAGTCGCGCCCCGACGCCATAGAGGGCCGCTGCGACGTGCTTACACATCCACGCGGCGTCAGGGCAAGTGCACGAGAACCGGATTTCCGAGGGCGTGGGGAACAGCCCAGTTTCCTGACGGCAGAGCCGCTCCATCACCGCTTTGGAAAACCGCCCCTGGAGCAATTCGACCAGGGTGTCGATCCCGCCGGCGCATCCCTGGCATAGTGACAGCCACCGGGCCTCGGGCAGTGTCGTGATGCTGATGGTGACCGTGTAGATCGCCGAGCCGCTGACCATCGCCTTCACCTGCCGTGGCGCGATCTGCAGATCAACCACCGAGCCGTTGCGCACATAGGTGCGGCCGCGAAGCAGGCGGTTCTCGTAGTCGCGATAGCTCTCCAGGTTATCGCACCACGCCTTGCCCCAGAAGGTCCGGGCGATGGTGCGCCCCTCGATCCGCACCGGTGAAACCGGATGCCCCTTCTTGCGCAGTTTTGCCATCTCGCGCTCCGCCCGTCGACGGCGTTCGGCGACCGGGACATACGGCGCCCATCCTCCATACCCATATCCCATCGGCGTCACTCCCTCGTCGCGGCGTTCAGATCAAGGGCCACCAGCCGCAGCAGGTCCTCATTTGCCATCTCGGTAAGAATGATCTCGTCCGAGCCAGCGAGGAGATCATCCGACAGCCGCTTCTTCGATTCGATCAAGGCCTCGATCCGCTCCTCGACCGTGCCCTGGCAGACGAACTTGTGGACCAGCACGTTCTTCTTTTGGCCGATGCGGAAGGCCCGGTCGGTCGCCTGGTTCTCCACCGCCGGGTTCCACCAGCGGTCGAAATGCACGACGTGCGATGCCGCCGTCAGCGTTAGGCCCGAACCGCCGGCCTTTAGCGACAGGATGAAGAATGGGATCGTCTCGTCCTTCTGAAAGGTGTCGACCAGCACCTTGCGGTTCTTCACCGCCGTATCGCCGTGCAGCACCAGTCCGGGTCGCCCGAACACCCCGCCCAGGAACGCCGCCAGCGGTGCCGTCACCTCGCGGAATTGGGTGAACACCAGCATCTTCTCCTGGCGGGCTGCCACCACCGAAGCGATCTCCCGCAGGCGGGCCCATTTGCCGCTGTCCTCCTCGGCCCAGGCGTTGTCGCCGAGCCACTGCGAGGGATGGTTGCAGATCTGCTTGAGCCGCATCAGCGTCGTCAGCACGACGCCTTTGCGCTGGATGCCCTCGGCCTCCTGCAGCGCGTCCGCCAAGTCGGAGACTGTCTGGGCGTAAAGAGCAGCCTGCTTACGGCTGAGCGCGCAGTAGGCGGAAACCTCCGTCTTGTCGGGCAGGTCAGCGATGACGGAGCGGTCCGTCTTCATACGCCGCAGAATGTAGGGGCGCACCAGCTCCCGCAGGGGGCCATAGGGATTGTGCGCCCGTTCGGCCAGGGTTTTTGTGTAGCTGTTGAACTGCTTGGCCGTTCCCAGCAGGCCCGGATTGATGACGTCGAAGATCGACCACAGATCGCCGAGATGGTTCTCGACCGGCGTGCCAGTCAGCGCGATGCGCGCCCCCGCTTTGAGAGCCTTGGCCGCCTTGGTCTGCTTGGCGGTCGGGTTCTTGATCGCCTGCGCCTCGTCCAGTACGACGAGACGCCAGTTCGTCCCGGCCAGTGCCGGCACGCGCAGCAGAGTGCCATAGCTGGTGATTACCAAGTCAATCCCTGCGAACTCATCTGGCATTATCTGCCTGACCTGATCCGCCGGCATTGCGGACGGGTGGACAATCTTCGCCCTCAGGCTGGGCGCGAAACGCTCGATCTCCGCGGCCCAGTTGGCGAGCAGGGACGCTGGCGCCACCAGGAGACTAGGCTGGCCCTCGGCGTGCTGTTGGCGCTGGACCAGCAGTAGGGAGAGAACCTGAATTGTCTTTCCGAGCCCCATGTCGTCGGCAAGACAGGCGCCCAGCCCAAGCCCGGAGAGCAGGTGTAGCCACTGCACGCCGGCTCTCTGATACGGGCGCAGCTTCCCATGCAAAGCCGGCCCAGGGTTGATGCCAGCACCGTCCGGTGTGCGCAATGTCCGCAGCGTCTCGGCCAACCAAGGACCGGCGACCACGCGCGCCCAATCAGACGCCGCGGCATCCGGTTCTGCGCTGCTGAGCGTCGCCCCGGCGAGGAGACGCATGGCCTCGGCGAAGGTCAGCCCGTCGCGATCAGCTAGCGCCTGTGCGTCACGGAACTGCTGCATCGCACGCTGGAGGCGGTGGCGATCGATCTCCACCCATTGGCCGCGTAGCAGCACCAGCGCGTCGGTTCCGGCCAGAAGCCCGGTGATTTCCTCATCGGTCAGAGGCTCCCCATCCAGCGTCACCTCCATGCGGAAATCGAGCAGTCCGTCGAGCCCGACTGCAGAGGGCGGGCGGGTGCCTACGGCCGCCGAGACCTGCGGGCGTGCCGGACGATTGGCCCGCCAGGAGACCGGCATGCGCACCACCACGCCGGCGACTTCCAGGTCCGGCACGCTGGACAGGAACCGTGCGGCGTCCGCCGGGCTCCAGCGCAGCGGGTGGAAGATCTCTCCCGCATCGACCATTGCCTTCAGCCAGCGGCAGCGCTCGGCGGCGCGCTGCACGGGCAGAAGCAGCGAGAGCAACTTGTCCCGGTTTGCCGGGCCGGCGTAGTCGCGCAAGGCTTGGCCGAGCGGCACATGCTGGGTCTTGCCATGAGCCGACAGGCGTGTGGTGTAAGTGGCTAGAAAGGCAAAGGGCCGCTCAGAGTCGCGCCGGTTCTCCGCCAGATTGAAATGCACCCGCCCGACTAGGTTCCAGACGGGGTTCATCTCCTTGAGGAACGTCTGGAGGTCAACCCCGGAGTCGACAACCGCGGCCGCAAATGCCGCTGCCGTCTCGTCCCAGAGCGCCCGCAGCAGATCCGCATCGAGATACTCCGCGCCGGGCATCATAGGCGCGGTCAGTACGAGCGTCGCGATCTCGTGGTCTGCGGGTGGCGGCAACGCCCGTAAGACGCAAGATGATGCCTCGGCGACGCTGGAGGCGTGCAGACACAGCGCCCCCACATAGCGTGCCGCGAAGTCGCGCCACCAGACGAAGGCTGGGGGCAACGGGTGGCCGACTTCGCCCGCACCGAGTTGCATGAGGCCATACCCCGTCCCCCGGCCGAAGGCGTCGGCAAGCCGGTGGGCCATGGCTTCCTCCAGAAGGGGTGCATCCTCCGCCGCTTCGAGCAGCAGGTGCCCGTGAGGCGTCAGGCGCAGACCGAGACGTGGCATGGCTGGGATAAGGTCCTTGTGTTGACTGCGGTATTCTCGTTATCGCAATGACGGAGTATGGGAGCCCCGGACCTCGCGATGCTCCGCGACACTGACGACGGTGTGGGTGGACAGCGCCAGCGGACAGGGCACCGGCCTTAGCATCAGCTGCATGTTGCCCCTACGATCGCCCCCGCTCCTCCGTCAGAACGCTGAATTCAGTGTAAGGGAGGTGGACGAGATTTGGGAGATGCCCTCACGCTAAACCTGACCAACTGTGTCATGGAGCCACGCGGCCTGTGGCTGCGTGCGGCGGGATGCTGTTGCTCTCCTTCACTTTGCACGGCATCTGGTTCTCGGCTTCAGCGGGTGGGGCGCCCGTTACCGTTGGCGAGGAAGGGCCGCAGTCGCTTTCTCCTGAGAATCTTCACTAAGATTTTCAGCGTCAAACGCCCTTGATCGCATGTCCCAAAGCCTTTGGGACGTCTGCCACGTCCAATGGAATCAACGGGCCGGCAGCCAGGGAAGACTTGAATTGCAAATTGGTCAGCGCCACAGGGTCATCCACTCTGCCTGCCCATTTCAGCCGACCGCTATTCTTGTTTGTCCTTTCCCCGCCGCACCCGAGCCACTGCGCCCCGCGTCGCCCGCAGGCGCTCGGTGTAGCGCGCCGGCATGACCGGCGAGGACCAGCGCCCCGCCTGCATTAGCCCGGGCAGGTCGACGCCGGCGGCCAGCAGGTCCTGGGCGGCGCCGACGCGCAGGGAATGCCCGCTGAAGCCGACGGCGAGGGGGTTTGCTTCGCCGGTACGTCGCTCCACCACCCGCCGCACCGCCGCCGGACTCATCCGTTCCCCGGCGCCGCTGCGCGACAGGTGGCAGAACAGGAATGCCCCGTCCCGGGTGTTTGGCCCCTCCCCCTCTGGTTCGGCTGGCCACCGCGGCGCCACCGTGCGCCAGGCGGCAAGCGCCGCCACCGCTTCAGCCGAGAGCCAAGCCTCGGCGCCCTGCCTCTCCTGGTCGGTCTTGGACCGGCGGATCCGGATGGTTGCCTCGCCCGGCCGCGCGTCCGGGTTCAAGGCAAGATCGACCGGATGGAGGTCGTCCCAGCGCAATGCCACCAACTCATCGGCCCGCGCCAGGGTGTCGCGGCCGACCAGCAGCAGTGCCCGGTCGCGCCGGTCGATCGGGCGCAACGGCTTGCGCCGATCCGGCTGATCCGGATCGAGCCGGTCGAGGATCGGCGCCAGCACCGCGTCGGTCAGGGCGGCCGCCTGCCGCCGCTGGCCATGCGGCAAGCGGGCATGGCCACGGCGTTCCAAGTCGACACGCCAGTGCCGACATGGGTTCTCGTGGCCGGCGGCCCGGTGGAGCAAGGTGATCGACGCCAGATAGCGCGCCACGGTCGTCGGCTTACGGGCCGTGCCGATCTCCTGGAGGTACCGCCGCACCGTCTCCGGATCGGCCGGCAGCCAGGACAGCCCCTGCGGTCCGCACCAAGCTGCGAACCGGCGGGCGTCCGCTTCGGTGGCGCGCAGCGTCGCGGGGGCGTACCCGCGCTGGGCGATATCCATGAAAGCGCGCAGCGCGGCCATGGCGGCGTCGGTGAGGGTGGTCGCGGGCACCGGCACGGCCACGGCCGCCCCGGCGCACGGGTTGGCGAAACCGGCGGCGGCGTGCCACCAGGCGAGCGAACTGCGGTAGCGCCGCAGCGTGGCGGCCGACCGGCCCTCGGCCGCCGCTGCGGCCAGGAAGGCCTCCACCGTCTCCCGGCTGGCCGGCATCGCTGGACGCTTGGTCTGCCCGCACCAGCTCACGAACAGGCGACCGTCGCCGAGCAGGGCGCGTCGGGTGGACGCCGCCATGG
>CBIHQY010000102.1:0-9019 GCA_966212305.1 uncultured Azospirillum sp.
TGGCGACGGTGATGAGCCTCGCCCTGATGCTGATCGGCATCGTGTCGTACCAGCGGCTGTCGGTGCGCGAATATCCCAAGATCGACGAGCCGGTCGTCACGGTCGAGACGACCTACAAGGGCGCCTCGGCCCAGATCATCGAAAGCCAGGTGACCCAGACGCTGGAGGACAGCCTCGCCGGCATCGAGGGCATCGACGTGATGTCCTCGATCAGCCGGGCGGAGAAGTCGCAGATCACCCTGCGTTTCCGGCTGGACCGCAACGTCGATGTCGCCGCCAGCGACGTGCGCGACCGGGTGGGCCGCGTCCGCGCCGCCCTGCCGTCGGAGATCGACGAGCCTGTCATCGCCAAGGTGGAGGCCGACGCCCAGCCGATCATCTATCTCGCCTTCTCCTCCGACCGGCATTCGCCGCTGGAGGTCACGGACTTTGCCGACCGCTACGTCAAGGACCGGCTGCAGAATCTGCCCGGCGTGGCGCAGGTGCGCATCTTCGGCGAGCGCCGCTTCGCCATGCGGCTGTGGCTCGACCCGCAGCGGATGGCCGCCTATCGGGTGACGCCGCAGGATGTCGAGAACGCGCTGCGCCGGCAGAATGTCGAGATCCCGGCCGGCCGCGTCGAGAGCGTGGCGCGCGAGTTCACCGTGGTATCGGAAACCGACCTGCGCAGCCCGGCCGAGTTCGAGAACATCATCCTGCGCGATGATTCGGGCTATCTGGTCCGGCTGCGCGACATCGGCCGGGCGGAGCTGGGCGCGCTGGACGAGCGGGTCAGCGCCCGCTTCAACGGCCGCGGCGCCGTCGCCATCGGCGTGGTGAAGCAATCCACCGCCAACCCGCTGGACGTGTCGAAGGCGGTCAACGAGGCGCTGCCGAAAATCCGCGCGGCGGTGCCCGAAGGGATGGGGGTGGATGTCGGCTACGACAGTTCGGTCTTCATCGCCAAGTCGATCGACGCGGTGTTCCACACGATCTTCGAAGCGATCATCCTGGTCGTGCTGGTCATCTTCTTCTTCCTGCGCTCGCTGCGGGCGACGCTGGTGCCGCTGGTGACCATCCCGGTGTCGCTGATCGGCGGCTTCGCCCTGATGTACGCCTTCGGCTTTTCCATCAACACGCTGACCCTGCTGTCGATGGTGCTGGCCATCGGCCTGGTCGTCGACGACGCCATCGTCATGCTGGAGAACATCTTCCGCTATGTCGAAGAGGGGATGAACCCCTTCCAGGCGGCGTTGAAGGGATCGCGCGAGATCGGCTTCGCCGTCATCGCCATGACCATCACGCTGGCGGCGGTGTACGCGCCCATCGGCTTCATGACCGGGCGTACGGGACGGCTGTTCACCGAGTTCGCGCTGACGCTGGCCGGGGCCGTCATCGTGTCGGGCTTCGTGGCGCTGACGCTGTCGCCGATGATGTGCTCCAAGCTGCTGAAGCATGAAACCAAGCACGGCCTGCTCTATCGCGCCATCGAGCGGTTCCTGGAGGGGATGACCAACGGCTATCGCCGGCTGCTGCGCCTGTCGCTGCGGGCGCGGCCCCTGGTTCTGCTGATCGGGCTGGGCGTCGCCGCGGCCAGCTATGTGCTGTTCACCGGGCTGAAATCGGAGCTGGCGCCGGTGGAGGATCGCGGCACCATCGTCGGCATCGCCATCGCGCCGGAAGGCTCAACGCTCGACTACACCATGGGCTACGCCCAGCGGATGGAGGCGCTGTTCCGCCAGATCCCGGTGCTGGAGAAGTTCTTCGTCGTCGTCGGCTTTCCCGTGGTGAACCAGGGCATCGCCTTCGTCCGCCTGATCGACTGGGACGAGCGCGACGTGAAGCAGCAGGCGATCACCGCCCAGTTGTTCCCCAAGATGTTCGGCATCCCCGGCATCCTGGGCTTCGTCACCAACCCGCCCTCGCTGGGCCAGAGCCCGATCGACAAGCCGGTCAACTTCGTCATCCAGACCTCGCTGCCGTTCGAGGAACTGCAGACGATGGTCAACGCCATGATGGCGGAGGCGCGCAAGTTCCCCGGCCTGACCAACATCGACACCGACCTGAAGCTGAACAAGCCGGAATTGCGGGTGTCGCTCGACCGCGACAAGTCGGCCGATCTGGGGGTGGATGTCGATACCGTTGGCCGCACCCTCGAGACGCTGCTGGGCGGACGGCAGGTGACGCGCTTCAAGAAGGACGGCAAGCAGTATGACGTGATTGTCCAGGTCGCCAACGTCGACCGCCGCAACCCGGACGACATCGCCGGCATCTATGTCCGTGGCGGCACCTCGGCTACGGGCGGGCCGGGGCAGATGATCTCGCTCGCCAATCTGGTGAAGGTCGAGGAACGGGTGGCGCCGAAGGAGTTGAACCACTTCAACAAGCTGCGCTCTGCCACCATCACCGCAACGCTGGCGCCGGGGACCTCGTTGGGCGAGGCGCTGTCGGTGATGCAGGCGGCCGCGGCCAAGGTGCTGCCGGCAACCGCCCAGACCGACTATGCCGGGCAGAGCCGCGAATTCCGCGAATCGGCGACCGGGCTCTATTTCGTCTTCGTGCTGGCGCTGGCCTTCATCTATCTGGTGCTGGCGGCGCAGTTCGAAAGCTTCATCGACCCCTTCGTCATCATGCTGACGGTGCCGCTGTCGATGACCGGCGCGCTGGCGGCATTGCAGATGAGCGGCGGGACGATGAACGTCTACAGCCAGATCGGCCTCGTCACCCTGGTCGGCCTGATCACCAAGCACGGCATCCTGATCGTGGAGTTCGCCAACCAGCTCCAGCGCGCCGGCACCGACATCCGCAAGGCGGTGGAGGAAGCCGCCGTGCTGCGCCTGCGCCCGATCCTGATGACCACCGGCGCCATGGTGCTGGGCGCACTGCCCCTGGCCTACGCCAAGGGGGCGGGTGCCGAAAGCCGGCAGGCGATCGGTGCCGTCATCGTCGGCGGCATGACGCTGGGCACGCTGCTGACCCTGTTCGTCGTGCCGACGGTCTACAGCTATCTTGCGCGCAAGAAGCCGATGCAGGATGAGGCTGCGGAGCAGGGTGTAGATGGGGGTTCAGCCCACGGCGTGCCCCATCCGGCGGAGTGAGGAGGGGACCGGCGCCATGGCCAGCGTGCTGATCATCGACGACGACGACGTGGCCCGTGCGGTGCTGCTGCGCACGCTGACGATGGCCGGCCATGAGGCGGTCGGCGCCCGCGACGGGGTGGAGGGGATGTTGCGGTTCCGCGACCGGCCGGCCAGCCATCCCGTCGATCTGGTCATCACCGACATCTTCATGCCGAACCAGGAGGGGCTGGCGACGATCATGGAGCTGCGGCGCGGTGCGCCGTCGCTGAAGATCATCGCGATTTCCGGCGGCGGCGCACGCGCCTCGCTGGACGTGCTGCCGGTGGCGGAGGCGTTGGGCGCGCACCGCACCCTGCGCAAGCCCTTCACCCCGGCGGAGGTGATGGAGGTCGTGCGCGAGGTTCTGGAGGGGTGACCCTCTTCCTTCCAATTGCGAAGCGCCGCCCTCCGGTGGAAGGCGGCGCTTCGTTTTGAGGTATTCCAGCCGATTGGTCTGACCGGGCCTTGTTCAATGCCTATCCGGGAGCGTCTCCGACGCTCGGGTCAGGGCGCCCGCAGGTCAGGCGGCGAGCCGTTCTTCCTGTACTCGGCGGCTCCGGCGAAGGCGTTCGAAAAGTTGCTGGACGCTGTCGGGGCTGATCCCATCGCGCGCCATCACGGCGATCACGATCGGATCCTCGAGCAATTCGGAAAGGGTCGGCGTCGTGCTGCGGTCCATGCGTCCCTCCCTTGGAGTCCGGCTTCCGGGGGCCGTTGCCGTCCCGGAAGGGGGATCGGCGGACGGTCGAAGCCGGCAATGGCGATTGGCCTAATCCCTGCTGCGCGCTCGTCTCGGCTTTCGGTATCCGGATCGTCGCCGGGGATATACCCCGTCCGATCCGGATTGTGGGTCTAAAATACAATATGGCGACCATAACTCAGACCGGGTGGTATTGTCACCCGTCCTTTTGTCAACAGGCGCTATATCTTTGCTCATTTCAGTAATGGGCAGCCGGGCGGTGGCGACGGGGGTGGTCAGGCCAGTCCGGGCCGGCCGCGCGTCAGGCTGGCGCCGCCCGCCGAATTGCCCGAGTCGGCCGCGGGAATGGTGACATCGACCTGGACGCGGCGCACTTTGGCATGGGACAGGCAGAGGTCCGCGGCGCGGTCGGCCAAGTATTCGGCACCCGATACGTTGGATTCGGCGCAAAGACGACGCAAGTCTTCGACGATGTCCTCGTAAGACATCACCGCGGCGATGTCGTCGGGAAAGCCGGGGCCGGGATGGGTGACGGTCAGCGTCAGGTCGAAGCGGACGTCCGGCCGGTCGGTGCGGCCGGCGAGCGCCACGGCGGCGGAGAAGCCGCGCACCAGAATGGTGTAGGTGAGCGGCGCGCCGCCCGGCTGGACCAGCATGGTCCGTTTCACGCTATCGTCCGACAACACAGTCTCCCGGCCGGCGGACGGGCGCCGGCGTTGCGTTCAGGCCGGCACTATAGGCGGTGCGGCGGCGGCATGCCACCGCACTTGGACCACCGCGCTCAAGGAGGCGTTCGTCACAGCGTCTCGGCGATGCGGACGACGGTCTCGCGGCCGGGCACTTCGTCGCGCAGGGCGTCGATCCGCCGGTTCAGCACCGGGTGGACGATGTCGGCGGCGATGTCGGCCAACGGGCAGAGGACGAAGGCGCGTTCCGCCATGCGGGGGTGGGGGATTTCCAGCTCCGGCTCCGCCACCACGTGGTCGGCGTAGAGCAGGATGTCGACGTCGATCGGGCGCGGGCCGAAGCGCAGTCCGCCGAGATCGCGGCCCAGCGTCGCCTCGATCTCCTTCAGGAAGCGCAGCAGCTCCGTCGGGCCGAGGCGGGTGGTGCCGCGCACCGCCATATTCAGGAAGGCCGGCTGGTCGGTCACATACATCGGCGCCGTCTCGTACAGGGCGGATTGCGCGTCGATCTCCACCGCCGCGTCCAGCAGCCGGATCGCCTCGGCGAGGTTGGCGGCGCGGTCGCCCTTGTTGCCGCCGAGCGCGAGATACACCGTCACGGCGGAGGCGGAGGCGGAGGGAGAAGGCGGGGGCGTAAGCTCGGCCATGGCGTCGGCGGTTCCGATATGCTGGTATGGGCAGGTGACGGAACTCCTAGCAAATCCGGGCCCGTCCGTCACTTCCGGGCCGCAAGGACCCGTCCGGGAACGGACGGGCGGCGGCGGGGTTTCAGCACTGTATCAACCGGTTGAGAAGAACCCGGCGATGACACGATATTCTGGTGGAGGACGAGACATGGGCAAAGCCGTGGGTAGGGCAAGGACCGTGGGCGCTGCGATGATCCTTCTCGGCGGCACGGCCGCCATCCTTGCCGGCTGCGCCACCGGCCCCGATCCGGAGATTGCGCGCCGCGCCCAGACCGCCATGGTCGGCATGCCCAAGGCCGACCTGTTGGCCTGCGCCGGCGTGCCGGACCGTCAGGCGACGGCGGCGGGGCGCGAATACTACACCTATGTCGCCCGCCCGGCGGTGGCCTACAGCCCCGGCAGCAGCATCGGCATCGGCGCCGGCAGCTTCGGCGGCAGCGGCGGGGTGGGGCTCGGGCTCGGCTTCGGGGTGCCGGTCGGCGGCAACACCTCGGCCAGCTGCGAGGCGACCATGGTGATCGGCCCGCGCGGCACGGTGGAGCAGGTCAGCTACCCGGCCGGCGCCACGCTGTCGGCCTGCACGCCGATCGTCAGCAACTGCATGGCGCCGCGCGGGTGAGGGCGCTCACGGGTAAGACTTTGAGATGAGGACGCCGGGACTGTCGCAGCGCCCGGTAATGCCATATTCTCGACCGTAACCCCGGCCGCAGCCGGGGCGAGAGACGCCCGCAAAGGGCCGCATCAGGGTTGGCAATTGGGTTGGAGGAACCACGAACCATGGATATGAGCGGAAGCCACCGGATCGAGGCCGGCCGCGACGCCGTGTGGGCGGCGCTGAACGATCCGGACATCCTGCGCCAGTGCATCCCCGGCTGCGAGGAGGTGGTCCGGCAGTCCGACACCGAGATGACGGCCAAGGTCGTCGCCAAGGTCGGCCCGGTCAGCGCCAAATTCGCCGGCAAGGTCACCCTGTCCGACCTGGACCCGCCCAACGGCTACACCATCACCGGCGAAGGGTCGGGTGGGGCGGCCGGCTTCGGCAAGGGCGGCGCCACCGTGACGCTGGCCGACGATGGCGGCGCCACGCTGCTGACCTACACCGCCAAGGCCCAGGTCGGCGGCAAGCTGGCGCAGATCGGCTCCCGGCTGGTCGACGCCACCGCCCGCAAGATGGCGGAGGAGTTCTTCGCCCGCTTCACCCGGATCGTCGGCCCGGCTCCGGCCGAGGTGGCGACTGCCGAGGAGGCCCCGGCGGCGACCGAGGCGGCTCCCCGGCCCGCGGTCCGGCCCGCCGTCTACTCCGATCCCGCGTCGGCCGCCGCGCCCGCGACGAAGCCCGCAACCCGCATGGCGGAGCCGCCGCCGGAAATCCCGCTGCCGCTGCCGGTCGGACGCGGCAAGGGGGGCGGAACGAGCAATTTCTATGTGCCGTGGGCGGCGCTTCTCGTGGTTGTGGTTCTGTTCGCGGCGCTTGCCTGGATGAATTAGCGCGGCAAATTGTTCATTGGTCGTACGGCGGCATCAAAGGGGGTTTGAGCCCCCTGCGGAATGTGTATGCTGCCGCGCGATTCCGGCCGGCGCCGTCGGCCGGTGGATCCATCGGAAGGGAAGCCGAAGAATGAAGAAGCTGTTGATGGGCGTTTCCGCCATCGCCGCGGTCGTGATGGGTGCCGGTGCCGCCCAGGCGGCCGATGCCGCGGCCGGCAAGGATGTCTTCAAGGTCTGCATGGCCTGCCACACCGCCGAGCAGGGCAAGAACAAGGTCGGCCCGTCGCTGTTCGGCGTCGTCGGCCGTCCGGCCGCGTCGATCGAGGGCTTCAAGTATTCGGCCCCGATGAAGGAAAAGGGCGCCGGCGGCTTGGTCTGGACCCCGGAGAACCTGGACGCCTACATCAAGGCGCCGAAGGAAATCGTCCCGGGCGGCACGATGGCCTTCGCCGGCCTGAAGGACGACGCCAAGCGCGCCGACCTGATCGCCTTCCTGTCCGAGCAGAAGTAAGACCGCATCCCCCTGCCCGGCGTGGGGGGATGACGGACGGCGAAAGGGCCGGCGGTCATCCCGCCGGCCCTTTGGCTTATGTGCCCGGTCCTTCGGTTCCCCGAGTCTCAGCCGGCGGCCTCAAGGCTCTTGCTCGCGACCTCGTAGACGTCCGGCGACAGGCCCGGTGTCGCGACGATCCGCTGCAACTCCGCCTTCATCAGCCCCTGACGGGCCGCGTCATAGCGCCGCAGACGGGAGAAGGGCCCCATCAGCCGGGCTGCAACCTGCGGATTCATCGGGTCCAGACGCAGGACCTGATCGGCCAGGAAGCGATAGCCGGCGCCGCTGGCGTCATGGAAACGGACCGGGTTGCCGTTGGCGAAACCGCCGATCAGCGCATAGACCTTGTTCGGGTTCCGGATCTCGAAGGCCGGATGGCCGAGCAGGGCGGTGACGCGGGCCTGCGTGTCGGCGCGGTGCGACATCGCCTGCACGCCGAACCACTTGTCGACCACCAGCGCCTCGCCCTTCCAGCGCCCGTAGAAGTCGGCCAGCGCCTTCTCCCCTTCCGGCGAGGCGGCGTTGGACAGGAACTGCAGCGCCGCGATCTCGTCGGTCATGCCCTGGGCGCTGCGGTACTGCGTCAGGCACAGTTCCAGCGCCTCCGCGTCCTCCAGCGCCATCAGATAGGCAAGGCACAGGTTCTTCAGCGCCCGCTTGCCGATGGCCTCGGCATCGACGGAGAAGGGTTCCTGGCTGCTGTTGCGGCGGTAGAGGTCGAGGAACTGGGCACGCAGGCGGCCGGCCAGCGTCTTGCGGGCGAATTCCCGCACCGCATGGATGGCGTCGGGATCGACCACCGGCATCTGGGTGCCGAGATAGGCCTCCGTCGGCAGCACCAGCGCCTGGGCGGCGAAGGCGGGGTCGCGCTGCGCATCGTCCAGGATCTTGGCGAAGGCGTCGGCATAGCCCTCCGGCAGAACCAGATCGCGCCCGGCCTGCTGGTCGGCGACCAAGTTCAGCAGGATGCGGGTGCCGAGAATCTGCCCGGCCTCCCACCGGTTGAAGGCGTCGCTGTCATGCGCCATCAGGAAGGTCAGGTCGGTGTCGGTCAGGTCGGTCTTCAGCTTCACCGGGGCCGAGAAGCCGCGCAGCAGCGAGGGCACCGGCCGGGCCGGGATGTCGCGGAAGGTGAAGCTCTGGTTTTCCGCCGTCACATGCAGGATGCGGCTGGTGCCGGCGGCAGCGGCGTCCTCACCGTCCAGGCGCAGCGGCAGGTCCTGCCCGTCGGGGCCGAGCAGGCCGACCACCAAGGGGATGTGCATCGGCTGCTTGGTCGGCTGGCCCGGCGTCGGCGGCACCGTCTGCTTCACCGTCAGGGTGAAGGTCTTGGCAGCCGAATCGTAGCTGCCGGCGATGTCCAGCTCCGGCGTGCCGGACTGGCGGTACCACAGCTGGAACTGGGTCAGGTCGACGCCGCTGGCATCGGCCATGGCGGCGACGAAATCGTCGCAGGTCACAGCCTGTCCGTCATGACGCTGGAAGTAAAGGTCGGTGCCCTTGCGGTACTTCTCCGGCCCCAGCAGGGTGTGGATCATGCGGATGACTTCCGCACCCTTGTTGTAGACGGTGGGGGTGTAGAAGTTGTTGATCTCGACATAGCTGTCCGGGCGCACCGGATGGGCCATGGCGCCGGCATCCTCCTGGAACTGCACGGTGCGCAGCCCCTGGACGTCGGCGATGCGCTTCACCGCGCGGGAATGCATGTCGGACGAGAATTCCTGGTCGCGGAAGACGGTCAGCCCTTCCTTCAGCGACAGCTGGAACCAGTCGCGGCAGGTGACGCGGTTGCCGGTCCAGTTGTGGAA
>CBIHQY010000103.1:0-8526 GCA_966212305.1 uncultured Azospirillum sp.
GAGCACTGCTTTCGGGAGGCAGGGGCCGGAGGTTCGAATCCTCTCTCTCCGACCAAAAAGACAAGGGCTTCCGGAGAAATCCGGGAGCCCTTCGTCGTTTCGGGGGTCCGTTTGGCATGGCGAAACGGCGCGCCAAAACAGGACGGCAAAAATGCAGTGGTCAGGCTGTGACTTTGCATTGCGCCGCCGGCCGGAACCGTTTATACACCCGCTCCACCGGCGGACGGCACCGCCCGCCGGTGACAGGACCGGAGAGTAGCTCAGCCTGGTAGAGCACTGCTTTCGGGAGGCAGGGGCCGGAGGTTCGAATCCTCTCTCTCCGACCAACAAGACAAGGGCTTCCGGAGTGATCCGGGAGCCCTTTGTCGTTTTTGGACTACGTTAGACCCCCTCACACCGTGCACAGGAACCGCCGATCCGTCCCCTCCAGCACCAGGGCGGTCAGGCGATTGGTGGCGTAGGCGCCGGTGTCGATGCCGATGCGGTTGGACAGCAGTTCGGGCTCCGGCGCGATGGTGTGGCCGTGGACGACCACCTTGCCATGGTCCGCTCGCGAGGCGAGGAAGGCCTCGCGGATCCACAGCCGGTCTTGATCCTCCTGCCGGTCGAGCGGGACGCCGGGGCGGACGCCGGCATGGACGAAATGATAGTCGCCGATGGTCAGATGGCAGCGCAGACCGGTCAGGAAGGCGCGATGATGAGCCGGCAGCAGGCTGTTCAGCATCATCTGCGCCTGCTGCAGATGCTCCACCGGCGCCTCAGGATCGGGGGCGGGGATGCCGTAGCTCTCCAGCGTCGCGTCGCCGCCATAGGTCAGCCAGCCGGGGGCGACGCGCAGGTCCGACAGGAAGCCCAGCATCGTGTCCTCGTGGTTGCCGCGCAGGAACACCGCGCCGAAGGCCGGCGGCAGCCCGCAGGCGAGCCGTTCGATCACCAGCCGCGAATCCGGGCCGCGGTCGACATAGTCGCCGAGGAAGACGAGGTATTTGAGCAGGTTCGGCGCCTGTTCGGCATCGCGGGCGATCTGGCCCAGCATCTGGTCGAGCAGGTCGAGCCGGCCATGGATGTCGCCGACCGCATAGACGCGCATGCCGCGCGGCACCGATGCCGGTCCCGCCCGGCCGACCGAGGGAGCGCCCGAAATGGCCTCCGCCCACAGTTTGCGTGCCAAGCTCAACACGAGATCGTTCTCGAATTCGTCACATCCTGCCCTCTCACCTGTGTCCGGGCCGTTTCCCCTTCAAGGGGTTCCCGGCGTTGCACCGCATTTGCGCCACTTTCAACCGGTTGGCGATACCGCCAGATCGCGCGACGACAGCAGCGGCCGGCGCAGCCGTCCGGCGGCGATGTCGGCCCGCAGCGCCCCGCCGTCCGCATTGCGCACGCGCTCCAGCTCCGCCCGGTTGGCCTCGAAGAAGGGGTTCTGCTCCGACGAGTTCGCCGGCCGGGCATGCTCCAGATGGTAGAGCGGTCCCGGCACCCGCTCGACGCTCAGCCCCAGCCGGCGGAAGCGCTCGACGATCTCGTCGTCCTCGAAGCCCCAGGACAGGAAAGCCTCGTTGTAGCCGCCGTTGGCGAGCAGCCGCTCCCGGTCGAAAAAGGCGCCGCCGCCGGGGGAATTGCGGTGCATCAGCGGAAAGCGTGGGCAGACGGCGTTCAACGGGGCCGCCGACAGGGTGTGGCCGAAGCGCAGGACCTCCCGGCCCATGATCCAGAAGAACAGCCCGTTGTAGGGGAAGACCAGCCCGCCGCCCCGCCGCACGGCATCACGCGCCAGCACATACTGCACCGGGTCCACCACGATGTCGGTGTCGTGCAGGGCGACGATGGGCGTGTCGGCCGCCTCGACCATGCGGTTGATGAGGTGGGCCTTGTGGGTGAAGGGGGTGTCGTTGCCGCGCAGATGCAGGTGGCGGCAGCGGGCGGCCAGGTCGGGGCCAAGCGAATCCGGCACGTCGCTCGGCCCGTCCTTGTCCTCGCCGATCAGCAGGGTGGCGTCGACATGCTTCAACAGGAAGCCGACGATCCAGCGCAGGTTGCGCCTGCGGTCGTCGCTGTCGGCGCGGAACGGGATCAGGACGGTGGTGTCGCGCAGGTCGTGCCGTCCGTCCGGCAGCCGCGCCGCCATCGCCGCGCGGCGGATGCGGAAGGCCTCCTCCTGCCGGACCAGCCTCTCACGGGACAGGTCGTCGGATGGATTCAGCGCGAGCGCCATCTCATAGAAATGCACCGCCGCGCCGGGCCGGCCCAAATCCGCTTCGATGTCGCCATGCTGGCGCCAGCCGGCGGGGTAATGGGGATGGCGCTCCAGGAGGGTGTCCAGCGCCGCCAGCGCCTCGTCCAGGCGGCCGGCGCCCTGCAGGGCTTCGCTCAGGTGATATTCGGCATCGGGGAAGTCGGGGCGCAGCGCCAGGGCACGACGGTAGGCGACGATGGCCTCCTCCGTCCGCAGCGCGCGGTGGTGCAGGGTTCCCAGGTTGAACAGCGCGTCGGCATCGGGCGCCCGCTCCACCGAGCGGGTCAGCAGGTCCAGCGCCCGTTCCATGTCGCCCCGGCGGCCGGCGATGAAGCCCATCCGGTGCAGCGCCTCGGCATTGCCGGGATCGGCGTCGAGGATTCGGGCATAGAGCTCCTCCCCCTCGTCCAGGCGCCCGGATTTGAGATGGTCGATCGCGATGGCGAGCGCCTCGTCGAGGGTGACGGTCCGGCTGCCGTTGGGCATGAAGGTCATTCCGTTGCGTATTGAAGGACTTCGGCGATTCCACTTTGACACGGAGGGGGCCGGCGGTGGACTCTTCGGTCGAACCGAACCGCTTTGCGACCAGCCAAAAGGCATCCGCAGCATCATGACCAACGACCATAAGAACCGTTCCACCGGAGGACTCGCCCTTACCCGCCGCACGCTGGGGCAGGCCGCCATTGCCGGCGGCGTGCTGGCCGGCTTCGGCCGCGCGCCGGTCTTCGCGCAGGACACCACGCTGAAGGTCGGCGTGCTGCTGCCGCGCTCCGGCCTGCTGGCCCAGGCTGGTCAGGCCTGCCAGCGCGGCGCCGACATCGCGCCGGCGGTGCTGTCCGACCTCGGCTACAAGGTCGAGGTGATGTCGGCCGACACCGAATCGAACGCCGACGTCGCCCGCTCGCGCACGGAAAAGCTGATCAACGACGGCGCCCATGTCATCGTCGGCGCCTTCGACAGCGGCCAGACCGCCGCCGCCGCCCAGGTCTGCGAACAGCGCGGCGTGCCGCTGGTGATGAACATCGCCGCCGCCGACAAGCTGACGGAGCAGGGCTACAAGACCGTCTTCCGCAACTTCCCGACCTCCACCATGCTGGTGTCGAACGGGATGTCGCTGATGAAGGATCTGTTCGCCGCCACCGGCACCACGCCGAAAACCGCCGTCTTCCTGCACGCCAACGACACCTTCGGCATGGCCAACAAGGCCGCCGTCGACGCGCTGTTCCCCAAGCTGGACATGCCGTTCCAGATCCTCGAATCGATCTCCTACGACCCGCGGGCGCAGGATCTGGCGGTCGAGGTGGCGAAGGCCAAGGCCACCGGCGCCGAGCTTGCCATCGTCACCACCCGCGCCAACGACGCCATCATGATGGTGCGCGAGATGGTCAAGCAGCGGTGGGAGCCGAAGGGCATCGTCTCCCCCGGTTCGCCCGGCCTGTATGACGAACAGTTCTACAAGGTGCTGGGCAAGTACGCCGACTACGCCATCACCAACCTGCCCTGGTACGATCCCAAGGCGGCGATGACCAAGCGGGTCGAGGCGGCCTTCAAGAAGCAGTTCCCGAACGACCGGTTCGAGGGCTATGCCTTCAACGTCGCCTTCACCTTCGAGGCGATCCTGATCGCCGCCGACGCCTTCAAGCGCGCCGGCACGGCGGAGGCCTCGGCGATGCTGGCGGCGCTGCGCCAGACCAACCTGTCGGACAAGTTGATGGTCGGCCCGGCGATTACCTTCGACGAGAAGGGCCAGAACACCAACCTGATCTCCGCCTGCATCCAGAACCACAAGCTGCGCCCGACCGTGGTCCTGCCCAAGGCCTCGGCGGAAGCGGAGCCGGTCTTCCCGATGCCGGGCTGGAGCAAGCGGGCTTGATGTGAAGGTCTCCTGACTCTCCCTCTCCCCCCGGGGAGAGGGTCCCTCAACTCCCCGGCGCCCGCGGCGCGCTCCAGTTGCGCAGCACGCTGACCACGCGCAGAACGAACACGGCGAGCGCGCCGACCACTGCGACCGGCACCGGCGGCAGGTCCAGACCATTGCCGGCGATCACCACCGCGGCCCCCAGCAGCGAGGCCATGGCGTAAATCTCCTCGCGCAGCACCCGCGGCACCTCGGCGACCAGCAGGTCGCGGACCGCCCCGCCGCCGCAGGCGGTCATCACGCCCAGCAGGGCGGCCGGCAGTGGGCTCAATCCATAGGCCAACGCCTTGCCGCAGCCGGCGACGGTGAACAGTCCCAGACCGGCGGCGTCCAGCACCATCACCGGCTTGCCCAGCCGGTTGATCGGGCCGTGGAACAGGAAGGCGGCCAACCCGGCGGCCAGCGCCACCATCAGATAGCGGTCGTCATGCAGGCTGGTCGGCGGCAGCGCGCCGATCAGCAGGTCGCGCACCACGCCGCCCGCCAGTGCCGCGGCCAGCGACAGAACCATCACCCCGAACAGGTCCAGCCGCTTGCGCACCGCCAGTGTCCCGCCGCTGAGCCCAAAGACGAACACGCCGATGAAATCCATCACCGTCAGCAGGACGGAGAGATCGGTCGGCATCGGAATGGGAAGCGGCGGCATGGTCTGGCTCTGCTGAGAACGTCTGCCCACCGATTGAGCACAGCGGCCCCCGCCGCGCCAAGCGAAACCTCCGCTACACCGAATCGGGGGCCGACAGGCGGATGCCCATCCGCCGCGCCTCCAGCATGAAGGCGCGGGTCATCTGCAACAGGTCGGTGCGCCAATAGAGCTGGGTCAGCGGCTCGTCCAGGAAGCCTTCCGGCAGCATGGCGTAGCAATAGGTCTCCACCACCCGCAGGTCATGGTCCCAGGGATCGACGCCGTCGCGCCAGCCGATGGTCCAGCCGGCATGGCCGGCGCCGATGGCCCAGCGTTCGAAATGCGGGGCGATGGTGTTGCTGTCGATCGGGTCCTTCACCGGCACCTGATAGATGGCGACGAACCGCCAGACATTCAGTTGAAGCCGCATCAGCAGCGAATCGCCGAAGGCGCCGATGCGATACAGGCAGTCGGGTGAGCCGGGGGCGTGGCTGAAGGTCACCTCCGCCCGCCGCAACTCGGCCAGCGGCGTGGCGGACGGGGCGTCGGCCAGGGGAGGCGTATCGTACTCCACGGCGCGCAGATCCTCGACCACGTCATGGGTCAGCATATGGGAAACGCGGCTCTGCGCCTCGGCGATGGTCAGGCGGGTCAAGGGGGCGATCCCTTTCTGCTGGTGGCGGACGGTCAGGACACGAACGCCCCGTCCGGCGTTTTGTTCATGGGGATGGATTTCCGCGTCGATCGGCCCCTTGACCTTCCAATGGTTGGAAGCCCCATATCACTCCATGCCGAGCGGAATCGAAGGAGAACCGGCATGACTACGACCCAGCACGACAGCGGCGCGACGACGGCTCCCGCCGGGCCAAAGGCCGAACTCGACCTTGGCGTATCGGGCATGACCTGCGCCTCCTGCGTCCGCCGGGTGGAGAAGGCGCTGGGCCGGGTGCCGGGCGTCACCGCCGTCTCGGTCAATCTGGCGACGGAGCGGGCGCGGCTGACCTTCGCCGGCCCGCCCGACGTCAAGGCCGCGGCGGATGCGGTCGAGGCCGCCGGCTACCATGCCGAAAAGCGGGAGTTCGACCTGTCGGTCACCGGCATGACCTGTGCCTCCTGTTCCGGCCGGGTGGAGAAGGCGCTGAGCCGGCTTCCGGGCGTGGAGTCGGCCGCGGTCAATCTGGCGACCGAGCGCGCCCATGTCGTCGCCTTCGTCGGCAGCGTCGATACCGCCGATCTGGTCGCGGCGGTGGAGAAGGTCGGCTATGGCGCCGCCCCCGTCGGCCAGGGCGGCGAGCAGGCGGAGGAGGAGGCGCGGGCCGACCGCAGCCGGCGCGAACTGCACCATGTGCTGATCGCCGCGGCGCTGTCGCTGCCGCTGCTGGCCGGCATGGTCGGCGACCTGTTCGGGGCGAACTGGATGCTGCCGGGCTGGGTCCAGCTGATCCTTGCCAGCATCGTGCAGTTCTGGCTCGGCGCGCGCTTCTACCGCGCCGGCTGGAACGCGGTGCGGGCGGGGGCCGGCAACATGGATTTGCTGGTGGCGCTCGGCACCTCGGCGGCCTGGGGGCTCAGCCTCTACCTGATGCTGACCGCGCATGACGGGCACGAGCCGCACCTGTATTTCGAAGCCTCCTCCGTCCTCATCACCTTCGTGCTGTTCGGCAAATGGCTGGAGGCGCGGGCCAAGGGTCAGACCGCGGCGGCGATCCGCGCGCTGATGGATTTGCGCCCCGCCACCGCCCGCCTGCGCCGCGACGGGGTGGAGACCGAGGTGCCGGTGGAGCGTGTCCATGTCGGCGACCATGTGGTGGTCCGCCCCGGCGAGCGGGTGCCGGTCGACGGCCGGGTGGTCGAGGGTTCCGGCGGCGTCGACGAATCGATGCTGACCGGCGAGAGCCTGCCGGTGGACAAGGAACCGGGCGCCCGCGTCACCGGCGGCTCGATCAACGGCGACGGCCTGCTGGTGGTGGAGACCACGGCGGTCGGCACCGAAACCATGCTGGCGCAGATCGTCCGCATGGTGGAGGGCGCCCAGGCGTCGAAGGCGCCGATCCAGCGGCTGGTCGACCGGGTCAGCGCGGTGTTCGTCCCGGCGGTGCTGGCGGTGGCGGCGCTGACGCTCGCCGGCTGGTGGATCGTCGGCGGCGATCTGGAGGCGGCCATCGTCACCGCCGTCTCGGTTCTGGTCATCGCCTGCCCCTGCGCACTGGGTCTGGCGACGCCGACCGCGATCATGGTCGGCACCGGCGTCGCCGCCCGCCACGGCATCCTCATCAAGGACGCCGAAGCTCTGGAACGCGCCCATGCCCTGACCGCCGTCGCCTTCGACAAGACCGGCACGCTGACGGAAGGCAAGCCGCGCGTCACCGACCTGATCCCGGCCGAAGGCGTCGATGGCGAGACCCTGCTGCGCCTCGCCGCCGCGCTCCAAGCCGGCAGCGAGCATCCGCTGGCCCATGCGCTGCGCGACCGAGCCAAGGCGGCGGGCATGGCGCCGGAGCCGGTGACGGACTTCCGCGCGCTGGCCGGCCGCGGCGTTTCCGGCACGGTGGCGGGGCGCCGCCTGCAACTCGGCAACGCCCGTGCGGTGGAAGAGGCCGGCTTGCAGCCGGGTCCGCTGGCCGAACCGGCCGAGGCGCTGGCGGCGACCGGCCGCACCCTGTCCTGGTTGATGGAGGTCGGCGAACTTCCGCGCCTGCTCGGCCTCGTCGCCTTCGGCGACACGGTGAAGGACAGCGCGATCACCGCCGTCGCCTCGCTGAAGGCGCAGGGGGTGGAGCCGGTGATGGTGACCGGCGACGGCTGGGGCGCCGCCCGCTCCGTTGCTGCGGCGTTGGGCATCGAGCGGGTGTTCGCCGAGGTGCTGCCCGGCGACAAGGCCGCCGTCGTCGCGACCCTGAAGGGGGAGGGCAAGGTGGTCGGCATGGTCGGCGACGGCATCAACGACGCGCCCGCCTTGGCCGCCGCCGATGTCGGCATCGCCATGGCGACCGGCACCGACGTGGCGATGCACAGCGCCGGCGTCACCCTGATGCGCGGCGACCCCAGGCTGGTCGCCGGTTCCATCGACGTGTCGCGCCGGACCTATTCGAAGATCCGCCAGGGGCTGTTCTGGGCCTTCGCCTACAACGTGGTCGGCATCCCGCTGGCGGCGTCAGGCAACCTCAGCCCGGTGCTGGCCGGGGCGGCGATGGCGCTGAGTTCGGTCAGCGTGGTGGTGAACGCCCTGACGCTGCGCGGCTGGGCTCCGCCGAAGAACGGGGATGCGCAATGAAGGACGGCATGACCATCGGCGACGCCGCCAAGGCGTCGGGCGTCAACGCCAAGCTGATCCGCTATTACGAATCCATCGGCCTGATCCCGGAGGCCGGGCGGACGGCGTCGGGCTATCGCGTCTACAGCGACCGCGACGTGAATGTGCTGCGCTTCGTCAAGCGGGCGCGGACTCTGGGCTTCGGGATCGAACGCATCCAGAAGCTGGTCGGGCTGTGGCAGGACCGCTCCCGCTGCAGTTCGGAGGTCAAGCGGATCGCGCTCCAGCACATCGACGAGCTGGAAGCGAAGATCGCCGAACTGCAGGCGATGCGCGACACGCTCCACGAACTCGCCGACGCCTGCCACGGCGACGAGCGGCCGGACTGCCCGATCTTGAAGGACTTGGCGTCGTGAAGTGAACTCCCCCTACGCGCATTGTCCCCTCTCCCCCCCGGGGAGAGGGTTAGGGTGAGGGGGACGCGCGGCGAGGAT
>CBIHQY010000104.1:0-8263 GCA_966212305.1 uncultured Azospirillum sp.
CGGGTCGGGTTGGTGTCGATCAGCGCCTGCTCGCGCTTGTTCCACTTGGCCAGCAAGTCATGGGACGGCAGGCAGCCGATCAGGCCGGGGTGGATCAGCCCGGCGAAACGCACGCCGGGGATATGGCGCGACTTGGTGGGCTCTGTTGCAAAGTTTGCCGGCGATCGCAAGATGATGGTCACGGGCATGACCGCCGACGCTATGCGTCCTGGCGCTCGAACTGCTGGGTGATGAACTGCACGGCCTCGGCGAGCGCGCCGGGTCCAACGTTGAAGGCGCGTTCGACGAGGCGCGCCTCGCCCCGCATGTCGCGGGTGATGTTGAAGCTGGACGCTTGGCCTTTGCGGAGCGCCCGCATCACCTCAAATCCCTTGATCGTCGCGTAGGCCGTCTTCAGGGTCTTGAAGCCCCGCACCGGGCGGATCAGCTGCTTCAGCTTGCCGTGGTCGGCCTCCACCACGTTGCTCAGATGGTCGCGATAGCTGATACCGTATCGGCAGGGACCAGCGCACCGCTCACAGCATGATCTCACCCTCAAAGTGGCGTCCCTTGAAGTCCGACACGGCTTGGCTCCATCCAACCTCCAGCCATTCCGACGCGTGCCGGCCAACTTTGCAACAGAGCCCTCCAGACGCTGGCCCGCATGGAAGGGGAGTTGAGCGATTTCGCCGCCGGGGTGAAGGGGCATGTACGCATGCACGCCATCGCCGCGGCGATCTCGGAGTTTCTGCCCCGCGAACTCAACAGCTTTCTGACGCGCTACCCGATGGTCAAGATCGACCTGGAGGAGCAGGTCGGCCCCGCCATCGTACAGGCGGTGACGGACCGGTCCGCCGACGTCGGCATCATCACCGAGAACACCGCCGCCGAAGGACTCGAACGCCTGCCCTACCATCTGGACCGTCTGGTCCTCGTCGTTCCCGACGGCCACCCGCTGGCTGACCGGTCCGCGGTCCGGCTGTTGGAGACGCTGGACTACGACTTCATCGGCCCGCATCCCGACAGCTCGCTTCTGGCCGTCATCATGCGGGCTTCGATGGAGACGGGCAGTTCGATCAAGCTGCGCATCCAGGTCCGCAGCTTCGACGGGATGTGCCGGATGATCGAGGAAAATCTCGGCATCGGCATCCTGCCCCTGATGGCGATCGAGCATCAGATCGCCACGGGGCGCATCCGTGCCATTCCGCTGGCCGAATCCTGGGCCGCGCGCCGCCTGTTCCTGTGCGTGCGTGACATGGCGTCGCTGCCGGTGAGCGCCCGGCAACTGGTTCAGCATCTCGCCGCTGCGGCAGAACTGTCGGCCTGACGGTGCGGGACAATGACCTGTCAGATCAGGTCGACTGATTTTGACTTTCGCCAAATTGGTGCCTAGAGTCGAAATGGAGCGAAAGGATTCATGGAGGAGAGAACCCTGAATATATCATGTATAGGGACTATATTGTTTTAACGGGGCATTGCGGGTGCTGCGCTTGTTTTATCTTTTCTCTTCGGGGTGAATATTGTTGATGAGTTTGCATTCCAATGAAACATGGGCTTGCACATGAAATTTTCGACGGTTCTGTAATGTGTCTGCTGACTCGGGTGGCGCCCCCGAATGGGGCGGATGTCGTGAAACGGTGACGAAGATCTTGATGCATGTCGGGAATCTCAGCCTGAAACTGAAGCTTACGCTTGGCGCGATCGTGCTGGGCGGGGTGCTGCTGCTCGCGCAGTCGGTTCTTCAGTTCTATGCTCTGCGCAGCGAGGTGCTGGAGCGGATCGAACGGCAGCAGTTCGATCTGCTGTCGGAACTCGCCGCCCATATGGACGACCAGATTTCCGAACGGATGACGGCGCTCGCCCAGGCCGGCACTGTGGTGTCGCCGGAGATGATGGCGGACCCGGTCAGGATGGAAGACCATCTGCGCGAGGAGACCGCCCTGCTCAGCATGGTCGACGACCTCTATCTGTTCGACGCCGCCGGCCAGCTGCTGGTGGACTGGCCGCACAAGCCCGGCCGGCGCGGCCTGAACATGAGCAACCGCGACTATATCCAGCAGGTCCGCGCCACCCTGCGCCCGGCCATCTCCAGGCCGATCCTCGGCCAGGCCACGCACCAGCCGATCATCGTGCTGGCGGCGCCGATCCTGGACGCCGAGGGCAATCTGGTCGGGGTCATCGGCGGGGTGCTGAACCTCTTCAAACAGAACCTGATCGGGGCACTGGCCGACCGCCGTGTCGGGGACGGCGGATATTTCTATCTGGTGGCCGAGGACCGTACCACCATCGCCCATCCGGACCGCGACCGGATCATGCGGCGGATCACCGAACCGGGGATCAACCCGCTGCTGGACAGCGCGTTCGCCGGCTTCGAAGGGACTGCGGAGGGGGTCAACAGCCAGGGGCTGGAAGGGCTGTTCACCTTTAAGCGGCTGGCGACCACCCGCTGGGTCCTGGCATCGGTCATCCCGTCCGGCGAGGCATTCAGTTCGATCTATGTGATCCAGCGGCGCATGATCCTGACCACCCTGCTGCTGATCCTGGTTGCGACGCCGGTGTTGTGGGTGCTGGCCCAGTCGCTGCTGAAGCCGCTTCTGCGGCTGGCCGATGCGATGCACGGGTGCGCCACCCGGATGCTCCGGGGGGAACCCGCCATTGCGGTGGCCGAAACCGGCAGTCCGGAAATCCGCACCGTCGCCCGTGCCTTCAACGAATTCCTGAAGGCGCGCAACCAGGCCGAACTGGCTCTCCAGCGGCTGGCGCACCACGACGCCCTGACCGGGCTGCCCAACCGCATCCTGCTGGCCGACCGCATGGAACAGGCGATGACGGAGGCCAAGCGGACCGGCCGGACCATCGCCGTCGCCTATCTGGATCTGGACGGGTTCAAGCCGATCAACGACCGCTTCGGCCATCATATAGGCGACATCCTTTTGCAGGAGCTCGCCTATCGCCTGAGCGACGTCATGCGGGCGGGCGACACCCTGGCGCGGCTGGGCGGCGACGAGTTCGTCGTCCTTCTGCTCGACCTGAAGGGGCTGGACGATTGCACCGCGACGCTCGACCACCTGCTGGCGGCGGTGCGCGAGCTCATCCATCTTCCCCATCTGACCGATCCCCTGTCGGTCACCGCCTCGATCGGCGTCACGCTGTACCCGTTCGACGACGCCGACCCGGATACCCTTCTGCGTCACGCCGACCATGCCATGTATCAGGCCAAGAACAAGGGGCGGAACTGCTATCAGCTGTACGATCCGGAGGAGGAGCGGCACCACGCCACCTGGCAGGCCAACCGCGACTGCATCCACGCCGCCTTGCATGCGGGAGAGTTCGAACTCTACTACCAGCCGAAGGTCAACATGCGGCTGGGCACCGTGGTAGGTGCCGAGGCGTTGATCCGATGGAACCACCCCGAGCAGGGATTCCTGCCCCCAGGCCAATTCCTGCCGCTGATCGAAAGTTCCGAACTGGACATCGAAGTCGGCGAATGGGTGATCCGCACCGCCCTGTCCCAGATCGCCGCCTGGAAGACGACCGGCCACGCCATCCCCGTCAGCGTCAACATCGCCGCCGCGCATCTGCTGCACCCGGATTTTCCGGTCCGTCTGACGGCGATCCTCGCCGAATATCCGTCGGTGCCGCCCGGCATGCTGCAGATCGAGGTGGTGGAAACGGCAGCGCTCGAAGACATCGCCCGCGCCAAGCTGACGCTGGACACCTGCCGGCATCTCGGGGTCAGCGGGGCGCTGGACGATTTCGGCACCGGCTATTCCTCGCTGACCTACCTGCGCCACCTGCCGATCGACACGCTGAAGATCGACCAGTCCTTCATCCGGCATCTGGAAGAGGACGCCGACGATCTGACCATCGTGAAGAGCATCATCGTCCTTGCCCAGGGCCTCGGCCGTGCGGTGGTGGCCGAGGGGGTGGAAAAGGTCGAGCACGGCACCACCCTGCTGATGCTGGGGTGCGACCTGGGCCAGGGCTATGGCATCGCCCGGCCGATGCCGGCCTCCGCCTTCCTGCCCTGGATGCACGGCTGGGCCCCCGATCCGGCTTGGCTGGAGACGCTGGCCCTGGGGCAGGACGGATACGCCGACGCAACCGTGCCGGCGCGCGTGTCCTGACCAGCCGCGCTTGCACTTCGACCGGTCTCCATGCCTCATTGAGCCGATCGGATCGGAACGACGGACAACATCATGCGTGAAATCCTGAAGATGGGTGATCCCCGGCTCCAGCGGGTGGCGAAGCCGGTTGAGGACATTCACGACCCGGCATTGAAGTCGCTGATCGCCGAGATGTTCGAAACCATGCATGCCACCAACGGCGCGGGATTGGCTGCGCCGCAGATCGGCGTCGACCTGCGGGTGATCATCTTCGGGTTCGACTCCAATCCGCGCTATCCGGACGTGCCGCCGGTGCCGGTCACCACGCTGATCAACCCCTGGTTCGAAAAGCTCACGGACGAGGTGGAAGACTCCTGGGAGGGCTGCCTGTCGGTTCCGGGAATGCGCGGCATGGTTCCGCGCTGTGCGCACATCCGTTATGGCGGCACGCTGGAAGACGGCACGACGCTCGTCCGCGAGGCGAAGGGCTTCCACGCCCGGGTTTTCCAGCACGAGTTCGACCATCTCGACGGCTTTCTCTATCCCCAGCGGATCGTGGACATGACGAAATTCGGGTTCATCGACGCCCTGTTCCCCAATTCCGGGCTCTCGGATCTGGAAGCGCACTGACACGGCACGGCTCGCGTCTCATGCAGGAGATTCATCGCTCAATGAAATAATGCCATTTTTGGTCATGACCGACGTCTGCTACCACCTGATGAAAGCCCCCTGACGCGCCATCCTCACCACGATGAGTGCGCGCCAGGGGCTTGGGCGGACATCGGGGAGACGAAGGATGACGGCTACCTATCTCGCCATGGCGGTCACCGCTCCGGGTCGGCTGGAACTTGTCGAGCGGCCGGTCCCGGTCCCGGTTCCGGAGACGGGCGAGGTGCTGATCGCGGTCGAGGCCTGCGGCATCTGCGGGGCCGACCGCAGCGATGTCGAGAAGGCGGACCCCGCGCTGGGCCGGGTTCCCGGCCATGAGGTGGTGGGGCGGATCGCCGCCGTCGGGCCACAGGTGCCGGCGGTCTGGGCGGTCGGCCGCCGCGTCGGCATCGGCCGCTTCGGCGGACATTGCGGCGATTGCCGGGAGTGCCGCCGCGGCAGGTTCCACCTGTGCCGGCAGCAGCCGGTGATGGGAGCGAGCCGCGACGGCGGCTATGCCGAGATGATGACCGCCCGCGCCACCGGCCTCGTCTCCATCCCCGACGACCTCTCCTCGCAGGACGCCGCGCCGATCCTGTGCGCGGGTCTCGCCACCTTCAACGGGCTGAAGGCCTCCGGCGCCGGTCCGGGCGACACCGTCGCCGTGCTCGGCATCGGCGGCCTCGGCCATATGGCGGTGCAATATGCGCGCCGTATGGGATTCCGCGTGATCGCCATCGGCCGTGGGCAGGACATCGCCGCGGATGCCTTGACGCTCGGCGCGCACCACTATGTCGATACCGAACGGGAAGACGCCGCCTCCGTGCTGATGACCTTCGGGGGAGCCGCAGCGCTTCTCTCGACCATCGGCGACATGGGCGTGGTCGCGTCGGTGATGCCCGGGCTCGCGCCGGAGGGGCGTCTGGTGCTGCTCGGCATCGGCAAGGATCCGCTGGCGGTGTCGACGGCGCATCTGGTGGGCGGCGAGCGATCCGTTGTCGGCTCGATCACCGGTTCGCCCTGGGACAACGAGCGGGCGCTCGATTTCAGCGTGCTGACCGGCGCCCGCCCCTGGATCGAGACCCTGCCGCTGGCACGGGCCGACGAAGCCTTTCGCAGGATGCTGTCCGGCGACGTGAAGTTCCGGATGGTGCTGACCATGGGAGATTCCGCCGTTGCGCCTCAATGACGACCTGAGCCGTCCGGTCACCGTCCAGGCCGGCACGCTCGACTGGATGCCGAGCCCCGTCGCCGGCGTCGACCGCCGCATGCTCTACCGCGAAGGCGGCGAGGTCGCCCGCGCCACGTCCATCGTGCGCTATGCCAGGGGCAGCGCCTTTCCCGCCCACTCCCATCCCGGCGGCGAGGAAATCCTGGTGCTCGACGGCACCTTCCAGGACGAGCATGGCGACTACCCGGCAGGAACCTATTTCCGCAACCCGCCCGGCACGCGCCACAGCCCCGCCGCGGCGGACGGCTGCACCATCCTGGTGCGGCTTTGGCAGTTCCGCGAGGGCGACCGCAAGCAGATCGTCCGCCGGCCCGGCGACGGCGAGGCCGCACCGTTGCGCGACGGCGCGTCGGCGGCGCGGCTTCTCTTCGACGATGGCGCCGAGCGGGTGGTGATCGAGGATTGGAGGCCCGGCGCCGCGGTGACGATCCCGAACCAACGCGGGCTGGAACTGTTCGTCATTTCCGGCCAGCTGACCCAGAACGGCGAGGATCTCGCTCCCCACGGCTGGTGCCGGCTGCCGGCGGGTCACGACTTCACCGCCGTCGTCGGGCCGGAGGGCGCCAGCCTCTGGATCAAGGACGCGCCGTTGCAGCACCCCGACATCCTGCCGATTCCAGACCGCTCCTGAGAGGACACCAAACCATGACAGAGACACAGGTCGTCATTCTCGGCGGCGGTCTTGCCGGGCTGAATGCGGCGCGGCTGCTGCACCGCGCCGGCATCGATTTTCGGCTGTATGAGGCCCGCGGCCGGCTTGGCGGCCGCATCCTGACCGTGAATGCCGCCGGCGAGCCGGCTGACGACGGTTTCGATCTCGGCCCGTCCTGGTTCTGGCCGGACATGCAGCCCGCCATCGGCGCGCTGGTCACCGAACTGGGACTCGCGAGCTTCGGTCAGCACAGCAAGGGCGACGTGGTGTTCGAACGGATGTCGCGCGAACGCCCGCACCGCCTTCCCGGCCTCGGCCAGGACCCGCAGTCGCTGCGCCTCGCCGGCGGCTCCGCCGCGCTGATCCGCGCCCTGGCGGACTCGCTGCCGCCTGATCGGGTTCGGACCGGCGCCCAGATGGTCGCCTTGCGCCTTCTTCAGGATGGGGTGGAAGTGTCGCTACACCATGCCGATGGCCGTGAGGAAGCCGTGCGCGCCGCACAGGTCGTCGCCGCCCTGCCGCCGCGTCTGCTGGAAAGCACGGTCGGGCTTTCCCCCGCCCTGCCGCCGGAGACCCGCCGGTTGTGGCAGGACACCCCCACCTGGATGGCGCCCCACGCCAAGTTCTTCGCCGTCTACGACCGCCCGTTCTGGCGCGATGCCGGCTTCTCCGGCACGGCGCAGAGCATGGTTGGCCCCATGCCGGAAATGCACGACGCCACTACCGCGTCGGGAGAGGCAGCACTCTTCGGCTTCCTCGGCGTGGGTGCCGCCGACCGTGCCCGCATCGGCGAAGCGGCGCTGACCACCGCTTGTCTCGCGCAGTTCGCGCGCCTCTTCGGACCGGAGGCCAACCACCCGCGTGCCACGCTGTGGAAGGACTGGGCCGCCGATCCCCTGACGGCGACCTCGGCCGATCCGTCGTCGGCCGGTCATCCGGCACCGGCCGAGATCTGGGTGGATGGCCCGTGGCAGGACCGGCTCATCCTGGCGGGCAGCGAGGTCAGCCCGCAAGAGGCCGGCTATCTCGCTGGGGCGGTCGAAGCGTCCGAACGCGCCGTGCAGGCGGTGAGTCGGCGGATGCAGGACCGGACGGGAGACCGGGCATGACGGCCTCCCACCGGCGGATCGACCATCTTGTCCTGGCCGTCCGGGACCTCGACCGGACCGCGGCCTTCTACGAAAGCCTCGGTTTCCAGGTCGGCGCCCGCAACCGCCATCCCTGGGGCACCGAGAACCGGCTGGTTCAGTTCCGATCCTCCTTCCTCGAACTAATCACGGTGGGGGACGGCACTCTGATCCCGCCGCATGCTCCCAGACGCTTCAGCTTCGGCGCCTTCGTCCGCGACTATCTAGACAAGCGAAGGCCTCGCCATGGTCGTGCTGGACAGCGGCGACGCGCTGGCCGATGCGGCGGAGTTCGCGCGGACGGGGATCGGCCGGTTCGAGCCCTTCCATTTCGAACGCAAAGGCCGACGGCCGAACGGCGGCGAAATCGTCGTCGCCTTCTCCCTGGCCTTCGCGCTCGACCCGCGCCTGCCCGATACGTCCTTCTTCGTCTGTCAGCGACTTTGGTGCAGAACTCGGCCTGCCGACGGATATCGCCCAGAAGCGATGGAGATCAGGCGACCTTCCGGGAGGTCGGCAT
>CBIHQY010000105.1:0-8041 GCA_966212305.1 uncultured Azospirillum sp.
ACCGCGCCGGGGCGGAGCGTGCGGCTGCGCGGCGGGCTGGACGTGGCGACGCTGGTCGGGCTAGCCGCCGCCGCCGCGGTGATCCTGATCGCCATCACCACCGGCGGCTCGGCCCGCGCCTTCCTCGATCCGCCGTCGCTGTTGATCGTGCTGGGCGGGACGCTGGCGGTCACCACCGCCTCCTTCTCGCTGGGCGACGTTGCGGTGGCCTGGAGGAACGCGGCGGCGGTGCTGGTCCACCAGACGCTCGACCCCAAGGGCGTGGCCCGGCAGGTGATCCTGCTGGCCGAGGCCGCCCGCCGGGCCGGGCCGGAGACCCTGCGCAACGTCCTGCCGGAACTGCGCGGTGAACCCTTCCTGTACCGCAGCGTCACCCTGATCACCGAAGGGCTGCCGCCCGACGCCATCGAGCGGATGCTGACCGGCGAGGTCGAGGCGACCGCCGGCGGCCACGGCAAGAGCGCCGGCGTGCTGCGCCGCGCCTCGGAAGTGGCGCCGGCGATGGGGCTGATCGGCACGCTGGTCGGTCTGGTGCAGATGCTGGGCAGCCTGAGCGACCCGTCGGCCATCGGGCCGGCGATGGCGCTGGCGCTGCTGACGACCTTCTACGGGGCCGTGCTCGGCAATGTCGTCCTCGCTCCGCTCGCCGCCAAGGTGGAGCGGGCGGCGGAGGAGGACGCGCTGGTCAAGACCCTCTATACCATCGGCGCCGTGTCCATCGCGCGCCAGGAGAATCCGCGGCGTCTGGAGATGCTCCTGAACGCCGTCCTGCCGCCTGGAAAGCGGATCCAGTATTTCGACCGGGAAGCCCCGAGAGTGGGAGCGTAAGGCTATGCGTCTGCTGATCGTTGGAACGTTGGAAGGCTACATCACCGCCGCCGGCAAGATCGCCATGAAGCGGGGGGCCAAGGTGTCGCACACCGACAGCATCGAAGGGGCGCTGAACGCGTTGCGTGCCGCCGCCGGCGCCGATCTGGTGATGATCGACGTCAAGCTGGACATCGCGACCTTCATCGACAGCCTGAAGGCGGAGCGGATCACCATCCCGGTGGTGGCCTGCGGCATCGGCACCGACGCGGCCGCCGCCGTGCGCGCCATCCGCGCCGGCGCCAAGGAGTATCTGCCGCTGCCGCCCAATGCCGAGCTGATCGCCGCGGTGCTGGAAGCGGTGGCGGAGGAGAGCCATTCCATCGTCTGCAGCGACCCCGCCATGCTGGCGACGCTGCGGCTGGCCGAGCAGGTGGCGCCCAGCGACGCCTCGGTGATGATCACCGGCGAGAGCGGCACCGGCAAGGAGCTGATGGCCCGCTTCATCCACCGCAAGAGCCGCCGGTCCAACGAGTCCTTCGTCGCGGTGAACTGCGCCGCCATTCCGGAGAATTTGCTGGAATCGGAGCTGTTCGGGCATGAGAAGGGCGCCTTCACCGGCGCCGTCGCCCGCCGTCTCGGCAAGTTCGAGGAGGCCAACAACGGCACCCTGCTGCTGGACGAGCTGTCGGAGATGCATCCGCGCCTGCAGGCCAAGCTGCTGCGCGCCATCCAGGAGAAGGAGATCGACCGCATCGGCTCCAGCCAGCCGGTGAAGATCAATGTCCGCCTGATCGCCACCTCCAACCGCAATCTGGAGGCGGAGGTCCGCTCCGGCAATTTCCGTGAGGATCTGTATTTCCGCCTGAACGTGTTCAGCGTGGCGATCCCGAGCTTGCGCGAACGCCCGGCCGACATCCCGATGATCGCCGAGCATTTCCTGAAGAAATACGCGGAGGCCAACGGGCTGGGCGACAAGCGCCTGACCGAGGACGCGATGCTGATGCTCCAGACCCACCATTGGCGCGGCAACGTGCGCGAGCTGGAAAACACCATGCACCGCGCCGTCCTGCTGTCGCGCGGGGAAGAGGTCGGGCCGGAAGCGATCATGCTGACCAGCAAGCTGCTGGCCCCGGAAGGCAGCGCCCAGGCCTCCATCCCCAGCGATTCGCCGGTCGCCAACCCGTTCGCCGGTCCCGGCGGCACCGTGCCGGCCGCCCAGTCCCAGCCGCAGCAGCCCCCGCTGGCGGTTCCGCCACCGGGGTCGCTGCCGAACAGCTATGGCCCGCCGAAGGGCGGCAAGCCCGGCCCCTATGGCATGGCCGCCAACAGCAGCGCCGCCGCCGCCGCCAATGCCGGGACCACCGGCGCCGGTCTGGCGGCGCTGATCGGCCGCACGGTGGCCGATGTCGAGCGCGACCTGATCCTGGAGACGCTGACCCACTGCCTGGGCAACCGCACCCATGCCGCCAACATCCTGGGCATCTCGATCCGCACGCTGCGCAACAAGCTGAAGCAGTATGGCGACGAGGGCCGCAACGTGCCCACCCCGGGCAACGACGAGCGGGCGACGGCCTGACGGCGCGTCCGGTCCGAAGCCTTGAGCGGCGGGAGCATCCATGGCGCTGACGGAGCAGAATAGCGGCGGGGGCGGCGGCGGGGGTGGCCCCGGCAACATGGCCGCCTTCGGCGAGATGTGGTCGGTCGTCAAGTCGTCGCTGAAGCGCGGCGACGTGGCGATGGCCATCGGCATCCTGATCGTCGTGGTCGGGCTGATCATGCCGCTGCCCAGCGTCATGCTCGACATGATGCTGGGGCTGAACGTCACCATCTCCATCCTGATCCTGATGGTGGTGCTGTTCATCTCCAAGCCGCTGGAGCTGTCGTCCTATCCGACGATCCTGCTGATCACCACGCTGTTGCGCCTCTCGCTCAACATGGCGTCCACGCGCCTGATCCTGACGCATGGACATGAGGGCACGTCCGCCGCCGGCCATGTGATCGAGGCCTTCGCCAGCCTGGTCATGGGCGGCGATTTCGTCATCGGCGTCATCATCTACGCCATCCTGACGATCGTGAACTTCAAGGTCATCACCGCCGGTTCGGGCCGCATCGCCGAAGTGGCGGCGCGCTTCACCCTCGACGCCATGCCCGGCAAGCAGATGGCCATCGACGCCGACCTGTCGGCCGGCATGATCGACGAAGGCACGGCCCGTGCCCGCCGCAAGGAGCTGGAGGACGAAAGCGCCTTCTTCGGCTCGATGGACGGTGCGTCGAAGTTCGTGAAGGGCGACGCCGTCGCCGGCCTGATGATCATGTTCATCAACATCATCGGCGGCGTGACCATCGCGGTGCTGCGCCACGACATGCCGGTGATGACGGCGCTGGACACCTTCACCAAGCTGACCATCGGCGACGGTCTGGTGTCGCAGATCCCGGCGCTGGTGATCTCGATCTCCGCCGGCTTCCTGGTGTCGAAGGCCGGCATGGGCGGCTCCACCGACAAGGCGGTGGTCGGGCAGCTGACCGGTCACAGCCAGGCGCTGGCGCTGTCGGCCGGCGCCATCGGCGTGCTGGCCCTGCTGCCGGGCATGCCGATCCTGACGCTGGCCCCGGTCATCGGCATCGTCGGCGCCGCCGCCTGGTACATGCCGCGCCTGCGCGCCAGGCAGGAGGCGGAAGAGGCCGCGGCGGCGGAGGAAGCGGCGGCGGCCGGTGGTGCGCCAGGCGGCGGGCCCGGCGGCGGGCCGGCGCCGGACGAACCGATCGCCACCGCGCTGGCCATCGACCTGATCCGGCTGGAGCTGGGCTATGGACTGCTGTCCCTCATCAACCAGCCGCAGGCGGGCAGCCACCGGCTGACCGACCAGATCAAGGGCCTGCGCCGGCAGATCGCCGGCGAAGTCGGCTTCGTCATGCCGGCGGTGCGCATCCAGGACAACCTGCAGCTTCCGCCCAACACCTACATCATCCGCGTGAAGGAGATCGAGGCCGGGCGCGGCGACATCCGGCCCAACATGCTGCTGGTGATGGACCCGCGCGGCGACGCCATGAGCCTGCCCGGCGAACAGACGGTGGAGCCGACCTTCGGCCTGCCCGCCATCTGGATCGAGCCGGGTTACCGCGAGGAGGCGCTGTTCAAGGGCTACACCGTGGTCGACCCGTCGACCGTGGTGACCACCCACCTGACCGAGCTGATCAAGGACAACATGCCGGAGCTGCTGTCCTTCACCGAGACGCAGAAGCTGCTGGACGAAACCGACAAGGAACACCAGAAGCTGATCGCCGATGTGGTGCCCAGCCAGATCACTGTGGGCGGATTGCAACGGGTGTTGCAGAATCTCCTTGCCGAACGGGTCTCGATCCGGGATCTTCCCACCATATTGGAAGGGGTATCCGAAGCGACCAGCCAGACCCGCAGCATCACCCAGATCACCGAGCATGTGCGGTCCCGCCTTGCCCGGCAGATTTGCGACGCGAACACGAACGAGATGGGCTTCATCCCGCTCGTCACCCTGTCGCCCGAATGGGAGCAGGGGTTCGCCGAATCGCTGGTGGGCGACGGCGACGACCGGCAGCTGACGATGGCCCCGTCCCGCCTGCAGCAGTTCATCACCTCCGTCCGCCAAACCTTCGAGCGACATGCCATGATGGGCGAGAGCCCCGTACTGCTGACCAGCCCGCTGATCCGGCCCTTCGTCCGCTCCATCGTCGAGCGGTTCCGGCCGGCGACCGTGGTCATGTCGCAGAACGAGATCCACCCGAAGGCCCGCATCAAGACCCTGGGGCAGATCTGATGGTGCGTGCCCGTCCCCTCCCCTTGCCTGACGGAAGGCGCTGCCGATGCGGCTGAAGTCCTTCCACGCCAAGACCATGTCCGACGCCATGCGGATGGTGCGCCAGTCGCTGGGCGACGACGCCATCATCGTCGCCACGCGCGAGGAGGAAGGCGGCGGCGTGCGCGTCACGGCGGCGGTGGAAGAGGACGACCTGCCGCCGGCTCAATCCTCCGGCAACGCGCGCGGCGGCCGGGGCAAGGCGCCGCCGAAGCCGGTGGAGCCCGAGATCGACGTGGCCGAGGTGGTGGCCGACGCCCTGCAACGCCATGGCGTGCCGGCCGCGCTGGCAGAACAGCTGATCGACGCGGCATCGGGACTGGACACCGACGACCCGCGGCTGGCGCTGGGATCGGCGCTCGATTCCTTCTTCACATTCAATCCGCTGCCCGACGGCCGCTCTCCGGTGAAGCCGCTGGCGCTGGTCGGGCCGCCGGGCTCGGGCAAGACCCTGGTCGCGGCCAAGCTGGCGGCACGGGCGGTCTTCCGCAAATGCTCGGTCGGCGTCATCACCACCGACACGGTGCGGGCCGGCGGCGTCGACCAGTTGGCCGCCTTCACCCGGCTGATGAAGCTGAAGCTGGCGACGGTGGAGGACCCCGACGCGCTGGCCGGCGCCTTCGAGGTGCATCGCCGCACCGACCTCGTGCTGGTCGACACCGCCGGGCGCAACCCGTTCGACGCCGACGACATGCATGACCTCCGCGCCATGCTCTCCGCCGGCGACGTCGAGCCGGTTCTGGTGCTGCCGGCCGGGCTGGACGCGATGGAGGCCGCCGACATGGCGCTGGCCTTCAAGGCGGTCGGCGTGCGGCGCATGCTGGTGACCCGGCTGGACATCGCGCGCCGGCTGGGCAGCGTCCTGGCGATTGCCGCGCGCGCCCGGCTGTCCTTCTGCGACGCCAGCATCTCGTCCAAGGTGGCGGAGGGGCTGACGGCATTGAACCCGCTGGCGCTTGCCCGCATGATGATACCGGCCGAGGAGAAGGCCCCCGCCGTCAAGGAGCCGGCGCCGCGCCGCGCCGCCCGCACCGCGGATTGGGACGAGGACGACGACCGCCAGCCGGATCACGAGCCCGACCATGCGCCCGAGCGCAAGCCGAAGTTCGGGCGGAGCTATGAGCCGGAGGACGACGAGCCGGAAATGGAGCCGGCGCCACCGCCGCCGCCACCGCGCAGGGCCGCCGCCGCGAAGCCGACGAAACCCGCAACCGCAAAACCCGCAACCAAGGCTAAGGCCGCCAGTTCCCCCTCGTCGAGGACCCTGCCATGACCGATCCGGTGTTCCCGGCCGCCCTCAAGAACGTTCGCCCGCTGCGCGGCGCCAACGTCATCGCCGTGGCCAGCGGAAAGGGCGGCGTCGGCAAGACGTGGTTCTCCATCACGCTGAGCCACGCCCTAACCAAGGCGGGCATGAACACCCTGCTGTTCGACGGCGATCTGGGCCTCGCCAACGTCGACATCCAGCTGGGCTTCTCGCCCAAGAACGATTTAGGCGCCGTCATCAACGGCGAGGTGACGCTGGCCAAGGCGGCGCAGCGCTTCCCCGACACCGGGTTCGACATCATCGCCGGCCGGTCGGGATCCGGCACACTGGCGCAGCTGCCGAGCCAGCGGCTGTCCGGCCTGCGCAACGACTTGCTGGAACTGGCCAAGAGCTATGACCGGGTGGTGATGGACATGGGCGCCGGCGTCGACCGCACGGTGCGCACCCTGTCGGGTCCTGCCGGCACCACGCTGGTGGTGACGACGGACGAGCCGACCTCGCTGACCGACGCCTATGCCTTCATCAAGCTGACCCATGCCACCAACCCGTCGGCCGACCTGCGGATCGTGGTGAACATGGCGCAGAGCGTGAAGGACGGCGAGCGCACCTACGGCACCATCCTGAAGGCCTGCCAGAACTTCCTGAAATACAAGCCGGCGCTGGCGGGCATCATCCGCCGCGACCTGAAGGTGCGCGACGCCATCCGCAACCAGACCCCGCTGCTGACCCGCTCGCCCTCCAGCGACGCGGCCCGCGACGTCGAGGCGATCGTGCAGCGGCTGCTCGCCAGCGCCAAGTAACGGCCGGGCATGGGCGGGGCGATCCCACCGTCGGTCACGCCTGCCGCCGCCACCGCCGCGGCAGCCCCCGCCGCGCCCGCCCCCGTCACGGCCGAGGCCACGGTCGTCCAGCTTCCCGAACGGCTGCCGGAGGTCACCCGCCCGGTGGTGCTGACCGGCACCGTCGCCGGCCAGACGCCGGAGGGGCTGACCCGCGTGCGCACCGCGGCGGGCGAACTGCTGCTCGACAGCGCAACGGAGCTGCCGCCGGACAAGCAGGTCACGGTGCAGATCACGCCGGGCAACACGGGTTCCCCCGCCACCGCCCTGCCGGCCAAGCCGACGGCGCTGATCCTGCTGCAATCCTTGGGAAATCCAGCCTTGAGCGGCCCGGCCGCGCCGCAGACCGGCGGGACGGCGCCGATCCCGGCGGCCGGAAGCGGAACGGCGCCCGCCGTCCTGCTGCCCAACCCGACAGGGGCGACGGTCCCGACCAACCTGCCGCCGCTGCTGCCGGGCACCGTCGTGCCGGCGTTGGTGCTGGCCGGCGGGTCGGGCGCCAAGCCGTTGGCTTCCGCCGCGACATCGCCACAGGGCACGCCCGCCACCCCGGCCGCTGGCGCGCCCGGCCCGGCGAAACCGGAGGCTGCGGCTGCCGGAACGCCTGCCGCGCCGATGGCCGGTTCGCCGACACCCGCCCCGACGACGGGCGGCGGCAGCGCCACCTTCGGCACGCCGGTCCAGCTGGGCGGCGACGCGGCCCATCCCGGCGCCGAAACGCCGACGATGCCGAACCGGCCCGGCAACTCGGCCGACAGCCCCGAGACCGCCGGCAATCCCGAGCCGCCCGACCTGCCGCGCGGCGCCACGGTGGCGCTGAAGATCCTGACCGTCACTCCCCCGCCGCAACAGCCGCGCCCGCCCGGCGATCCGGAGGCCGGAGGCCGCAACGGGCAGGCCGGGAACCAGTCCGGCCCGCAATCCGGCGGGCAATCAACCCCGCAGTCCCTCCCTTCGCCAGACGAGGCGGCGCTGCCGCCCGACACGCCCATCCTGCGCGGCACGGTGGCCGGCAGCACGCCGCAGGGGCAACCGATCCTGGCGACCAAACAGGGCATGCTGGCGCTGAACGTCCCGGCCAGCCTGCCGCCGGGGTCCAAGGTGACGGCGGCGCTGACCGACCTCGCCCAGGCGACCCAGGCGGCGGCCCCCACCCTGCCCGGCCCTCCTGGTCCGCTGGACGGGCGAGACTGGCCGGCGATGCGGCAGCTGATGGCGACGCTGGCGGCTGCCGACCCGGCGCTCGCCAAGTCGATGCTGGCGACGATGCCGCAGCCGAACCGCAAGCTGAC
>CBIHQY010000106.1:0-7910 GCA_966212305.1 uncultured Azospirillum sp.
GGCAATCCGCGAGCAGACGAAAGCGGCCTGACCGCGGCACTCAGCGGATGCTTACTTATAGACGAGCAGGTTCGCAGACGGACTGGGCTTGAAGCCGCGCACCGCCGGACCACCCTTGGTCCCGAGCAGCACCAGCCGGTCGGTTCCCACGCCGACGTTCGCCGAGGCGGGTCCTGTGGCGGTGTCCGCGAAGGAGAATGTCGGCAGCAGCGGCGCGGCGCCGATGCCACAGGCTGCGGCAGCGATCAATTGTCTTCTGCTAAGCATTTGGTTGATCCTCCCGAAATGGATGCGGCGATGTTCCGCGTCGAATGCTCCGACATGTCGCCTCGCCGCATGATTGCTGCGGCTTCTTGCGTGCCGGACGTTCAGCGTAAGCGGCATACCGACGAGGCACGCCGCTTACGCAGGGTCGCAATCGATGAAAAGCCGCGGGCCGCCTTGCTTGCCAAAATGTTTATCCAGGCGACCACAGGTTGAAGATTCACCTTCCCTTACTTTTCGGACTTTACCTCTACTCCCCCTGCATCGTATGCGGTGACGTCATCCGCGATAACGAAGCTCATAAGATCTTTCCCGACAATGACAGGTCCCTGGTAGGTCTGTCGCGTTCCAGCCATGATGATTTCATCCTCGCGGCCCGGCTGCGGCTTTTCCGCTCTTACGATAACATGTGAAAATACCGCAAGCTTGGGCTTCGAGATTGAGAAAACCTTTCCGGCCTCATCGGCGCGTGTGTGATGGGCCATGATTGCCTTGAAGCCGGGATACTGCTTTTCCAGCGCCGGATCGATGTCGGCGACTTCATGAATCAAAAGGTCCGCACCTTTGGCCATGTTTGCGACGCGCTCGTCGTATTTGGTATCCCCCGAAATCACCACCTTCTTGCCGTCATACTCAACCACATAGCCGTAAGATGGGCGAATATGCTCGCCATGATTCACATCGAAAGCGGTGACCTTCACACCATTCTTGTTGTAAACCTCTCCAGCGACAATATCGTGAGCGTCGATTTGTACGGCTTCAAGAGGAAGATGCTCATCCTCGGTACGGATGCGGATGTCCTCGTCGAAAGCTTTGACCAAATTCTCCGCCATTGCCTTCGTCCCTTTCGGTCCATAAAGCACCATGGGCGTCTTGCGGGACGCATATTCCACCTGGATGCGTCCAGTCAGGAGCAGGTCCGGCAAACCGACAATGTGGTCGGAATGCATATGTGTAAGGAAATGTGCGGTGATTGCGCCGAATGGCACCTTCTTCTGCCCAAGGCGTATCGTTACACCTCTGCCGAGGTCGAAAACGAGTTTCTCAGTCCCTGCCTCGATCAAGGTCGACTGGCTGAAACGCAGCGGATTGGGATTTGGACTGCCCGTGCCGAGAAGCGTGACCTTCATCTCACCCGCCATGGCGCTTCCTCCCGCAAAAAGTGCGGTCAGCAGGGCAGCGTGCCATACCATTTTCTTGAAGGCTTGGCCCAAGTATTCCTGGAATTGCATTGTATCCCTACCTTTTTCGTTCGCCGTTTGTAGGGGCCGCTCATCGGCACCGTTTTCTTGGTCAAGGCATGGGTATTTTTCTTGGCTTCAAATAAACCAGTTCATACCCAATAACCTCGCAAGATCAGATTTTCCGAACAGGGTCTCAAAGTCCCCCCATGCACAGGTATTTTATCTCCACATAGTCTTCGATGCCGTAGCGGGAGCCTTCGCGACCGAAGCCGGATTGCTTCACCCCACCGAACGGCGCCACCGCAGTGGAGATCAGGCCGGTGTTGATGCCGACCATCCCGTATTCCAGCGCTTCGCCGACGCGCCAGACGCGGGCGTGGTCGCGGGTGAAGAGATAAGCGGCAAGGCCGTAGTCGCTGTCGTTGGCGAGACGCACGGCTTCGGCTTCGTCGGTGAAGCGGATCAGGGGGGCGACCGGGCCGAAGATCTCCTCCACCGCCACCCGCATCGACGCAGTGACGCCGGTCAGCACCGTCGGTTCGAACCATGTGCCGCCCAGTTCATGGCGCCGGCCCCCCACCGCCACCGAAGCGCCGGACCGGGTGGCGTCGGCCACCAGCTCCTCCACCTTCGCCAGGGCGGCAGCATCGATCAGCGGCCCCTGCTGCACGCCGTCCTCAAGCCCGTTGCCGACCGTCATCGCGGCCACCGCCTCCGACAGCCGGGCGGCGAAGCGGTCATAGATGCCGTCCTGCACCAGGAAGCGGTTGGAACAGACGCAGGTCTGGCCGGCGTTCCGGTATTTGGAGGCCAGTGCACCGGCGACCGCCGCGTCGAGATCGGCGTCGTCGAAGACGATGAAGGGGGCATTGCCGCCGAGTTCCATCGACAGCCGCTTGACCGTGCCGGCACATTGCCCGATCAGCAGCCGGCCGACCTCGGTGGAGCCGGTGAAGGTCAACTTGCGCACCGCCGTGCTGGCGGTCAGCACCGCGCCGATCTGCCGCGCCGACCCGGTCACCACCGAAAAGACGCCGGGCGGGATGCCGGCGCGCTCGGCCAGTGCTGCCAGCGCCAGCGCCGACAGCGGCGTCTGTTCGGCCGGCTTGACGATCATCGTGCAGCCGGCCGCCAGCGCCGGTGCCGCCTTGCGGGTGATCATCGCCGCCGGAAAATTCCACGGCGTGATGGCGGCGCAGACGCCCACCGGCTCCTTCACCACGACGATGCGGCGGTCGGGCAGGGGGGACGGGATGACGTCGCCATAGAGGCGCTTCGCCTCCTCCGCGAACCATTCGACGTAGGAGGCGGCGTAATCGATCTCGCCGCGCGACTCGGCCAGCGGCTTGCCCTGCTCCAGCGTCATCAGCAGGGCCAGATCCTCGCGGTTCTCCAGGATCAGCTCGAACCAGCGGCGCAGCAGGGCGGCGCGGCGGCCGGCGGTTTCCGCCCGCCAGCCGGGGAAGGCGGCCTCGGCGGCGGCGATGGCGCGTCCGGTCTCCTCGGCGCCGCAGCGGGGAACATGGGCGATGGTGGCGCCGGTCGCCGGGTTGGTGACGGGGCTGCACCCGCCATCGTCGGCGTCGATCCAGGTGCCGGCCACGAAGCAGCGCTCACGCAGCAGGGTGCTGTCGGTCAAATCGATCATGGATGGTATCCTGCGAGGCGGGGGGCGGTCAGTAGCCGCCGGACGCCGGAGCGGTCTTTGTCGGTTCGGGAGACGGCTGGCGGAAACGGGCGGCAAGGTCGGCGGCGGCGCGGGCGAACAGGGTGGTGTCCACCCCGACCCCGACGAACAGGGCGCCGGCCGCCAGATAGGCGCGGGCCAGCGTCTCGTCGGTCGCCAGCACGCCGGCGGCCTTGCCCGCCTTGCGGGTCCGTGCGATGCCGTCCTCGATGGCCGCGCGCACGGTCGGATGCCCCGGCTGACCGCGCAGGCCCAGCGACGCCGACAGGTCGGCCGGGCCGAAGAAGACGCCGTCCACCCCCTCCACCGCGGCGATGGCGTCGAGATTTTCCAGGCCGCGGGCGGATTCCACCTGCACCAGCAGGCAGATCTCGCCGTCGGCCTCGTCCAGATAGCCGCCGATGCGGTTCCAGCGCGAGGCGCGGGCGAGCGCGCTGCCCACCCCGCGGATGCCCTCGGGCGGATAGCGGGTGGCGGCGACCAGCGCCGCCGCCTGCTCCGCCGTCTCCACCATCGGCACCAGCAGGGTCTGGGCGCCGAGGTCGAGCATCTGCTTGATGATCGCCGCATCGCCGATCACCGGGCGGACGATCGGATGGCTGGGATAGGCGGCGATGGCCTGGAGTTGGGACAGGATGCCGCGCAGGTCGTTCGGGGCGTGCTCGCCGTCGATCAGCAGCCAGTCGAAGCCGGCCCCGGCCGAGATTTCTGCGCAATAGGCGTCGGCCAGCCCGAGCCACAGGCCGAACTGCGGCCGGCCCGCCGCCAGCGCCCGCTTGAAGGCGTTTTCCGGATTCCTCATCGAGCCCTCCTTGATGCTTTACACGAAGCGCAGCGCGATGGAGCCGAAGGGGCCGTAATCGGCATGCACCGTGTCGCCGGCCTTGACCGGCACCGGGCGGGTGAAGGATCCGGCGAGCACGACCTGTCCCGGCTCCAGCGCCACGCCATGCGGCGCGAAGCGGCGGGCGAGCCAGCAGATGCCGTTGGCCGGGTGGTTCAGCACGCCGGCCGCCACGCCGGTCTCCTCGATCACGCCGTTGCGGTAGAGCAGGGCGGCGGCCCAGCGCAGGTCGGTGTCCAGCGGGCGCATCGGCCGGCCGCCCATGACGATGCCGGCATTCGCCGCATTGTCGGAGATGGTGTCCATCACCTTGCGCGGGCGCTTGCTGTCGGGATCGACGCGGTGGCAGCGGGCGTCGATGATCTCCAGCGCCGGAACGACATAGTCGGTGGCCGACAGCACGTCGAACATGGTGACGTTCTGACCCTCCAGCCGCGATTTCAGGATGAAGGCCAATTCGACCTCCACCATCGGGGCGATGAAGCGGTCGATGGCGATGTCGCCGCCGTCGGGGAACAGCATGTCGTCGAGCAGGGTGCCGTAATCCGGCTCGTTGATCTGCGAGGACTGCTGCATCGCCCGGCTGGTCAGGCCGATCTTGTGGCCGATGACCTTGCGCCCCCCGGCGATCTTCGCCTCCACCCAGCAGCGCTGGATGGCATAGGCGTCCTCGATGGTGATGTCGGGGTGGTCGAGGGAGATCTGGCGGGTCTGGACGCGGGTCTTCTCCGCCTCGTGCAGGCGCGCGGCGGCGGCCCGGACGGCGTCTTGGCTGAGCATGGGGTAAGCCTCGTCTCAAGCGGCCTTGTAGCGGCCGTGGATGTTGTTGTGCTTCCAGGTGCCGGCCTCGCTGAATTCCTGGATTTCCAGCGACAGGGCGAGGAAGCGGCTGGCGAAGAGGTCGGCGAAATGGTTCCTGACCATGGCGAACAGCTCGTCGCCGGCTTGTCGCTTCTGCTCGGCGCTGCGGCCGGCGCCGATCTTCAGCGTCAGGTGGACGAAGGCGTCGTCGGCCGTGCCGTCCGCCACGCAGAAATCGTCCAGCCGGATGGCGCGGGAGCGGATGCCGCCAATGGGAAAGACGCCACCCTGGGCGATCAGCACGGCGTTGGCCTTGCGCAGCAGCGCCGGAATGTCGGCTTGTGCGCCGAGGTTGCCGGTGTATTCGACGGTCAGATGCGGCATGATCCGTCCTCCCGCCTCAGACCGAGAAGACGGCATTGATCTGGCCGGTGCCGGATGAGGCGAAATAGGGCGTGACGATGTCCACGCTGCCCTCGTAGCGGTCCCAGCCCAGCGCGCCGAACAGCATGGCGGTGTCGTGCATGAAGCCCTCGCCCCAGCATTTCTCGGCATACATCGGCAGCATGGCGGTGAAGGTCGCCCAGTCTCCGCGCTGCCACAGATCGACCACGCGCAGGTCGACCTGCTCCAGGAAGGGGTCCCACATCTTGTGCAGGTATTCCTCCGACACGCCGTTCTGGGCGAAGCGGTGGGACAGCGAGCCGCTGGCGAGGATGGCGACGGTGCCGTCATACTCCTCCTCGATGGCGCGGCGGACGGCGCGGCCCAGCGTGGCGCTGTCCTTCAGATCGTGGACGGTGCAGAGCGAGGAGACGGAAACCACCTTGAAGCGGCGGTCCTCGTTCATGTAGCGCATCGGCACGAGCGTGCCGTATTCCAGCGTCAGCGAGGTTTCCGAATGCGCCCGGGTGTTCACCCCGGCCGCCGTCGCCGCGCGGGCAAGCAGATGGCCGAGCGCCGGATTGCCGTCATAGGCGTAGGGCAGGTTCTTGATGAAGTGCGGCAGCTCGTTGCTGGTGTAGATGCCTTCGAAATGGGCGGCACAATTGACGTGGTAGCCGGAATTCACCAGCCAGTGGGTGTCGAACACCACGATGGTGTCGACGCCGAGGTCGCGGCAACGCCGGCCGATCTCCCGGTGTCCGGCGATGGCGGCGTCGCGGCACCCCTTGTGCGGGCCGTCCAGCTCCGACAGGTACATGGACGGGACGTGGGTGATCTTGGCGGCGAGTGCGAGTTTGCCCATGCTTTCCTCCGGAATACGGCCGGTTCGGCCCGGCTTGGCGATGGACCCCTGACAGGTTGTCAGCGGTCGGCGACGATGTGGTTGACGAGGCTGCCGATGCCCTCGATCTCGGTCGTGACGGTGTCGCCTGGCACGACGTCCGCCAGCCCTTCCGGGGTTCCGGTCAGGATGACATCACCCGGCGACAGGGTCATGATCGACGACAGGTAAGCGATCAGATGCGGCACGTCGAAGATCATGTCGCGCGTGCTGCCGTCCTGCGTCACCCGACCGTTGACCAGCGTGCGCAGCGCGAGGTTCATCGGATCGGGCACGTCCGCCGCGTCCACCAGCCAGGGGCCGAGCGGCGTGCAGCCGTCGCGGTTCTTCACCCGCAGGTTCGGGCGGTAGTAGTTTTCCAGATAGTCGCGGATGGCATAGTCGTTGGCGACGCTGTAGCCGGCGACCACCTCGTAGGCGCGGTCGCGCGGCACGTCGCGGGCGGTGCGGCCGATCACCACCGCCAGTTCGCATTCGTAATGCATGAACGTGGCGTCGGCCGGGCGCCGGGTACTGGCGCGGTGGCCGGTGATGGTGTTCGGCCCCTTCAGGAAGACCAGCGGCGTTTCCGGCGCCTTGAAGGCCAGCTCCTTCGCGTGGTCGGCATAGTTGAGGCCGAGCGCGAAGATGGTGCGCGGTTCCACCGGCGGTAGCCAGGTGACCGCTTCGGGGGCAACCAAGCGGCCGTCGGACAGCCGCAGCCGCCCCTCTTCCTCGACGGCCGCATGGACCGTGCCGTCCAGCAGGATGCGGGCGCGCTTCATGGCGTTTCTCCTTCCGCCGCGGCGTGTTCGATGACGATGTCCAGGGGTGCAAAGCCGTCGATGTCCAGCCGGACGCGGTCGCCGGCACCGGCCTGCGGCCCGCCGAGCGCGATGCCCAGGTGCAGGATATCGCCGGCACGCAAGCTCATGAAGCCGGTCACCTCGGCCAGCAGCCGGGCCGGCGGGCGGACCAGATCGGACAGGGTGCGCTCCGCCACCACGGTGCCGTTGACCAGGGTGCGCAGGGTCAGCGCCTCCAGCCCCGCCGCCGCCGCATAGGGCAGCGTCTCGCCCATCGGGCAGGAGCCGTCGAAGCAGCGTTCGCGCACCGGCGGCCGGTAGACCGACGGGTTGGGCAGGCTGACGTCCAGGATCGGGCGCAGTCCGGCGATCGCGTCCATCGCCGTGGCTTCATCCAGGGCGGTGGCGTCGCGGCCGATGACGAGGCCGAGCGTCGCCGCCACCTCCACCCGTTCCGCCCCGCGCGGCAGCCGCACCGTGGCGCCGTTGCCGGCATGGGTGTTGTAAGGTTTGATGTAGAGGATCGGCGCCTTCGGCGGCGCGCCGTAGGGCGGCTGCGACAGGGCCGGGCCGAGGCGGTCCAGGGTGGGACGGTCGTTCAGGATTACTCCGTAGACCATTCCCTGGGCCATCCCCTGAGGGGAAACCGTTTGCATGGTGTCAGCCTCCGAAGGCATGGACGAGCCACAGGCAGATGCCGGGCACGAAGACGATCAGCAGGATGCGCAGCAGGTCGGATGCCAGGAAGGGCATGACGCCCCAGGCGGTTTCGCTCATCGGCACGCCGCGCGCCAGCCGGTTGATGACGTAGAGGTTCATGCCGACCGGCGGATGGACCAGCCCGATCTCGACCACCATCAGCGCCAGGATGCCGAACCAGACCGATTTGTCGGCGGCGGCCATCCCGAAGAAGTCGAGCCCCATCACCACCGGATAGAAGATCGGGATGGTCAGCAGGATCATCGCCAGCGAATCCATCACGCATCCCAGCAGGATGTAGATGCCGATGATGCTGAACAGGACCAGCAGCGGCGGCATGCCGCTGTCGCGCACCCAG
>CBIHQY010000107.1:0-7854 GCA_966212305.1 uncultured Azospirillum sp.
CTCCGCCTACATCCCCATCTCCCTCCCCGCGCCCCCGCCCCCCGCGGGGGGGGGGGGCGGGGGCGCCCCCGGGGGGGGCGGGGGGGGGGTGGCGCCCCCCCCCGGCGCGCGAGCCGCGCGCCGCGAAGGGGCATACTGCCCCTTCGCCATCCCCTGGCGCAGGCGTTCCGCCCGCGCTGCCCCCTCACCCTAATCCTCTCCCCAGGGGGGAGAGGGAACCGGGCCTTCACACCCCTCAATGCTTGTCGTGGAACGTGCGGCTGATGACATCCAGCTGCTGCTCGCGCGTCAGCTTGATGAAGTTCACCGCGTAACCGGACACCCGGATGGTCAGCTGCGGATACAGCTCCGGATGATCCATGGCGTGCAGCAGCGTTTCACGGTCGAAGACGTTGACGTTGATGTGGTGGCCGCCCTGGTGGGCATAGCCGTCCAGCATGCCGACCAGGTTGCTCACCCGCTCGTCTTCCGTCCGGCCGAGAGCGCCGGGGACGATGGTGAAGGTGTAGCTGATACCGTCCTGCGCATGGGAGTAGGGCAGCTTCGCCACGCTGGCCATCGACGCGATGGCGCCCTTCTTGTCCCGCCCGTGCATCGGGTTGGCGCCCGGCGCGAAGGGCTGGCCGGCCTTGCGGCCGTCCGGCGTGTTGCCGGTCTTCTTGCCGTAGACCACGTTGGACGTGATCGTCAGCACCGACTGCGTCGGCATCGCATTCCGGTAGGGCTTCTGCTTGCGCAGCGCCGTCATGAAACGCTCGACCGCCCACACCGCGATGTCGTCCACCCGGGCGTCGTTGTTGCCGAAGGCCGGGTAATCGCCCTCGATCTCGAAATCGGTGGCGAGGCCCTTGGCGTCGCGGATGACCTTCACCTTGGCGTGCTTGATCGCCGACAGGCTGTCCGCCACCACGCTCAGGCCGGCGATGCCGCAGGCCATCGTGCGCAGGATGTCGCGGTCGTGCAGGGCCATCTCCATCCGCTCGTACATGTACTTGTCGTGCATGTAGTGGATGGCGTTCAACGCGTTCATGTAGACCTTGGCCAGCCACTCCATCATCGGCTCGAAGCGGGCCATGACCTCGTCATAGTCCAGCACGTCGCCGGTGATCGGGGCGAAGGCCGGGCCGATCTGCTCGCCCGAAACCTCGTCCTTGCCGCCGTTGATGGCGTACATCAGCGTCTTGGCCAGGTTGGCGCGGGCGCCGAAGAACTGCATCTGCTTGCCGATGCGCATCGCCGACACGCAGCAGGCGATGCCGTAATCGTCGCCCCAATAGCCGCGCATCAGGTCGTCGTTCTCGTACTGGACCGAGCAGGTCCTGATCGAGGTGTCGGCGCAGAAGCGCTTGAAGCCGTCCGGCAGCTGTTCCGACCACAGGACCGTCAGGTTCGGTTCCGGCGCCGGACCCAGGTTGTGCAGGGTCTGCAGCATGCGGAAGTTGGTCTTGGTGACCAGCGTCCGGCCGTCCAGCCCCATGCCGCCCAGGCATTCCGTGACCCAGGTCGGGTCGCCCGAGAACAACTGGTCGTATTCCGGCGTGCGCAGGAAGCGGACCATGCGCAGTTTCATCACGAAATGGTCGATCATCTCCTGGGCTTCCGCCTCGGTGATGACGCCGTCGCGCAGGTCGCGCTCGATGTAGATGTCGAGGAAGCTGGACACGCGGCCCAGCGACATCGCCGCGCCGTTGGCTTCCTTCACCGCGGCCAGATAGGCCAGGTAGGTCCACTGCACCGCTTCCCGCGCGCCGGCGGCCGGACGCTTGACGTCGAAGCCGTAGGAGGCGGCCATCTCGACCAGTTCCTTCAGCGCGCGGATCTGCTCGGAAATCTCCTCGCGCAGGCGCAGGACGTCCTCGTCGATCCGGCTGACCTCCAGCGAGGCGAGCTGGGCATTCTTGTCCTTGATGAGGAAATCGGCGCCGTAGAGAGCCAGCCGGCGATAGTCGCCGATGATGCGGCCGCGGCCATAGGCGTCCGGCAGGCCGGTGATGACGCCGGACTTGCGGCAGCGCAGCATCTCGGGCGTGTAGACATCGAACACGCCGTCATTGTGCGTCTTGCGCAGCGCCGGGAACACCTCCTCCAGCTTGGGCGACGGGGTGTAGCCGTAGGCCTCCAGCCCGGTCTTGACCATGCGCCAGCCGCCGAATGGCATGATCGCGCGCTTCAGCGGCTTGTCGGTCTGCAGGCCGACGATGACCTCCAGTTCCTGGTCGATGTAGCCGGCGGCGTGCGAGGTGATGGAGGCGAAGATTTCGGTGTCGGCGTCCAGAACGCCGCCCTTGGCGGCGCGTTCCTGCTTCAGCAGGTCGGTGACCTTGGCGAACAGCGCGGTGGTGCGGGCGGTGGGGCCGGCGACGAAGCCTGCGTCGCCTTCATAAGGGCACAGGTTGCGCTGGATGAAATCGCGGACGTCGACCGAGCGGCGCCAGACGCCCGGGGCGAAACCGCGCCAGGGGTTGGCGGCGGACTGCTGCTCCGTAGTCTGGGCAAGTCCGTCCATCAGCAGGGTGTCCATGATGACTCCTCAGAGATTCAGACGTCGGCGCGGATCAAGGCCGTGTCGGCAGTCTCGTGGTGCCCGCGAACCGCGCGGGACGATTGGAAGCATAGGCGCGATGGGCGCCGGATTCGTTGATACACGTCATATTTTCAGACCGGGCGGTGGACGGCAGATGCCAGGGATGGATGCCGTGGTTTGCGCCCGCTCTGTAGTTTTACTACATACTCCCGGACGGGCTTCCGGACAAGGCGAACCGGCTCGGCATTTTGTCGCAGGGCAAGGTTCGGCAGCTTGGAAACGCTTGGAAAGGACGCCTCCGCCGGGCGACGGAATCGGTCGTTCGCAGCGCTGTATATGTAGCTTTACTACATGTGCTAGGCTGACCCGCAATCAGAAGGGAGAGCCCCCAGAATGCTGGCGAGAATCGCCGCCGTCCGCGACCAGATCCGGCCATCGGAACGCAAGCTGGCCGACTATGCGATGGCCCATCCGGGCGACGTCATCAACCTGTCGATGGCCGAACTTGCCGACCGGGTCGGGGTGAGCGAGCCGACGGTGGCGCGTTTCTGCGCGGCTCTCGGCTGCCGCGGCTTCCGGGAGTTCAAGATCAAGCTGGCGCAGGACATCGCCGGCGGCATGCCCTTCCTGCACCAGGACCTGTCGGTGGGCGGAGAACCGGGCGCCGACGGCGGGGTACAGGGAACGGTGCCGGGGGCGGTGCTGGCCGGCAAGCTGTTCGACCGCACCATCGCCACGCTGATGCAGGTGCGCAACAATCTGCCGGCCGAGGCGGTGGACCGCGCCGCCGACGTTCTGGCTGCGGCGCGGCGGATCGAGTTCTACGGCTCCGGCAATTCCGGCACGGTGGCGGAGGATATCCAGCGCAAGTTCTTCCGGCTGGGCATGCCGACGGTCGCCTACACCGATTCCCACGTCTATTTCGCCTCCGCCCTGACGCTGGCGAAGGGCGACGCGGTGGTCGTGGTGTCCAGCACCGGCCGCACCCGCGACATCCTCGACGCCGTGCGGAACGCCCGCAAGGCTGGCGCCGACGTGGTGGCGCTGACCCGCTCCGGCTCGCCGCTGGCGGAGATGGCGACGGTCAGCCTCGTCGCCGACATCGCCGACGATTTCGACATCCACTCGCCGATGACCGTCCGCATCGCCCATCTGGTCCTGGGCGACATCCTGTCGATCGCCGTGGCTCTGCGCATGGGCGACACGTTGCAGGAACGGCTGAAGCGCCACGACCGCGCCGTAGACGCCCATGTTTCGGAGAACCGTATGCCGGCCGGCGATAGTTAAGACAGGTCAGAGGTTCGCATGGAGGGGCTGCAGCCGGCTTCCCTTTCAACAAATGCGCCAAGAAGGAACAAAGTCCTATAAAATCCGGTCTTCTCCATCCGCATGAGGAGGCCGGTCAGATGGAACAGCAGCAGCCATCATGTTTCACCCTGTTCCAACCACCCGACGCCCTTCACTTCGAAAGGTCGGGTCGCTGCAACATGGAACGACGGGCGGGATCCTGTTCCACGATGTTCCATCCGCCCGGTCATCCGCTGTTGCGGGCGATGGGTTCACCGGCTGCCCGGCAGCGTCGCCCCGCCGCGGGCATAGACCTGTATCGGCCGGCAATCCTCGTCCAGCGTGACCACCAGGGAGCCGGGCTGGTCCTTCAGATAGACCCAGGCGTCCCAGCGGACGATCGCGTCGCGGAACTCGTCGCGGTAGAGGCCGTAGCTCAGGCCGCGGATATCACCGGCCGGAATATGCATCCCCGTCAGCACCGCCGCCGTCTGCGGGTTGCATTCGCCCGCGGAGTAGCGTTCCAGCGTGCTCAGCACCGCCGGGTCGGGCGGGGCCACCGGCGGGGGCGAGATGACGGAGGCGCAGGCCGAGACCAGAAGGGTCAGCGCACCGGCCGCGCCGGCGGCGGCAATCTTCGGCGTGTTCATGGAGGACCCCCAGGTGTTCTTTTCGTCTTCTCGGAAATATGGGCGCCGGCCGCTGGGGCGTCGACTGCACCTTCGGCAAGCCTCCTGCGTCATGTTCGCCGACCTGCCGCCGTCGCGCCGCGCCGCCCTTGCCTCCCGCACGGCTTTGGCGCAAGAGGTGACGGGAGAAAGTCCCTGCACCGTTCACGCTGCGGAGCCCCAATTCCCATGAGCAACGATCAGATCACCACCGCCTTCACCCCGACCTGCGACCTGTTCGACCGTTTCAAGGACGATGTCCGCTACGTCCTGCCGGGTTTCCGCGACTTCGGCGCCGTCACCCGCTTCACCGGCGAGGTCGTCACCGTGAAGTGCCTGGAGGACAATTCCCGCGTGAAGGAACTGCTGGCCACCTCCGGCGCCGGCCGCGTCCTGGTGGTCGATGGCGCCGGCAGCCTGCGCTGCGCCCTGATGGGCGACATGATCGCAGCGTCGGCCGTCAAGAACGGCTGGGCCGGCGTCGTGATCTGGGGCTGCGTCCGCGACGTGGCGGAACTGGCGACCCTGCCGCTCGGCATCAAGGCGCTGGCGTCGATCCCGCGCGCCTCCACCCGCCGCGACCAGGGGCTGGTGGACGTGGCCGTGGAACTGCCCGGTGCGGCGGTCCGCCCCGGCGACATCCTTTTCGCCGACGAGGACGGCATCGTCCTGCTGACGCCGGAGCAGGCCGCCGCCCTGAAGTAAAGCATGGGTGCCGAAGTGGTCATACCAAGCGCCGGTAATACCAGTGCAAAAAGAATGGCTGCTTCATCCTGCCCGCTTCACGTAAGCGGGGCGCCCCCTTGCACTTTCATTTAAGCGGGCATATAAACCCGACCTGAGTTCAAGCGGGCCGTCTCACGGTTCCCATCCAAGGGCCGGCCTTTCATTTATGAGGAACCCTGCCGTGCTCGAAGCCTATCGCCAGCACGCGGCCGAACGCGCCGCCCTCGGAATCCCGGCCCTGCCCCTGACCGCGAAGCAGACGTCGGAGCTGATCGACCTGCTGAAGGCCCCGCCGGCGGGCGAGGAGGCCTTCCTCCTCGACCTCATCACCCACCGCGTTCCGGCCGGCGTCGATGACGCCGCCCGCGTCAAGGCCGGCTTCCTGGCCGCCGTCGCCAAGGGTACCGACAGCTCGCCGCTGATCTCCCGGGTCAAGGCCACCGAACTGCTGGGCACCATGCTCGGCGGCTTCAACGTCCAGCCGCTGATCGACCTGCTGGCCGACGCCGAATGCGGCGGCGCCGCCGCGGAAGGCCTGAAGAAGACCCTGCTGGTCTTCGACTTCTTCCACGACGTCAAGGAAAAGGCCGACGCCGGCAACGCCAACGCCAAAGCGGTCCTGCAGTCCTGGGCCGATGCCGAGTGGTTCACCTCGCGTCCGGAAGTCCCGGCGTCGATGACCCTGACCGTCTTCAAGGTGTCGGGCGAGACCAACACCGACGACCTGTCGCCGGCCCCCGACGCCTGGAGCCGTCCGGACATCCCGCTGCACGCGCTCGCCATGCTGAAGAACCCGCGTCCGGGCATCGAGGCCGACGAGCCGGGCCAGCGCGGCCCGACCAAGCAGTTGGAAGCGCTGAAGCAGAAGGGCAACCTGATCGCCTATGTCGGCGACGTGGTCGGCACCGGCTCCTCGCGCAAGTCCGCCACCAACTCGGTGCTGTGGTTCACTGGCGAGGACATCCCGTTCGTTCCGAACAAGCGGTTCGGCGGCGTCTGCCTCGGCACCAAGATCGCCCCGATCTTCTTCAACACCATGGAAGACGCCGGCGCCCTGCCCATCGAACTCGACGTCAACAAGATGGAGATGGGCGACGTCATCGAGCTGCGCCCGTATGAGGGCAAGGCGCTGAAGAACGGCGAGGTCATCGCCGAGTTCACCGTGCGCTCCGAAGTGATCTTCGACGAGGTGCGTGCCGGCGGCCGCATCCCGCTGATCATCGGCCGCGGCCTGACCGCCCGCGCCCGCGAGGCGCTCGGCCTGCCGGCGTCGGAGCTGTTCCGCCAACCGGCCGCCCCGGCCGACACCGGCAAGGGCTACACGCTGGCCCAGAAGATGGTCGGCCGCGCTTGTGGCTTGGCCGAAGGCAAGGGCGTCCGTCCGGGCACCTATTGCGAGCCGAAGATGACCACGGTCGGGTCGCAGGACACCACCGGCCCGATGACCCGCGACGAGTTGAAGGATCTGGCCTGCCTCGGCTTCTCGGCCGATCTGGTGATGCAGTCCTTCTGCCACACCGCCGCTTATCCGAAGCTGGTGGACGTCAAGACCCACCACGAGCTGCCGGACTTCATTTCCACCCGCGGCGGCGTCGCGCTGCGTCCGGGCGACGGCGTCATCCACTCCTGGTTGAACCGCCTGCTGCTGCCGGACACCGTCGGCACCGGCGGCGACAGCCACACCCGCTTCCCGATCGGCATCAGCTTCCCGGCCGGTTCCGGTCTGGTCGCCTTCGCCGCCGCCACCGGCGTGATGCCGCTGGACATGCCGGAATCGGTGCTGGTCCGCTTCAAGGGCGAAATGCAGCCGGGCGTCACCCTGCGTGACCTCGTCAACGCCATCCCGCTCTATGCGATCAAGGCCGGCCTGCTGACGGTCGAGAAGAAGGGCAAGAAGAACATCTTCTCCGGCCGCGTGCTGGAAATCGAAGGTCTGCCGGATCTGAAGGTCGAGCAGGCGTTCGAACTGACCGACGCCTCGGCCGAGCGTTCGGCGGCTGGCTGCACCGTGCTCCTGAACAAGGAGCCGATCATCGAGTACATGACCTCCAACATCACGCTGATGAAGTGGATGATCGCCAACGGGTACGCCGACGCGCGCACCCTGGAGCGCCGCATCAAGGCGATGGAGGCGTGGATCGCCGATCCGCAGCTGCTGCGTCCGGACGCCGACGCCGACTATGCCGCGGTGATCGAGATCGATCTGGCCGACATCAAGGAGCCGATCCTGGCCTGCCCGAACGATCCGGACGACGTGAGGACGCTGTCCGAGGTTGCCGGCGACAAGATCGACGAGGTGTTCATCGGCTCCTGCATGACCAACATCGGCCACTTCCGCGCCGCCGGTAAGATCCTCAATGGCAAGTCGGACATACCGACCCGCCTGTGGATCGCCCCGCCGACGAAGATGGACGCGATGATGCTGACCGAGGAAGGCTATTACGCCACCCTCGGCAAGGCCGGCGCCCGCATGGAGATGCCGGGCTGCTCGCTGTGCATGGGCAACCAGGCTCAGGTGCGCAAGGGCTCGACTGCCATCTCGACCTCGACCCGCAACTTCCCGAACCGTCTGGGCATCGACACCCGCGTCTACCTGTCGTCGGCCGAGCTGGCCGCCGTCGCGGCGCTGCTGGGCAAGATCCCGACCAC
>CBIHQY010000108.1:0-7791 GCA_966212305.1 uncultured Azospirillum sp.
CGAGGCTGTCCGGCGTGACGGTCTCCAGCGGCTTCTTCTTCGCCTTCATGATGTTGGGCAGCGAGGCATAGCGCGGCTCGTTGAGGCGCAGGTCGGCGGTGACCACCGCCGGCAGCTTCAGCTCCACCGTCTCCAGACCGCCGTCGATCTCGCGGGTGACCGCGACCTTGCCGTCGCCGGCAACCACCTTCGAGGCGAAGGTGCCCTGGCCCCAGCCGAGCAGCGCGGCCAGCATCTGGCCGGTCTGGTTGCAATCGTCGTCGATGGCCTGCTTGCCGAGGATGACGAGGCCGGGGGCCTCCTTCTCGACGAGCGCCTTCAGCACCTTGGCGACGGCCAGCGGCTGGGTCTCGACGTCGGTCTGCACCAGGATGGCGCGGTCGGCACCCATGGCGAGAGCGGTGCGCAGCGTCTCCTGCGCCTGGGTCGGGCCGACGGAGACCACGACGATCTCGGTCGCCGTGCCGGCCTCCTTCAGACGCACCGCCTCTTCGACGGCGATCTCGTCGAAGGGGTTCATGCTCATCTTCACGTTGGCGGTCTCGACGCCGCTGCCATCCGCCTTGACGCGGATCTTCACGTTGTAGTCGACCACTCGCTTAACGGGGACGAGGACTTTCATAACTCACCCTGGCTGCTGAGCGCGCGCCTGTTACGGCGAACACCGCGAAAATTGCTGTGGTTGCGAACGGACCATAGGATCTGGCATTACCACTGTCAATGACGCGCCGGACACGCGGGCGGCGTCGTGTGCCGGCCCGATTGTCGCGGCCCGGAGGTGGGTGCCGGATTGGCTCAGCGGTTGGCGCCGGGCACCCACAGCACGTCGTCCGCCCCGTTGCGGTTCACCACCCGGCTCAGCACGAACAGATGATCCGACAGCCGGTTGACGTATTTCAGCGCCGCCGGCGTCACCGGCTCGTGCCGCGCCAGATCGGTCATCAGCCGTTCCGCCCGGCGCACGACGGTGCGCGCCAGATGCAGATGCGCCGCCGCCGGAGAGCCGCCGGGCAGGATGAAGGAGGTCAGCGGCGCCAGATCGGCGTTCATCGCGTCGATCTCCGCTTCCAGCCGGTCGACCTGGGCCTGGATGATGCGCAGCGGCGGGTATTTCGGCTCCTCCTCCTCCGGCGTGCAGAGGTCGGCGCCCAGATCGAACAGGTCGTTCTGGATGCGGCCCAGCATGGCGTCGGCGTCGGTCAAACCGGCGGTGTGCAGGCGCGCCATGCCGATGACGGCGTTCGCCTCGTCCACCGTGCCATAGGCGGCGACGCGGCGGTCGTGCTTCGGCACCCGGCTGCCGTCGCCGAGCGAAGTTTCGCCGGCGTCGCCGCCGCGCGTGTAGATCTTTGTCAGCTTCACCATGGGAACCGTCAGCCTTTGGTCAGGATGGCGAGAACGAACAGCAGCAGCGCCGCACCCTGCAGCATCACGCGCAGCCGCATCGCCTTGTTGGAGCGGCGTGGATCGCCCCGGCCGCCGCGTGCCATGAAGAAGAGGCCGACGAACAGCGAGCCGACCACCGCCAGCATCGCCATGACCATCAGGATGGGGAAAAGGTTTTGCATGGCCCCACTATATCCCAGCATCCCGCCCGCGCCTATGGCGACGCGGCCTGTGAAATCGCTGTTCCGGGTAATCCTCCGGTTGCCATCGACGCCGGACTGCATAGAGTGCGGCGTCGGGATCGGCGGATAGAGCGGAGATGCAGGCGATGCGGCGGCGGACTTTCCTGAAGACGGCCCTGAAGGCGACCGCGGTCGCCGCGGCCGGCACCGGTGCCTTCACGACGCTGAGCCGCAAGCCCGTCCAGGCGGCTCCCGGAACCGCCGCGCCGTCGATGTCCTTCCCCGACGACTTCCTGTGGGGCGTTTCAACCTCCAGCTACCAGATCGAGGGTGCGGTCGCCGAGGATGGGCGCGGCCCTAGCGTCTGGGACACCTTCAGCCATTCCTACGGGCGAATCGCCAACGGCGACACCGGCGACGTGGCCTGCGACCATTACCACCGCTATGCCGAGGATGTGGATCTGATGGCGCGGGCCGGGATGAAGGCCTACCGCTTCTCCATCGCCTGGCCGCGGGTAATGCCGCAGGGCACCGGGGCGGTGAATGCCAAGGGGCTGGACTTCTACGACCGGCTGACCGACACGCTGCTGGCGAAGGGGATCCAGCCCTGGCCCTGCCTGTTCCACTGGGATCTGCCGCAGGCCCTGCAGGACCGCGGCGGCTGGACCAACCGCGACATCGCCGGCTGGTTCACCGATTACTCCCTGGCGGTGACCGCCCGGCTGGGCGACCGGGCAAAGCACTGGGTGATGCTGAACGAGCCGTCGGTGGTCGCCATCTTCGGTCACGGCACCGGCGGCCATGCGCCCGGCCTGACCGGGCGCGAGACCTGCCTGAAGGCGATCCACCACCAAAATCTCGCGCAGGGCACCGCGCTGTCGGCCCTGCGCAAGGCGGGCGGCAAGAACTGGCAGCTCGGCACCGTGCTGTCGCTGCAGCCGTCCTGGCCGGTCGGCGGGCTCGATTCGAACTACCCGGCCTCGCTGATGTGGGATGCGGCGTGGAACCGCTCCTGCCTGGACCCGCTTTTCAAGGGCCGCTTCCCCGAACTGCTGGAGGCGGAGTTCGCCCGCATCGCCCAGCCCGACGATCTGGCGCGCATCAAGCAGCCGGTCGATTTCCTCGGCGTCAACTATTACAGCCGCATGCACCAGCAGCCGGATCCGCAGGGGCTGTTCGGCACCGGCTACGGCTCGGCGCCGGAGGGCACGCGCAAGACCGGCATGGACTGGCCGGTGGAGCCGGACGGGCTGAGCGAGATCCTGGCCGAACTGCAGGAAAGCTACGGCAATCCGCCGGTCTACGTGACGGAGAACGGCGCCGACTACCCCGACAGCATCGGCCCGAGCGGCCGTGTCGAGGACCGCGACCGCATCGCCTACCTGCGCGACCATCTGCTGGCCGCCGCCAAGTCGGTCGACGAGGGCTGCAATCTCAAGGGCTATATGGCCTGGACGCTGCTGGACAATTTCGAATGGTCGGAGGGCTACCGCCGCCATTTCGGTCTGGTCCAGGTCGACCGCAAGACGCTGGCCCGCACCCCGAAGGCCAGCTACGACTGGTATGCGTCGGTCATCCGCAACAACGCCGTTCCGCTGGCCTGAGCGAAAGCGGTAGACTGCGGCCATGCCGTCCCCCCGCCCGCCCCAGCCGACCCGATTCGCCATCCAGAAGGCGCGTGGCAAGGGGTGGAAGACGCTGGAGGTCGGGGAGGAGCTGGCCCACGCCAAGGCGCGTTTCGACCAAATGGTCGGCATCAACCCGCGGGCCTATTTCCGCCTGATCCAGCTCGATTACAACGCCGACTCCGCCTATGAGGGGATGGAGTTCAACTGGACGCTGATCGAGCTGTACGACCCGACCAAAGGCCCCGCAAAGGGCGGTCGCGTCCGGCCGGCAGCGAAGCCCGTCCCGGCAAGCCCTCACAAACCGAAGGGCAAGCGCAAGGCCGCCGAACCGGTCGCCCTGCCGCTGCGCATCTATCTGACGGTGATCCTGATCGGCACGCTGGCGGGCGCTCTGGCCTACCTGCATTTCGCCGGTGGCAAGTAGCGGCCGGGCGGCAAGGCGTCACTCCGCCGTATAGCCCTTGCGGCGCATGCACAGCGCGAACATCTCCTTGCGATAGCCGAACTGCGGCGTTTCCGGCAGCGGGCGCAGGGGATAGCCGCGCAGGCGCATGGTGGTGTCGACCTGCTCGGTGCATTCGTCATAGGCGACGGTCGGCACGTCCGGGCTGGCGGTCCACTCGCGGTAGGCGGGCGGGCTGCTGCAGCCGGACAGCAGGGCCATGGCGGACAGGGCCGCAAACAGGCAGGCAAGCCCCGGCAGGGCCGGCGGGAGTCGCGGGCGTGCGGTGTCGGTCCCGGTCATGGCTTGTGTCTGGCTCCTTTTTCGCCCCCGATTTGACGCTACCACGGCCGGGGCTTTCCGATCCATTTTCGCGCACCATTTCCGGGAACGCGCCTTTTCGGCAACGCTGCGCGGCGGACAACGCAGACGCACCAAAATCGCCGCCGGAAATGCGACGCAATCTGGTAACACGATCCAGTTTCCCCGATTCGGGGGGAGTGTCGTGGCTCTGAAGTCGGTCTGGCGTCACGGACGGAGGGAGAGGCAATGTCTGGGATTTCGCGGCGGGTGCATGGTGGCGCCGCGGTGGCGGCTGTCGCGGTGGTGGTGTCGGCCCTGACCATGGGAACGCCCGCTCCGGCAAGGGCGGAGGCATCGGTCGCCGACATCCAGTGGGCGCAGACCATCCTGAAGGAAAAGGGCTTCAACATCGGCGGCCGGGCCAAGGGCCAGATGACGCCGGAAACCCGCTCCGCACTCAGCGCCTATCAGAAGTCGGTCGGCCTGCCCGCCACCGGCAACCTCGACCAGGCCACCATCGCCAGGATGATGGGCGAGCGCGAGAAGAAGGCTTCGCCGACCATGGGCAGCCTGTCCAAGAGCCAGGTCGGCCAGACCCGCCACGAGAAGGAGGTGACGCCGCGCGCCGCCCCGACCGGCCGGGTCGAATCGGGCAACGAGAGCGTCGGCGGCATGGCTCAGTTCGGTGGCGCCCCGGTGTCGTCGTCCTCGTCGTCCTCGTCGTCTTCCTCTTCGGCCAGCCACAGCGCGCCGGCCGCCGCCCCGGCGGCGCGCGCCCCGGTTTCCGCTGCCGCGCCCTCCGGTCCGACGCCCCAAAGCGCGCCGCGCCCATTGACCAACGCATCGGCCAGCGCGTCCGAGGGGCCGGTGCCGCAGGCCGCGCCGCGCGGGGCTGTTTCGGCGACCACTCCCGACGGCAAGCCGGCCCCGGTGGAGGAGCCGGTTGAGGTCGGCGCGGCCCCCCCGGTCTGGCAGTCCAACGCCGCGCGTGCCGGTGTCGCCGGGCTGCTCGCGGCAACTCTGGGCGGCCTTGGCTTCGCATGGTGGCGCAGCGGCCGGGGCGTCGATCCGCTCAGCCGTACACCGGCTGGCGACGACCGTCCGCGCGACACCCGCGTCGAGCCGAGCTTCGGCGGCCCGCGCCGCCGGGAGGAGCTGACGCCCGGCCCGCGGCTGACGGCGGAGGCGCGGCGGCGCTGAGCTTCGCCCCTTCACATCATCATCGGACAGCCGCCCCCGCCGCAGCCACTGGGGGCACAGGCGGGCGCGCAGGCGGGGGCGGGCGCCGGCTTCGACTTGCCGACTCGCGGGGCCATGATGGCCTTGGCGACCTCGGTACCGCCGCAGGACGGGCAGGGAATGCCGGCGGCCTTCTTGGTGTCGTAATCGGCCATGTTGTCGAACCACTGGTCGAAATCATGGCCACAGGCGCAGTGCAGGGCGTAGACGATCATCGTGGAGCCTCGGAAAGCGGAAACCGGGCCGTTTTCTAGCCAAGCCTCCGGCGCCCCGCCAGGATCTGCATCAATCTGGCCGTCAGCGTGAGTCGGTCACGCCCACCCGCGCGCACATCGACAGCAGCGGACAGTCGGAGCAGCGCGGCCGTTCGCCGGTGCAGATCCATTTGCCGAAGGGCACCAGCCGCTCGTTGATCTCCACCCAATAGTGCTTGGGCAGCACCGCCAGCAGCGCCGTCATCGTCTTTTCCGGCGTGCGCGCCGACACATAGCCCCAGCGGTTGGTGACGCGGTGGACATGGATGTCGACCGCCAGCGCCGGAATGTCGAAGCCGACCGCCAGCGTCAGCGCCGCGATCTTCGGCCCAACCCCGCGGAAGCGCATCAGCCCGTCCGGCGTGTCGGGCACCTCGCCGCCATGCTCATCGACGATGCGGCGGGACAGCTCGTGGATGTCGCGCGCCTTCGGTTCGGGAAAGGTGGCGCCGTGCAGCAGCTCCACCAGCCGGTCTTCCGGCAGGGCGGCCATCGCGGCGGGGGTGGCGGCCACCGCGAACAGCCGCTCCGAAACCGCCAGCGTCGTCTCGTCCCGCGTCCGGGCGGAGATCAGGCTGGCGACCAGCTGCTCGAACGGGGAGGCGTGGCCGCGGTCGCGCAGCTCGAACATCGCCGCCTTGGGATAGGGGGCGACGGCGATCCGCAGGCGGCGGAACGCCTCGTCGATGTCGAAGGCCTTGGACGCCGCGGACTGCAAACTCACCGGCATCGTCTCCGGAAACGGGCTGAACGGACCGGGCGTCACGCAGGACCCCAATCCGACAACTCGCGACGCCCGGCGATGTTCCGGTCAGAGCGCCTTGATCTGCATCTTGATCGGCCCGTCCGCCCGGCCATGGACGAACTGGTCGACATAGGCGTTGCCCGAATTGTCGATGTCGCGGGCGTGGCCGGTCCAGATGATGCGGCCCTGATAGATCATGGCGATGCGGTCGGCGATCTTGCGGGCGGACGCCATGTCGTGGGTGATGGTGACCGCGGTGGCGCCGAGATCCTTCACGCACTGCACGATCAGCTCGTTGATGACGTCGGCCATGATCGGGTCGAGTCCGGTCGTCGGCTCGTCGAAGAAGATGATCTCCGGCTCGTCGGCGATGGCGCGGGCAAGGCCGACGCGCTTCTGCATGCCGCCCGACAGCTCCGACGGCGACAGTTCCGCCACGTCGGGGGTGAGGCCGACCGCGCCCAGCTTGGCGATGGCGATCTCCTTGGCCTGGGATCGCGGCATATGCTCGCCCTGGATCAGGCCGAAGGCGACGTTTTCCCAGACCGGCAGGCTGTCGAACAGGGCGGCGCCCTGGAACAGCATGCCGAACTTGTGCAGCAGCTTTTCCCGCTCGCGCGAGCGCAGCCGGGTCGTCTCGACGCCATCGACCTGGATCGAGCCGGAATCCGGTGTCAGCAGGCCGAGGATGCTCTTCAGCATCACCGACTTGCCGGTGCCCGACCCGCCGATGACGACCAGCGACTCGCCCTTCGCCACCTCCAGATCGATGCCGTTCAGCACCTTCTTCGGGCCGAAATGCTTGGTGACGCCCTTGAGCGCGATCTTGGGGACAGTGGTCATGAACTGGCGCTCACTTGGTCGAGAAGAAGAGGCCGGTGATCAGGTAGTTCCACACCAGGATCATGATCGAGGCCGACACCACCGCGTTGGTGGTCGCGGCACCCACGCCCTGGGCGCCGCCCTTGGAGTGGTAGCCGTGGTAGCAGCCCATCAGCGCGATCAGAAAGCCGAAGATCGCCGCCTTGACCAGACCGGAGATCACGTCCAGCGGTTCCAGGAATTCCCAGGTGCGGTTGATGTAGCTGGCGGCGTTGAAGTCCAGCCGGTAGACGCCGACCAGGAAGCCGCCGAACACGCCGATGATGTCGGCGACCACCACCAGCAGCGGCACCATGGTCAGGCCGGCGATCAGCCGCGGCGCCACCAGATACTTGTACGGGTTGGTCGACAGGGTCGACAGCGCGTCGATCTGCTCGGTCACCCGCATGGTGCCGATCTCCGCGGCCATCGCGGCGCCGATGCGGCCCGCGACCATCAGGCCGGCCAGCACCGGCCCCAACTCGCGCGTGATCGACAGCACGACGACGGTGGCGATCGCCCCCTCCGCCTGGAAGCGGGAGAAGCCGCTATAGCTCTGCAGGGCCAGCACCATGCCGGTGAACAGCGCCGTCAGCCCGACCACCGGCAGCGAGTAATAGCCGATGTCAATCATCTGCCGCAGGATCTGCCGTGGATAGAGCGGCGGACGCACGCAGTGCGACAGGGCGGATCCGGTGAACAGGGCAAGGCGTCCGGTCGCTTCCAGGAAGATCAGGAAGGCCCGGCCGGT
>CBIHQY010000109.1:0-7721 GCA_966212305.1 uncultured Azospirillum sp.
GCGAAGTCGATCATCATGATGGCGTTCTTCTTGACGATGCCGATCAGCAGCACGATGCCGACCAGCGCGATCAGCGACAGGTCGTGGCCGGTCGCCATCAGGGCCAGCAGCGCGCCGATGCCGGCGGATGGCAGGGTCGACAGGATGGTGATGGGGTGGATCGTGCTCTCGTACAGGATGCCCAGCACGATATAGACGGCGACCACAGCCGCCAGGATCAGCCAGGGCTGGGTGTCGAGCGAGGAACGGAACTCGGCGGCCGTGCCGGCGAAGCGGGCGGTCGCGGTGTCGGGCATGCCGATGCTGGCCCGCGTCTCCTGGATCGCCGCCACCGCGGCACCCAGCGAGACGCCTGGGGCGACGTTGAAGGACAGGGTGACGGAGGGGAACTGGCCCTGGTGGGTGATGACCAGCGGGGCGGTCTTGCGTTCCACCGACACCACGGCATTCAGCGGAACGACCGTGCCGCCGCTGGCCTTCACATAGATCTTGGACAGGGACGCCGGGTCCATCTGGAAGGACGGCTCGACCTCCAGGATCACGCGGTACTGGTTGGTCTGGGTGTAGATGGTCGAGACCTGCCGCTGGCCGAAGGCGTCGTACAGCGTGTCGTCGATGGCCTGGGGCAGCACATGCAGGCGGCTGGCGGCGTCGCGGTCGATGGTCAGGTAGACCTGCAGGCCGTCCGGCTGCTGGTCGGTCGCCACGTCGGTCAGTTCGGGCCGGGCGCGCAGTGCGTCGAGCAGGCGCGGCGTCCAGTTCTCCAGCTCGCGCGGGTCGGCGTCCTGCAACACGTACTGGTATTGCGTGCGGCTGACGCGGCTGTCGATCTGCACGTCCTGCACCGCCTGCATGAACAGCGACACGCCCTTCAGGTTGCCGGTGGCGGCGCGCAGGCGGGCGATGATCTCTTCCGCCGAGGAACTGCGCTGGTCGCGCGGCTTCAGCGCGATGGTCAGATTGCCGGTGTTGGTGGTGGCGTTGACCGTGCCGGTGCCGACGAAGCTCGCCACCCCGGCCACGTCGGGATCGCGCCGCACGATGTCGGCGACCTCGCGCTGGCGCTCCGCCATCGCCTTGACCGAGATGGAGGGTGCGGCGTCGGTCACGCCGATGATGACGCCGGTGTCCTGCTGCGGCAGGAAGCCCTTGGGCACCACGTCGTAGAGGTAGAGGGTGGCGGCCAGCGTCGCGATGGTGAAGAGCAGCGTCGCCGGCTGATGGCGCAGGACGACGCGCAGCGAGGCGGCATAGCCGTTCAGCAGGGCGTCGAAGCCGCGCTCCGTCCAGCGGAACAGGCCGTTGGGCTTGCTCTCCGCCTCCGGTTTCAGCAGGCGGGCGCACATCATCGGCGTCAGCGTCAGCGAGATCACCGCCGACACCAGCACGGCGATGGACAGCGTGATGGCGAACTCGCGGAACAGCCGGCCGACCACGCCGCCCATGAACAGCAGCGGGATGAACACCGCGATCAGCGACAGGGTCAGCGAGACGACGGTGAAGCCGATCTGGCGGGCGCCCTTCAGCGCGGCCTGCATCGGCTTCTCGCCCTTCTCGATGTGGCGGACGATGTTCTCGATCATCACGATGGCGTCGTCGACGACGAAGCCGGACGCGATGGTCAGTGCCATCAGCGACAGGTTGTCCAGGCTGAAGCCGCACAGCGCCATGATGCCGAAGGTGCCGATCAGCGACAGCGGCAGCGCGGCGGCCGGGATCACAGTCGCCCAGGCCTTGCGCAGGAACAGGAAGATCACCAGCACCACCAGCCCGGCGGTCAGCACCAGCGTCTTCTGCACGTCCACCACCGAGGCGCGGATGGTCTCCGTCCGGTCGGTCAGCACCGCCATGTGGATCTGCGGCGGCAGGCTGGCCTGGAGCGACGGCAGCAGCTTGTGGATGCGGTCCACCGTGTCGATGATGTTGGCGCCGGGCTGGCGCAGCACGTTCAGCAGGACCGCCGGCTTGCCGTCATGCCACGCCGCCAGCCGGGTGTTCTCCACCGAATCGACCACGGTGCCGATGTCGGTCAGCCGCACCGGGCCGCCGTTCTTGTAGGTGACGATGATCGGGCGGTAGGCGGCGGCATTCTCGATCTGGTCGTTGACGCCGATCGACCAGGATTGGCGCGGGCCGTCGAAGCTGCCCTTCGGCGCGTTGACGTTGGCCTGGGTGATGGTGGTGCGCACATCCTCCAGCGTCAGGCCGAGACCGGCGACGGCGGCGGGATTGACCTGCACGCGCACGGCGGGGCGCAGCCCGCCTTCGATGCCGACATAGCCGACGCCGTCGACTTGGCTCAGCTTCTGCGCCAGCAGCGTGTCGGCGGCGTCGCTGACGGTTTCCAGCCGCAAGGACTCCGAACTCAGCGCCAGCACCATGATCGGCGTGTCGGCCGGGTTGACCTTGTCATAGACCGGCGGATTTGGCAGCCCCTTGGGCAGCGTGCCCGACGCGGCGCTGATCGCCGACTGCACGTCCTGCGAGGCGGCGTCGATGTCGCGGGTCAGGTCGAATTGCAGGGTGATGACCGACAACCCGAAGGAGCTGGTCGACACCATGGAGGAGATGCCGGCGATCTGGCCGAGCTGGCGTTCCAGCGGCGCGGTGACGGACGACGCCATCACCTCCGGCGCCGCGCCCGGCAATTGCGTGGTGACGCGCACCGTCGGGAAATCGACCGTTGGCAGCGAGGAGATCGGCAGGGTGCTGTAGCCCAGCAGGCCCAGCAGCACCACCGCCAGCATCAGGAGGCCGGTGGCGACCGGCCGCAGGATGAACGGGGCGGAGATGTTCATGAGGGCTGCCGTCCCTCACGCGGGCCAGTGGGACCGGGGGTGGGAGAGGCGCCGTTGTTCTCGCGCTGCTGCTGGCGCTCGCGGCGCCGTTCCTCGCGTGCGGCGGGGTCCTGCGGGCGATTGGCTGGGGCGGCTTCCGGCGCCGGTGTGGCGGGGGAGGTCGGGGCGGCTCCAACCGGTGCGGCCGAGGCAATGGGCTCGACGATGCGGATCTTGGAGCCGGGTTGCAGGCGGTATTGGCCGTCGACCACGACCCGCTCGCCGGGGGTCAGTCCCTCGTCGATGATCGCCTTGTTCTCTTCCTGGCGGGCGACCTTGATCGGGCGCTGTTCCACCGTCAGGTCGTCCTTGATGACGTAGGCGTAGGTGCCCTGGGGGCCGCGCTGCACCACGGTCGCCGGCACGGTGGTGGCGCCGCGGCGGATGGTGGAGAGCAGGCGGACATTGACGAACTGGCCCGGCCACAGCTTTTGCGGGTCGTTGGGAATCTCGGCCTTCAGGCGGATGGTGCCGGTGCCGGTGTCGATCAGGTTGTCCACCACCGACAGCTTGCCGGTGTCGAGCACGCGGCGGCCTTCGCGGTCCTGCGCCTCGACCGTCACCGGCCCCTGCGCCTGGGCGGCGAGCACGGCCTGCAGCTGCTTCTCCGGCAGGGTGAAGAGGACGGCGATGGGCTGGATTTGCGTGATGGTGGCGATGCCGTTCTGGTCGCTGGCCCGCACCACGTTGCCCTGGTCGACGTTGCGCAGGCCGATGCGGCCGCTGATGGGGGCGGTGATGGTGGTGTAGTTCAACTGGACCCGCACCGCCTCGATCGCCGCCTCGTCGGCGCGGATCTGCGCCTCGTATTGGGCAACCAGCGCGCGCTGGGTGTCCACCGTCTGGCGGGAGGCGAATTCCTTCAGGTTCATGTTGCGGTCGAGGTCGCGCCGCGCGTTGGCCAGCTGCGCCTCGTCCTGCGCCTTCTTCGCCTGGGCTTGCGCGAGCTGGGCCTGGAGCGGGCGGGAATCGATGGTCGCCAGCAGGTCGCCGGCCTTGACCAGTTGGCCTTCCTGAAGCGAGACGCGCTGAAGCTCGCCATCGACGCGGGCACGCACGGTGACGCTGTTGAAGGCTTGGACCGTGCCGATGCCGTCGAACCAGATCGGCACATCCTCCTTCGCCACGGTGCCGGCCTGAACCGCCACCACGCTGTTGCGCGCGCCGCCGGGGCCGGGACCGGGACGGGGGGCGCCGGGCTGCGCCGTCGCCGCCTGGGGTGCCAGCTTTTGCTGAACCGCGTAGCCGACGCCGCCGACCAGACCGGCGAGAATCACACCGGTGACCACCGGCTTCCAACGAATCGTCATGACCTGTTCCGACGCTTTCCCTAGCGCTTGACCGGACAGCGTTTTCGGCCGCCCCGGTCTTGCTGTTCCTTCCTGATACGCAGCGGCGGGAGGGATTCGTCGGGGGTGGCGGAGATTTTTTACGGAGTGGCGGCCCTCTTCCGCCCCGGCGGAGGACGTCGAACGCGATTGTCGCAGCACATACGCGAATAGGCGTTGAACTTGAGAATGAGTTGCATTATGAGAGCCCTCAACTGCGAATGATTCTTATTCGTGCTGGGGGCAAGCAAGTGCAGAAATGGGTTGAGGGCGGCCGGGTGTCGCGTGGGGCGGCGTTCGGCGCCATGGTGCTGGGCGGTCTGATGGTGCCGGCGGTGGCGGGGGCGCAAAGCGTCGGGGGGCAGGGCTCCGATGGTGCCGCGCTGCAGATACCTGCGGTGACGGTGACCGGGCAGGGGGAAACGGCGCTGTCGCCGGTGACCGGCTATGTCGCCAACCAGCAGGCGACCGGCACCAAGACCGACACGCCGCTGATCGAGACTCCGCAGTCGATCTCGGTCATCCCGGCCGACCAGATCCGCGACCAGAACGCCCAGACGCTGAATCAGGTGGTGCGCTACACCGCCGGCGTCACGGCGGAGACGCGCGGCGCGGTGGCGACCCGCTATGACCAGCTGAAGGTCCGCGGCTTCGACGCCGATACCTATCTGAACGGGCTGAAGCTGCAGTCGCTCTATTACGCGGCGCCGCAGATCGACCCCTATCTGCTGGAACGGGCCGAGGTGCTGAAGGGCCCGACCTCCGTGCTGTATGGGCAGTCGCCGGCCGGCGGCCTGATCAATCAGGTCAGCAAACGCCCGACCGCCACCGCGCTGAACGAGGTCGGAATCGAGTACGGCACCGACAACCATTGGCGCGGCACCGCCGACTTCTCCGGCCCGATCGACAAGGACGGCAAGTTCCTCTACCGCCTGACCGCCGTCGGCCTGAGCGAGGACGGCCAGATCCGGATGACGGAGAACGAGCGCATCGCCGTCGCCCCCTCTTTCACCTGGAGGCCGGATGCCGAGACCAGCCTGACCCTGCTGGGCTTCTACCAGCATGACCCGAAGGGCAATTCCTATGGCGGCATCCCGCCGCAGGGCACGGTGCTGAGCAACCCGCTGGGCAGGATCCCGGTCGATTTCTATGACGGCGATCCGAATTTCGAGAAGTTCGACCGGCGCCAGACCTCGGTCGGCTATGCCTTCGACAAGAAGCTGAGCGACGTCTGGACCGTGCGGCTGAACGGGCGCTGGCTGAACGCCAAGGTCTCCTACGACAGCCTGTACGCCAACGGCCTCGACGCCGACAACCGCACCCTCTATCGCGGCATCGCCACCTCGCGGGAGGAGATGAACAGCTACACCTTCGACAACCAGATCGAAGGGCGCTTCTCCACCGGTCCGGTCGGCCACACCGTGCTGGCCGGCGTCGATTACCAGCGGCTCGACGGCCATTACACCGCCGGCTTCGGGATGGCGCCGTCGATCGACGTGTTCAACCCGGTCTATGGCGTCGCCGTCACCCCGCCGGCAACCAACCGCACCGACATCGACGGGCGCCAGACCGGCATCTATCTGCAGGACCAGATGCGGCTCGGCGGCTTCATCCTGACTGTGGCCGGACGCCGTGACTGGGCGAAGACCACCTCCAATTCCGCCTTCGGCAGCAGCACCCAGTCCGATCAGGCCTGGACCGGCCGCGCCGGGCTGACCTATGTCTTCGAGAACGGCATCGCGCCCTACATCAGCTATGCCGAGTCCTTCACGCCCAGCAGCGGCGTCGATTTCGCCGGCACCCCCTTCAAGCCGGAGGAAGGCACCCAGTACGAGGTCGGCGTGAAGTACCAGCCGCCGGGCATGAACAGCCTGTTCACCGCGGCCGTGTTCGACCTGACCCGCAGCAACCTGACGACCAGCGATCCCGTCCACCCCGGCTTCTCCGTCCAGAGCGGCGAGGCGCGGTCGCGCGGCATCGAGCTGGAGGCCAAGGTCGGCGTGACCAGGGACCTCGAGCTGATCGGCACCTACACCTACCTCGACACCAAATACACCAAGGACAATGACGGGCTGGAGGGCAAGCGCCTGGCGGCGGTGCCGCGCCATCAGGCGTCGGCCTGGGCCATGTACCACATGCCGGAAGGCACCGCGCTGACCGGGCTGGGCGTCGGCGCCGGCGTGCGCTTCACCGGCAGCACGATGAACACGGCCAACACCTTCAAGGTGCCGTCCTTCACCCTGGTGGACGCCACCGTGTCCTACGACCTGGGCGCCCTGTCGTCCAAGCTGCAGGGGGCCGAGGTCACCGTCAACGGCAAGAACCTGTTCAACAAAGAGTATGTCGCCTCCTGCTATTACGGCGAGTGGTGCGCCTACGGCTATCAGCGGACGGTGACCGCCGGCCTGCGCTACCGCTGGTAAATGTCCGTGCCGTCCCTCCTTCCCCCTTGGCAAAGGAAGCCGTCATGACGCCTGCGAGCCTGCGGGGCTGGCGCCTCGTCCACCGCTGGACCAGCCTGATCTGTTCGGCGAACCTGCTGATCCTCTGCGTGACCGGGCTGATCCTGGTGTTCCACCACGAGATCCAGCATCTGATGGGGGAGGAGCTGGACAGCAGCTATACGGAGGGGCAGGCCCGCCTGCCGCTCCAGTCGCTGGTGGACATCGCGCAGAAGGCCGATCCGGCGCTGGCGCCCAAGCTGCTGTCCTTCGATGCGGAGGACAAGGCGGTCAACTACATCTATCTGGGACCGCCGGAGGAAAGCGGGTTCGAACTGGGGCGCTGGGTGGTGCTGAACGGCTTCACCGGCGCCAACCAGATGCTGAAACAGCCGGAGGAGACGCTGGTCGGCTTCCTGCTGAAGCTGCATGTCGACCTGTTCACCGGCTTCGCCGGGCAGATGTTCGTCGGGGTGATGGGGCTGCTGTTCGTGGTCAGCACGGTCAGCGGGCTGGTCGTCTACGGCCCCTTCATGAAGAAGCTGGCCTTCGGCATCCTGCGCTTTGGCCGGGGGACGCGCATCGGCAACATCGACCTGCACAATCTGTTCGGCGTGGCGACGCTGGTCTGGGCCTTCGTCGTCGGGCTGACCGGCGCCATCCTGTCCTTCTCGCCGCTGATCACCGGCTATTGGCAGAAGACCGAGCTGGCGGCGATGACCGCCCGCCATCCCGAACCGATGACCGGAAGCCCGGTGTCGATCGACCGGGTGGCCGAAGCCGGGCTGGCGGCCTTTCCCGGCAAGGATCTGGCCTTCATCGCCTATCCCGGCAACGAATATGCCGGCAGCCGCCATTTCAGCGTGATGGTGCGCGGCCACACCGAACTGACCCAGCGGCTGCTCAGCGTCGCGCTTGTCGATGCCGAGACCGGCGTGGTGGCGGAAACCGCCGGCACGCCCTGGTACATGACGGTGCTGATGCTGTCGGGGCCGTTCCACTTCGGCGACTACGGCGGGCTGCCGTTGCAGATCGTCTGGGCGCTGTTCACCATCGTCACCGGCGTGGTGACGGTGACCGGCTTCGTCGTCTGGCTGAAACGGCCGCGGGCGCGG
>CBIHQY010000110.1:0-7592 GCA_966212305.1 uncultured Azospirillum sp.
GCGTATGAACCCCTGTCCTGCTGCAGTGCGGGACAGGGAATAACCACAAAGAAACTTGGGTGATAGAGATGACGGACCAAGCGGTTACCGCCGATGCTTATCTGGTTGAAGACGAAAACCCGGCCGGGTTGCTGAGCAACTGGGGAAATTCGCCCCTCTTCGTCTTTCCGGCGATGCTGCTGATTTTCATCATGCCGCTGGCGATCATCTTCCACCCGACCTGGGTGGTGCTGCCGGCCGTGCTGTGGACCTTCGGCATGATCGCCACGATCATCAAGCTGACGCGCGGCTGAAGCCGGCGCGGATGCGAAGGGGGGAAGGGGGATCCCTCCCCCTCCCCACCCGCTCTAGATCAAGTCGATGAAACCGCCGGCAATCGGAAAGCGACGCAGCTGCGCGACCGTCCGGCGGGAAATCCGCGGCCCCGGCGGAGCCCTGCGGCGGCCCGCTTCCGCCTGGACCACCAGTTGCCAGACCGTCTCCACCGTTTCGGCCGCAGGGCCGCGCCCGGCAAGGTCGGCCGGCGACAGCCCACCGTCGAGCAGGCCCGCCAGCAGATCGTCCAGCGCCTCCGCCGGCGGCAGTCCGGCCGGAGTCTCGGCCTTCAGCCTGCGCGCCAGCACCCGTTCCGGCACCACCCGCCCCGCCGGCCCTCGCGATCCCGCCGGCTGGTTGGCATTGCGCCAGCGCGCCAGTTCGAGAACCGCCGTCTTAGCCACGTCGGACAGAACGGCATAGCCGCAGCCGGCTTCCTCCACCGCAAGGCCGAGCAGCCGGTCGGTCCGGTCCGCGGTCGACAGCAGCAGGGCGCCCATCCGCTCCGCCAATACCGCCAGGGTCGCGGCCCGCAGGCGGGCATGCAGGCGGTCGGCCGCCACGGCCGAATCGCGGCCGGCAAAGGCGGGGGCCAGCAGCGAGTCGGCAGCCTTCAGCACCGGCGCCAGCGCGACATTGTCCAGGCGGCAGCCCAACAACTCGACGATCTCCGCCGTATCGGCCAAGCTATCGGCGAGACTGTCGGTAAAGCTGCCGGCCGAGGCCCCCGCCTCGCCGGCCGGCAGTGGAGCGCGCACGGCCAGCACCCGCTCCGGCCCCAGCGCGTCGACCGCCAGCGCGGCGACCAGCGCCGAGTCCAGCCCGCCGGTCAGCCCGACCACCACGCCCGGCGCGCCACTTTTCGTTACGGCATCGTGCAGACCCAGCATCAGCACCGTGTAAAGCGCTTCTGTCCCCTCGGCCGGAGCAATCGTTTCGGCCTCGGAACTGCCCCAGCCGTCGTCGGTTCCGCGTTCCCAGCGGGACAGCAGCAGATGTTCGGCGAACAGCGGAGCCTGGGCGACCAGCCGGCCACCGGGAGCGAGCGCGAAGCTGCCGCCGTCGAACACCCGTTCGTCCTGCCCGCCGACAAGGTTCACCGCAACCAGCGGCAATCCGCACTCCACCACCCGCGCGACGGCGGCCTGCACCCGTTCATCGGCGCGGCCGGGGGCGAAGGGACCGGCCAGCATCGCGACCAGAAGTTCGGCCCCACTCTCCGCCAGGGTCTCCGCCACGTCGCCGGTCGCCAGATCATCGCCGATCAGCAGGCCGATCCGCACCCCGCGCACGTTGACCGGGCCGGGCATTGGACCGCTATCGAAACGGTCCTCCTCCGGTGCACCGATCTCGCCGGCATCCATTACGGCCTGGAAACGAACGGCGGCGAGCTTGCCACCGTCCAGCAGCAGGGCCGCGTTGTGGCGCCCCTTGCCCTCCCGCCAGGGCGCGCCGACCAGCAGGGCCGGACCGCCGTCGGCAGTGACTTCCGCCAGCACCCGCACCGTCTCCTCCACCGCATCGAGGAAGGCGGGAAGTGCCGCCAAGTCGAGAAGCGGCGTGCCGGACAACGCGCCGGCGGGACAGATGACGAGGTCGGCGCCGCGGGCCGCAGCCTCCGCCCGCGCGGCACGGATCAGGCCGGCATTCGCAGTGAGGTCGCCCGCGGTCGGGTTGATCTGGGCAAGCGCAATGGACAGGCGATCGGTCATGATGGTCGGCTTCCTTCTGGCGGGTCCTTTTCCGGCAAGGGTAGCAGCGCCTCACCCGCGGTGAAAGCCGCCGCTCGTCGCAGGTCATCACGCAGGCGGAACAAGTGCCGGCAAGACATGGGATGTAGTTCCACAGTCACGAACAATTAGTAAGGTAACGAATTTATTTCAATTATTGAAAGAAAATCGCGAAATTAAGAAATGGTAAAGGTTGCCGGCGCCATGCTTCCCCTTGCGCACAAACAACGCGATGCGGGGGCATCCATGTACTACGCGGAGCTCAGCGGCCCGAACGGCAAACCGTCGGTGCTGTCCACGGCTGTGCAGAACGGTTCGTCAAAGACGGCCGGCACGGCAAAGGACGGGCTGGCCAAATCGGACGCGAAACAGGTGGACGGCGACAAGAAGGCACAGTCGCCGGCCTACACCATCAGCCAATCGATGGAATCGCTGTTGGACAGCATGACCGGCAAGGGCGGCGCCCAGGCTGCGGGCGGCGGCGGGCTGGCCTCCGCCAACAGCGGTGTGGACCGCGCCAAGCAGGCGCAATCGCTGATGCAGTCGGCGCTGGACCATGGCAAAGGTCTGGCCGGCATGTTCGGCAAGGGCATCGATGCGCTGAAGCAGGGGCTGGGCGATACGCTGAGCGCGCTGGGCGTTCCGCAGAACCGCATCGACGATGCCGTGAAGGGCTTCGGCGACGGCCTGAAGTCCAAGCTCGACGGCATGAACCTCAGCGACCTGTCGGTGGACATGCAGGCCACCCAGTCGCAATGGTCGATCGAGTCGCACGGAATCGACCTGGAAATCCAGGACGGCGACCGCAGCGTCAAGATTTCCTTCGCAAAATCGACCCTGGACTTCCGGCGCGACGATCAACGTCTGCAGGCATCGCTGGGCAAGGGCGGCGACATGGCGCTCAGCGCCACCGGCATGACCACCACCGCCACCGGCAAATCCACCGGCATGATCGTCCGTTCCGAAGGGTTCAGCGAGGATGAGATCAAGGACATCCTCGGCAAGCTGAACGACATGGCCGCCAAGAGCGGCGGCGGCGATGGGATGAAGGGGCTGGCGGTGCTGAAGCCGACCACGTCGAAGGACGGGGTCACCCACCTGACGCTCGACCTGTCCACGCCGATTGCAGGGCTTTCGGCCGGGAAGGACGCTGCGGCGGCGGACGGTGCGGCGACCGCTGCGACCGCCGGCACGTCCGCGAAGCCGCAGGGCGTCAACCTGACCGCCTGATCCGGTTTCCAGCATTTATTGTCACAGCACCGGCCCGGAACCGTCCGGACCGGTGCTTGCCCATGCGGGATGGCTTCTTTACAAGCGGTCGCGGTGGCGGCCCCAGGGCCGTGCACTGTCCGTCCTCCCGGAACCATCGCCCGGATGAACGCCATGACCGACCGCGACACACTGCTGGCCCTGAACCAAGCCTTCTACCGGGCCTTCACCAATCGCGACGCCGCCGCGATGGAAGCCCTGTGGGCGGAAACGCTACCCGTCTCCTGCATCCATCCCGGCTGGACCGCCCTGTTCGGGCGCGACGCGGTGCTGACCAGCTGGCGGGACGTGCTGCGCGCGCCCAGCGGCATCGTCGTCGAAGCGCGCAACGAGCGCGTAACCCTGCATGGCGACACCGCCCTGGTGGTCTGCGAGGAAACGCTTGGCGACGCGGTGCTGGCCGCCACCAACCTGTTCGCCCGCGAAAAGGGCAGCTGGCGCCTTGCCCATCATCAGGCTGGCCCCATCGCGCCCGCCCGCGCCGACGTCGAAATTCCGGCCAAGCTGCCTCGGCGCCTGCACTGATCGGTTTTCGCCCTCAGGGCAGGCTCGCCACCTCCGGCCGCGCTTCCAGGCGGCGGACGAGATCAATCACCACATGGTCTGCGGTGACCTGATCGGGGTCGCTGCTGGTCAGCGCAACCACGCCCCAGCGGTGCGCCTTCGAGAAGGCGATATAGGCGTTGAAGCCGCCGGTGGAACCGGAATGCCAATGGATCGGCGTGCCGTCCGTGGCCCAGGCGACGAACCAGCCGAGCGCCATCGCCCCGCTTCCCAGGCTTCCCGGATCGGCCAGCGACCGCCCGTCCACCTGCACCGACTGGGCCAGCGCCAGGGTGGCCGCCACCGGCGGGGCACAGCCATGGCCGTCTGGCCCGGCAGCCGCACCCGCCGGGCAGTCGCCGAGATTGGCGGATAGCCAGCGCAGCAGATCGTCGGCGGATGAATAGAGGCCGAAGGCGGGCAGCATCGCCGGCGCCTCCCAATCCGGAACGACACGGCCACGGGCATGGCCGGCCGCCTTGCGCGCCCGCTGCTCGGCAGTCGGATGCAGGGTGGTGTCGCGCATGCCGAAACGGTCGGTCACCACCCGCTTCAGCAACGTTTCGTAAGGCTGGCCGGCCGCCGCCGACAGCGCCTCCCCCAACACCGACATGCCGGCATTGGAATAGCTGAAGCGCACACCCGGCGACACCGGCAGGCGATAGCCGGACAGCCACAGCGCCAGCTCGCCGCGCGACAGCGGCTTGTAGGGATTGCGCGGGTCCTCCAGCCGGCTCCACGAGAAACGCGGAGTTTCCGGGACGTTGGGCAGACCGGCCGTGTGGGTGGCGAGATCGCGCAGCCTGATCGGCCGGCCCTCATACTCCGGCACATGGGCGACCGGAACCGGGCCGACGCGGCGCAGATGGCGCTGCAGCGGGTCGGCGGGATCGACCCGGCCCTCCCGCATCAGCTCCGCCATGATGGTGCCGGTGAAGGGCTTGGTCAGCGAGGCGATCTGGAACAGGGTGCGCCCATCTGGCGCCCCGCCGTCGGGGCGTCCGGCATCGCCGCGCCCGATCACCAGCGTCCGGCCGTCGCGGATCACGCCGACCACCAGACTGCCGGCACCGGCCGGCGGCTGCCGGTCCTCCACCGCGCGGGTCACGGCATCCACCAACTGGTCGGGAACCCGGTCCAGACCGATGGCCCCGGTGGGGCCGAGCGGCACGCTCCACAGCAGCAGACACAAAACGACCCAGAGCAGCCTGCGCTGCATCCCCGCCTCCGCCCGGCCTCAAACGCGAGTACGGAGAGTGGGCGGACGTACGGCAGGCGGACAGGGCCGCGAAGGGCGATGCGGCGAAAGACAGGACGGGAGCCGCCGGGGTACTCCCCAACCGCCCGGCCACCGCCCAACAGGTCAGGCTTGGCAGGTTTGCGAGGGCTATTCGGTGGGAATGTCGGCCCTGGGCGGGCGGCGGTCCTTGACGATGGACAGCGGAACGTCGTCGGCGGCGATCTCCAGGATCGGATGACCATCCAGCAGCGACGGGCAGCGCTTCACCTGGGTGAAGGCCAGGAAGAAGTCAGCCTTGCGCCAGTCCGGCTCGATCCCGTTGACCAGACGCAGCCAAGGCGGCAATTCGAACCGCACCGCCAGCGTGTTGCCGCAGACGGTCAGCGTATACTGGCGCGGCGGAGCATGACCGTCATTCTCGCGCTCGACATACTCGACCAGTTCCTGCAGCGCCTCGTGCAGCGAGTTGCCCCAGTAATCCAGTTCGAACTTGCCGTCGGCGCCCCGTACGCCTCCGACGAACTGGTTGTAGTACACGTACTGGTTCGGGTGCATGGCGCCCAGCTGCCACGCGTACACCACGCCGACCACGGTCATCGCCGCGGCGAAGGTCTGCCCCAGCGCCCGGCCGCCGCGCTGGCACAGGGTCCACAGCCGGTCGGCAGCGATGGCGGCCATCACCACCATGGGCGGGGCCAGGAACAGGAAATGGCGGATGCCGTTGTAGACCGACGGCCGCATCAGCACGAACAGCAGGATCGGCAGGAAGCCGGCCAGAACAAGCGGCGTGTAGCGGACGACCGTGAAGGCGCCGGTCCGCCGCCAGCCGCCGCGCGCCAGCCAGACCGCCGCCATCACCACCGCCACCCCAACGCCGATCACCACCGCCTCCGGCAGCTTCACCGCCAGATAGACCGGCAGGTACAGCGCCGGCGGCGCGTTGGAATGGACCAGCTCGCCCATGAACAGCGTCTGGATGTCGATGGGGAAATGAGAGACGACGCGCAGGGCCTCCAGCGGGTTGCGGAACGGCCGCTGCACCACCCAGGGCCAGAACACCGCCATGATGACATAGGCGACGGGAATCGCCGGCCACAGCGACAGGAAGGCGCGCCGCGCATCGACCAGCGCCCAGCGCCGGCCCTCCTGCCGCGTCACCAGCGCGAAATGCATCGCCATGGCGACCGCCAGATAGAAGCCGGCCAGCACCGCGCCGACGCGGATCGCCAGCGTCAGGCCCAGCACCAGCCCGAACTTCAGCACCGCGCTGCGGCTCGGCCGCGGCATCTGCTTCAGAATGCGAGTGGCGAAATAGAGCGTCCACACCATGCCGGCCGCGAAAGGCACGTCCTTGGTGTTGTTGAACATGGCGCCGTAATAGACGCCGCTCAGCGACAGCAGCGCCGCCGCGATGAAGCCGGCGCGCGGACCGGCCAGCAGCCGGGTGTAGCGCCACGTCCCGGCGATGCCCAGCACGCCGACCAGCGCGCAGAGCAGGTGCCGCGTCTCATACTCCTCGAAGGGAGAGAAGGGCACGATCACGGCGGTGACGAGGTCGAAAAGCCCGCCGTAATAGGCCAGATCCTTGAAATGGAAGGCAGACCGGTCCTGGAAGCCGCTGAGATAGTAGGACAGCAGCTTCTTGCCGTAGATGTGCTGCACCTCCTCGTCCGTGCTGATGCCGTAGCTGAGAAAGGTCAGCGCCGCGAGGATCAGCAGGCCCAGCAGAAGCGCGCGCGACAGCCCGTCCCACAAAGCCGCCTCGCCGCGCGGCAGGACGACGCCGCCGGCGCCGGCGGTGGACGGCGCGGCCGTCGCCACGCCGGGGCGGCGGGTGGAGGAGGCGGTGCCGCCGACGGCATCCCCATCGCCGCGCAAACCGGTCTCGACGCTCATCGGCGCGGCTCCCGTCCCACCGTTCCGCCGACGGGATCGAGCTCATGCTCCTCCCGTCCATCCGCCGGGCCGAAGCCGTGGGCCGATCGCACGATGAACAGGGGCCGGCCCTTCACCTCGGCGAAGACGCGGCCGAGATAGTCGCCGATGATTCCCAGCGTGATCAGCTGGATGCCGCCCAGGAAGAGCACGGCGACCAGCAGCGATTCATAACCCGGCACGTCGATGCCGTGGAACAGGGTGCGGACCAAACGGATCAGGATGTAGACGAAGGCGAAACCCGATACCGCCATTCCGACCAGGCTCCACACCCGCAGGGGAAAGGTGGAGAAGGCGGTCAGCCCGTCGAAGGACAGGCGCAGCAGCTTGACGAAGCCCCATTTGGTATCGCCGCCGGCGCGCTCCCCCTGTTCATAGGGGATCGCGGCCTGACGGAAGCCGACCCAGGCGAAGATGCCCTTCATGAAGCGCGTGCGCTCCGGCATCCGGTTGATGACCTCGACGACGCGGCGGTCCATCAGACGGAAATCGCCGACCTCGCGCGGCAGCTTGATCTCCGACAGATGGTCGAAGACCCAGTAGAACAGGCGGGCGAACAG
>CBIHQY010000111.1:0-7579 GCA_966212305.1 uncultured Azospirillum sp.
GCGGCCGGCCGGCGGCATCGACGCGGGCCAGCGCCGGGTGCCACAGGCGGAAGCCCAGATGCTCCAGCAGGACGGCGACGCGCAGATCCTCGCCCTCCGGCAGCAGACCGGCCAGCACTGAATAGTGGGTGTCGAGCGCGATGCCGATCGCCACCGCCTCGCCATGGCGCAGGTGGTTGCGGCTCAGCGTTTCCAGCTTGTGCGCGGCCCAATGGCCGAAATCGAGCGGCCGGGCGCTGCCCTGCTCGAACGGGTCGCCGCCCTCGGCGATCTGGCGCATGTGCAGCTCGGCGCAGCGGCGGATCAGGTGGGCGACGGCGTCGGGCTCGAACAGAGTCAGCGCGTCGGCCGAACGCTCCAGCCACTCGAAGAAGGCGCCATCACGGATCAGCGCCACCTTCACCGCCTCCGCCATGCCGGCGATGCGGTCGCGTTGCGGCAGGCTGTCGAGGAAGGCGGCGTCGTTGACCACGGCCCAGGGCGGAGCGAAGGTGCCGATCTGATTCTTGGCGCCGTTCAGGTTGATGGCGCTCTTCACCCCGACGCCGGAATCGTTCTGCGCCAGCACCGTGGTCGGCATGCGCACCAGCCGCACGCCGCGATGGGCGGTGGAGGCGGCAAGCCCGACCGCATCCAGGAAGGCGCCGCCGCCGACCGCCAGCACATAGGAATGCCGGTCGATGCCGTGGCCGAGGATGGCGTCGTGCATCTGCCCGATCAGGGCCGGGTCGTTCTTCACCGCCTCCCCACCCGGCAGCAGGCGCGGCGGCACCACCAGGGTCGGCAGGTCGTCGCGGGCGGCGAAATGGGCGGCGATGGCCTCCGGCAGGGCCGGGTGTCCGGCCAGCACGCCCATGTCGACGAAGGCGAGGCAGCGTGGTCGCGGGTCGGCCCCGGCCGTGCCCATGGCGTCGGCCAGCGTCGGATTGGCCGGGTCGAAGGCGTCGCGGGTGAAGGCGACGGCATAGTCGAAGGTGACGGCGAAGCGCTGGCGGATGATCGGGGAGCGGAGGTCGGGGGAAAGCGTGCTGGTCATGGACCGGTCACCTCGTCGAAGAGATGGGCGAGCAGGAGAGACTTGACCGCCTCCGCCGGCACCGGGCCGTCGGGCAGCAGGCCGGGTTCGGAGGAGATCAGCAGCGGCCCGGCCTCATGCCGGTCGGTCGGGCGGCCGTGCGATCCCTTCACCAGCCCGGCATCGAGCGGGATCACGTCCATCAGCGTGCGGAATCCCAGCGCCTTCTTTGCCAGCCGCCACGCGATGGATGCCTTGGGCCAGCGCAGGGCGGGGTCGAGGAACAGTTCGGCCGGGTCGTAGCCGGGCTTGCGGTGGATTTCCACGGTGCGGGCGAAGTCCGGCGCCCGGTCGTCGTCGACCCAGTAGGGATAGCTGAACCAGCGGTCGGCGCGGCTGACCGCGACCAGTTCGCCGGCGCGCGGGTGGCGGATGCCGGCGGCCCGCTGCGCGTCGGCGTCCAGCACCCGCTCCACCCCGTCCAGCCCCAGCAGCAGGTCGCGCACCGCCGCCACCTGTTCGGGGTTGCGGACATAGACATGGGCCAGCTGGTGGTCGGCGACGGCGAAGGCGGCCGAGGCGCCGGGGTCGAGCAGTTCGCCGCCCTGTTCCTCCCGCACCGCGATCAGTCCGGCCCAGCGCAGGGCGCGGTTGATGGCGATGGGGCCGGACACGCCGGTGATGCCGTATTCCGACAGCACGATCACCCGCGTGCCCTCGCGCTCCGCCGCCTCGATCAGCGGGGCGGCCAGGGCGTCGACGGCGGCGACCTGGGCGGGAATGCGCGGGTCGTCGGGGCCAAGCCGCTGCAGGTCGTAGTCGAGATGCGGCAGATAGACCAGGGACAGGCTGGGGCGGAAGCGCCGCTCCACCTCCGCCGCGCAATCCGCGATCCAGCGGCTGGACACCAGATCGGCGGCCGGCCCCCAGAAGCGGAACAGCGGGAATGGTCCCAGCGCCTTTGCCAGTTCCCCGCGCAGGGTGTCGGGGTGGGTGTGGATGTCCGGCAGCTTGCGGCCGTCGGCGGCATAGATCGGGCGCGGCGTGACGCTGATGTCAGCGCCGGAATACATGTTGTACCACCAGAACAGCTTCGCCCCGACGAAGGCCGGGTCGCGCCGCCGCGCCTCGTCCCACAGCGTTTCGCCGGTGACCAGCCGGTTGCTCTGCTTCCAGAACAGGATTTCCGACAGGTCGCGGTCGTACCAGCCGTTGGCGACGCAGCCATGGCCGGAGGGGAGATGCCCGGTCAGCATGCTGGCCTGCACCGAGCAGGTGACCGCCGGCAGCACCGGCACCAGCGGACGCATCCCCCGCGCCGCCAGCCGGGAAATCGCCGGGGCGTGGGGCAGGAGGTCGGCGGTCAGCCCGACGACGTTCAGGACCAGCGTGCGCCTCATCGCCGTCAGTCGTCCGATCCGGCAGCCGCCATTTCGACGGTCGGGGTTTGGCCACGCAGGACGGTGTTGCCTTCGAACAGCAGGCGCTGGTCGACCGGCAGCGGGATTTCCAGCTCCGCCGGGTCGAGCCGGCCGCTCTGGGCGTAGAAGGCGATGGGGTTGCGCCAGACGATGGTCTCGATGGCCTCGTCCGTGATGCCGGCGTCGCGCATGGCCTGCGCGGTTTTCGGCACCTTCAGCGGGTCGCTGATCCCCCAGTCGGCGGAGCTGTTGACCATGATCCGCTCCGGCCCGAATGCCTGGACCAGACCGACCATGCGCGGCTCGTCCATCTTGCTGCCGGGATAGATGGTGTGGCCGGCCCAGCAGCCGCTCTCCAGCACCATTTCCAGCGTCAGTTCGTTGTTGTGGTCGATCAGGGTGAGGTGCGGCGGCATCCCGGCTTCGCGCAGCAGGTCCAGCGTGCGGCGGGTGCCGGCCTTCTTGTCGCGGTGGGGCGTGTGGATCATCACCGGCAGGCCGTGGTTCCTGGCCATTTCGACCTGCCGGGCGAGGATGTCGTCCTCCGCCGGGCTCATGTCGTCATAGCCGATCTCGCCCACCGCGACGACGCCCTCCTTCTCCAGATAGAGGTCGACCAGCTCCAGCACGCCGTCGACGATGTCGGGGTTGTTGGCCTCCTTCGGGTTGAGGCCCAGCGTGCAGAAATGGCGGATGCCGAACTGGCTGGCGCGGAAGCGTTCCCAGCCGATCAGCGACAGGAAGTAATCCTCGAAACTGCCGGCATGGGTGCGCGGCTGGCCGAGCCAGAAGGCCGGTTCGGTCACTGCGACGATGCCGGCCCGGCGCATGGCGGCATAATCGTCGGTGGTGCGCGACGTCATGTGGATGTGCGGGTCGAACAGCTTCATCACGTCAGGTTCCCAATTCGAGGAGGAAGTCGAGGTCCGCCGGCACCGGCCGGCCGGATGCCCGCCGTTCGTCGCGGAAATCGGCGGCCATGCGGCGCAGTTGGGCGGTCGTCCGCTCCGCCAGCCCGATCACGCGGGCCAGCGGCGCGCCGGTGAACACCGCCTTCAGCACCATCTGGTTGAAGTCCGGCTCGGCGAAATGGGCGGCGGGAAAGCGATTGTCGCAGGCGATGGCCTCGAACACCGGCTGCACGCTGGAGCGGCAGGCGTCGGCGGCGAGATCGGCGAAGCGGGCAGGGGCGGGCAGCAGCATCAGCGACTGGAGGATCGCCGCCCGCTCCGCGCTGTCCGACCGGCGGAACGCGGTCGCCAGCCGGGCGGGGGCTTCCTCGCCCGCCGCGTGGACGGAGGCGGCAAGCAGGGCGGCGCGGACGATGCGGGCGGGCGGCCAGCCCTGCGGCGCGGTGCCGCCCTGCTTGCGGCCGGCAATCGCGAACAGCCGCATGAACTGCGCTGTGCCGGGCAGGGGCGGGGCGGAGAGGATCGTCTCAAGCCATGCGGCGGCCTCCCGGTCCTGTTCGGCGACCAGGGCGATCAGGATGCCCGGCATGGCGTCGGGTGCCGCGGCGGGCAGCATCGTCGGATCGGCCATCCTTGCTCCATACGGCCCTGCTCCACACGCCACGGTCGTCATGGGTGTCGGCTCCTGCATTGCGACGTTCCATCGGCCGACAGCGCAAGTCCGGGTGCGGATGTCGGCCGGCGACACCCCATATGGGATGCATGAAACGTTGGTATGTCAACTGATGATACGTGTCAGGTCCGGGAAATGGATCGGTCGGGGGTGGAACGGCGTGGAACAGTTTTCGGCGGATGTTCCATCCAGCGGCGGCCGGGCCAGGATGGCGGCGATCATCTCGGGGTTGGGAGGGGTCCGCTCGCGACGTTCGCCGGGGAGGTCGTCGTCCAGTTCAGGGACGGTGACGGCGGGCGGGTCTTCGGGTTGGGGTGCAGGGGGATGTGGGGTCGGGGGGTGTGGGGCCGGGCGTTCGGCTGCCGGGGCGTCGAGGCCGGCGAACAGACCCAGCCGGTCGGCCAGCCAGCGCACCGTCGCCGGATCGCCGGCGGAGACCAGACGTTCGATCTGCTCGGCGACCAGGGCGCGGATCGAGGACAGACGGAGTTCCGCCTCGCGGTTCAGCGCCTGCCGTTCCCACCAAACCCTGTGACGGAAATCCTTGGAGCCGTAATAGGCGCGCCACAGGGTGGTGCGGCTGCACCCCATGGCGCGGGAGACCTGGAGGAAGCTGCTGCCGCGCGCCAGCATGCCGGCGGCCATGATCCATTGCTCCTCGTGAAACTGGGATCCGGGGACCAGAGAGCCTTCGGACGGGACCGGCGGCTCCTCCGCCCAGCGGGGGAAATGGTCGTGTGCAAGGGTACGGCTGTCGAGCGCCATGGCTTTGCTCCCTGGATGGATGGGACCTTTGGCGGAGAGGTTATGGGAATCTGATCCTTTTCTGGGGAGTTTTGTGCAAAAGCGCGGGGCGCTGCCCTGTGTCGCAGGGCTTGGCCCTTCCCAGCGTGGGCCGTCCGGGTCTAAAGCCATGGCGATGACCGGTGTCCCGTACGACTGCGACGTTCTGGTGGTGGGTGGCGGGAACGCCGCGCTCTGCGCCGCCATCGCCGCCCGCCGTGCCGGCGCGGCGGTCCTGCTGCTGGAGGCGGCGCCCAAGGCGCTGCGCGGCGGGAACGCCCGCCATTCCCGCAACATGCGTGTCACGCATGATGCACCGACCCCATGGGTGCGGGGGCGCTATCCGGCCGGCGACTATCTGGCCGACCTGCGGCGCGTGGCCAGGGATGCGGATGACGGGTTGGCGCGGCTGTTCGTCGACGCCAGCGCCGACATCGTCGATTGGCTGGCCGGCAACGGCGTGCGGTTCCAAAGCTGTGCCGACGAGGTGCTGCCCTATTCGCGCAAGACCGCCTTCTTCCTCGGTGGCGGCAAGGCGTTGGTCAATGCGCTCTATGCCACCGCCGAAGGGCTGGGCGTCGCCATCCGGTATGACAGCGACGTGCGGGCGCTGCATCTGCGCGATGGAGCGCCCGCTGTCACCGTGGGGGATGCGGTCGTCACGGCGCGGGCGCTCGTCGTGGCCTCCGGCGGGTTCCAGGCCGATCATGGCTGGTTGCGGCGGGAGTGGGGCGAGGCCGCCGACCGGTTTTCGATCCGCGGCACCCCGCATGCGACCGGCATTCCGCTGAAGGCGCTGCTGGGGGAGGGGGCGGAGCCGGTGGGGGCGGCGGATCGCTGCCACATGGTCGCGGTGGATGGCCGCGCTCCGCCGTTCGACGGCGGCATCGTCACCCGGCTGGACGGCATTGCCCACGGCATCGTCGTCGACCGCGACGGCCGCCGCTTCGCCGACGAAGGGGCGGTCGTCGGGCCATCGCGCTACACGGCGTGGGGCGAACTGGTGGCCCGCTGTCCCGGCGCCGTCGCCTTCTCGATCTTCGATGCGGCCATCGAGACGCGGTTCCGGCCCTCCGTCTTTCCGGCGGTGCGGGCGGACGGCATCGGTGAGTTGGCGCTGGCGCTGGGGATTTCTCCGCCGGCTTTGGAGGCCACGGTGGCCGCCTTCAATGCCGCGATCACCGACGGGGGCGGCACGGCGGGCATCGATCCGCCGAAGACGCGGCTTGCCGAACCCATCATGGTTCCGCACTTCGGCGGCTATCCGGTGCGGGCGGGCGTCACCTCCACCTGCCTGGGGGTGCGGGTCGACGAATGCGCTCGGGTGCTGCGGCGGGACGGGGCTACCTTGGAAGGGGTCTATGCCGCCGGGGTCGTGATGGCGCCCAACATCCTCGGTTGCGGCTATCTGGCGGGGGGCGCCATGACGGTCGGCGCCGTGTTCGGCCGCATCGCCGGACGGGAGGCCGCGGCCCATGCCCTGCGCTGACGATAGGGAGCGGATCGCGGCGGAGGCGCGCCGGGCGCTGGACATCTGCAACGCCTGCCAGTTCTGCGACGGCTATTGCGCGGTTTTCTCCGCGCTGAAATCGCGAAGGCTGGTCTTGGCGGCGGATCTCACCTTCCTGTCCAACCTCTGCCACAACTGCCGGTCCTGCTACCATGCCTGCCAGTACGCACCGCCGCATGAGTTCGACCTGAACCTGCCGAAAAGCCTCAGTCTGGTCCGGCAGCAGACCTACCGCGACCATGTCTGGCCGCCGGTTTTGCGGGGGCGTTTGCCCGGTGCGGGGTGGTCCTTCGTTGCCGCCGTCACTCTGGGTTCGATGGCGCTGGTGATGGTGCCGGCGGTCCTGAGCCTCCCGGCGGAGGTGCTGCTCGGGCAGCATGCCGGGCCGGGCGCCTTCTACCGGGTGGTGCCGTGGGGGGCGATTGCCGGGGTCGCCGGGGCGGTGATGCTGTGGTCGCTGCTCGCCATCGGTTTCAGCGTCGCGTCCTTCTGGCGCGGCATGGGGCCGGCGCCGGCCGGGGCGGCGCTGTTGCCGGCTCTGCGCGACGCGCTTCGCGATGCAGCCAGCTTGCGCAATCTCGGCGGCGGCGGGGCCGGCTGCAACGACCGGGACGAACGCTTCTCCCAGGCGCGGCGGCGGTTCCACCACGCGCTGTTCTATGGGGTGGCGCTCTGCTTCGCCGCAACCGGGGTGGCGACCGTCTATGACCATGGGCTGGGCTGGCAGGCGCCTTATCCGCTGCTGAGCCTGCCGGTGCTGCTTGGTGGCCTGGGGGGAGTCGGGATGGTGGTCGGTACGGCGGGGCTGGCGCTGCTGAAGCGGCGCGCCGATCCGGGACCAGTGGCGCGGAGTTTGAGCGGTGCCGACTGCGCCTTGCTGGCGCTGCTGTTTCTGGTGGCGGTCAGCGGCCTTGGGCTGCTCGCGATGCGCGGGACGGCGGCGATGGGGCCGCTGCTGCTGGTCCATCTGGGGCTCGTGCTCGGCTGGTTCGCGACGCTGCCCTACAGCAAGTTCCTGCATGCGCCCTTCCGTTTCGCCGCCCTGCTGCGGGCGGCGATGGAACGGCAGGGCAGGGGCTAGTCCCCTCTCCCCGGGGGGAGAGGGGACTTGGGCTGGCGATTAGGTGCGATCCAATTCGCCATCCACCCGCCGCCACAGCCCCAGCGGGTTGCCGTCGCGCAAGGCCTCCGGCAGCAGGTCGGCGGGGATGTCCTGATAGCAGACCGGGCGCAGGAAGCGGCGGATCGCCAGCGTGCCGACCGAGG
>CBIHQY010000112.1:0-7531 GCA_966212305.1 uncultured Azospirillum sp.
TCCCGTTCGCGGATTTCCCGGATCAGCGTCTGGCCGTCCATGCGCGGCATGCGCAGGTCCGTCACCAGCGCGTGCACCCGTTCACGGGCATAGCGTTCCAACGCCTCCACGCCATTGGCGGCGACTGTCACGCGGAAGCCCTTGAAGGTCAGGAAATCCTCCAGCGCCATCGCCGCCAGCACCTCGTCCTCCGCGATCAGGATGTGCAACGGATCAGGCATGCGAGTACTCCCTGTCGGATGAAGAGACCGGCTGGCTCGGCAGGGTGATGCTGAAGCGGACGCCGCGGCCTCCACCCTCCAGGTCGACGTTACGGGCATCGATCCGTCCGCCCATGCCGTCGATGATGCCGTATCCGATGGACAGGCCGAGGCCGGATCCCTTTCCGACCTCCTTGGTGGTGAAGAAAGGATCGAAGATCTGCGGCAACACCGACGAGTCGATACCGCCGCCGTCGTCGGTCACCTGGATGACCACGCTCTGTCTGTCCGGGTCGTCGCTGACTGCCACGATGATGCGTCCCGCCTTCACACCGGTTGCACGAAGCGCGACGATGGCATCGCGCGCGTTCGAAAACAGGTTGAGTATCACCTGCTCCAATTCAAGGGGGCGTCCGGTTACCGGCAGTTGCGCCGAGACGGCGCCTTCGACGATCTCGATGTCTTCCAGCTCGTATTGATGGCGCACAAGCTCCACGGCGCTCTGCACGCAATTGGCGGGATGGAAGGCGCGCATGCCGCCGCCGTCCCGCCGGCCGAAGGTGCGGACATGGTCGATCAGCTTGCCCATGCGTTCGGTCTGCTCGATCACCAGTTTCAAGGCCTTTTCGGCACGGGCGGGTTCGAGCAGATTCTCGTGAAGCCGCGTCAGGGTGTTTTCGGTCCAAAGCCGGATGACGTTCAGCGGCTGGCTCATCTCATGCGCCATGCCGGCGGCCAGCGTGCCCAGCGTCGCCAGCTTGGAGGTCTGGACGACCTCCTCCTGCAGCCGTTTGCGCTCGGTCACGTCACGCCCGCTGCCCAGGATTTGGATCACCCGTCCGGCGGCATCCTTCACCGGCACCAGCACGGTGTGGAAGACCCGCTGGCCGATCGGCAGGTCCAGCGTCTCCTCGTAATCGATGCTCTCGCCGCGGTCACGGCACTGGACGTAGCGCGGGACGATGGCGCCCGCCACTTCCGAACCCAGCGCATCATTGATCCGCCTGCCGCGCAGCCTCTCCGGATCCAAACCGGTTGCCCGCGCCAGCGCCGGGTTGATCGCCTCGAACGCGAACTCGCCGTCGGGCTCGACGCGGACGATGAACAGCGCCTCGGCCAGATTGTTGAAGAAGCTGGAATAGCGGGTTTCCATCTCCCGCCGCGTTGCCACCTCCTGCGCCAGCGCGCGGTTGCTGGCCTCCAGTTCCCGCGGGCTGGGCAGGGCCAGCAGACGCGGCATCAGCCACCAGAGCGCCGCCGCGGTCGCCAGCGAGGCCAAGGCGGTGATGAACTTCACCAGCCCTTCCAGCACATAATCGGGAGTCCAGAGGGTCCAGACCGACAGGATATGGGTGGTGCCGCAGGCGATGATGAACAGCGCGAACAGCAGCGCCACCCAGCCGAAAGCCACATCGCGGCGCCGCATGACGAAATAGGTCAGCGCCACAGGGATCGAGAAATAGGAAAGGCCGATCAGCATGTCGGACCCGACATGCAGCATCAGGATGTCGGGACGCCAGAGCAGGCAGACTCCATGGGGTATGAATCCGCCGCTATCCAGAAGCTCGTCCAGTCCCAACGCCATGTCCGCCTCTTTTCCGACCATACCCGTCCGACGGAGGCCATCGCTATAGTGTCGAAACCATCATACACCCCCGCACACGGTCCGCCACCGAATCGACGCCGCCAAGCCGCCAGTCCGGTTGGGAAAACATAGCAGGTTTTTCCCGTGAAAGGACGCCCGCCCGCGGCAGTGGGCCTGTGGACTGGTGGCTGGGCGGGCGTCGGTATTATGCGGCCGTGTGGACCTTGCGGTTCTGCTCACGGGTCTTCAGGAAGCGCAGCGCCGGGAAATCCTCCTGCGCGCGGTTCAGGTGCCAGGCATTGCGGGCCAGGAACACCAGGGCGCCGTCATGATCCTCCGCCAGCGCCGAGCGGTTCAGCTCGATGAACTTTTCCAGCTGGACCTTGTCGTCGGTCTCGACCCAACGGGCGGCGTCCAGTCCGGCCCCTTCGAAGCGGGCGGCGATGCCGTATTCCGCTTCGATCCGCGAGGCCAGCACTTCGAACTGCAGCTGACCGACGACGCCGACGACCCAGTCGGCGCCGGTCAGCGGCTTGAACACCTGGGAGGCGCCCTCTTCGGCGAAATGCTCCAGCGCCTTGCGCAGATGCTTCACCCGCATCGGATCGTCCGGCCGGACACGCTGCAGCAGTTCCGGCGCGAAGCTGGGCACGCCGGTGAAGCGGAGATCCTCGCCCTCCGTCAGCGTGTCGCCGATGCGAAGGCTGCCATGGTTGGGGATGCCCATGATGTCGCCGGGCCATGCCTCTTCCGCCACCTCCCGGTCGCGGGCCAGGAACAGCACGGCGTTGTTCACCGCCATCAGCTTGCCGGAGCGGATGTGCTTCAGCTTGGCGCCCCGCTTGTAGCGGCCGGAGCAGAGGCGGACGAAGGCGATGCGGTCGCGGTGGTTCGGGTCCATGTTGGCCTGGACCTTGAACACGAAGCCGGTGACCTTCTCCTCGTCCGGCAGGACGGTGCGCGGATCAGCCGGCTGCGGACGCGGCGGCGGGGCGTTCTCCGCCAGACCGGACAGCAGCTCGCGCACGCCGAAATTGTTGATGGCGGAGCCGAAATAGATCGGCGTCAGATGGCCGGCGCGATAGGCCTCCAGATCGAAGGCCGGCATCAGGCCGCGCGCCATCTCCACCTCTTCGCGCAGCTTGGCGACGGCGTGGGCGGGCAGCAGCTCGTCCAGACGGGGATCGTCCAGGCCGTTGCACTCGATGCCCTCGTCGATCTCGTCGCCCTTGCTGCGGTCCATCAGGATCAGCCGGTCGCGGATCAGGTCGTAGCAGCCGAGGAAGTCGCGGCCCATGCCGATGGGCCAGCTGGCCGGCGTGACCTCCAGCGCCAGCGCGCTCTCGATCTCCGAGATCAGGTCGAAGGGATCGCGCGCCTCGCGGTCCATCTTGTTGCAGAACGTCATGATCGGCACGTCGCGCAGACGGCAGACCTCGAACAGCTTCAGCGTCTGCGCCTCGATGCCCTTGGCGCCGTCGATCACCATCACCGCGCTGTCGACCGCGGTCAGCGTGCGGTAGGTGTCCTCCGAGAAGTCCTCGTGGCCCGGCGTGTCGAGCAGGTTGAAGGTGCGCCCGTCGAAATCGAAGGTCATGACGGAGGCGGTCACCGAGATGCCGCGCTCGCGCTCCACCTTCATCCAGTCCGACTTGGCGCGCCGCTGCTCGCCGCGCGCCTTGACGGCGCCGGCCATCTGGATGGCGCCGCCGAACAGCAGCAGCTTTTCCGTGAGCGTGGTCTTACCGGCGTCGGGGTGCGCGATGATGGCGAAGGTCCGACGGCGGGAGACGGCGTCCTGAAGTTCGGACATGCGCTAAGTCCCGTGACAAGAGAAGGTGATCGTGAGAACGGCGAAAGGGCCGACAGGCGAAACACGCCCATCGGCCCCCGTCGCATTACATAGCAGTGCCTGCCCTTGGATTCCAGATCCTTGGGTTTGGCCTTGCCCTGGACCTTAGAGAGCCAGCTCGGCGATCTGTACGGCATTCAGGGCGGCGCCCTTCAGCAGCTGGTCGCCGCAGACGAACAGGTCCAGGCCATGGTCGCCGAACACCAGGTTGGTGCGGATGCGGCCGACCTCGACGTCATACTGCCCGGCGGCGTTCAGCGGCATCGGGTAGGCGCCGGCGGCGGGATCGTCCACCACCTTCACGCCGGCGGCATCGGCCAGGACGGCGCGGGCGGCGTCGGGCGTGACCGGCTGGATCGTCTCCAGCGTGATCGCCTCGGAATGGGCGCGGTAGGTCGGGATGCGGACGGCGGTGCAGCTGACCAGCAGGTCCGGGACCTCCATGATCTTCCGCGTCTCCCACGTCACCTTCATCTCCTCCTTCGTGTAGCCGTTCTCCTGGAAGGCGTCGATTTGGGGGATCAGGTTGAAGGGGATCGGGTGGCGGAATACGCTGTTGGTGACCGGCTTGCCCTCCAGCTGGTTGCGCGTCTGCTCCTCCAGCTCGGCCATGCCCTCGGCGCCGGCGCCGCTGGTGGCCTGATAGGTGGAGACGATGGCGCGCTTGATGCCGAAGGCCTTGTGCAGCGGCCCGAGCGCAACCACGGCGATGGCCGTGGTGCAGTTCGGGTTGGCGATCAGGCGCGAACCGGCGGCGTACGCCTCGCGGAAGACGTGGGCGTTGATTTCCGGAACGATCAGCGGGATGTCGGCGTCGTAACGGAAGGCCGAGCTGTTGTCGATCACCAGCGCGCCGGCCGAGGCCAGATCCTTGGCATGCGCCTTGGCGAAGTCGCCCGACACCGCCAGCAGGACAACGTCATAGCCCTTCACCACCGCGGCGTCGAAGGCCTGCAGGGTCAGGGCGCCGTAGGGGGTCTCCTGCACCTTGCCGGCGGAACGTTCGGAGGCGAACAGGCCGAGTTCGGCGACCGGGAAGTTGCGGTCGTGCAGGACCTTGACCATCTCGCGGCCGACGGCGCCGGTGGCGCCGACCACGGCGACGCGGAGGGACTTGGAAGAAGCGGAGGCGTTGTTGCTGCTCATGGCGGGGTTCCGTCCTGTCTATCGCACTGTTGATCGGACCGGCCTATCGGTCGTTCGGACAGCGGACCCCGGATACGACGAGGCCCCGTCCGTTGTCCGGCGGGGCCTGCCTCGTGGAAGAAACGCTGGTCGATCCGATCAGCACGCACCACGACGCTGCCCGCCGAAGCGAGTCGCTTTTTTGGTCGTAGTGGTGGTGATGGCCTTGCGGTTCATGGGGCCTTCTTATCCGAATGCGCAGGCATTGTAAAGCGCCTGCGCATTCGCCTGATCAAAGATTACCGAGCTTGGAGATTACCGGAACCCCTCGCCGTCATGGCTCGGGTGTACCGGGTGTACGTCCCAGATCTCCTGGGCGTACTCGTTGACCGTACGATCGGACGAGAACCAGCCCATGTTGGCCGTGTTCAGGATGGCCTTGCGGGTCCATTCCTCCGGATCGCGGTACAGCTGCATCGCCGCGTCCTGCGCCCGGCAATAGTCGGCGAAGTCCGCCGTCACCAGGAAATGGTCGCCGCCGTCGGTCAGCGCCTGGACGATCGGATGGTAGCGGTTGCGGTCGTCAGGCGAGAAGGCGCCGGTGGAGATCATGTCGAGCGCCCGCTTCAGGCTGGGGTTCGACGCGATCACATCGCGCGGGTTGAAGCCGCCGCTGGCACGCAGATCGTTCACCTCCTCCGCGGTCATGCCGAAGATGAAGATGTTGTCCGGCCCGACATGCTCGCGGATCTCGACGTTGGCGCCGTCCAGCGTGCCGATGGTGAGCGCGCCGTTCAGGGCCAGCTTCATGTTGCCGGTGCCCGACGCCTCCATGCCGGCCGTGGAGATCTGCTCCGACAGGTCGGCTGCCGGGATGATGATCTCGGCCGCGGTGACGTTGTAGTTCGGCAGCAGAACGACCTTCAGGTTGTCATGCACCGCCGGATCGTGGTTCACCACCTTGGCGACGTCGTTGATCAGTTTGATGATCAGCTTCGCCATGTGGTAGGACGGCGCCGCCTTGCCGGCGAACACCTTGGTCACCGGGACCCAGCTGACCGTCGGGTTGTCGCGCATCTCGTTGTAGAGCGCGATGGTGTGCAGCACGTTCAGCAACTGGCGCTTGTACTCGTGCATGCGCTTGACCTGCACGTCGAAGATGCTGTCGACCAGCACCTCCTCGCCGGTCTGGCGGGCGATGTAGGCGGCCAGCCGCTTCTTGTTCTTGCGCTTGGCCCGGCGGAACTCCTCGCGGAACACCACGTCGTCGGCCTTCTCGCGCAGCGCCGCGATCTGCGACAGGTCGGAGACCCAGCCCTCGCCGATTCGGGTGGTGATCAGTTCCGACAGGGCCGGATTGGCCTGCTTCAGCCAGCGGCGCGGGGTGATGCCGTTGGTCTTGTTGTTGATGCGGTCCGGGAATTCCTGATGGAAGTCGGCGAACACCGTCTGCTTCATCAGCTCGGTGTGCAGGGCCGACACGCCGTTGACCTTGTGCGAGCCGAGGAAGGCGAGATTGCCCATGCGGACCCGGCGCTCGCCGCGCTCGTCGATCAGCGACAGACGCGACAGCTTCGCATTGTCGCCCTCGGCCTTCGCCTTGGTCCGGTTCAGGAACTTGGCGTTGATCTCGTAGATGATCTGCATGTGGCGCGGCAGCACCCGCTCGATCATCCGCACCGGCCAGGCTTCCAGCGCCTCGGGCAGCAGGGTGTGGTTGGTGTAGGCGAAGGTGGCGCGGGTGATCTCCCACGCATCGTCCCAGCGGAGCGCATGCTGATCGACCAGCAGGCGCATCAGTTCGGCGATGCCGATGGCCGGGTGGGTGTCGTTCAGCTGGATCGCCGCCTTGTTGGGCAGGTTGTCGAAGGTGGAGTGATGCTGAAGATAGCGGCGCAGGATGTCCTGCAGCGAGGCCGACGTGAAGAAATATTCCTGCTTCAGCCGCAGTTCCTTGCCGGTCTCCGTCGCGTCGTTGGGATAGAGGACGCGGCTGAGATTCTCCGACAGGATCTTCTGCTCGACCGCCTTCATATAGGCGCCGTCGTTGAAGTGGCCGAAGTTGAAGTCGCGGGTGGCGCGGGCCGACCACAGGCGCAGCGTGTTGATCGTCTCGCCGCCGAAGCCGACGACCGGCGTGTCATAGGCCATCGCCAGCACGCGATCGGCATCGACCCAGCGATAGGCGCGCTCGCCGACGCTGTCGCGGAACTCCTCGACGCGGCCATAGAACTGGACCGGGTACAGCACCTCCGGCCGGGCGAATTCCCACGGGTTGCCGAATTGCAGCCACTGTTCGGGATATTCGACCTGCCAGCCATTCTCGAAGCGCTGCTCGAACAGGCCGAACTCATAGCGGATACCGTAGCCGTAGCCGGGCAGCCCCTGGGAAGCCATGCTGTCGAGGAAGCAGGCGGCCAGACGGCCGAGGCCGCCGTTGCCCAGCGCCGCGTCCGGCTCGGCATCGACCACGTCGTCCATCGACAGGCCGAGGCGGTCGAGCGCCTGACGGCATTCGTCCATGATGCCCAGGTTCGACAGGCTGTTGGTCAGCAGCCGCCCGATCAGGAATTCCAGGGACAGGTAGTAAACGCGCTTGGCGTCTTCCTGGTAATAGCTGCGGGTCGTGTCCATCCAGCGGTCGACGACACGGTCGCGAACGGCCAGCGCCACGGTGTGGAACCAGTCGCGGCGCGTGGCGGCGCGTGCATCCTTGCCGACCGAATAGACCAGCCATTCCAGGAACGACCGTTTGAGGCCATCGACATC
>CBIHQY010000113.1:0-7502 GCA_966212305.1 uncultured Azospirillum sp.
TGCGTGAAGCGGTCGCGCCAGGACGGCGGCAGGAAGCCGTCGACCACCACCTCCTGAAAATCGATGACGCTGAGCGCGGAGACGACCGCGCGCGACAGCTCGGCGCAGGCGGTTTCGGCCCAGGCGTCGAAGATGGCGTCCGCCCGCTCGCCGCTGCCGTCGGCCAGGGCGGCGGACAGCGCCGCCGACGGATCGATCCCGCCGGCCGCCAGTTCCCGCTCCAGCAGGAAGATCGACGCGGCGTGAATCAGCTGCCCCGGCGGCGTGCCCGGCCCGGCGGGGTTGGTCGGCATCGACCCGATGGCCCCGGCATTGCCCTGCTCGCCGCGATAGAGCCGCCCGTCGATCACCACCCCGCCGCCGATGAAGGTGCCTAGATAGATGTAGAGCGCGCTGCGGCTGGTGATGGCGTGGCCAGCGATCATTTCCGCCGCGCAGGCCGCCGCCGCGTCGTTGTAGCGCGTCACCGGCAGCCCCGTTTCCCGCGCGAAGGCGCCGCCGATGTCGGCATCGCGCCAGCCGTCCAGCGCGCCCGGCGCCAGCCCCAGCTCCGCCGACCATGCATGGATCTCGTCCGGCATGGCGACGCCCAGCCCGACCACCCGCGACCGCGCCGCGGGAGACAAATGCCCCAGCAGCCCGACCGCCTGGGCAATGGCCGTTGAGATCGTCGGCTCCGGCAGCGGCGCGTCGTAGCGCACCCGGCTCGCCCCCATCTCCTCGCCCAGCATGTTGATCAGGATCGCCTCGACGCTGCGCCGGCCGATCTTCACCCCCAGCGAATAGGCCCCCTCCGGGTTCGGCGCGATCGGGGTGGAGGGCTGGCCCACCTGCCCGCGCACCTTGTCCAGCTTGACCAGCAGCCCGTCGTCCAACAGCCGGTTGACGATCACCGACGCCGCCTGCCCGCTCAGCCCGGTCTCCCGCGCGATTTCCGCCTTGGACAGCATGCCGGCTTGCAACAGCGCATGCATGACCAGCCGCTCGTTGTAGGCGCGCAGCCCGGTGGTATCGCCGCCCCGCATGCTCCCGCCGCCTCCTGCCTCGGATGTTACCAACAATCCGTATAACAACCGATCGTAACAAAATCAAAGTGATTTACTTAGTGGCGCTTTTGAACCAGCGAAATTACACAGCCAGCCCCGTTCACGCCCTCAATCACCGTAGCAAGCCGCGCCCGGCTGGCGCAAGCGCGGTACTGAAACCGGCTTACTCCCTGCTTCGTCCAGGCCCCAAGCCAACGGCGTCGGCGCCATACGTCACCGAATATCAAAATCAATGTGATTTATCTATTGCAGCCCTCCGCCGCCTGCGCCATAGTGTTCGTGTGCCCTACAAACTGAATGCCGTGGACGCATCCGGAGGTCGGGCGACCAGTCGCAGAGGCCGGCGGAGCAAAGCCAAGGCGCGGCCGGACAGGACATTGGGGAGGAAAACTGGAATGAAGCGTGCGCTATCCTTGATCGGCGCGGCGGTCGCCGCGTTTCTCGGCAGTTCGGCACAGGCGGAAACGCTGTCCATCGCCACGGTGAACAACGGCGACATGATCCGCATGCAGAAGCTGTCGGATCATTTCACCAAGGCCCATCCCGACATCACGCTGAACTGGGTGACGCTGGAAGAGAACGTGCTGCGCCAGCGCATCACCACCGACATCGCCACCAAGGGCGGCCAGTACGATGTCCTGACCATCGGCACCTACGAGGTTCCGATCTGGACCAAGCAGAAATGGCTGAAGCCGCTCGACAAGCTCGGCGCCAACTATGACGTCGAGGATCTGCTGCCCTCCATCCGCAGCGGCCTGACCACCGACGGCACGCTCTACGCCGCGCCCTTCTACGGCGAAAGCTCGATGGTCATGTACCGCAAGGACCTGTTCGAGAAGGCCGGCCTGACCATGCCGGAGGCGCCGACCTGGAGCTTCATCGGCGACGCCGCGCGCAAGCTGACCGACAAGCAGAACGAGGTCTACGGCATCTGCCTGCGCGGCAAGGCCGGCTGGGGCGAGAACATGGCCTTTCTCAGCGCCATGGCGAACTCCTTCGGCGCCCGCTGGTTCGACATGAACTGGAAGCCGCAGTTCAACACCGAGCCGTGGAAGCAGACGCTGACGACATATCTCGGCCTGATGAAGGACGCCGGCCCGCCGGGCGCCTCCTCCAACGGCTTCAACGAGAATCTGGCGCTGTTCCAGACCGGCAAATGCGCGATGTGGATCGACGCCACCGTCGCCGCCTCCTTCGTCTCCAACGCGGCGCAGAGCAAGGTCGCGGACAAGGTGGGCTACGCGCTGGCCCCCGACGCCGGTCTCGGCAAGCGGTCCAACTGGCTGTGGGCCTGGAGCCTCGCGGTTCCCGCCAGCAGCAAGAAGGGCGACGCCGCGCAGGCCTTCATCTCCTGGGCGACCTCCAAGGACTATCTCGACCTCGTCGCCAAGGAAGAGGGCTGGGCCAACGTGCCGCCCGGCACCCGCAGCTCGCTCTACGCCAACCCCGAATACCGCAAGGCCGCTCCCTTCGCCGACCTGACGCTGAAGTCGATCCAGGCCGCCGATCCGCAGCACCCGACGGTTCAGGAAGTCCCCTACACCGGCGTGCAGTTCGTCGCCATCCCCGAATTCCAGGGCATCGGCACGGCGGTAGGCCAGGCCTTCTCCGCCGCCCTCGCCGGCCAGATGAGCGCTGACCAGGCCCTGCAGAGCGCCCAGGCCCTGACCACCCGCGAGATGACCAAGGCCGGCTACATCAAGTAACCGCTCCAGTTTGACCAGCGCCCCGCAACGTCGTTCCCCAAGGGTCGAGCCATGGCCACCGCCCATTCGCGTGCAGCCGCGCGCCTGACGATGTCTCCGGCCGTCGTCCTGCTGCTCGGCTGGATGCTGATCCCGCTCGCGATGACGCTCTACTTCTCCTTCCTGCGCTACAACCTGCTGATGCCGGGGCAGGAGGAGTGGATCGGCTTTCTGAACTACCGCTACTTCCTGACCGATCCGGCCTTCTTCGCCGCGCTCGGCAACACGCTGGCCCTGGTCGGCGGGGTGCTGGTGCTGACCATCTCCGGCGGGATCGGGCTGGCCCTGCTGCTCGACCGGCCCTTCTGGGGGCGGGGGATCGTCCGCCTGCTGATCATCGCCCCCTTCTTCGTCATGCCCACCGTTTCGGCGCTGGTGTGGAAGAACATGCTGATGAACCCGGTGAACGGCCTGTTCGCCGCCATCGCCAAGGGGCTGGGCCTCCAGCCCTTCGACTTCCTGGCCGAGGCGCCGCTGTCCTCGATCATCCTGATCGTGACGTGGCAGTGGCTGCCCTTCGCCACGCTGATCCTGCTGACCGCCCTGCAATCGCTCGACAGCGAAAGGCTGGAGGCGGCCGAGATGGACGGCGCCGGCCCGGTGGATCGCTTCATTCACATCATCCTGCCCCATCTGGCGCGCGCCATGACGGTGGTGACGCTGATCCAGACCATCTTCCTGCTGTCGGTCTTCGCCGAGATCCTGGTGACGACCAACGGCGGCCCCGGCACCGCCACCACCAACATCACCTATCTCGTCTATGCCCAGTCGCTGCTGCAGTTCGATGTCGGCGGCGGCTCCGCGGGCGGCATCGTCGCCGTCGTCCTCGCCAACATCGTCGCCGTCTTCCTGATGAGGATGATCGGCCGCAACCTGGACATCTGACCATGGCGCGCGCCGCAACCAACCGCCAGAAGCTGGTCGTGACCCTGATCGCCTGGACCATCGGGATCGTGATCTTCTTCCCCATCCTGTGGACCGCCCTGACCAGCTTCAAGACCGAAGCCGAGGCCATCGCCAGCCCACCTTCCTTCCTCGCCTTCCACTGGACGCTGGAGAATTACACGGAGGTGCAGCAGCGCTCCGACTATTTCCTCCATTTCTGGAACTCGGTGGTCATCTCGGTCGGCTCGACGCTGATCGGCCTGATGATCGCGGTTCCCGCCGCGTGGTCGATGGCCTTCGTTCCCGGCAAGCGCACCCGCGACGTGCTGATGTGGATGCTGTCGACGAAGATGCTGCCGCCGGTCGGCGTGCTGATCCCGATCTACCTGCTGTTCCGCGATTTCGGGCTTCTCGACACCCGCGTCGGTCTGGTCATCGTGCTGACGCTCATCAACCTGCCGATCATCGTCTGGATGCTGTTCACCTATTTCCGTGAAATTCCAGGCGAGATCCTGGAAGCGGCGCGGATGGACGGCGCCGGCCTGCGCGACGAGATCCTGTTCGTCCTGCTGCCGATGGCTGTTCCCGGCATCGCCTCCACCCTGCTGCTGAACGTCATCCTGGCGTGGAACGAGGCCTTTTGGACGCTGAACCTGTCCGCCTCGCAATCGGCGCCGCTGACCGCCTTCATCGCCAGCTACTCCAGCCCGGAGGGGCTGTTCTACGCGAAACTGTCGGCCGCCTCGACCATGGCGGTCGCGCCGATCCTGGTTCTCGGCTGGTTCAGCCAGAAGCAGCTGGTGCGCGGCCTGACCTTCGGCGCCGTGAAGTAGGGGGACCCCGCTATGGGACAGATCACGCTCGACCGCGTCACCAAGAGCTTCGGCGACATCGCCGTCATCCCGCCGCTGGACCTCACCATCGGCGATGGCGAGTTCGTGGTGTTCGTCGGCCCGTCCGGCTGCGGCAAGTCCACGCTGCTGCGGCTGATCGCCGGGCTGGAGGACGTGTCGTCCGGCTCCATCCGCATCGACGGCAAGGACGCCACCGCCCTGCCGCCCGCCCAGCGCGGGCTGGCGATGGTGTTCCAGTCCTACGCGCTCTATCCGCACATGACCGTGCGCAACAACATCGCCTTCCCGCTGAAGATGGCCCGGCTGGACAAGGCCGCGATCGACCGCAAGGTGGAGGCGGCGGCCAATGTGCTGAACCTCACCAGCTATCTCGACCGCCGCCCCGGCCAGTTGTCGGGCGGCCAGCGCCAGCGCGTCGCCATCGGCCGCGCCATTGTCCGCGAGCCGACCGCCTTCCTGTTCGACGAGCCTCTCTCGAACCTCGACGCCGCGCTGCGCGTCAACATGCGGCTGGAGATCTCCGAGCTGCACGCCAGCCTCGGCACCACCATGATCTATGTGACGCACGATCAGGTCGAGGCGATGACCATGGCCGACAAGATCGTCGTGCTGAACGCCGGCCGGATCGAACAGGTCGGCTCCCCCATCGACCTCTACAGCCGCCCGCGCAACCGCTTCGTCGCCGGCTTCATCGGCTCCCCGCGCATGAACTTCATCGAGGGCGAGGAGGCGCGCGGCGCCGGCGCCGACTGCATCGGCATCCGCCCCGAACATCTGGCGCTGTCGACCGAATCCGGCCGCTGGTCCGGCACCGTCACCGTGTCCGAACATCTGGGCTCCGACACCTTCGTCTATGTGCAGGTGGACGGCATCGGCACGATGGTGGCGCGGGCCGGCGGCGAATTCCCCGTCCATCACGGCGACCGCGTCTGGCTGACGCCGCAGACCGAAAAGCTCCACCGCTTCGACGCCCAGGGCAACGCCCTGTCCACCGCCGCCGAAGTCAAAGTGGCATGAAAGGCTTCACCACCATGAAACGTCTCGACGGCAAATCGGCCATTGTCACCGGCGCGGCGCGCGGCATCGGCCGCGCCTTCGCCGCCGCCTATGTCGCGGAGGGCGCCACCGTCGCCATCGCCGACATCAACCTCGCGGCGGCGGAGCAGGCGGCGGCGGAGATCGGCCCCGGCGCCTATGCGGTGGCGCTGGACGTGACCGACCAGTCCTCCATCGACGCGGCTGTCGCCACGGTGGTGGCGCGGGCCGGCGGCATCGACATCCTGATCAACAACGCCGCCCTGTTCGACCTCGCCCCCATCGTCGAGATCACGCGGGCGAGCTACGACCGCCTGTTCTCGATCAACGTCGCCGGCACGCTGTTCACGCTGCAGGCGGTTGCGAAGCAGATGATCGCGCAGGGCCGTGGCGGCAAGATCATCAACATGGCCTCCCAGGCCGGGCGGCGCGGCGAAGCGCTGGTCGGCGTCTATTGCGCCACCAAGGCGGCGGTCATCAGCCTGACCCAGTCGGCCGGCCTGAACCTCATCAAACACGGCATCAACGTCAACGCCATCGCCCCCGGCGTGGTCGACGGCGAGCACTGGGACGGCGTCGACGCCCTTTTCGCCAAACACGAGGGCCTCCAGCCCGGCGAGAAGAAGCGCCAAGTCGGCGAAGCCGTCCCCTTCGGCCGCATGGGCCGGGCCGAGGATCTGACCGGCATGGCGATCTTCCTAGCCAGCGCAGAGTCCGACTACATCGTCGCCCAAACCTACAACGTCGACGGCGGCAATTGGATGAGTTGAGAATTACCCTCTCCCGCCCTGCGTCCCCTCTCCCCCCGGGGAGAGGGGGACGCAAAGCGAGGACCCTCAAGAATCGAACACTCCTCGCACACCACCGAATCTACGCCACGCATCCCCCTCACCCCGACCCTCTCCCCGGGGGGGAGAGGGGGGATCCCCCCGCAGGACCCCCGCCATGACCATCGCCCTGTCCGCCGCCACCCTCCCCGACATCGCAGCCCGCGCTTCGGTGCCGGCCTACGACCGTTCCGCCTTGACCGCCGGGATCCTGCATTTCGGCGTCGGCAACTTCCACCGCGCCCATCAGGCGGTCTATCTCGACAGCCTGTTCGCCCAGGGCCGCGACCATGACTGGGCCATCCTCGGCGCCGGCGTGATGCCGTCGGACCAGCGCATGCGCGACGCGCTGGAGGGCCAGGACTGGCTCACCACCGTCGTCGAGCAATCCAGCGCGCAGAGCCTCGCCCGCGTCACCGGCGCCATGGTCGGCATGCTGCCGGTCGGCGATGCCGAGGCCATCATCGCCAAGCTGGCCGACCCCGCCATCCGCATCGTCTCGCTGACGGTGACGGAGGGCGGCTATTACATCGACGCCGCCGGCAAGTTCGACGCCAACCACCCGGCGATCCGCGCCGACATCGCCGTGCCCGCCCGGCCGACCACGGTTTTCGGCCTGATCGTCGCCGGCCTTGCCCGCCGCCGCGCCGCCGGCACGGTGCCCTTCACCGTCATGTCCTGCGACAACATCCCCCACAATGGCGTCGTCACCCGCAATGCCGTGCTGGGCATCGCCAAGGGCATCGACCCTGACCTCGCCGCCTGGATCGAAGCCTCCGTCACCTTCCCCAACGGCATGGTCGACCGCATCACCCCGGCCACCGGCGTGCAGGAGCGCGAGACCCTCGACCGCGATTTCGGCATCGCCGACAACTGGCCGGTCTTCTGCGAGGACTTCACCCAATGGGTGCTGGAGGACCGCTTCTCCGCCGGCCGCCCGGCGCTGGAGGCAGTGGGCGTGCAGTTCGTCCCCGACGTGACGCCGTTCGAGACGATGAAGATCCGCATCCTCAACGGCGGTCATGCGGTGATCGCCTATCCCGCCGGGCTGCTCGGCATCACCTACGCGCACGAGGCGATGGAAACCCCGCTGATCCGCGCCTTCCTGCA
>CBIHQY010000114.1:0-7486 GCA_966212305.1 uncultured Azospirillum sp.
CGGGGGGTTGGGGGGGGTGGGGGGCGGTCGCCCGGGGGGGGGCCGCCCCCACCCATGCCGGGGGGGGTCCCCCTCCCCCCCCACCCTCGCCCGGGGGGGGAGAGGGGGATATAGCGAGCATCGCAAAGGCGAAGCCCACTGACTACATAACCGGGCGCGCGCGAGACCTGCGGCTGAACGCCACGGATGTGGAAAAGATCGTCTGGCAGAAGCTGCGCAATGCCCAGCTCGGCGCGAAATTCCGGCGTCAGGAGGCGATCCTGGGCTTCGTTGCGGACTTTGTTGCCCATGACCATCGCCTGATCATCGAACTGGACGGCGGCCAGCATGCCGAGCAGCGCGCAGCCCATGACGAGAGGCGGGCGCGCATGCTGGAGCAGGCCGGCTTCCGTATCCTGCGCTTCTGGAACACCGACGTGATCGACAACCTTGACGGCGTGCTGGAGACCATCCGCGCGCGTCTCGAAGAGACCCCCATTCTTCGCAGCCAGCCCTCGGGCCGGGAGTTCCCATGATCGCCAAGCTGACCGGCATCGTCGATTCCACCGGCACCGACTGGGTCGTGCTCGACGTGAACGGCGTCGGTTACCTGCTGTCCTGCTCCAACCGCACGCTGTCGCGCATGGCGGTGGGGGAGCGGGCGTCGCTGGTGGTCGAAACCTTCATCCGCGAGGAGCGCATCGTCCTGCACGGCTTCGGCGAGCAGGCGGAGCGGGAGTGGTTCAAGCTGCTGACCACCATCCAGGGCGTCGGCGCCCGGCTGGCGCTGTCGATCCTGGGCGTGCTCGATCCCGACCAGCTGACCCGCGCCATCGCCTCGCAGGACAAGACCGCGTTGGTGCGCGCCGACGGCGTCGGGCCGAAGGTGGCGGCGCGTATCCTGAACGAATTGAAGGACAAGGTCGGCAATCTGGCGCTCGGCCCCGCGGCGACCGCGGGCGCGCCGGCCGGCAAGGGCGCCCCCGCTGCCGTTCCGGGCGCCACCCCGGCGCTGGCCGACGCGGTGTCGGCGCTGGTCAATCTCGGCTATGGCCGGTCGGAGGCCTTCGGCGCGGTCGTCGCCGCCGGGCGGGTGCTGGGCGATGACGCCGGCGTGTCCGATCTGATCCGCCAGGGCCTCAAGGAACTGAGCCAATGAGCGATCCCAATTCCGACCGTCTGGTCCAGCCGGGCCAGGGGCACGGCGATTCCGCCGAGTCGTCGATCCGTCCGCTGACGCTCGCCGAGTTCATCGGCCAGCGGCAGGCGCGCGAGAACCTGTCGATCTTCATTCAGGCCGCCCGCTCCCGCAACGAGGCGCTGGACCATGTTCTGCTGTTCGGCCCGCCGGGGCTGGGCAAGACCACGCTGGCGCAGATCGTCGCGCGCGAGCTGGGGGTGGGGTTCCGCGCCACCTCCGGCCCGGTCATCGCGCGGGCCGGCGATCTGGCGGCTCTGCTGACCAATCTGCAGCCGCACGACGTCCTCTTCATCGACGAGATTCATCGCCTTAATCCCGCCGTGGAAGAGGTGCTCTATCCCGCCATGGAGGATTTCCAGCTCGACCTCATCATCGGCGAAGGCCCGTCGGCGCGGTCCATCCGGATCGATCTGCCGCCCTTCACCCTTGTCGGCGCCACGACGCGCAGCGGCCTGATCACGCGCCCGTTGCGCGAACGCTTCGGCATTCCCGTGCGCCTGCAATTCTATGAGCCGGACGAGCTGGAGCTGATCGTGCGCCGCGCCGCCGGCGTGCTGGGCATGGGCATCACGCCGGAAGGCGCGCGCGAGATCGCCAACCGCTCGCGCGGGACGCCCCGCGTGTCGGGCCGGCTGCTGCGCCGGGTGCGCGATTTCGCCGCGGTCGCCGGGGTGGAGGAGGTCGACAAGCGGGTCGCCGATGCCGCGCTGACCCGGCTGGAGGTCGACCGGCTGGGGCTGGACAGCATGGACCGCCGCTATCTCGGGCTGGTCGCCAACAATTATGGCGGCGGACCCGTGGGCGTCGAGACGCTGGGCGCCGCTCTGGGCGAACAGCGCGACGTGCTGGAGGAGGTGGTCGAACCCTACCTGATCCAGCAGGGCTTCCTGCAGCGCACCCCGCGCGGGCGCATGCTGACCGACCAGGGCTTCCGCTATCTCGGCCTCAACCCGCCGAACGCGCCGATCCGTCAGCTCGACCTGCTGGACCGGGTTCCCAACGCGACGGACGGCCAGATGGACGAGGGCGATGATGAGTGAGGTGACGCCCTCCCTCTCGGCCCCCTCGCTTTCAGGATGGTTCGCGGCGGACGGCACGCACCGCTATCCGCTGCGGGTCTATTACGAGGACACCGACGCCGGCGGCATCGTCTATCACGCCAACTACCTGCGATTCGCGGAGCGGGCGCGGACGGAAATGCTGTACCTGATGGGCTTCCGTCAGAAGGAGATGGCGGAGGGTTCGGGCGATGTCACAGGTGTGTCATTTGCGGTACGGCGCCTGACCATCGATTTTGACGTCCCTGCCAAGCTGGAGGACACGCTTGAAGTGGAAACCCGAATCGTCGATATCCGCGGTGCCTCCTTCGCAGTTGCACAAGTCATCCGTCGCGACGGTCGCGTGCTGGCGCGCGCCGACCTGCAGCTGGTGACGATCAACCGGGCCGGACGGGCCGTACGCCTTCCCGACCCGGTGAAAGCGGCGATGGAGTCGCTGCATGCAAAGCAAAGCTCATCGACGCCTGCCCTGTCCTAATCGACCGTTTCCCTTCCACATCCCCGTGCCAACAGCGCAACCGCGAGACTGACTGCGATGGACGCCCTGCAAACCGCCCAACTGGCCGGCACCGCCGCCACGACGGCACATGAGATCACGATCCTCGGCCTGTTCTGGCAGGCCGACGCGGTCGTCAAGATCGTGATGATGATGCTTGTCGTCGCCTCGATCTGGTGCTGGGCGATCATCATCGAAAAGCTGATGCGCATCCGCCGCCTGAACGCCCAGGCCGACTCCTTCGAGGAGGCGTTCTGGTCCGGCGGCTCGCTGGACGCGCTGTACGACCGCATCGGCCAGACCCCGGCCGACCCGATGGCCGCGACCTTCGCCGCCGGCATGCGCGAGTGGCGCCACGCCGCCGACCGCGGCATCGCCGGCACCATGAAGGGCTCGCTGCAGCAGCGGGTCGAGCGGGTGATGGCGGTGACCATCGGCCGCGAGATGGCGCGGGCCGAACGCTACATGACCTTCCTGGCCTCGGTCGGGTCGACGGCCCCCTTCATCGGCCTGTTCGGCACGGTGTGGGGCATCATGAACTCCTTCACCTCAATCGCCGGCTCGGGCAACACCAGCCTCGCCGTCGTGGCGCCGGGCATCGCCGAGGCGCTGTTCGCCACCGCCATGGGCCTGCTGGCCGCCATCCCGGCAGTGCTGTCCTACAACAAGTTCTCCACCGACCTCGGCCGCTACGCCGACCGGCTGGACACCTTCTCGGGCGAGTTCTCGGCGATCCTGTCCCGCCACCTCGAGGAGCGGGGAGCCGCCTGAACCATGGCCGGACAACTCGCAGGCAAGTCCCACGGACGCGGCAAGCGCCGGGGATATCGCGCGATGGCCGAGATCAACATGACGCCGTTCATCGACGTCATGCTGGTCCTGCTGATCGTCTTCATGGTCGCCGCCCCGATGCTGACCGTCGGCGTGCCGGTCGACCTGCCCAAGACCAACGCCGCTCCGCTGGAGCAGCAGAAGGACCCGCTGTTCGTCACCGTGCAGACCGACGGCCGCGTCTTCGTCCAGGAGACGCCGGTCGAACTTACCAATATGGTGGCGCTGCTGATCGCGGTGACCAATAACAACCCGGAGGCCCGCATCCTGGTCCGCGGCGACGCCAAGATCGCCTATGGCAAGATGCTGGAGGTGATGGGCACCATGAGCGCCGCCGGCTTCAAGAAGGTCGGTCTGGTCGCCGAGATGCCGAGTGGTCCGACCGCGTCCAGCGCGCGGGTCGGCGCGCCCAAACCGGCGCGTTGAGGCGGGCGGAACTCCCATGCGCAAGCCACTGATCGCCTCGGCGGTGCTGCACGTCGCGCTGGTCGCGCTGTTCGTGCTTGGCCTGCCGCCCAGCGATCGCAAGCTCGAAATCGCCTCCTCGATTCCGATCGAGATCGTCGACATCGGCGAGGTCACCCAGGCCGCCCGGGTCGAGAAGGGCGAGCCCAAGCCGGCCAACGCCGCGCCGCGCCCGCCGATGCCCGAGGCCAAGCCGTCGCCGCCGGCGCCCGAGCCGCCGGACGAGGAGGACGAGCCGCCCCCGCCGCCCCCGCCGCCCCCGCCGCCGGCCAAGACGCCGGAGCCGCCGAAGGTCGCCCAGGTGCCGCCGCCCCCGCGCGAGCCGACGCCGCCGCCCAAGCCGGCCCCGACTCCTCCTCCGCCTCCGCCCCCGGATCCGGCGCCGTCGCCGACTCCGAAACCGCCGGAGCCGCACAAGCCCGAGCCGCCGAAGCCGGAGCCGCCCAAACCGGAACCGCCGAAGCACGAGCCCAAGCCTGAGCCTCCGAAACCGGAGCCTCCCAAGCCTGAGCCGCCCAAGCCGGAGCCGAAGAAGCCCGAGCCGCCCAAGCACGAGCCGAAGCCGGAACCGCCCAAGGCGGAGCCGAAGAAGCCGGAGCCGGCGAAGGAGGTCGCGAAGGCCGAGCCGAAGAAGGCGGAGACCCCGGCCAAGCAGCCGGAGAAGCCATCGGCCAAGACCGACCCGCTGTCCGACCTGCTGTCGAACGTCGGGAAGATCAAGCCGTCGGACAACCCGAAGGCGGACGGCAAGGCATCGGCCAGCGCCCACAGCGACGCCAAACCCAGCCAGAAGACCGCCTCGGCGGCGCCGGCCGGGGCGGCGAAGGCAACCAACGGCCCCGACAAGCCGTTCAAGCCATCGGGCCGCGCGCTGGACGCAATCCGCGGCCAGTTGAGCAAGAACTGGAACTTCGACAGCGGCCGCAAGGACGCAGGTTCGATGCAGATCGAGATTCACGTCGAGGTCGGTCGCGACCACAGCGTGATCCGCGCCTGGATCGACGAGAAGTACAAGTCGCGCTATCTGTCGGATGCCGCCTTCCGGGCGTCGGCCGATGCGGCGGTGCGCGCGGTCAAACGGTCCAGTCCGCTGGACCTGCTGCCCAGCGAGTTCACGTCGCAGACTTATGAAGACTGGCGCTTCATCGTGTTCAATTTCGACCCGAGGGACATGTTCTGACCATGACGACGAAGACGAGGCTTCTGTTGAAGCTGGCCGGTGCCACCGGCGCGCTTCTCCTCTCCCTCGGCGTTGCCGCTCCGCAGGAGGCGCGCGCCGAGTTGCGCATCGACATCACGCGGGGCGTGTCCGAGCCGCTGCCCATCGCGATCACCAGCTTCGCCGGTGCGGGCGGACGCGATGCCCAGCTGGGCGCCGACATCTCCAAGGTCATCTCCGCCGACCTGGAGCGCTCCGGCCTGTTCAAGCCGCTGGATCCGCGCGGCTTCCTGCAGACGCCGGAACAGCTGCGCAGCGGCGAGCCGCGTTATCCTGACTGGAAGGCGCTGGGCGCCCAGGCGTTGGTCGCCGGCAACACCACGACGGGTGGCGACGGCCGCATGAAGGTGGATTTCCGCCTGTGGGACGTCGCCGCCGGCCAGTACATGCAGGGGCTGAGCTACAGCGCCTCGCCGCAGGAATGGCGCCGCATCGCCCACATCGTGGCCGACGCCATCTATAAGCGCCTGACCGGCGAGGACGGCTATTTCGACACGCGCATCGTCTATGTCGCCGAATCCGGCCCGGCGAACCTGCGCAAGAAGCAGCTGGCCATCATGGACCAGGACAGCGCCAACCATCAGTTCCTGACCGACGGCCAGTCCCTGGTCCTGACGCCGCGCTTCTCGCCGACGTCCCAGGAAATCACGTACATGTCGTACTTCAACAAGAAGCCGCGCGTGTACCTGTTCAACATCGACACCGGCCGCCAGGAGGTCCTGGGCGACTTCCCCGGCATGACCTTCGCCCCGCGCTTCTCGCCCGACGGCAACAAGGTCATCATGTCGATGGCCCAGAACGGCAACACCGACATCTACACGCTGGACCTGCGCACCCGCCGCCAGACCCAGCTGACCGACGCTCCGGGCATCGACACCGGTCCCAGCTATTCCCCGGACGGCCAGCGGATCGTCTTCGAGTCGGACCGCGGCGGCACGCAGCAGCTCTATGTCATGGGCGCGGACGGGTCGGGCGTGAAGCGGCTGACCTTCGGCGAGGGCCGTTACGGTACGCCGGTGTGGTCGCCGCGCGGCGATCTGATCGCCTTCACGCGCCAGCGTGGTAGCAGCTTTGCAATCGGCGTAATCCGTCCGGATGGAACCGGGGAACGGATCCTGACCGAAGCCTTCCACGTCGAGGGGCCGACCTGGGCGCCGAATGGCCGTGTTCTGATGTTCTTCAAGGACTTGCCGACGGGTGACGGCCGTGGCCGCAACGCGCAGCTGTACAGCATCGACATCACCGGCGCGAACGAGCGTCGCGTGAGCACCCCGGTCGGCGCGTCGGACCCCGCGTGGTCGCCCTTGATTCCCTAGTGGAGTAGCCCTATTTTGCGGCGGCGCGGGAGCAATGCTCAAGACAAAGGTCGGACGTCGTCTTTTCGTCGGGGATTGGCGAAAAGAAGCGGCTCTCGTGCTGATTAGTCCGGCCAATTAACAATTGTCGTTCAAGGGGTCCCTGAACATGCGTATGAAGTTCCTCGCCCTCGCCGCGGTCGCCCTGCTCGCCGCTTGCGAATCCACGCCGAACGACGCCGCCAACGGCGCCAACACCGGTGCCCAGCAGACCTCGGTCCGTCCGGGTTCGGCTGAAGATTTCGTCGTCAACGTCGGCGACCGCGTCTTCTTCGGTCTCGACCGCTTCGACCTGTCGCCGGAGGCTCGCGCCACCCTCGACCGTCAGGCCAAGTGGCTGCAGACCTACGGTTCGGTCACCGTGACCGTCGAGGGCCATGCCGACGAGCGCGGCACCCGCGAGTACAACCTGGCCCTGGGTGAGCGCCGCGCCAACTCGGTGAAGAACTACCTGGCCGCCAAGGGCATCCCGGCCGGCCGCGTCAACGTCGTCTCCTACGGCAAGGAGCGTCCGGCCGTGGTTGGCTCGAACGAGGCCGCCTGGTCGCAGAACCGCCGTGGCGTGACCGTCGTCAACTGATGACGCCGGTCCCCGCCTGACGGGGAATTGGGAAAAGGCGCCGCCGCCGGGCAACCGGGGCGGCGCCTTTTTCTTTTCGGTGGGTGGTATTCCCCGGTTCCTTTGATGGCCGGATCCCCGGCGCTGTCGGTTCTTTGCGCCGGTGCGCAAGTTCTGCTAAACAGCGGCCATCGCGTCGCCTTTTTCGTTCGCCATGGTCGCCGTGGGTGTTTCCCCCGGCATCAGATCTCCTCAGGATCCCACGCGCATGACCAACATCCGTCCCGTCGCCGCCCTGCTGCTGGGTGGCATGCTCGCGGCAA
>CBIHQY010000115.1:0-7476 GCA_966212305.1 uncultured Azospirillum sp.
CCGCGGACGACGGCCAGGGCGACGGTGGTGGACAGCGCCATGCCGACGGCGCAGGCACCCAGGCTTTCCTTCCAGTTGTTGCCGGAGGCGTAGCGCGAGGCCAGCAGGCTGGAGCCGGCACGCAGGACCAGGGCACCCAGCACGGCGGCGGTGGCGGCGACCGGCGGCAGGTGGAGCGGCAGAACCAGCGAGGCGAAGGTCCAGACCACGGCGGCGGCGGCGGCGAACAGGCCGACGGCGTCGGACCACCAGCGGATCCAGTTGGTGACGTAGCCCAGCTTCTGCCGCGCGCTCAGCTCGGCCGAACCCGGCAGGAACTTCTTCCAGTGGGCGCGGACGATCTGCGTGGAGCCGAACACCCAGCGGTCACGCTGCTTGCGGAACTGCATGAAGTTGTCCGGGGCCAGACCGGCGCCCAGCCGCTCGTCGGTGTAGGCGGCGCGGTAGCCGGCCGACAGGATGCGCAGGCCCAGTTCGGTGTCCTCGCAGATGCCGGCTTCCGACCAGCCGCCGACCTGATCCATCGCCGAGCGGCGGAGCATGATCATCGTGCCGTGGCAGATGAAGGCCTGGCTCGACACGCCCTCCTGCATGCCGACGTCGAAGAAGGGGCGGTATTCGGCGGTCATCGCGGCCTTCAGCGCCGTCTCGTGGCCGTCGCGGTGTTCCTGCGGGGCCTGGACGATGCCGACCGACGGATCGGCGAAGGTCGGGGCCAGCTTCGACAGCCAGTCGGGCGACACGGTGTAGTCGGCATCCAGCACGGCGACAATCTCGGCAGCCGGGTCGGTGTGGCGCAGCGCGGCGTTCAGGGCGCCGGCCTTGAAGCCGGAGATCTTCTTGTACCAATGGAACTTGAACTTCGGACCCAGCGCCCGGCACATCTCCTCCACCGGGCGGACGAGATGCTCCTCCTCGGTGTTGTTGATGAGAACGACGACCTCATAGTTCGGGTAGTCCAACCGCGACAGCGAGGCCAGCGTGGCGTTCAGCACGTCCGGCTGCTCGCGGCAGGCGGCGACGTGGATCGAGACCATCGGCTTGTGGTCGATGCTGGGCACGGCATGCGGCAGCAGTGTCGGGGCACGGCCGGTCAGCAGCCGGCGGGCGACATCCACCAGATCGGCGAAGGCGACGCTCATCATCAGGGCGCCCAGCGCGAAGGCGGAACCCCAGGTGGTCAGCGCACCGAAGGTCAGATACTCGGCGAAGGCACCGGCGACAGCCGAACCGACGGCGAAGCCGATGATGTTGGCACCCATCGAGGCGGCCAGCGCGAAGCCGGCGTTGGTCCGGCGGCGGAAGACGGCAAAGGCCGACAGGGCCAGACCGACGGCGAGCGCGACGCCCGCACCGACCCGGTCGCCATAGGGGGCGGCGACCGCACCGGTCATCGACCATTTCGGCTGACGGTCAGCATCCAGCACGCCCCAGGTCGGGCCGGGCGAGCCTTCGATGGTCGACTTCCAGATGCCGTCGAAGGCCTCGACGACGTTGTAATGAATGCCAAGAGCATTGGCTTCCGCCGCGAAGCCACGGACGACGGCGGCCTGCGCCTCCGGGGTCGGATAGGCGTCGTGGAAGTTCTCGCCGCCCGACGGCCAGCCAACCTCGCCGACGAACAGCGGCTTGCCCGGATGCGACTTGCGCACGGTGTCGAGCCGGTCGCGGATCCAGGTCAGCGCATCGGAGACCGGAACGCCTTCCCAGTAGGGCAGCACGTGGACGCCCATGAAGTCGGACGCCTTCACCGTGGCGTCGGCCTTGACCATCTCCGACCACACGTCGGCGGTGCCGACCTTGATCGAAGCCGGGACGGCGGCGCGCACGCGCCTGATGTAGCCGGCCAGCTCGGCGTCGGTCAGTTCGGCACGGAGCAGCGTCTCGTTGCCGACGACGATGCGCTTGATGCCGCGGAATTCCTTGGCCAGCGCGATGCCGTGCAGGACTTCGCGCTCGTTGCGGACCTTGTCCTTGCTCAGCCAGATGCCGAGCGTGACGTCCAGCCCCTTGGACACCGCGATCTCCGGCACCTCGCCCTGCGAGCCAAGCGTCGAGTAGGTACGGACGCCATCGGCGAAGCCGGCGATGGCGGTCATGTCCTTCTCGATGTCCTTGCGCGGCACCACCGGCTGGTGGTTGGGATCGTAGTTGCGGCCCGAGGGCGAATAGGACACGGATTCGATACGGCCGGGCTCCGCGTCCACCGCCGTGGGCGCATTGCGCCAGGACCAGAAGGACGCGTGACCGGCGGTCACGGCCAGCAGTGCGGCGACGATGGCTGCGCGCCGGATCGAGTTCTTCGGGTTGCTCATGGGGAGTTCGCGTTGCCCTGTTGCTGGGTGGCCGTTCGCCACCGGACATCCGCACAAACGGGCAGACCGACTTCCCTATTCCGTCACTTCCAAAAATTTTTTGTGCGCTGCGGAGAGCGGAACCCCGGCGGTTGCTTCCTGTTGGACAACGTCCGGTTCCATACTCCCAAAACACAGGAGAGCGCCCCATGGCCACCCGCCACGAAGACAGCCCGGAACACAAGAAGGCCCACGATCTGGCCGAGCAGGCGCTGGACAAGGCCGCCGGCGGCGATCCCCGCAAGGCGCGCGACCTGATCGAGGAAGCCAAGCGCATCGATCCCAAGATCGGCGAGGAAATGTCCCGCGAAGCCGCCGAGGATCAGAAGAAGGCCGACAAGTACGTCGACAAGACCGACAAGTGAGCGACGGAAACTCCCTCTCCCGCCACGGGAGAGGGAGTTTCCACGCAGAGTCCCTTACTCCGCCGCCACGGCTTCCGCCACCACCGGCGGGGTCCAGCGCAGCACCGGCTTGCGGGCCGCCGCCGTCTCATCCAGGCGACGGCGCGGCGTCAGACGCGGAGCGGCCTGGAAATAGGCGGCGTCGCCCGACTTCGCCCGCTCGGCCAGCGCCCGCAGGGCGTCGACGAACTGGTCGAGGCTGGCCTTGCTTTCCGTCTCGGTCGGCTCGATCAGCAGGGCACCATGGACGACCAGCGGGAAATACATGGTCATCGGGTGGAAGCCCTCGTCGATCAGCGCCTTCGCCATGTCGAGCGTGGTGACCCCCGTCCCCTTCAGGAAGCGGTCGTCGAACAGGCACTCGTGCATGCACGGCCCCTCGAAGGAGGCCGTCATCACGTCCTCCAGCCGAGCCATGACGTAGTTGGCGTTCAGCACCGCGTCGCCCGACGCCTGCCACAGCCCGTCGGCGCCGTGGCTCAGCATGTAGGACAGCGCGCGGACGAACATTCCCATCTGGCCGTGGAAAGCCTTCATGCGGCCGAAGGCCAGGCCGTCGCCGGCGTTCTCAACCAGCGCGAAGCCGTCCTTGCCATGCGTCACGTAAGGCACCGGGATGTAGGGCGCCAGCGACTCCGCGAACACCACCGGTCCCGACCCCGGACCGCCGCCGCCATGCGGGGTGGAGAAGGTCTTGTGCAGGTTGATGTGCATGACGTCGATGCCGAGGTCGGCCGGACGCACCCGACCGACGATGGCGTTGAAGTTGGCGCCGTCGCAGTAGAAATAACCGCCCGCCGCATGCACCGCCTCGGCGATCGCGATGATGTCGCGTTCGAACAGGCCGCAGGTGTTGGGGTTGGTCAGCATCAGCCCGGCCACGTCGGGACCGAGCTTGGCCTTCAGCGCCTCCAGATCGACGCGCCCATCGGCGGTCGCCGGGATGGCGTCGACGCTGTAGCCGCAGGCGGCGGCGGTCGCCGGGTTGGTGCCGTGGGCGCTTTCCGGCACCAGGATCTTGGTACGGCCACTGTCCCCCTTGGCCTCATGCGCGGCGCGGATCGCCATGATGCCGCACATCTCGCCATGGGCACCGGCGGCGGGCGCCAGCGTCACGGCGGCCATTCCAGTCAGCGTCTTCAGCCAATAGGCCAGCTGGTCCATCAGCTCCAGCGCACCCTGCACCGTGCTGACCGGCTGCATCGGATGCACGTCGGAGAAGCCCGGCAGCCGCGCCATCTTCTCGTTCAGGCGCGGGTTGTGCTTCATCGTGCAGGAGCCGAGCGGATAGAACCCGCTGTCGATGGCATAGTTCTTCTGCGACAGGCGGGTGTAGTGGCGGACCACCTGCGGCTCGGCGAGACCGGGCAGCCCGACCTTGGCGCGCGGCTTCACCGCACCCAGGCGCGAGGTCACCTTCGGCACGTCGGGCAGATCGACGCCGGTGCGGCCGGCGCTGTCCTGTTCGAAGATCAGCGGCTCTTCGATCTGGAGACCACGGTTGCCGGTGACGGTGCCGGTCACGTTGTCGAACCCTGCGCTACCGGCGGGAATGGCCGAGGGACGGCCCTGGTTGTTCATGCTCATGCCAGAACCCCAGATCCAAGAATTTCAGTCAAGGCCGCCGCGAAGGCATCCATGTCGGCGTCGGTGTTGGTCTCGGTGACGGCGACCAGCAGCAGGTCTTCCATCTCGCCCGGATAAAGGCGCGACACCGGAACGCCGCCCAGAATGCGGCGCTTGGCCAGTTCCTCGACCACCGCGGCGGCCGGCCTCGGCAGCTTCACGGTGAACTCGTTGAAGAAGCCGTCGTTCAGCACCTCGACACCCGGAACCGCCGCCAGCTTGTCGGCCATCTGGACCGCCTTGGCGTGGTTCAGCTGGGCCAGCTGCGTGATCCCCGCCTCGCCCAGCAGACTGACATGGATCGAGAAGGCCAGCGCGCACAGGCCGGAATTGGTGCAGATGTTCGACGTCGCCTTCTCGCGGCGGATGTGCTGCTCGCGAGTGGAGAGCGTCAGCACGAAGCCGCGGCGGCCGTCGGCGTCCACCGTCTCGCCGCACAGGCGGCCCGGCATCTGGCGGACATATTTGTCCTTCACCGCGAACAGCCCGACATAGGGGCCGCCGAAATTCAGCGCGTTGCCGAAGGACTGGCCTTCCGCCGCGACGATGTCGGCGCCCATGTCGCCCGGCGGCGTCAGCAGGCCGAGTGACAGAGCCTCGGTCACCACGACGATCAGCAGGGCGCCCTTGGCCTGACAGGCGGCGGCCAGATCGGTGTAGTCGCGAACATGGCCGAAGACGTCCGGATTCTGCACGACGACGCAGGACGTCTTGTCGTCGACCAGCGCCAGCAGATCCTCGCCGCCGGTCGGGGCGGCCGGCAGGGCCACCGCCTCGAATCCGATGAAGCGGGCGTCGGTGGTGGTCACGTCGCGGTAATGCGGGTGCAGGCCGCCGGACAGGATCGCCTTCTTCCGCCGGGTGACGCGGTTGGCCATCATCACCGCCTCGGCGCAGGAGGTGGCGCCGTCATACATCGAGGCGTTGGCCACATCCATGCCGGTCAGCAGCGCGACCTGGGTCTGGAATTCGAACAGGACCTGCAGCGTGCCCTGGCTCACCTCCGGCTGGTACGGCGTGTAGGCGGTCAGGAACTCGCCGCGCTGGACCAGATGATCCACGGTGGCCGGCACATGGTGGCGGTAGGCGCCGGCGCCGAGGAAGCTCGGCACCGATCCCGCCGGTACATTCTTGGCCGCCATGGAGCCCAGCAGCCGCTCGACCTCAAGCTCGCCCATATGATTGGGCAAGCCCCCGATCGGGCCGGCCAGCCGGGCCGACTTTGGAACATCGCGAAACAGGTCTTCGACCGATGTTCCGCGGACGGCCTCCAGCATCGACTGCCGGTCGGCCTCGGTCAGGGGCAGATAGCGCATGTTAGTGGGATTCCTCCACGAAGGCCTTGTAGGCCGATTCGTCCATCAGACCATCGAGTTCGGAGGCGTCCTTCAACTGGATCTTGAAGAACCAGCCCTCACCCTCGGCATCGCCGTTGACCTTCGACGGGTCGTCGACCAGGGCCTGGTTGGCTTCGACGACGGTGCCCGACACCGGGGCGTAAACGTCGCTGGCGGCCTTCACCGATTCGACGACGGCGGCTTCCTTGCCCTGCTCCAGCACGCGGCCGGCCTCGGGCAGCTCGACGAACACCACGTCGCCCAGCTGGCTCTGCGCGAAGTCGGTGACGCCGACGGTGGCGACATCGCCATCGACCTGAACCCACTCGTGGTCCTTGGTGAATTTCTTGCTCATCGGAAAAGTTCCCTGTTCAAAACGGTTGTTTGCGGTCGGGGAAGAGAGGCGTCAGCCCCGGTAATAGCGTTGCGGCACGAAGGGCATGGCGGCGACGCGGGCGGGCAGAGGCTTGCCGCGCACCACCAGCGTCAGCGGCGTGCCCACCGCCGAATTTGCGATATCGACATAGCCCATGGCGACCGGCGCGCCGGCGGTGGGGCCGAAGCCGCCGCTGGTGATTTCGCCGATGCGGTTGCCGTTCGCGTCCTGGATTTCGGTGTGCTCGCGGGCCGGCTGGCGGCCTTCCGGCTGAATGCCGACGCGGCGACGCGCGGCACCCTCCGTCAGCTGCCGGTGGATGACGTCGTAACCGGGGAAACCGCCCTCGGCGCGGCGGCGCTTCGGCAGCGTCCATTCCAGCGCGCCTTCGACCGGCGTCGTGGTGGTGTCGATGTCGTGCCCATAGAGGCAAAGCCCGGCCTCCAGCCGCAGCGAGTCGCGGGCGCCCAGCCCGATCGCTTCGACCTCCGATTCGGCCAGCAGCGCACGGGCGATCGCCTCGGCATCGGCCTTGTCGCAGGAGATCTCGTAGCCGTCCTCGCCGGTGTAGCCGGAGCGGGTCAGGATCACCGGCACGCCGTTGAAGGTGGCGGACAGGTAGCTCATGAACTTCATGCTGGCGGCTTCCGGCACGAAGCGGGCCAGCACCTCGGCCGCCATCGGCCCCTGGAGCGCCATCAGCGCCAGATCGTCCAGCAGCTCGACCTCGGCCTTGCCGGCGAGCTTCTCGCGCAGGTGGGCGACGTCCTGCTCCTTGCAAGCGGCGTTCACCACCAGGAACAGGTGGTCGCCGGCATTGGTCACCATCAGGTCGTCGAGGATGCCGCCCTGCTCGTTCAGGAACAGCGTGTAGCGCATGCGGCCCTGCGCCAGCCCCTTGATGTCGCCGGGAACCAGCGTTTCCAGGGCGGCGGCCGGATCGGCGCCGGTCAGGCGGACCTGCCCCATGTGGGACACGTCGAACAGCCCGGCCTTTTCGCGGGTGTGCTGGTGCTCCTTCAGGATGCCCAGCGGATACTGCACCGGCATGTCATAGCCGGCGAAAGGCACCATGCGGGCGCCAAGCTCGACATGGAGCGCGTGCAGCGGGGTGGTCTTGAGAGCAGTTGCGGCCTCGGTCACGCGCGGGTCCTCCGACAAGGTTTCAGCGCCCGCACCGGGATCGATGCAGGAAGCTGCCCCCTCTGTCTTGGACCTGAGAGATTCACCGCCGTCCGGTCGAGCCGGACACCCGGTTTACTCCTTCGGTGAGTCGCGGCGGGTAAGCGCCGAGGCTGCTTTCCAGAGTTGCCTTATCCCCTTGCGGTCCTTTTGCCTGAGAGTTTCCGGGGGCGGTTGCTCCTTCGGCGCCGCCCGCG
>CBIHQY010000116.1:0-7411 GCA_966212305.1 uncultured Azospirillum sp.
ACCACCACCAGCCGGCCGGTGCGCTCGACGCTCTCGACGATGGTGTCCCAGTCGATGGGCGACAGGGTGCGCAGGTCGATCACCTCGGCCTCGGTGCCGTCCTTCGCCAGCGTCGCCGCCGCCTCCATCGCACGGTGGACGGTCAGGCCATAGCTGACGATGGTCACGTCGTCGCCGTCGCGCAGCACATTCGCCTCGCCGAAGGGGATGGCGTAGCTCTCCGCCGGAACCTCGCATTCCAGGCCGTAGAGGTTCTTGTGCTCGCAGAAGATGACGGGATCGTTGTCGCGGATCGACTGGATCAGCAGGCCCTTGGCGTCATAGGCGTTGCTGGGGCAGACCACCTTCAGCCCCGGAATGTGGGTGAACAACGGGGTGAGCATCTGCGAATGCTGGGCGGCGGCGCGGAATCCGGCGCCGACCATGCCGCGGATCACCACCGGCGTCTCGGCCTTGCCGCCGAACATGTAGCGGAACTTGGCGGCCTGGTTGAAGATCTGGTCGAAGCAGACGCCCATGAAGTCCAGGAACATCAGCTCGGCCACCGGCCGCAGCCCGCAGGCGGCGGCACCGACGGCGGCGCCGATATAGGCGGATTCCGACAGCGGCGTGTCCATCAGCCGGTTGCCATGCTTGGCATACAGACCCTTGGTGACGCCCAGCACGCCGCCCCAGGCGTCGTCCTCGCCGTGGGCGCCGGTGCCGCCGACGATGTCCTCGCCCATGACGATGACGGTGGGATCGCGGCGCATCTCCAGATCCAGGGCCTCGTTGATCGCCTGCTTCATGCTGATCTTGCGGGACATGTGTTTCCTCCGCGCGTTTGGCGTTTCTTGAATGGGCTCAGTAGGTGACGTAGACGTCGCGCAGCAGGTCTTCCGCCGCCGGCAGCGGGGCGGCCTTGGCGGCGCGCGTGGCGTCCTCGATCAGCGCGTTCACCTCGCGGTCGATGGCCTGCAGCTCGTCGCGGCCGATCACCCCGGCCTCGACCACCCGTTCCGACAGGATGGTCAGGCAGTCGCGGGACGCGCGGATCGCCTCCAGCTCGCCCTTGGCGCGGTAGGTCTGGGCGTCGCCTTCGAAATGGCCGTAGAAGCGGACCATGTTGCATTCCAGCAGCGCCGGGCCGCCGCCGTCGCGGGCGCGGCGGATGATCTCGCCGGCCGCCTCGTACACCGCGAAGAAGTCGGTGCCGTCCACCGTGACGCCCGGCATGCCGAAGCCGGTGGCGCGGTCGACGTAGCTGTCGCAGGACACCGCCCATTCCATCGCCGTGGATTCGGCATAGCCGTTGTTCTCCACCACGAAGACCACCGGCAGGTTCCAAACGGCGGCGAGGTTCAGGCTTTCCAGGAAGGTGCCCTGGTTGGACGCGCCGTCGCCGACGAAGGTGATGCCGACGCCGCGGTCGCCGCGCACCTTGGCCGCCAGCGCGGCGCCGCAGATCAGCGGAGCGCCGGCACCCAGGATGCCGTTGGCGCCCATCATGCCCTTGGACAGGTCGGCGATGTGCATCGACCCGCCCTTGCCGCGGCAGGCGCCGGTGCTGCGGCCATAGATCTCCGCCATCATCGCGTGGACGTCGACGCCTTTGGCGATGCAGTGGCCATGGCCGCGGTGGGTGGAGGCGATGCGGTCGTTGTCGTTCAGGTGCATCATGATGCCGGTGGCGCAGGCCTCCTCGCCGGCATAGAGGTGGACGAAGCCGGGGATGTCGCCCTTGGCGAAATCGACGTGCAGCCGCTCCTCGAACTCGCGGATCGTCCGCATGGTGCGGTAGGCCTTCAGCAGCTCGTCCTTGCCGAGGGGGAAGGGATTCTGGGCCATGAGGTGTTTTCTCCCTGATTGATGTTTGAACTTTAGAGAGCGGCCGTGACGGGCACCGGGGTGCCGGTCAGCAGCCGGTTCTGGCCGGCGTGCCGCATGACCGCGGCGACGTTGACCGTGCGGAAGGCGTCGTCCCTGAGCGTCAGGGACAGACGGTCGCGTTCGCTGAAGGACAGTTCGCGCTCGCCATCCAGCGCGATGGAGCCGGCGGTGACCTCCGGCACGAAGGCCACGTCGGCCGGCATGCGGCGCCAGTCGGTGATGCCGACCCGGGCCATCATTCCCGGCGCGATGGGGGCGTGGAGCGTGGTGGCGGCCTTGCGGCAGTCGCCGTCCGGGGACAGCCGCACCATCAGGCCGCCGCTCTCGTCGCGGCCGACGGGTTCCAGCAGGCCGGCGATGGCCGACATGCCGATCACCTCGGGGTCGGCGAAGGTGACGTAGAGTTCGCGGAAATTCTCGGTCCGCCACAGGGCGCGGGCGCCGATGTAGCGTTCCGTCACCAGCGCCACATCGACCAGCGCCATCTCGGTGACCATGCCGCCGTTCGCCCCGCTGGCGAGGGACACGTCGATGCGCTTGTTGGCGGCGAAGGCGATGTGCGGCGGCACCCGGCCGGTGACCGCAAGCCCGGTGGCGAGCCCGGTGATCGTCGGCTCGCGATGTTCGGGGAAGGCGTTGTTGGTGCCGGTGGAGATGCCGGCGATCGGCACCGTCCCGCATTCCGCCGCCACCGCCCGATGGGTGCCGTCGCCGCCCAGCACCACCAGGGCCGAGACGCCCGCCCGCCGCATCTCCGCGGTGGCGCGGTGGGTGTCGGCGACCGTGCCGGTGACCGGCATGGAAACGGGGTGGAGAGCGGGATAGATGTCCTCGCCGCGCGACCCGCCACTCCCCCTGGCCCGCATCAGGCCGCGTTCGACATGGGCGCGGATGCCGCCATTCTCCGGCATCATCAGAACGTCACGGATGCCGCAGGCATGCAGCGCCGCCAGCACCCGCAGCAGGATGTTCGCCCGGTCGGCGATCTGCAGACTGGTGGCGTTGGCGACGACCCGGCGGATGTCGCGGGCGGAAACCGGATTGGCGACGATGCCGACGACCGGAGCCAAGATTGCGCCTCCCCCTCGTTGCGGCGCGCCGTTGATCGACGCGCGGTTCGAAGGGGTAAGAGCAACTGCCGTGCCAGATGGTCAGTTCAGCGGATTTTCTTGATTTTCAACGGTCGGAGGCGATGCGGCGGGGTGGGGCGTTGCAACAGGTGTTGCACGGACTGTTGCGCCGCCGGTGCAACAGGTGTGGCGCCTCAGGCGCGGGTGGCACCCTCCTGTGGCAACTTGGCATTCCACCCCTGCGCAGCACCTGTCTTGCCAAGGGCTTGCCTGCCGCTTTAGCTTCGCTTGGTCATACCAATGAACCATCGACCGGGGAGGACAACACCCATGACCGTCATCGCCACCACCCAGCCGCGCGCGGCCCTGACCGAGGAGGCTCGGGCCGAGCTGTCGGCTCTGCTGGGCGACCGGTTCACCACCTCCCTGCCGGTGCGCGAGCATCACGGCAAGGACGAGTCCTATCACACTCCCTGTCCGCCGGACGGCGTCGCCTTCGCCAACTCGACCGAGGAAGTCAGCGCGATCGTGAAGATCTGCGCGAAGCACAAGCTGCCGGTCATCCCCTTCGGCACCGGCACCTCGCTGGAGGGCGGCATCGCCGCGCTGGCCGGCGGCATCACCATCGACCTGTCGGGCATGCAGCAGATCCTGCGCGTCAGCCCGGAGGATCTGGACGTCACCGTCCAGGCCGGCGTGACCCGCAAGCAGTTGAACGAGCATCTGCGCGACACCGGCCTGTTCTTCCCCATCGATCCCGGCGCCAACGCCTCGTTGGGCGGTATGTCGGCGACGCGGGCCAGCGGCACCAACGCCGTGCGCTATGGCACCATGCGCGAGAATGTCCTGGGCCTGACCGTGGTTCTGGCCGACGGCCGCGTCATCAAGACCGGCGGGCGGGCGCGCAAGTCGGCGGCCGGCTATGACCTGACCCGCCTGTTCGTCGGCTCCGAAGGCACGCTCGGCATCATCACCGAGGTGACGTTGAAGCTCTACGGCATTCCGGAAGCCGTCTCGTCCGCCGTCTGCGCCTTCCAGTCGATCAAGGGCGCCGTCGACACGGTGATCCAGACCATCCAGGTCGGCGTTCCGGTCGCCCGCATCGAACTGTTGGACGAGGTGCAGATCGACGCCGTCAACAAATACTCCAAGCTCGACTACGCGGTCGCTCCCACCCTGTTCTTCGAATTCCACGGCACCGAGGCCGGCGTGAAGGAGCAGGCGGAGATGGTCGCCGCCATCGCTGCCGAGCATGGCGGCATGGAGTTCGCCTGGGCCACCCGGCCGGAGGACCGGTCGAAGCTGTGGCAGGCCCGGCATGACGCCTATTACGCGGCGCTCGCCCTGCGTCCGGGGTCGAAGGGCTGGCCGACCGACGTCTGCGTGCCGATCTCGCGGCTTGCCGACTGCATCCTGGAGACCAAGCAGGATCTGGAGGAATCCAACATGCTGGCCCCGATGGTCGGCCATGTCGGCGACGGCAACTTCCACCTCGTCTATGTCCTCGACCCCGAGAATCCGGCCGAGTTGGCCGAGGCCCAGCGCCTTGCCGACAAGATGGTGACCCGCGCGCTGGAGATGGGCGGCACCTGCACCGGCGAACACGGCATCGGCTATGGCAAGATGGCGTTCCTGGAACAGGAGACCGGCGAAGCGTTCAACGTCATGGGCGACCTGAAGCGCGCCTTCGATCCGGACAACCTGTTGAATCCGGGCAAGGTGGTGCGGGTGTAGGGGCTGCGGCCCCCTCCCTAATTCTCCCCCACCTGCGGTGGGAGAGGGAACTCCGCCGTACGGGCGCTTACTCCCTCTCCCGCGTCAGCGGGGGAGGGCAGGGGTGGGGGCACCCGCCCCACCCCTCACCGGAACCTCGGTCGCCGCCCCGCCTTCAGCGCCTGCACCGCTTGGTCCAGCGTCTGCAGGAACTGCGACTTGTCGCGCTGGCTCATCGGTGCGTTGCCGCCGCCGACCACGCCCATGTCGCGCAAATCCTGCATCAGCGCGCGGGTGGCGAGCGCCGAGCCGACGCTGTCCGGCGTGAAGGGGCGCCCGGTCGGGCCGATCACCACGGCATCGCGCTTCACGCAGCGGTCGGCCAGTTGGATGTCGGCGGTGACCACCACGTCGGTCGGGCCGGCATGCTCGGCGATCCAGTTGTCTGCGGCGTCGAAGCCGTCGCTGACCACCACCAGTTCGGCCATGCACTCCGTCGGCAGACGCAGCGGTGCATTGGCGACCAGCCAGACCTTGCAGCCGGTGCGGCCGGCGACCTTGTAGATTTCCGCCTTCACCGGGCAGGCATCGCCGTCCACATAAATCTCGACCAACGCTGCTCTCCCTCTCGTTCCGATCAGCCAACATGGTTTCGCCCGCCGTCCTTATGCGCTAAAACCTCGGGTCAGCGAAGTGGCGCCGTTCGGCGGCGCCTTTTTCATTTCCCGGTTGAGAAAGTCGGAGCGGCGCATGGCGTCCTATCAGTATGTCTACGTCATGAAGGGCCTGACCAAGGTCTATCCTGGCGGCAAGAAGACCCTCGACAACGTGTGGCTTTCGTTCCTGCCGGGGGTGAAGATCGGCGTGCTCGGCGTGAACGGCGCCGGTAAGTCGACGCTGCTCAAGATCATGGCCGGCCTCGACAAGGACTACTCCGGCGAAGCCTGGGTGGCCGACGGCGCCAAGGTCGGCTACCTGCCGCAGGAACCGCAGCTCGATCCGACCAAGAACGTCCAGGAGAATGTCCTGGAGGCGCTGGCGGAAACCAAGGCCCTGCTCGACCGCTTCAACGAAGTGTCGAACATGATGGCCGATCCGGACGCCGACTTCGACGCGCTGCTGACCGAACAGGGCGAGCTGCAGGAGAAGATCGACGCCGCCGACGCCTGGGACATCGACCGCACCGTCGAGATCGCCATGGACGCCCTGCGCTGCCCGCCGGGCGACGCCGACGTGACCAAGCTGTCCGGCGGCGAGAAGCGCCGTGTCGCGCTCTGCAAGCTGCTGCTGGAAAAGCCCGATCTGCTGCTGCTCGACGAGCCGACCAACCATCTCGACGCCGAATCGGTGGCGTGGCTGCAGAAGCACCTGGAGGACTACAAGGGCACCGTCGTACTGGTCACCCACGACCGCTACTTCCTCGACAGCGTCACCGGCTGGATCCTCGAACTCGACCGCGGCGCGGGGATTCCGTGGGAGGGCAACTATTCCTCCTGGCTGGAGCAGAAGCAGAAGCGCCTGGAGCAGGAAGGCCGCCAGGAGGAGTCGCGCCAGAAGCAGCTCGCCACCGAGCTGGAATGGATCCGGCAGTCGCCGCGCGCCCGTCAGGCCAAGAGCAAGGCCCGCATCACCGCCTATGAGACGATGCTGGCCGAGAGCGGCAAGGAGCAGGCCGGCGAGACGAAGATCGTCATCCCGGTGCCGCCGCGCCTGGGCAACGTCGTCATCGAGGCGGAGAACATCGCCAAGGGCTTCGGCGACCGCCTGCTGATCGACGGCCTGTCCTTCCGCCTGCCGCCGGGCGGCATCGTCGGAGTCATCGGCCCGAACGGCGCCGGCAAGACCACGCTGTTCCGCATGATCACCGGGCAGGAGGGGCCGGACGCCGGCACCTTCCGCGTCGGCGACACGGTGAAGCTGGGCTATGTCGACCAGAGCCGCGACAGCCTGAACCCGAAGAAGTCGGTGTGGGAGGAGATCTCCGACGGGCTCGACCTCGTCGAGTTGGGCAAGAAGACCATGCCCAGCCGCGCCTACGTCTCCAGCTTCAACTTCCGCGGCCCCGACCAGCAGAAGAAGGTCGGCCAGCTGTCGGGCGGTGAGCGCAACCGCGTCCACCTCGCCAAGATGCTGAAGTCGGGCGCCAACGTCCTGCTGCTCGACGAACCGACCAACGACCTCGACGTCGACACCCTGCGCGCCCTGGAAGACGCGCTGGAGGGCTTCGCCGGTTGCGCCGTGGTCATCAGCCACGATCGCTGGTTCCTCGATCGCATCGCCACCCACATCCTGGCCTTCGAGGGCGACAGCCACGTCGAGTGGTTCGAAGGCAACTTCCAGGATTACGAGGCCGACAAGAAGCGCCGCCTGGGCGCCGACGCCGACCAGCCGCACCGCATCAAGTACAAGCCGCTGGTCCGCAGCTGATTTCGGCTGCTGATCCTGTAGGCTGAACGAAGAAGGCCGCCCCCTCCGGTTGGAAGGGGCGGCCTTTTTCATGCCTGTGAACGGTCAGTCCGTTCAGCGGGTCACGTCGTCCGACCGGTCGGTGCGGCGGTCGCGCAGGTTTTCGTCCCGCGTGTCCTCGATCTCGACCTCGGTGCGGCGGACGGTGTCGCGGACGCTCTGGGCGCGTTCCTCGACGTCCTTGCGGACAACGACCGTCTCGCGGACATGGGCGGTCTTGCTGACCACCGCTTCCTCGTCGGTCTCCGTCACCTCGATGGTGCGCTCGCGGAAGGCGTCGGCCGGAACCTCGG
>CBIHQY010000117.1:0-7339 GCA_966212305.1 uncultured Azospirillum sp.
GCCTGCGCATCCCTTCTCACAACACGGTATTAACTTGTCAAAGAGCCCGCAACGCTGAGACGCGTCGCACCGGCCAATCCACCGCATCCTCTCTTTCAGAGGATCGGTCCAGATCAGGCCGGAGAATTTCGGTCGAAGCCGGAAGATCGAAACCGCTAAGTCGCTGTTTTCTCTTCCGTTTCTGCCGCCGCCGCCGCGCTTCGTTCAGCGCCCCGCCGTCGGTGGAGCGGTTTATAGGCGCCCTCCCCCAAACCACGCAAGCGCTTTTTTGCGCTTCGATGAAAAATTCCTGACGGTTCGTTTTTCACCGGAGCCTGCACCGGATTCAGTGTAAGGGAACGACCCACCAACCGCGGCGTGGCCGGCGACCGTCCGAGCGCGCCAATCCATAGTGTTCCCATAGGGTTCACCCCTGCGGTCTTGTGTCGGTTGACAGGGTCGGACCGGTCCAGCATCGTCCGATCCATAGGCTTAACACCTTTGGTGACGGCCATCGCCGACAGCCCGCTGGGCGGCCCCGGGGGTTACAGGAGGAGGACGACGGTGCGTTCGAGGCTCTCCCGCCTTCCCACGCTCGCCTTGCTTGCCATCATCTCGGCCGGTGCGTTGACGCCTGCGACGGTTGTCGCGCGCAACGCGGATGCGCCGAATGGCCGAGCTCCCCATGCTTTCAAGCCGGCGGTGAAGCCGAACATGGGCGCGGAGGGCAACTCCGAGGCCAAGGACGATGACGGGGACAGGGAACGCGCCACCGGACCGGTCGACCGTCACACCCTGTCCATCGGCCGCGGCGATACGCTGATGGATCTGCTGACAACCGCAAAGGTGCCGGCCAACGATGCCCATGATGCGGTGGCCGCATTGCGCGAGGTCTATAACCCGCGCCGTATCCAGGTCGGCCAGCATGTGACGGTCCTGTTCGAACCGCGTCGCGGCGGTGCCCGCAAGTTCGTCGGGTTCGAATTCGCTCCGGATCCGCTACGGTCCGTGTCCATCGCTCGCAAGGGCGATGCCGGCTTCACCTCCAGCCAGATCGAGAAACCGGTCACGCGCAAGCCGGTGGCGGCCCAGGGCGTCATCCGCTCCAGCCTGTTCGAGGCGGGGGCCCAGTCCGGCGTCCCGATCTCGGTCATGATGGCGTTCATCCAGAACTTCTCCTACGACGTCGATTTCCAGCGCGACCTGCAGCCGGGCGACCGTTTCGAGGTTCTGTATGAGAAGCTGGTCACCGCCGAGGGCAAAGAGGCCGGCGAAGGCGAGCTGCTATATGCCTCGCTGACGCTGAGCGGCGACGACATGCCGATCTACCGCTTCAAGACCCGCGACGGGCGGATCGACTATTACAATGGCGACGGCGAAAGCATCCGCCGCGCCCTGCTGCGCACACCCATCGACGGCGCCCGCATCACCTCAGGCTTCGGCATGCGCCACCACCCGATCCTGGGCTTCAGCAAGATGCACAAGGGCGTGGACTTCGCCGCGCCGACGGGGACGCCGATCTATGCCGCGGGCCGCGGCACCATCGAGATCGCGGAACGCAGCAGCTCCTACGGCAACTATGTCCGTATCCGCCACAACACCGAGATCTCCACCGCCTATGCCCATATGAGCCGCTTCGCCAAGTCGATCAGCCGCGGCGGGCGGGTCGATCAGGGCGATATCATCGGTTATGTCGGCACCACCGGACGGTCGACCGGGCCGCACCTGCATTACGAGGTGCTGAAGGCGGGGCATCAGGTGAACCCGCGCTCCGTCGACCTGCCGACCGGCGAGAAGCTGGAGGGGCGGGAGCTTCAAGCCTTCCAGCAGGCCCGGCGATCGATCGAGAAGATGTTCGACGACAGCCGCGGCGGCCTGCAGCTGGCGCGCACTCCGGCACCGGCGTCGGTGGAGGAAAAGGGCTGCAACAAGGCGAACAGCTGCTGACCGGCTGGTAGGCCACCCGGCGGCGGCCGCCGCCGGTGCCCCTATTCCTTGTTCATCATGTTGCGGATGGCGCCGACAAACTGGCGGGCGGTGTTCTCGTCCTCCAGCATCTTCTGCAGCTTGTCGCGGATGATCATCGCCTTCGGCCGCTGCTGCATGGCGCGTTCAATGGCGACATCGGCTTCGCCGGGCTTCAGGGGTTCGAGGTCTGACATGGCGGACATCCCGTGCGGTAAGGGCGTTTCAAGTCGGCACGCAGGTTCGGCACGCAGGTAAGGATAGCCGGAACCTTCCCGGCCATCATCAGGCAAAGCGCATCAGCGGTATTGGCCGACCGTCTCCACCGCCTCCCCGCCGGTGCCGAGCTTGAACTCGGTGACGCCGGGAGCGGTGTCGGGATTGATGCCGCCGAGATCGAGAGCGCGGACGCCGTGCTGCTTCAGCTCCTGCATCGCCTTCCACAGCACCAGCCGCATGGCGCCGCTCTTGCGGCCCGCCTCGTTGGCCCAACTGATCTGGCTGGTGGCGCAGACGCCATGGCGGAAGAACAGGCCGCAAGCGACCGGAGCGCGGCCGTCGAGCGCCGTCACCATCACCACTCCGTCGTTGCGGCTGCCGCCCTTGACCATGGCGTTGCGCAGGCGGACGGCCAGCGGCCCGGTCATGGCGCGGAAGCCCTTGTCCAGGGCCTGGTCGTGCTCCTGCTTCATCAGCCAGGGCAAATTGTCCGCCTTCCAGTCGGTGTCGAGAACGAGGCGGGCCTTCTCCGCCCCGCGCAGGCGCTGCCGCCAGTCACGGGCGAAGCCGGCGCGCATCGCCTCCTCGTTGCGGGTCAGGTCGAACCAGACCGTCTGGTATCCGGGACCGATCTTTCGGAAGCCGCAGCGGGCGAGCAGCGCCTCCGTCTCCGGTCCGGCGGGCAGTTCCGGCAACAGGCTGGCGCGGCTGAGCGGCGACCGCGGACAGGCGCGGCGCAGCAGGCGGAACACCGCTTCCAACGTGTCGGCATCGGGAACCGTGCCGTCCAGCCAGAGCGGGCCGCGGTAGCATTGCCGGTCGTGGAAAAGCTTCAACATGCGGCGGTCGAGCGTCTGGACGAGGCCGACCGGCTCGCCGTCGCGGTGGATCACGCCAAGCCGCGGGACATGGCCATAGGTGCGGCCCATGGCGCGGCCATAGGCGAAGCTCTGCAGCAGGGTGGAGCGCGGAACGCGGGCGAACAGGGCGTCCCACTCGCCGACCGTACCCTCGTTCCAGGCGATGTCGATGTCCGGCATCGGGACCCTCGGTCGATCAGGACAACGGATCAGGCCGGCGGCAGGGCGGAGGTCGCCTCTTCCACCTGGGCGAAGGTCGGGCGGTATTCCGGTTCCAGCACGTTGCGGGCGTATTCCACCGAAATGGCGGGCGCGTAGCCGGAGAGATGGGCGATCAGGCCGGTCTTCATCGCGTGATAATATTTGCCTTCCGCGTGATAGATGTTCTTCAGGCCGCTGGCGATCGGGGCGAGGAAGCCATAGGCGACCAGAATGCCGGTGAAGGTGCCGACCAGCGCGCCGCCGATCAGCTTACCCAGCACTTCCGGCGGTTCGGTGATCGACCCCATGGTGTGAATCACGCCCAGCACCGCCGCCACGATGCCCAGCGCCGGCACGGCGTCGGCCACCGCCTGGATGGCGTCGGCGATGCGCTGGTGTTCGTGGTGCATCGTCTCGATGTCCTCGTCCATCAGGTCGACCAGTTCGTGCGGGTTGTCGGCACCCAGCGACATCAGACGGAGATAGGTACAGAGGAAGGCGATGGCATGGTGGTCGCCGTAGAATTTCGGGAATTGCTGGAAGAGCGGTGAGTCTTCCGGTTTCTCGATATGCTGTTCGAGCGCCAGAAGGCCCTTGGTCTTCGCGATTTTGAAGACCTGATACATCATGGTGAGAACTTCGAGGAAGTCCTCTTTCTTGTATTTTGGTCCTTTGAACAGGTGGCCCAGCTCTTTACCGGTGTGGGTCACCACAGATTTTGGATTTGCGATGAAGAAGGCACCGGCTGCCGAGCCGAGAATGATCATGAATTCGAACGGCATCCATAGCACGCCCATATGGCCGCCACCGAGGACGTAGCCACCGAACACGCTGAAGATCACGATGCCCAAACCGATAATCACGAACATTCGGTATTTTCCCTTCCCATACCGACCACGGGCCGCAAGACACACCCAGCCGACAGATGGCCGGATATCGGTTGAGTTTCCGTGAATCACCCGAACGGCCTACCGCCTTCGCGACAGGCCGGGCGATCCTACCGGCGCAGGCGGGTCCTGTCACGAAAGGACTGCCCATTCAGGGTTTTCAACGGGTGCGGCATGGACGGCAGGCGAAGGAAAGGCCGGGAGCATGCCGTGGTGTGGAGAGGGATGCACGAGAAGGGCACAGGATGGTCACAGGCCGGAACAACGCTGCCGAAACGCAAAACGCTCCGGCAACCGGGTGAGACCCGACCGCCGGAGCGCTTGGAAGACATGGATCGTTAACGGAGCGGAATGTTCATCTGGACGCTGACGCCCGGTTGCGGGGGCGGCGGGGCATAGATGACGGCGGGCGGGGCGTAGGACGGAGCATAGACGACGCGCGGCGGGGGCGGCGGGGCCGGAACCACGACCACCGGCGGCGGCGCGCCGTAGATGACGACCGGGCCTTCGTCGTGATGGTGCTTATTCTTGTGGTGGCCCCAGGCATGGCCGCGGCCATGCTCCCCCGGATCGGCGAAAGACGGCGTCGACAAGGCGGCGCCGAAAACCAGCACCGCCGTGGCAGCCGCCATGGCTTTGGCAGCGGCACGGGCAACCCGGCGCATCGCCGTCCGGGGCGACCGGTTGTGCTGCATGATGGCTCCGGCGTTCATCGACCTGTTCTCCTGGAATGGGCTTGCATCGGCAACGGGAGCGGCGGCGGCCGGGCTGGCATCCGCATACCCATTTCGATGGGATAGATTTTTATGCTCAGGCTGAGGCTCGGCCGGGTGGGACATTTTTCGGGCGCTGTTCGGTGGACAAGGACGGTTGCAAGAATGGTGACGATCGATCGCCATGCATCCTTACCTATCAACTGTCGATCCGCGGGCGCCATGGCTACCCGTCCGAAGGGGGTAGACCCGATGCGGCCGGCGCCGGCCCGTCCCGTCATGATCCGATAGGCGCCGGACCTCGTATCGGGCATCGTATGTGTAAGGATGCAAAGCCCTCCAACCGCCGAGCCATACCCATGACCGTCCGAACCCGACTTCGCACCGTCGCCATGGCGGCGGTCCTTTCCGTGATGGGAGCCTCCAGCGCCATGGCCGCAAGCAATGCCGCCGCTAGCAATGCCTACGACTTCACCTTCCAGGGCATCGACGGCCAGCCGTTGCCGCTGTCGCAGTTCAAGGGCAAGGCGGTCCTCGTGGTCAACACCGCCTCGCAATGCGGCTTCACCCCGCAATACAAGGGGCTGGAGGCGCTGTGGCAGCGCTACCGCGACCGCGGGCTGGTGGTGGTCGGCGTGCCGTCGGACGATTTCGGCGGCCAGGAGCCGGGGAACGCCAACCAGATCAAGGACTTCTGCGAGGTCAACTTTCGCATCGACTTCCCGCTGACGGACAAGACGGTGGTGTCGGGCGACGGCGCCCATCCCTTCTACCGCTGGGCGGCCGACGAGTTGGGCTTCCTCGCCAAGCCGCGCTGGAACTTCCACAAATATCTGATCGGGCCGGACGGCAAGCTGGTGTCCTGGTTCTCCACCATGACCGATCCTGAGTCGGACAAGGTGCGCGAGGCGATCGAAAAGCTTCTGCCGGAAACGGGTCGGAAGTCGTAACGCCCCTACTCCACCGCCTGCCGCAGGGCCGCGGCCCCGGCCCAGGGGGCGAGCGGCAGGGCGGCGGCGAGGATGCCGGCGAGAAGCAGCAGGTGCGGGCGCGGGGTCAGCCCGTTGATCGCCGCGTCGATGGCGCCGGCGCCGAAGATCAGCACGGGAATGTAGAGCGGCAGGATCAGCAGCGACAGCAGCACGCCGCCGCGCCGCGCCCCCAGGGTCAGCGCCGCCCCGATGGCGCCGATCAGGCTGAGGATCGGCGTGCCCAGCGTCAGCGTCAGCACCAGCGCGCCGAACCCTTGCGCATCCATGTTCAGCAGAACCGCCAGCAGCGGCGCGGCGACGATCAGCGGCACGCCGGTGACCAGCCAATGGGCCAGCGTCTTCGCCAGCACCGCGGCCTCCAGCGGCAGGGAAGAGAGCGAGAGCAGCTCCAGCGATCCGTCCTCGTAATCCGTCTGGAACAGCCGCTCCAGCGACAGCAGCGAGGCGAGCAGAGCCGCCACCCAGATCACACCGGCGGCGATGCGGGCGAGGATGTTGGGCTCCGGCCCGACACCGAAGGGGAACAGCACCACGCACAGCACGAAGAACATGACGGCGATGGTGGCATCGGACCCCTGGCGCAGGGCCAGCCGCAGGTCGCGCGCGACAAGGCGCAGGAAACGGCTCATGGCGCGGCCCCCTCTTCCTCATGGACTTCGTCGCCGGCCTCATCATCGTCGGCGTAGGGGGCGAACTCGTCCAGATGCAGTTCCTCGCCGCCGGGCGTGGCAATGTCGGTGTGGGTGGACAGCACCACCATGCCGCCCTGGGCGCGGTGTTCGGCGATCAGCCCCTCGAACAGGGCGATGGCGGAGCGGTCGAGCGCCACGGTCGGCTCGTCGAGCAGCCACAGGGTCGCCGGTGCCGCCAGCAGCCGGGCGAGGTTCAGCCGGCGCTTCTGACCAGCCGACAGGTAGCGGCCCGGCACCCCGGCGATGTGCGGCACCCCCAGCCGGTCGAGCGCGGCCCGCGCGTTGGCGGCCGGATCGGCGGCACCGGCCAGCGCCGCCCAGAAGGCGAGATTCTCCGCCGCCGTCAGCACCGGCTTCACCGCGTCGAGATGGCCGACATACTGCACCCGCGATCGGTGGCCGTCGGGATCCTCGGAGACCGCCACCCCGTCCCAGCCCAGCGTCCCGCGCAGCGGCTTCAGCAGCCCGGCCATCACCCGCAGCAGGCTGGACTTGCCGCTGCCGTTGGGGCCGAGCAGCACCAGCGCACCGCCGGGGGCGATGCGGAACTCCAGCCCGGTGAAGACCAGACGGTCGCCACGCAGGCAGGTCAGCTCTGATCCGGCAAAGACGGGCATGGGAACGGGTCGCGCTTCCGGTTGAGGGAGGCGCTGCTATAGCACAGCGGGACGGGAAAGCCGGAGCAAGAATGCTGTTGCAGCCTCCCGCCGCCACGCCCGAAAGAACCTGCCCAAAAGAAAAGGCCACCGCGAGGGGGTTCTCGCGATGGCCTTGCGTCCGGCCGGGTCCGGCCGGTCGATACCTTGTGGAACGGCTTCGTTCGTCGCTGCG
>CBIHQY010000118.1:0-7316 GCA_966212305.1 uncultured Azospirillum sp.
TCACCATGATCCCGAACAGGGTGGGGATGATCAGCAACAGGCGGCGGATGATGTAGGCCAGCATCGCGGGTGTCCCGACCCTCCCCAAATCTTCAGGTGGCAGTCTTCAAGGATACGACAGCTTAGACCAGACTATAGTTCAGGGTCCCGTGCGGCGTGGGCTGTTGGCCAGCTTGGCGTTCTTGTCCGCATCGACCCACCAGCTGTCCGAGAAGCCCAAGCCGTATTTCGGGGCAACCGCCGGATGGGAGAAACGGTTCCAATAGGCGACGCGGTAGACGTTGTCGTACCAGTGCGGAATGACGTACCAGTTCCACAACAGCACGCGGTCCAGCGCGCGGGTGGCGGTGATCAGCGCCTCGCGGTCGGGGGCGGCGATCAGTGTCTCCACCAGCTTGTCGACCGCCGGGTTCTTGATGCCGATGCTGTTGCGGCTGCCGGGCTGGTCGGCGCGCGAGGATTCCCAGTAATCGCGCTGTTCGTTGCCGGGCGACAACGACTGCGGGAACCGCTCTATGATCATATCGTAATCGAAATTATCTGTGCGGTTCTGGTACTGCGCACTGTCGATCACGCGGATCTGCGCCTCGATCCCGGCGCGCTCCAGATTGCGGACGAAGGGCTGGACGATGCGTTCCATATCGGCTTGGACCAGCAGGATCTCGAAGCGGAAGGTCTGGCCTTGCGCATTGGTCAGCTTGCCGTTCTTCAGATCCCAGCCGGCCTCCTTCAGCAGGCCGAGTGCCGTGCGCAGGTTGCCGCGGATGTTGCCGCTGGCGTCGGTCTTCGGCGGCTCGAAGGGCTTGGTGAACACCTCGTCCGGGATCTGGCCGCGGAAGGGTTCCAGCAGCTTCAGTTCGGCGGGGGAGGGCAGGCCGGTGGCCGCCAGTTCGGTGTTGGCGAAATAGCTTTTGGTGCGCTGATAGAGGCCGTAGGACAGGTTGGCGCGCGTCCATTCATAGTCGAACAGGTAATTCAGCGCTTCGCGCACGCGGCGGTCCTGGAAGATCGGGCGGCGGATGTTGAAGACGAAGGCTTGCATGCCCTGCGGGTCTTCGTGCTTGATCTCCTCCTTGATGATCTGGCCGTTCTGCACCGCCGGGACATTGTAGCCGGTGACCCAGTTCTTCGACGAGTTCTCCAGCCGGAAATCAAAGGCGCCGGCCTTGAACGCCTCGAACGCCACGTCGAGGTCGCGGTAATAGTCGAAGCGGATGCGGTCGAAATTGTAGCGGCCGCGGTTGATCGGCAGATCCTTCGCCCACCAGTCCTTTACCCGTTCAAGGATGATGGCGCGGCCGGGCTGCACATCGACCACCTTGTAGGGACCGCTGCCGATCAGCGGTTCCAGAGTCGTGGTGGCGAAATCGCGGTTGGCGAAGGCATGCTTGGGCAGCACCGGCAGCTGGCCCATGATGACCGGCAGTTCGGGATTGTTGCCATCCCGGAACGAGAATTTGACCGTCCGCTCGCCGGTCTTCTCCGCCTTCACCACGTCGGCGTAATAGGTGCGGTAGAGCGGGTGGCCCTTTTCCTTCAGCGTGTCGAAGCTCCAGATCACGTCGTCGGCCGTGACCGGCTGGCCGTCGTGGAAGCGGGCCTGCGGCCGCAGGGTGAAGGCGACCCAGGTACGGTCGGGAGCGACCTCGATGCTTTCGGCCAGCAGGCCGTATTCGGTGATCCCCGCCTCGTCGCCGTTGCTGGTGGTCAGCGTCTCGAACGGCAGACTGGAGCCGGCGGCGGCCTGTCCGCGCAGGATGAAGGGGTTGAGATTGTCGAAGCTGCCGAAGGCCATCATCTTGACCTCGCCGCCCTTCGGGGCGTCGGGATTGACATAGTCGAGATGCTGGAAGTCAGGCCCGTATTTCGGCTTGCCGTGCAGGGACAGGGCGTGGCTGCCCTGGGTCTGAGCCGCGAGCGGGGACGCGAGCAGCGGAAGCCCCACCACCGCCATCATCACTGCCGCCGCCATACCGGTGCCCAGCCAGCGCATCCGACCCGTCATGCCCGATCCCCTCCCTCGCCTGTTTTCTCGAAAAGCGTTCAGCCTGATGGAGTTAGCCCCGCAATGGGGCGTCATCAAGGCTGCGCCCCTTTCTTTGCCGGATCGACCCACCAGGTCGCCGGGAAATTGGTGCTGCGATAGTCCTGGTCGTATTTCGGCCAGACCGCGGGATGGGCCAGCCACGCCTTGTGGGCGATCCAGCTTTCCGGGTTGTACCATTGCGGCACCATGTAGAAGCCCCACAGCAGAACGCGGTCGAGCGCGCGGGTCGCCGCCTGGACGCTGTCGAGATCCCTGGCGGATAGCGCCTTTTCGATCAACGCATCGGCCACCGGGTCGTGGATGCCGGAATAATTGGCCGAACCCTTGGTGCCGGCGGCGGCCGAGCCGAAATAGCCCCGCAGTTCGGTGCCCGGCGGGGTGAAGAAGGCGAGATTGACGATGATCGCGTCGAAATCGAACTCGTCCAGCCGGGCCTGATACTGGGCGGTGTCGACAAGGCGCAAGGACGCGTCGATGCCGACGCGGCGCAACGTCTCGACATAGGGCTGGATGACGCGGGTCAGCGCTCCGGTGCCGTCGAGGAATTCGATGGTCATCGCCTCGCCGGTCTTCGCATTGGTCAGCTTGCCGTTGCGGACTTCCCAGCCGGCCGCCTTGAACAGGCGCGTCGCCTCGCGCACCTGGGCGCGGTTGTTGCCGCTGCCATCGGTGGCCGGCAGGGTGAAGGGCTGGGTCAGCACCCGCTCCGACAACTGCGCCTTGTAGGGGTCCAGCAGCGCCAGTTCCGCCGGGCCGGGCGGTCCCTTCGCCCCGAAGTCGGAGTTGGGGAAGTTGCTGAGCGTGCGCTTGTACTGGCCGTACAGGATGTTCTTCTGGATCCAGTCGAAGTCGAACAGCAGGGTCAGCGCCTCGCGCACCTGCGGATCGGCGAACTTGGCGCGCCGGGTGTTCAGGCGGAAACCCTGGGCGCCGAGCGGCAGTTCGCTCGGGACTTCAAGCGTCTTGACCCGCCCGTCCTTGACGGCGGGGAAGTCGTAGCCGGTGGTCCAGCGCTGCGCCCGGTATTCGCCGCGGAAGTCGTAGGCGCCGGCCTTGAACGCCTCGAACATCACATCGTCGTCGCGGTAGAAGTCGTCCTTCACCGTGTCGAAATTGTAGAAGCCGCGGGCGGTCGGCAGATCCTTGGCCCACCAGTCGGCGACCCGCTCATAGGTGATGGAGCGGCCGGGATCGACGATCTTGATCCGGTAGGGGCCGCTGCCCAGCACCGGCTCCAGCGTCGTCTTGGAGATGTCGCGGCCATTGGCGGTCCACCAATGCTTGGGCTGCGGCGCGAAGGTGACGGCGAAGTCGATGATCGGCTTGATCTCCCCGGTGCCGGTCAGGGTGATCTTGAAGCGGCGGTCGTCCAGCGCCTCCACCTTGGCGATGTGGTCGAGGAAGGACTTGATGAAGGGGGCGCCGTGGGCCTGGATCGCATCCCAGGTGAAGACCGCGTCGGCGCTGGTGATCGGCGTGCCGTCGTGCCAATGGGCCCCCTGGCGCAGCGTGAAGATCGCCCAGCCGTAATCGTCGGGAATCTCCACGCTTTCCGCCAGATGGGCATAGGCGGCGTCCAGCTCCCAGCCCGACCCGACCATCAGCGTGTCGGAGATCAGCCCCAGCGTGCGCGGGCGCACCCCGCGCAGGATCAGCGTGTTCAGGCTGTCGTAGGTGCCCGGCTGCGATTCGGCCAGTCCGATCGACCCGCCCTTGGGCGCGTCGGGATTGACGTGGGGGAAATGGGTGAAGCCGGGCTTGAACTGCGGCTCCCCGAACTGCTTCAGCGCGGTTACGGTCTTGGTCGCGGCCTGGGCGGGCGTGAGGACGACGGACGCGAGGATGGCCGGCGCGGCAAGGGTCAGGATCGTGGCGGCAATGGCGAGAAGGCGGCGCATCGGCGGTCCTGTTTGGGGAGCGGACGTTCTGGTTAGATTGCCACGCCCGCGCTCCGGTCAAGCGCAATTCCGGTTCAGGTTCAGCGGCTTTGCGAGCTTCGCCAGTGGTCGGCCATGCGATCCATCAACTGGCGATAGCGGCGGTCGTCCCGCATCAGCCGGCGCACCGACTTTCCGTTGCGCGGATCGGCCAGCATCCAGGCCTCTGCCGCCGCCTGATGCTCGGGATGGATGGACAGCAGGTAGATGGCCGCCTGTTCCGGAGACGCAATGGCCGTTTCCTTCAGCCCTTCCAGGATGGCGCCGACATAGAGCGGCAGCACCTTGCGGAAATCCTCCGGCCCGCCCTCCGCATCGGCGGGGGTGGCGCCGGCGCCGGAGGGGGAGGCGTCATCGGCCATCAGCGCGCTGCGTTCGGCCGCCGGCAGGGCGAAGAAGGCGTCCAGCCCCAGCAGCAGGTCGCAGACGGTCTTCTTGCGCACCATCCAGTTCGACCCGCCCGACACCCGCGCGGCCAGGCCTTCCAGAAAGGGCCGCAGCTTTTCAGGGGACGTTTCGAAGACGGAACGGGCGGGCGGCTCGATGGAAATCCTATTTGGGGCGGTCATGGTCGGGGCGGTCATCTCGATGTCCTCAGCCGGCCAGCGCCTTCATGGCTTCCTGGTGGGTCAGAGGGTCGCCGGCGGCGATCACCCGGCCGCTGGAGTTGGCGTCGAGCGGCTTGCCCTCCCAATCCGTCATCAGCCCGCCGGCCCCGGTCACCACCGGCACCAGCGCCGCGAAGTCGTACAGCTTCAGCCCCGACTCGACGACAAGATCGTAATAGCCCGACGCCAGCAGGCCGTAGGTGTAGCAGTCGCCGCCATAGGCCGCCGTCTTCACCTTGGCGACGACGCGGCGATAGGCGTCATAATCGCTGCCGGGGAACAGGTCGGGCGAGGTGGTGCCGAACATGGCGGCGCCCAGCCCGCCGGGGCAGGGGCGAACGCGCACCGGCTGGCCGTTGTGGGTGGTCGGCCGGCCCTCCACGCCGATCCAGCGGTCGCCGACGATGGGCTGGTCGATGATGCCCAGGATTGGGCGTCCATGGTGCAGCAGGGCGATCAGCGTGCCGAAGATCGGCCGGCCGGTGATGAAGGACTTGGTGCCGTCGATGGGGTCGATCACCCACACCCATTCGGCGTCCAGGTTCTTGGTGCCGTGCTCCTCGCCATAGATGCCGTCGTCGGGGCGCTGGCTTTCGATGATGGTGCGGATGACATGCTCCGCCTCGCGGTCGGCGATGGTGACCGGCGAGTGGTCGGCCTTGTCGTCGATGGTGACAGGGGTGCGGAAATAGCGGCGGACGACGCTGCCGCTGGAGTCGGCCAACCGCTGGGCGAGCGCCACCATCGGGGCGGGGCAGGGTTCGGTCATGGTCGCTCCTTGAATCTGTCAGACTGGTTGCCGCATCCTACCGGTGCCCGCCCGCCCCGGAAACCCGAAAGCGCCCTGTCCAGGCTTTAGGTCTCGGGGCGCGGGGCGGTTCGTGCCGCCGCAGGACAGCTACGCCACCGCGAGGGCTTTTCGCCCGGCACGGCTTGTGGCAGCCTCGACCGGCCATGACGAACCGACCCAACATCTACGCCGCCGCGCCGGTCGACCGCGCCTCCCTCCGCCGCAAGGACGAGGATTGGCTGACGGAGGCCTGGCTCGCCCCCGCGTCCCGTGTCCTGCCGATCTGGCAGACCAAGAGCTTCGTCGCCGGTCCCCAGGATGCGCCGCGCGCCGTCCTGTTGCCGGCGGAAGGGCTGGATGCGGTGCCGATCTTCCTCGGGCTGATGGAGGACGGCGCCCCGCTCTTCACCGTCGACCTGTCGATGGTGGAGGAGCCGGAGGCGCTGCCGGCCTTGCGGGGCTACGGCCGATTCGAGGATCTGCGCGTCACCGGGCCGCTGATGCCGGAAGGGGAGGCGGCTCTGTGCGCCTATGCCCGCGGCATGGTCTGGTGGAACGCGCGGCACCGTTTCTGCGGGGTCTGCGGCTCTCCGGCCGCGTCGGCGGAGGGCGGGCATGTGCGCCTCTGCACCAACCCCGACTGCGCCACCCACCATTTCCCGCGCACCGACCCGGCCGTCATCATGCTGGTCCATGACGGCGGCGACCGCATCGTGCTGGGCCGCCAGAGCCGTTTCCCGCCGGGCATGCATTCGGTGCTGGCCGGCTTCCTGGAGCCGGGCGAAAGCCTGGAGGACACCGTCGCCCGCGAGGTGTTCGAGGAGGTCGGGCTGACCGTGACCGACATCCGGTACCGGTCGTCGCAGCCCTGGCCCTTCCCGTCCTCGCTGATGCTGGGCTTCATGGCGCGGGCCACCAGCTTCGACATCGACACCGGCAACGACGAGCTGGAAAGCGCCCGCTGGTTCGACCGCGACTTCCTGCGCACCCACACCCCGGACGAGACCTTCCGCCTCGCCCGGCCCGACTCGATCGCCCACCGCCTGATCCGGGAATGGATGGCGGAGGGGTGATCGCCCCCCTCAATGCCGCCGTTGCGGCCCCGCCGCGCGGGCCGGGGAGCAGCGGCGGTCGAAGGGGTTGGGGTGGCGGGTGCAGGTGTCGTTGTAGAGCGTCACCAGCGAGGCCGCCTCGGCCGGACGGCGGCGGTCGGCGCTGCACAGGTTGTCCCACACCATCTGGCGGACGGCGGCGTCGCCCCAGGGCTCGTGCAGAAGCGAGGCGCCCTTTTCCAGGGCGGTCATGAAGGGGAGATGTTCGTGGGCGGCGATCTGCGCCACCTCCTCCGCCTCCAGATTGGCCAACCCCAAACAATCTTCCATCGTGAGCATGGCAACCTCCATCCGTGGCGCCATGGCCGTCGGCGGGGTTTTCACCCGTCAGCCGCCGTGGTTTTTTAGAGTCTGTCTGGTGCTTCAATAAGCACCAGACAGACTCTAAGCTTTTAGTTTTCCGTGTGATTCACGCTTCAAGCGATTCCGCTTGAACCGATCACACTCCAGTCGTCGAAAAATTGTGGAGCCGGTCTCTGCCGGCCTTTTCTGTATAACGATTTCTGCTAATCTTGCCCAGCGCTGACCGCTCGCGACCATGGCTAAGTCGCGTCACTGCGGCGGAATGACGCGCGACTTATGGCAACTGCGAAAAGACTTGCGGCATTGCGGGAGGGATTCAGTCCTCGCCGACGAGTTGGCTTTCCTGATAGCGGAAGGGGTTGGCCGGATAGACGCCCAGGATCTTCACCTCGCGGGCGAAGAAGTCCAGCTCCTCCAGGGCGAGGCGCAGGGGACGTTCGTCCGGGTGGCCCTCGACGTCGGCGTAGAACTGGGTCTGGGTGAAGTGGCCGCCGACCATGTAGCTTTCCAGCTTGGTCA
>CBIHQY010000119.1:0-6796 GCA_966212305.1 uncultured Azospirillum sp.
GAATTGCCGGTGCCGGGATAGAGCGGCGACTGGTGGGTGGAGGCGAAGAACAGGTCGGGGTCGTCGGCGAACATCGCCTGGGTACCGTTGCCGTGATGCACGTCGAAATCGACCACCGCGACGCGGCGCAGCCCGTGCACCTTGCGGCCATGTTCCGCCCCGACGGCGATGTTGTTGAAGACGCAGAAGCCCATGGCACGGGCCGGTTCGGCATGGTGGCCGCAGGGCCGCACCGCGCAGAAGGCGTTGGTCGCCTCGCCGGCCAGAACCGCGTCCACCGCGGCGCAGACCGATCCGGCGGCGCGCAGGATGGCGCCGCGCGACCCCGGCGACAGCAGCGTGTCGCCGTCCAGCCGCTGATACCCGTCGTCCGGCACAGCGGCGAGCACGGCATCGACATAGCTGCGGTCATGGACGCGCGACAACTGCTCCACATCGGCCTCGGGGGCGGACCGGCGCTCCAGGTCACGGAATTCCGGCCGGTCCAGCACTTGCCACACGACGGCCAGCCGTTCCGGCGCCTCCGGATGGCCGGGGCCGGTGTCATGCGCGAAGCAGTCGTGATGGGTGAAGATCAGGGTGGTCACGGGGCAGCCTCTCCCATAGGAAAGGCGCCGCCGGACAGGATGTGCCGGCGGCGCCATGTTCGGGGAATGGTTCAGTGGGCGAAGGTGGTGGTGGCCGGCGGCGGCTCAACGACCGAAGCGACGGTGCCTTCAAGCTCCTGCAAGTGCAGGCGGGTGAAGTCGCGCGCGCTGACGACGCCGACCAGATGGCCGTCCTCCAGAACCGGAAGATGGCGGATGTGGTGCTTGTCCATCAGTTGCAGCGCCTGCTGGACGCTGTCGGACGGGGTGCAGGTCACCGGCTGGCGCGTCATCAGCTGCGACACCGGCATGGACAGCAGCGAACCGCCGCGCTCCAGCAGGGCATGGACGACGTCGCGCTCCGAGAGCACGCCGGCCAGCGTGTTGCCTTCGGTGCGGCAGACATCCTTGACGACCAGGGCGCTGATGTTCTCCGCCTTCATCAGCTTGACGGCCTCGGCGACCGTGGCGCTGGTCCGCACGGCGACGACGCGGGATTCCTTGGTGCGCAGGATATGTTCGACCTTCATGGCGTGACTCCTGATCGGCTGGCGGCTGGCAGGAAAACCGTCTGTCGGGCGGCTCCCCTCGGGGCGGCAAGGCGCCCGGCCGGGCGTCGTGCTGTGAATATGGTATGCCAGATACAGTACGCCACGCAAACAATTTCGACGTCGTGCTATGCAATGGTGCAGCGCAATCGGAATCGCTCTGTTGGCACCGTAATGCGAAAGCACAAGAGGCAAAATGTTTGATATGCGGTATGTTTGGTACGCATGCAAAACGCCGGAGGCATGCGGTATGCGCATGTCCGGCATCGTGTACCTTGTATACCAAAAAACTTGAACCGAATGCTGCGGCGCGTCATAACAGAATGGTCAAGCCGAAGCCGACCAAACAAAAAAAGCACCCCACCGAGACACTGGAGCGATGAACATGTTGGAAATGCTGGTTCTGGCGCTTGTGCTGTCCGTCTTCGGCGGCACGGTCCACTATATTCTGTCGATGCAGATCACCAACGCGGGCAAGTCGCAGCGCGATTTCTCCTCCGCGCCGCTTCGCCTCGCCAACCCGACCGAAGCCGATCTCAAGGAACCGGAAGACGAACTGCCGCCGGGCCCCGCTTGGGCGAGCTTCCCGCGCGCCTTCTGACCCGCCTTCCGGGCTGCGATTCCACACCCGAGCGATCGTGAGAAAGACGGCCATTCCAGGCCGTCTTTTTCGTTTCCGCCTCGAGCGGGCACGTTGCCCGATCAGGCGAGCGGCAGCACCAGCTGGAAGCTTTTGATGGTCATCCGCTTGCGGTGATAGAAGCGGTGGGCCTCGCCGCGCTGGATGCCGGAGATGATCTCCATCTGGGCGCAGCCACGCTCCCGCGCCTCGCCCGCCAGCCAGTCGAACAGCTTGTCACCCAGCCCGTAGGACCGCTTGGCGGAGCTGGTGACCAGATCCTCCACATACATGTAGCGACCGCGTGACAGCGTCTCGTGGACGCGGAAGCCGCCGCAGCCGGCGATCTCGCCGTCCAGCCGCAGGAGGGCGAGGTTGTAGCCGTCGTCCATCTGCCGGCGAATCTGCGCGCGGTAGGCTTCGGGGTCGGTCATGTGGGTCCGCAGCTCCTTCATGATCGGATAGCTGGCGGCGATATCGGCATCGTCACGCGCCACGACGATCTCGATGTTCTGCTGCTGGTCCATGGCGGTCGACTCCTTATCAATATGGGTTCTGCCGGGAAGGGCGTCAGCGCCGGCGGCGGAGACCATGCCGGCCGGCGGTTGCCAGGCCGAACTGTGCCGTCGGAGCTGGCATACCATATGCCAATAGATTGTCCGGCCAAAAGCTGCGCCGCCCCGCTTTCCGCGTGCCGGAAAATCAAAACGCGACTCTCGCCCCCGGCGCTCAAGCGAATGCAGCCTGCAGAAACAGTTCGCCTCTCCCACTAATCGCTTGTCAGGTGTCCGGCATCTGGTATACCATATTGATAATTCCAGATCGGATCAGGACTGCACCGGTCTGGCGGGAGGCGAAAACCCGTCACCCAAGCAGCGCAGCGCCCCGAGGCCGCATCCTCGCCGGGCTGCCAAGCAAAAGCGAACAACAGCGTCAAATCTCTGAAAGCATCTAAGAAGACGCCCAAAGTAAAAGCTTCAGCATCAAAACAGAAGCGACGCCCGAACCGGCAGAGAACCGCTTCCTAGGAGGAGATAGAAGATGCAGCATACGAATTCGGAGGCGCAGGGAGCACCGCTCGGCGGCCGCTGGATGCAGTTGGTTATCGGCGTGATCTGCATGTCGATGATTGCGAACCTGCAATATGGCTGGACGCTGTTCGTCAACCCCATCGATGAAAAGTACCATTGGGGCCGTGCCGCCATTCAGGTCGCCTTCACCATTTTCGTCGTGACCGAAACCTGGCTGGTGCCGATCGAAGGCTGGTTCGTCGACAAGTTCGGTCCCCGCATCGTCGTCGTGGTCGGCGGCATTCTTTGCGCGCTGGCCTGGGTCATCAACTCGATGGCCGACTCGCTGGCGCTGCTCTATATCGGCGCTGCCGTCGGCGGCGTCGGTGCCGGCGCCGTGTACGGCACCTGTGTCGGCAACGCGCTGAAGTGGTTCCCGGATCGCCGCGGTCTGGCCGCCGGTCTGACTGCTGCCGGTTTCGGTGCCGGTTCCGCCGTGACGGTCGTGCCGATCGCCAACATGATCCAGACCTCCGGCTTCCAGCAGACCTTCCTGGTGTTCGGTCTGGGCCAGGGCCTGATCGTCTTCGCGCTGGCCTGGTTCCTGAAGGAAGCCAACCCGGCCCTGCTGCCGAAGGGCAAGAGCAACGTCTCGCAGAGCCGCCGCAACTACACCCCGCAGGAGACGCTGAAGTCGCCGGTCTTCTGGGTGATGTACCTGATGTTCGTCATGGTCGCCGCCGGCGGTCTGATGGCCACCGCCCAGCTCGGCCCGATCGCCAAGGACTTCCACCTCGACGGCATGCCCGTCAGCATCATGGGTCTGACCCTGCCGGCGCTGACCTTCGCCCTGACCATCGACCGCGTGCTGAACGGCGTGACCCGTCCCTTCTTCGGCTGGGTGTCGGATCACATCGGCCGTGAAAACACGATGTTCGTCGCCTTCGCCATCGAAGCGGTCGGCATCCTGGCGCTGAACCAGTGGGGCCACAACCCGGTCGCCTTCGTTGTCCTGACCGGTCTGGTGTTCTTCGCCTGGGGCGAGATCTACAGCCTGTTCCCGTCCTGCTGCGCCGACAGCTTCGGGTCGAAGTTCGCCACCACCAACGCCGGCCTGCTCTACACCGCCAAGGGCACTGCCTCTCTGGTCGTTCCTTTCGCCAACATCATAGTGGCCTCCAGCGGGTCCTGGCAGACGGTGTTCTTCTTCGCCGCCGCGGTCAATGCCATCGCCGCTTTCATGGCCCTGTTCGTCCTGAAGCCGATGCGTGCCCGTCAGATCGCCGAGGACACCGTCCAGCCGGTCAGCGGCAAGCTGGCCGCCGAAGGCGCCGACTGAAAGGAAAGGGGAGTCCCCGCCGACCGGGGGGCCGGCCGGGACTCCAGATAAAAGGCGGCACGTATTACCGCCGAACGACACAACAAACCGGCATCGGGACCACCGCATTGGTCCCGGTGTCGGTTTGTCGCGTTTTGGGAGGCAGCGTCGTGAACCGCATCGGAGGGTGAGCGTCACAACCATGCATCCCGGCAGAGCCCGCTTCAAAGGCTGATATTCTGTATACGGAATACGTATCGCGTCGTCAACACAGATCGAAAGGGGTGGTTCGATCATGCTGGGTATCGTCGTCCTGATGCTGGCGGCCTTTTCCTCGGGCGCGCTGAATGCCGTTGCCGGCGGCGGCGCCTTCATCACCTTTCCGGCATTGCTGTTCGCCGGGGTGGCGCCGGTCGCCGCCAATGCCTCCAGTACCGTTGCGCTGTTTCCCGGACAGGCGGCCAGCAGTTGGGCCTACCGGCGGGAGATCGCGGCCGGCGGGCAGGTGAATGTTCCTGTCTTCGCCGCGCTCAGCCTCGTCGGCGGACTGATCGGCGCGCTGCTTCTGCTGCTGACGCCGAATGCGGTGTTCGCGCGCTTCGTGCCGTGGCTGCTTTTGTTCGCGACATCCATCTTCGCCATCGGCGCCTATGCGCCCGGCATCGTGTCCAGGCTGCGGCTGGGCGGGCGCAGCGTGCTGGTGGTGCAGTTCCTGATCTCCATCTATGGCGGCTATTTCGGCGGCGGCATCGGTTTCCTGATGCTGGCGGCGCTGACCCTGTTCGGGCTGCGCGACATCCACGCCATGAACGGGCTGCGGCTACTGCTGGCCATGCTGATGAACGCCGCCGCGGTCGGGACCTTCATCGTCGCCGGGGCGGTGTCCTGGCCGGAAACGCTGGCGATGGCGGTCGCGGCGATCGCCGGCGGATATGCCGGCGCCATGGGGGCCAAGCGGGTCGATCCGAAGCTGCTGAAAACGCTGGTGGTCATCATCGGAACGGCGCTGACCCTCTACTTTTTTGCGAAGGGAGCCTGATTCGATCGGGGAAGCGCCCGATTCCGCAATCTTCGACCGCGCCCCCACATTCCGCATTGACATACGGTATGTGGTATACCAAACTCCAAACACAGTTTGCGCGACAGACTGTTGGATGCCGCTGCAAAGCAACCGGTCCGCCGATGGATGCGGCCGGTGTGGGCAGGCTGGCGTCGTCCAGCCCCACAGCATTCAAAAAGTGAAATCGGGGGAGAGGGGAATCCGGCATGAAGATCTGCATCTACGGATCCGGGGCCATCGGCGGCTATCTCGGCGTGCGCCTGCACCAGGCGGGTGCCGAAGTCAGTCTGGTGGCGCGCGGTGCGCATCTGGCGGCGATGCGCGAGAACGGCGTCACCTTGCTGATGGGGGAGGAGAAGACCGTCGTCCACCCCCGTTGCACCGACAACCCGGCCGAACTCGGCCCGCAGGACTATGTCATCATCGCGCTGAAGGCCCACTCCGTCCCCGGTGTCGTGCCCGCGATGCAACCGCTGCTGGGTGACGACACCGCCGTCGTCACCGCGGTCAACGGCATTCCCTATTGGTATTTCCACGGCACCGGCGGCGAATTCGACGGCCGCACCCTGGAGACGGTCGATCCGGGTGGGGTCCAGTGGAAGGGTCTCGGTCCGCAGCGCGCCATCGGCTGCGTCGTCTATCCGGCGACCGAGGTGGTGGAGCCCGGCGTCATCCAGCATGTCTATGGCGACAAGTTCTCGCTCGGCGAACCCGACGGGTCGAAGTCGGAGCGCGTCGTCGCCCTGTCCAAGGCGATGGAGGCCGGCGGCCTGCGCGCGCCCGTGCTCGACCGCATCCGCGACGAGATCTGGCTGAAGCTGTGGGGCAACCTGTGCTTCAACCCGATCAGCGCGCTGACCCACGGCACGCTGGAAGGCATCTGCGGAGATCCGGACACCCGCGCCGTCGCCAAGGCGATGATGCTGGAGGCCAAGGACATCGGCGACAAGCTGGGCGTCCATTTCCGCGTCGATGTGGAACGCCGCATCAACGGCGCCGCCGCGGTGGGCGCCCACAAGACCTCGATGCTGCAGGACCTGGAGCGCGGCCGGCCGATGGAGATCGATCCGCTGCTGTCGGTGGTGCAGGAGATGGGCCGCATGGTGGGCGTGCCGACGCCGACCATCGACGTGGTGTTGGCGCTGGTGAAGCAGCGGGGCGAGAACGCCGGCTGCTACAGCCGTCCGCAGCCCGCGGCGGCCCCCGCTGCCGCGCCGGAAGTGGTCGCGGCCCAGTAAACAAAGCAGGTGGCGCGGCCGGCGCCAAGCCCGAAAGGACCACGGGGCCGGCCGCATCGAACAGGGGGAGGAGCGTCATGAAGGTCGAGGACATTCTCCGCAAGAAGGGCACGCGCATCGGCATGGTGCGCATCAACGAGACGGTCGCCACCGCGCTGCGCCTGATGAAGGCGGAGAACACCGGCGCGCTGGTGGTCAAGGACGTCTGCCGCACCGAAGGCAACACGGTGGTCGGCGTCATTTCCGAACGCGACGTGGTCCGCGCGCTTGTCGACCGCGGACCCGGCATCCTGGATCAGGTGGTATCGGCGCTGATGACGCGCGATCCCTATTGCTGCAGCCCGTCGGACACGGTGCGTCACGTGCTGAGCCTGATGGACGAACACGGCATCCGCCATGTCCCGGTGCTGGAGGGC
>CBIHQY010000120.1:0-6722 GCA_966212305.1 uncultured Azospirillum sp.
CGTGACAGGCCGGCGCTCTAACCAACTGAGCTACACCCGCGCAGAGCGACTTGTTTCAAACACCACACCGTCACAGAGCCAAAGGCTTGAACCGCTTAGTGTTTTTAACCGGAACCGTTGAAGGCCCCCGTCGTTCGGTGGGCGGTTTGTAGTCGCCCCGGCCGCCGCCTGTCAATCACCAAATTGCAAAAAATTCTCCGAAGGTGGAGCCGGCGGTATCGCTGTGTCCCTCCCACCCGCTCAGGGCAGACGGTGGGCATCGCGACGCAGAGCCTCCAGCCGGTCGAACGCCTGCAGCATGCCCGCCGACAGTTCGCGGTGGTCGACCGCATCCGGTCCGCCGAAGCGGGTCAGCGTCTCTTCCAGCGCACGGGTCAGATGTTCGGCGACGTCGAGATGCTTCTGTTCCAGCGCCAGTTCCAGCGCGGCAAGGATGCGGTCGCCAAGCCGCCGTTCATTCAAGGTCATGCGTTTCCCCACCCATTTCCGGCAACGGGCGGCTAGGGGCCGTCCCGTTTGCGTTTCGGGCCGAGAATAGCAGCTTCGCCAATCCTGCGCGGCGGGATTCGCATCGCTGCGACATTTCGGAGGCAGCCCTTCCGGAACCGCCCTACCCCGTGCGATAGTCCGGCCATGACGTTCTGCGATTCGCCCCTGTTCCGTCTCATCGCCGTTCTTCCGGCCGTGGCAGTTTTCTCGGCGGGAGGCTCCGCCATGGCGGCTGCCAATGTGTCGGCTGCCCAGGCCGAGGCGAAGGAGATCGCCAAGTCGATGGGCAACTGCACGCCGGCCAAGATCGAGGTGCTGCGTTACACCATCGGGCGGGAGGGATCGACAACCTTCAAGGTCGGATGTAGCGAGGAGAAGGACGCCTTCGTCGTCGTGCAATGCCGGTCGCGCATCTGCACCCTGCTTCGTTGAGGTCTGCCCCATCGGCGAATTCATCGCTCGTTAACCGGGGTCGCGCGCAATGTGCCGGATCGGGTGGCCCCTGCTTGGTAAGAGGGCTTGACAAGAGGAATTGCGGAATGGTGGGCGCAGGTATGGATGCGGCGCGAATGAGGTCCAGGCGGGGGCGGCTCGTCCTGTCGCTGGCGATTTCGGCGTGGGCGCTGGCCGGCTGCACCTCTCCGCTGGGACTGGCTGCGGCGGGTGCCGATATCGTGACGCTGAACGCGACCAAGAAGACCATCGGCGACCATATCGTGTCGGCGGCCACCGGGCGCGATTGCTCGATCCTCAGCTTCGAGAAGGACGGCGATTATTGCCCCGACAAGGTCGAGGTCGACCGGTTGCGGCTCTATTGCTACCGCACCCTGGCCGACGTCGAGTGCCACCACATTCCGGATCCCTACCGCAACGGGAACACCGCGCTGGCCAGTCCGCCGCCGGACGTCCGGACACTGCCGCGCAAGCGGGGCTGGTTCGACGACGCCACGCCCTATACGGCCAACAACGGGTCGTAAGGCGTCAACGCACCTTCTTGGCGACGAAAGCCTTGGCGATCGCCATCATCGCCTTCTCATGATTCGGCCCGCCGGCCGGTGCGTTGTGAATGGTGGCGCCCTTCCCCGCCGGCGCGGACTTGCCGGCAGGCGCTGCGCGCTGCGGAGCCGGCTGCTCGTCCGGCTCGCGGCCCAACTGGTTCAGCAGGTTCTCAAGCGCATCCCGGCTGAGGCCGGATGCCGACGGACGCCCCCCGCCCCCCGCCCCGCCGGCGGCCGGACGCGCGGCCGGCCGGCTGCTGGCCGGACGGCCGGCGCGTTCGATGGCGGCGGCGGCAATGGCCTTCAGGAAGGGTTGGGCGATGCCGCGCAGCAGGTCGGGATCCTCGACAGCCCAGGCCATCAGGATCTTCTGAGCATTCATCCGGCTGCCCTTGGCCGCCAGGATCGCTTCGCGCACCTTGCCGTCGACATAGGAATTGCTCATCGGGAATCGCCCACCGGGATGTGTCCGCCGACCTTGCAATTTTCGGCGGGACTATTCAGGACTGTTGGGCCAACTCGGTTAACAAACGGTTGCGGGGCCCTTCCGGCCTGCGGGATGGGACGGAAGAAGCGGTTGCTCCATTTGGAGGAGGCGCGGATAGTGGCGTCATGCTGATCGAAACCTTCGCCGACCTGATCTGCCCCTGGTGCTACATCGGCAAGCGCCGGCTCGACCGGGCGCTGATGCAGCGGCCGAATCTGCGCCCGGAAATCCGCTGGCAGCCATTCCAGCTGAACCCGGACATGCCGCGCGGCGGGATGTCGCGCGACGACTATCTCGCCGCCAAGTTCGGCGGGGCGGAGCGGGCCCGGCAGATTCACCGGGTGGTGGAGGATACGGCGGCCCGCGACGGATTGCCGCTGGCGCTCGACCGCATCCAGCGCACGCCCAACAGCTTCGACGCACACCGTCTGGTCCGCATCGCCGGCCGCCTGGGGCTTGGCAACGCCATGGCCGACGCGCTGTTCGCCGCCTATTTCGTCGAGGGCGTGGACATCGGCGACCCGGACGCGCTGGCCAGCGTCGCCGCCGGGCTGGGGATGGATTTCGTCGAGACGCGGCATCAGCTGTCCACCGATGCCGAATCGGCGTCGGTCCTGGCCGCCGATACGCTGGCCCGCCAGATGGGGCTGCAGGCGGTGCCCTGCTACATCTTCAACCGCCGCTATGCGCTGTCCGGCGCGCAGGAGCCGGCAAGCTTTCTGCCCCTGCTCGACCTTGGCAGCGAGGAGCCGGAAAACCTGTCGGTCGTCTCATGCTGATCCCGGTCCCGAAATGAAGAAGGGCGGCCCGAAGGCCGCCCTCTCCCGTTTTGGCGCCTCAGGCCAGCGTGCTGCTGGTCTTGGCATAGCCCAGCGTCTTCAGCGCGTCGGCGATCTCCGGCAGGATGCCCGGATCGTCGATGGTCGCCGGCATCTTGTAGTCCTGGCTGTCGGCAATCTTCTGCATGGTGCCGCGCAGGATCTTGCCGGAGCGGGTCTTCGGCAGACGATCGACCACCAGGGCGCGCTTGAAGTCGGCGACCGGGCCGATCTGCTCCCGCACCAGTTGGACCACCTCCTTGACGATCTCCTCATGCGGACGGGTCACGCCGGCCTTCAGGCAGACGAAGCCAAGCGGCACCTGCCCCTTCAGGTCGTCGGCCACGCCGATCACCGCGCATTCGGCGACGTCCTTGTGGCTCGACAGCACCTCTTCCATCGCGCCGGTGGACAGGCGGTGGCCGGCGACGTTGATGATGTCGTCGGTGCGGGCCATGACATAGACATAGCCGTCATCGTCGACGAAGCCGGCATCGCCGGTCTGGTAGTAGCCGGGGTAATCGGCAAGGTAGGACTTCTTGAAGCGCTCGTCGGCATTCCACAGCGTCGGCAGCGTGCCCGGAGGCAGCGGCAGCTTGACGCAGATGGCGCCGATGTCGCCGCGCGGAACCTCCTTCAGCTCGGCGTTCAGCACCCGCACGTCCCAGCCCGGCATCGGCCGGGTGGCGGAGCCGTACTTGATCGGGAACAGGTGGACGCCCAGCGGGTTGCCGGAGATCGCCCAGCCGGTCTCGGTCTGCCACCAGTGGTCGATCACCGGGACGTTCAGATTGTCCTCGGCCCAATGCAGCGTGTCGGGGTCCGACCGCTCACCGGCCAGGAACAGGGCGCGGAAGTGCGACAGGTCGTATTTCTTCAGGTAGTTGGCGTCCGGATCCTCGCGCTTGATGGCGCGGAAGGCGGTGGGAGCGGTGAACAGCGTACCGACCTTGTGCTGTTCGATCACGCGCCAGAAGGTGCCCGGATCGGGGGTGCCGACCGGTTTGCCTTCGAACACCACGGTGGTGCATCCGGTCAGCAGCGGCGCATAGACGATGTAGGAATGGCCGACCACCCAGCCCACATCCGACGCCGCCCAATACACCTCGCCCGGCTTGACGTTGTAGATGTTGGTCATGGTCCAGCGCAGGGCCACTGCATGGCCGCCATTGTCGCGCACCACGCCCTTGGGCTGGCCGGTCGTGCCGGAGGTGTAGAGGATATAGAGCGGGTCGGTCGCCTTGACCGGCACGCACTCCGCCGGCTCGGCCTTCGCTGCCGCCTCGGCCCAGTCGACGTCGCGGCCTTCGATCAGCGTGGCGGTTTCCTGCGGGCGCTGCCAGACGATGACGCTGGCCGGCTTGTGGGCCGACTGCTCGATGGCGGCGTCCAGCATCGGCTTGTACTTGACGATGCGGTTCGGTTCGATGCCGCAGGAGGCCGAGACGATGGCCTTCGGCTTGGCGTCGTCGATGCGGGTCGCCAGCTCGTGCGGGGCGAAGCCGCCGAACACCACCGAATGCACCGCGCCCAGACGGGCGCAGGCCAGCATGGCGACCAGCGACTGCGGGATCATCGGCATGTAGAGGAGGACGCGGTCGCCCTTCTCCACGCCCTGGGCGCGCAGCGCGCCGGCGAAGCGGGCGACCTGGTCCTGCAACTCGGCATAGGTGATGGTCTGAACGGTCTGGGTGACCGGGCTGTCATAGATGATCGCCGCCTGGGCGCCGCGCCCGCCTTCCACATGGCGGTCCACCGCGTTGTAGCAGGTGTTCAGCTCCCCGCCGGTGAACCAGCGGTAGAAGGGTGCGTTGCTGTCGTCCAGCACCTTGTCCCATGGCTTGTACCAGGAGATGTCCTTCGCCGCCTCTCCCCAGAACCCGGCCGGGTCCGACAAGGAGCGGGCATGCATCTGGTCGAAAGGCTCGGCAGTGGTGGTGCTGGCGATCGCGCTCATGGCAGGGCGTCCCTCGTTCTATTTTGGTACTATTCGGTGCGCATTTCCTCTCGGCCGCGAAACGATCCGTTACGCAGCCTCCACAATCTGCGACAAAAGCATAAGTGCAGGCAAATGTCAGAAGGTCGGGGGTGCGGCGAGCTGTCGCATTCCCCATTCGTGAAACGATGTTCCGGGAATTGGAATAGCCCCGCTGTTTCAGAAGGAAACGCACACCGGCCGGATGGCCAGCCCGACCGACTGCTGGTGGAAGCGGTCCTTGTACAGATCGACGATTTCGTGGATCAGCCGCAGCGTCGCCGGGTCGCCATCGGCCAGAAGCGTGAGGATTTTGCTGGGCTCCCGCACCAGATGGCCGGTCTGGATGTCGCGCCAGTGGCCGGAGGCATCGACGACGGTCAGCCCGTTGGGAAAGCGCGGCGTCACCTCCCGGTCGAGAAAGTCGGTCCATTCGCGATCGCTGACGCCAAGCTCGTTGCCGATGTTGCGTCCAAAGAACAATTGCGCCTCGATCATCGCGCCGGCCGCATAGGCTTCGCAGGCCGCCGGCGACACCGTCGGCGCGGGCGCCAGCTGGGCCGCGGCGGGGCCGCTCAGCAAGAGGAGCGAAAGGACGGCGGACGACAAGCGGGGACCATGGTGCAGGACAGGGCGGTTGAAGAGACGCATGGGCGATTCTCCGTTCGGGCGGGAGATGGAGCGTCGGCAGTGCGATCAGCGACGCTCTGGTCAGGACGCCCCTGGACCGTTATGCATGGATCATGGCCGTCGATCCACCCATCACCGGGATTCGCCCGATCCTGACCGTCGTTCATGGCAACGGCGAGCGCCTGATCGTGGCCCGTCTCACCAACCTGGGCGGCGGCAGCCAGTCCAACCGCTTCGTCCTGCGCCGCGCCGATTTCCGTGCGCCCTGGGAACAGCCGGACAAGGGCTATTTCGGCTATGCCGAGGTCGCCCGCGCCCTGGACGCCAATGGTTGGCGCGGCTGCCTCATCGAGGCGATGGCGACCACCGACCTGGAGGAACGCCGCGCCCGCCAGCTCGCCCGCAAGAAGCTGCACCTGCAATGCGTGGAGGCCGCCATCCGTCGGGCGCAGGAGGGAGAAGCGCCGAAGGCGGGCTAGGGTCTGCGCTCAGCACTTGCCCAGCGCCTTCATGCGCCGATCGAAATCGGCCGCGAGATCGGCGAGCGTCACTTCGCCCAGATGCCGGACGAGCACCGCCTCCGCCTCACGCAATGCCCCGTCGAGGGCGGCATTGACGGACTGCTCCACCAGGCAACTCGGCTCGTCCGCGGTTGGACCGATGGCGAAGACCCCCGGTTCCCCCAATGCGCGGTGAATGTCCAGCAGAGTGATCCCGTCGAGCGGCCGTGCCAGCCGCCAGCCGCCGCCATGGCCCTTTTCCGACCGCACATGGCCGGCCTCGCGCAGCCCCGCCATGGTCCGGCGGATGACCACCGGATTCGTGTTCAGCATCTCGGCGATCGCCTCCGACGTCAGCGTGCCGTCATGCCGGTCCATGTGGATCAGCACATGCAGCATGCGGGATAGGCGGCTGTCCTGTCTCATTGATGATCGGTCCCTTCGGATGTGACGCAGGGCGGTCGGGCAACTCAGGCCACTTCATAAGTTACATGTCACATTGACCATGCCCTTTCATGTAACTTATCATGTGTCGTGATTGGGTGCGGACCGCGCGCCCGGTTCATCCGAGGAAAGGGACTGGCATGAACGGAAACGACACGACAACCTATGACGCCATCATTGTCGGCGGCAGCTATGCCGGCATCGCCGCCGCGCTGCAGCTGGCCCGTGCCCGACGCCGGGTTCTGGTGATGGATGAGGGACTGCGGCGCAACCGCTTCGCCAGCCACTCGCATGGCTTCCTCGGTCAGGATGGCCGTCCGCCGGGAGAAATCGCCGCCGAAGCCCGCGACCAGCTGATGCGCTATCCGACCGTCACCTGGA
>CBIHQY010000121.1:0-6707 GCA_966212305.1 uncultured Azospirillum sp.
TTTGTCACTCGGTTGCCTTTTGTTGCTATTCGCGGATTTACCTATCACTAGCAATTGTGGTGTTGATTAGCGCCCGGTTAACTCCGTGAACAGGTTGGTCGTATTGCAGTCCGCAGCCCCGTCCACCATCCGCACCGCACCGCGCACCGTCGCGGCAAATGCGTCTTCCGGCCGCGACCGGGCGGCCGAAAAGGCGGCCAAGCGCCTGCTGTCCGGAATGCTGGGGCCGCGCCGCGACCGGGCGATGCTGGTCCTGGCGTCCTTCGCGATGAACATTTTCGCGCTGGCGCTGCCGGTCACGCTGCTGCACGTCTACGACCGCATCCTGCCGAACGAATCCTACGGCACCATGCTTCTGCTGGGCATCGGCTGCGGGGCGGCGGCGGTGATGGAGGCGATCCTGCGCGTCGCGCGCTCGGCGCTGACAACCTGGATGGGCGCCAGGATCGAGCATCGGTCGAGCGCGTCGCTGATCGACCGGCTGATGCACATGCCGCTGAACGCCTTTTCCCAACAGGGGATCGGCACTCATTTCGAGGTCTATCGCGCCATCAAGATGGTGCGGGAGTTCTATTCGGGCCAGGCGTTGCAGTCGGCCATCGACATCCCCTTCGCCGTTCTCTACCTGGGGCTGATCGCCCTGCTGGCCGGCTGGCTGGCGGTGATCCCGGTGGCGGTGCTGGCGCTGTTCCTGATCGTCGGCGCCGTGCTGGGCCGGCGGATGCGCCGGGCGCTGGAAAGCCGCCACACGCTGGAGGAGCGGCGCCTGAACTTCATCAGCGAGGTGCTGGCCGGCGTCCACACCGTGAAGGGGCTGGGGGCCGAGGCCGGGCTGCTGCGCCGCCATGAACGCCTGCAGCAGGGCTGCAGCGAGGAGGATTTCACCGTCGCGCGGCTCAGCGGTACGGCCTCCGTCGTCGCCGCCACGCTGGCGCAGGCGACGATGATGCTGGTGGTGATCCTGGGCAGCGTGTCGGTGATCGACGGGACGATGACCACCGGCGTGCTCACCGCCTGCTCGATGCTGGCCGGACGCTGCGTGCAGCCGGTGCAGGCTTTGTTCGACCGCTGGGTTCGTTACCAGTCGGTGTCGCTGGCCCTGCGCCGCATCGGCCATGTCCTGCTGGAGGTCGGAGCGGACGGCACGGTGTCGCAACCGGGCAATGCCGAGGCGGAAGGCAAGTCCCAGGGCGCGCTCACTACGCCGCTGGCCCCCGGCTCCATCGAGATGGACAAGGTCCGCTTCGCCTACGACCGCGGGCCGGAGATTCTGAGCGACCTGTCGCTGAGCGTCGGGCCGGGCGAGTTCCTGGGCGTGGTGGCGACCAACAGTTCGGGCAAGACCACGCTGCTGCGCCTGATCCTGGGCGTGCTGCGGCCAAGTGCGGGCGAGGTGCGGGTCGGCGTGCGCGCCTTGACTGAGGCAGATGCCATGATCGGCATCGGCGGCGTCGTCTATGTCGGCGAGCATCCGGAGCTGTTCAAAGGCACCATCCTGCAGAACCTGACCCTGTTCGACCCCGGCCGGGCCGATCTGGCGATGGAGGTCTGCCGCCGCCTGGGCCTCGACCGCCGCATCGCCAGCCTGCCGCAGGGCTATGAGACCATCGTCGGCGACGCCTCGCAGGAGGCGCTGCCGCGCGGCGCCCGCCAGTTGATCTGCCTCGCCCGCGCGCTGGTGCGCGAACCGGCCGTGCTGCTGCTGGACGAGCCGAACTCCTCCCTCGACGTCGAGTCCGACAAGGCCTTCCGCCGCGCGCTGGACGAGCTGCGCGGCAGCGTCACCATCCTGCTGGTCACCAGCCGTCCGTCGCTGCTGTCGCTGGCCGACCGGGTGGTGCAGATCGTCGATGGCCATGCCGTCACCCGCAACCCCGATGCGGTGAGCGTCGGCGGGCAGCCGGCCCTGGTCGCCGCCACCTCCGCCCCGGCGGCCGAGGCGGCGGCGAAGCCCGATGCGGAGCCGATCCGCGCCGCACATGACGATGGCGACATCCTGCGCCGCCGGCTGGCGGAAGCCTCGGCGGTCGGCGCCTGCATGGTCCCGCTGCTGGACGCGCTGGGCTGGCGCGGCGCGCCGCAGACGCTGGCCGAAGCCCTGCCCCACTTCTCCGAGGTGCAGACGGTGGAGGAGCTGTGCGACGTGCTCCAGCGCCTGCATTTCGAGGGGCGCAGCCTGCGCTTCGATCTCGGCCGGCCGGAGCCGTCGCTGCTTCCCTGCCTGTTCCAAGCCCGCGACGGCGGCATCTACACGCTGCTGTCCGCCGACGCCGACGGCATAACCGCCTTCAGCGGCCAGTCGCGCGAGACGGTGTTGCTGAATTTCGGCAAGGGCACCGCCTATGTCTTCACCCCGCTGGAGGCGGCGGCCGGCGCCGGCAGCCAGAACTGGGTCGGCACGGTCATCCATGCCTATCTGCCGCTGCTGTGGGCGGTGCTGGGGCTGAGCGCGGTCATCAACCTGCTGTCCGTCGCCGCGCCGCTCTTCACCATGGCGATCTACGACAAGGTCATCGGCACCGGATCCTTCGACACGCTGGCGACCATCGCCGTCGGCGCGTTCCTGGTGATCGCCGGCGATTTCGCCCTGCGCCAGATCCGTGGCCGCGCACTGGCCCATGCCGGGTCGCGCATCGCCCGCAGCATCAGCAACGCCACCATCGAGCGCATCCTGATGCTGCCGGTGGGGTTGAGCGAGCGCGCCGCCATCGGCACGCAGATCGCCCGGGTGAAGGATCTGGAATCGATCCGCGACTTCATCAGCCAGGGGCAGGTCGCGGCCTTGTTCGACGTGCCCTTCGCCCTGTTCTATCTGGGGGTGATGGCCGTGCTGGGCGGGCCGCTGGCGCTGGTGCCGCTGGGCGCCGTGCTGGTGACCGCCGCCATCGGCGCCGCCGTCCACCCGATGGTGCGCGCCCGCACCGGCACCACCGCGCGCGCCGACACCGAGCGGCAGGAATTCTTCGTCGAGATGGTCGCCAAGATGCCGGCGCTGCGCGCCATCGGCGGGCTGGCCCATTGGCGCGACCGCTATGACCGGCTGTCGGCCCGCACCGCGCGGTCGGGCCACACCGCGGCCAACCTGTCGGCGACCCATGCGGCGCTGGCCGGGCTGGTGGTGCCGATCGCCGGGCTCGCCACCGTCGGCGTCGGCGCCTTGCAGGTCTTCGCCGGCACCATGACGCCGGGCGCGCTGATGGCGTCGATGATGCTGCTGTGGCGGGTGATGGTGCCGCTGCAGACCGCCGTCTCCATGCTGCCGCGCATCGAGCAGCTGCGCGCCAACGCCCGCCAGATCAACGGCCTGATGAGCATCCGGCCGGAACGCGAGTCGCGCTGCGCCACCCTGCAGCCGCGCAAGCTGAAAGGCGAGGTCTCCTTCTCCCGCGTGTCGCTGCGCTACCGCAACGATGCCGATCCGGCGCTGGTCGGCGTGAGCTTCTCCGTCAAGCCGGGGCAGATCGTCGCCATCGTCGGGTCAGACGGCGCCGGCAAATCGTCGCTGCTGAAGGTGATGCTGGGGCTCTATGCGCCGCAGGCCGGCAATGTGCGGATCGACGGCGTCGACATCCGCCAGATGGACCCGGTCGACCTGCGCAAGTCGGTCGGCTATGTGCCGCAGGCCAGCTCGCTGTTCTACGGCACCATCGCCCAGAACCTGCGCTTCGCCGACCAGACCGCCGGCGAGGCGGAGCTGCGCTGGGCGCTGTCGCTGGCCGGCGCGCTGGACGAGGTGGAGGCGCTGCCGCGGGGGCTGGAAACCCGCATCGGCGACAACCAGTCGCTGCGCCTGTCGCCCAGCCTGACGCAGAAGATCTGCCTGGCCCGCGCCTATATCCGCCGGCCGCGCATCCTGCTGCTGGACGAGCCGGCCAGCCGGCTCGATTTCGAGGGCGACAAGGCGCTGCACGCGGCACTGGCCGCGCTGCGCGGGCACAGCACCATCTTCCTGGTCACCCACCGGCCGAGCCACCTGACGCTGGCCGACGCGGTGCTGACCATGGATGCCGGTATGATCGCCCCGGCCAACCCGGCCGGCGGCCTGCCCGGTCCCCGCCCTGCTGGTTCGGGGGGTGGCGGCAGCAGCGTCGCCAACGGCATCGCCGGGGCGCTGCTGGGCGGGATCGGGCTGCAACGCCCGCCCGGCGTCGCCGCCACGCCGCAACGCTGACCCGTTTCGCTCCTTCCTTTCCGCTTTCAGTGTGAACCGCAGATGGCCGCCTCAGACCTCGCCCGCCCCACCGGCAAATCGCTCAGCGCCGACGATGCGACGCTGTCGCTGGTCCGTGCGACCATCATCGTGCTGGTCCTGCTGCTGGCAGCATTGCTGACCTGGGCCACGCTGATGCCGGTCAAGGAGGCCGTCGTCACCGCCGGACAGGTGGTGCCGTCCGGCAACTCCCAGGTCGTCCAGCATCTGGAAGGCGGCATCGTGTCGGCCATCCTGGTCAAGGAGGGCGATCTGGTCGAGGCCGGCCAGCCGCTGATCGTCTTCGATCCCAAGCAGGTCCAGGCCGAGCGCGAGCAGATGAACGCCCGGCTGCTGACGCTGGAGCTGCGGGCGGAACGGCTGCGCGCCTTCGCCGCCGGGCGGGCCCCGGACTTCACCCGCGTCGCCGGTCCCGTCACGCCCCAGGCCGAGGCGCAGATTGCCGACCAGCGCCTGATCTACGACACCCAGCGCAAGGCGCGCGACACCGCCATCGCCGTGCTGCAGGCCCAGGTGTCGCAGCGCGAGGCCGAACTGGCGCTGTACGAAGGGCAGCTGGCCAACATCAAGGACCAGATCACCTTCATCACCGGATCGGTCGACATCCGCAACAAGCTGGAATTGATGGGCCTGTCGTCGAAGCTGCAATCGCTGGAAACCCAGCGCGAGCAGTCGCGCCTGATGGGCGAGCAGCGGCGGATCGAGGGCCAGATCATCGCCACCCGGCAGGCGATCACCGAGGCCGGCAACCGCATCCTCGACCAGTCGGCCAAGCTGTCGCAGGACGCCGTGACCGAGATGGGCACCGTCACCGCCGAGATCGCCCAATTGCGCGAGGCCCACGCCAAGCTGGACGACCGCGCCGAGCGGCTGACCGTGCCGTCGCCGGTGCGCGGGCTGGTGCAGGATCTGCGGATCAACACCATCGGCGCCGTGGTGCCGGAGGGCGGCGTCCTGATGCAGATCGTCCCGGTCGACCACGAGATGACGGTCGAGGCGCATGTCACCCCGCGCGACGTCGGCCATCTCCAGGTCGGGCAGGAGGCGACGGTGAAGGTGCTGACCTACGACTTCGCCCGCTACGGCGCCATCACCGGCACGCTGCAGCGCATCTCCGCCTCCACCTTCCTGGACGAGCAGAAGCGTCCCTACTACAAGGCCGTCGTCGCGCTCAGCCGCAACCATGTCGGCCGCGACGACGTCCAGCTCCCGGTTCTGCCCGGCATGACCACCCAGGTGGAGTTGCCCACCGGCGAGCGGTCGCTGCTGGAATATCTGCTGAAGCCGATCTACTTCGCCCTGTCCGACAGCTTCAACGAACGGTGAGGGTGGAAAAGTGCTCAAAGTCCCCTCTCCCCCCGGGGAGAGGGGGATTCAGGGCACTCGCTCACACGCCACAAACGCAAAAAGGCCGCCAATCCTCATCAGGACGGGCGGCCTCGGGGCAGAGTAACCGGTCAGTAGGCGCCGAGTGACCGGGCGGCGGCGGTGAATTCCTCGGCGAGCCAGCCTTCCTGACGGATCAGGTGCCCCATCAGGTGCTTCAGCGCCGCCTCGTAAGCCTCGGCGCGCTCCTCGGCAGGCAGGCCAGCCGCGGACAGGCGGGCGACGAAATCGTCTACGGCCTGCTCGGGCGCGACCTGCTCAGCCTTGCGGGAGTCGACTGGGGGCATGATTTTGAACAACCTGGGGGTGGTGTCGGCGATCTGCTGCGGAACCATGTGAGCGCCCTGATGCTGGAGGCAATGCCTGGAGGGATAATGAGTGCAGGGCCGCCGGGTGTGAAGGGACGATTTAGCGCTTAAATGAAATAAATTTGTGTGGCATTTGATACATATCGTTTCATTTGTATTCGCGCGGTGGCGAAAAGCGGTGGCGGTGCAGCTCCGAACGGTTCCGACACAGCTCGACAGAATATGTCACCACATGCCAGTAGCAATCATTCATGCCAGTACCTAAAATTGCCGCGATTCAGCAGCGCCCGTGAACGCCATGGCCGGCCGCCTTAACCGCAGCGTCTCCCTTCAGACCGTACCGCTCCGCGCGGTGGAACCCGATCCGGCTGCCGTCAGCCTGGACAAGGTGAAGGCGATCCTGGCGCCGCTGGATCGGGCGCAGAAATCCAAGCTGTTCGAACTGGTGCAGGCCGGCCATCTGGAAGACGACCAGATGACGGTGGAGGTCGGCCGGCTGATCGTCGCCATGCTGAACGGCCCGCGCACCGAACATGCGCGGCGCATCTGGACCGGCTGGTTCGATCCGGTGATGCTGCGCACCGACGCGCTGATGCTGGCGGAAAGCCGGCCGCTCGGCTGCATGCATGTGGTCGACGCCAGCGCCTGGTGGTTCGCCCTGCTGCCGCACCTGCGCGAACTGGCCGGACGGGTGCAGACCGACATCGCCGCCCGCGCCAGCGAACATCCGCTGGACGCCGTCCTCGCCTCCCCTGCTGCCGCGGACTGGGCGGAGGAGCTTCGCGTCCGCTCGCTGGCGGTTC
>CBIHQY010000122.1:0-6550 GCA_966212305.1 uncultured Azospirillum sp.
GGGCTCATGGTGATGCGGCCTAGAGGTAGTTGGTCAGGTGCAGCTTGGCGATGCGCGCGGTGGCGCTGGAGGTGGCGTCGATCTGCGCCTCCAACTGGGTGATCCGCGTGCTGGCCTCATAGGGATCGACGCCTTCCAGATTGTCGATCTGCAGGCTGAGGATCGCCTTCTGCGTCTTGTGCTGCTCGGCCAGGGTGGCGACCTGGCCGCGCTGGATGCCGAGCTGCGCCGTCGCCTCCCGCACCTTGCCGAGGCCGCCGGACAGCTTGTCCACCGCCGTCTTGATGTAGTCGGGATAGGCGTCGACGTTCATCTGTGAGGTGTCGACCGCCGCCAGCATGTAGATGCCTTCCAGCATCTCCCGCATCATCGGGTCGTTGGCCTGGACGCCATAGGGGATGCTGGTGGAGTCCGCCGGCCGGCCGCTGACGCGCGGCGACGCGGCGCCGCCCGGCTGCTGCGCCGTGGTGCCGGTGTAGAGGCCGCCCTCGAAAGTATCGGTCAGCGGGGCAGGGGCCGGCGTCGCCGGGTCGCGCACGGCGAACAGGTCGTCCAGCCGGGCGATCACCGCCGTGGTTTCCGCCGCCGTGGTCGGCATCGCCGTGCCGCCGGTGGCGGACTGGATGGCGTCCCGGATGATCTGCATCGGCGAACGCAGGCCCGACTTGTCGCCGTCGACATTGCGCAGCGGCGGCTGGTCCAGCGCGGTGCCGGCGAACAGATAGCTGTTGCCGGACGAGGCGTTCAGCAGCCCGACCACCTGATCCAGAACGCCGCGCGCGCGGATTTGCAGAGAGGTGCCGGTCGGCGACTGCTGCCCCAGCCCGGTGGAGGCGGCGGCCAGCAGGTCGGTGCCCGACGCGATGATGCTGGTCATCGCGCTGTCCATCGTCTTCATCCGGCCGTCGAGCAGGTCGGTGGTCTTCACATACTCGTCGGTGCGGTCGAACAGGTTGCGCAGCGCGATGTCGCGGCCGGTGCCGGAGCCGATGGTCGCGGCGACGTCGGCATGGAGGCCGGTCGACACCTCCTCGTTCGCGCGGGTCAGCTCCATCTGCTGCCGGGTCATGGTGCTTTGCAGCTTCCGGCTCATCCCCAGCGTGGACAGGGCATTGTACAGCATCGGCTTACCCCTTGATCTGCAACAGGATGTCGATCATGCGGCCGGCGACCTGCACCACCTGGGCGCTCGCGCCATAGCTCTGCTCGATCAGCATCAGCTTCTGCATCTCGTCGTCGATGTTGACGCCGTCGCGGTTGATGCGGGCGGTCTCCAGCGTGTCGGCGCTGATCTTGCGCGCGTTCATCTCCGACTCCGCGCCGGTGCGATAGCCCTGCTGGGCCGACACCATCGCGGTGGCGTAGCTGCCGAGCGTCGTGTTGGCCGGCATGTCGGTGGCGGCGAAGCTGCGGGTGTCGGTGAAGACGGTCAGGAATTTGTCGATCTGCGTCTGGTCGCCGGGCTCCAGCGGGGCCGCCGCCTGCACGCCGCTCTGCATCCGCCAGCTTTCCGTCCGCACCACGTCGTTGACGGCGATGCGCGAGGCCAGGCCGGCGGTGGCGCCATAGGCCGCGCCGGCGTCGGTGAACAGGCCGGGTTGGGTCGGGTCGGCCTCCGCCCCCTGGAAAGCCTGGACGATGCCGGCCGCCAACTCGTCCAGCTGCGCCATCGCGCGGGGCATGTCCTGCTTGATGGTCTGGACATAGCCCATGATGCGGCCGCTCTGGATTTCGCTGTCCGGCTTGGCCGACAGGGCGACGCCGTTCGCCATCACCTCGTCGCCCAGCAGCGTCAGCGGCTGTTCGCCGGGCGCCAGCGGGTGGTCGAGCAGGGTCTGGCCGTTGCGGGTCATCACCACCGTCTGGCCGTCCTCGCGGCTGTAGGTGCGGATGCCGATCTCCTGCGAGACCTGATCGAGCAGGCGGTCGCGCTCGTCGCGCAGGTCGCCGGCATCGCCGCCGCGCGTCTCCAGCGTCGCGATCCTGCCGTTCAGCTCGCTGATGCGCTGGAGCGAGGTGTTGACCGCATCGACGGAGGTCTGGAGGCGGTCGCGGGCATCCTCCTGCACGGTCTGCGCCGCCTCGGCGGCACGGTTCAGCCCGCCGGCCAGCGCCGCCGCCTGCGACACCACGGCGTTGCGCGCCGCGTCGTCGTTGGGCATGTCGTGCAGTCGGGAGAAGGCCTGCTGCAGCTTCGACAGCTGGGTGGAAACCGATTTCTCGTCCTGCGGCTGCCCAAGCACCAGCGCATAGTCGGCCAGCGCCGAGGCACGAGCCTCCTGCCCGCTGTAGCGGCTGGTCTCGAACCGCGCGTCGCGGATCAGCAGCTCGTCCACCTTGCGGGCGACGGCGTCCACCCGCACCCCGGCGCCGCGGCCGGCGGTGGTGACCGCCGACAGGTCGAGGTCGCGGCGCACATAGCCGGCGGTGGTGGCGTTGGCGAGGTTGTGGGACACCATCGCCGCCTGCTGCTGCGTCGTGCGCAGGCCGGACAGGGCGGAGGTGAGGGCGAGTTGGACGCTCATGGCCGGGGCTCCGTCGGTGCTGGGATCAACGCTTCAGGCGGGTGGTCTCTTCGACCAGCTCGTCGGTGGTGCGCACCAGGGTGGCGTTCGACGAATAGGCGCGCTGCGTCTCGATCAACGAGACCAGTTCGGTCGCGATGTCGACGTTCGACTGTTCCAGCGCGCTGCCGACGACGGTGCCGGCGCTGCCCTGCTTGCCGGCGCCGAGCGTGAGGGTCCCGGTCTCCGCCCCCAGCGTGTAGGTGTTGCCGTCCTGGGCGACCAGACCGTCGGGGTTGGTGACGGTGGCGATCGGGATCTGGTACAGCGCCTGACGGGCGCCGTTGTCGTACATCACCCACAGCTTGCCGCTGTCGTCGATGTCGACCGAGGTGACCTGCCCGACCTTGGCGCCGTCGCCGGTGACGGTCGGCACGTAATCGCCGTTCAGCTGCGTGAGGTTGCCGAGCGACATGGTGAAGCTGTCGGCCGCCGGGGTGGCCGGCGAGGTGACGGTGATGCCCGGCATCGGATCGAGCGGCAAACCGCCGGCATCCACCGGCTTTCCGGCATAGGGGCCGGTCGCGGCGAAGGTCAGCGTCACCGGCGCACCGCCGACGGTGTAGCCGGCCGGGCCGGTGGCGGTCAGCGTCCACTCGTTGGGGGTGGCGGTCTTGGTCCAGGTCATCGACAGGTCCAGCGCATTGCCCAGCCCATCATAGAAGGTCGGGCTGCTGGTGAAGCTGTCGCCGGCGGCGGCCTGGGCCGGCAGGTTGCCGGAGAAATCCATCGTCGTCGTCTTGGCTCCGCCATAGACGAGATTGCCGATGTTGACCGACTGCAGATCGTCGAAACGGGACTTGCTGACGTTCGGCATGGTGCCGTCGGGGTTCAGCTTCCAGGCTTCCAGATACTGGCCGGCGTTGTTGCGCAGAAAGCCGGTGTCGTCGGGCAGGAAGCTGCCGGCGCGGGTCAGCGAATATTCCGGGGTGCCGGCCGCCTTGTTGCCGACGACGAAGAAGCCGTTGCCGCTGATCGCCATGTCGGTGGCCGAGCCGGTGCCCATGATCGTGCCGTCCTGCTGCACCTGATAATGGGTGGCGGACTGCACGCCGCTGGCGGTGTAGGTGCTGCGGCTTCCGGGCGCGGTGACCAGGGTCGAGAAATCCACGGTGGCCCGTTTGTAGCCGACCGTCTGGGAATTGCTGATGTTGTCCGAAATGGCGGCAAGGCGCGAGCTTTGCGCGGACATGCCGCTGACACCGGAACGCATGGCGCTGTACAGGCTCATCCTTGGAATCCTCTGGTCAACCGTCGAACGGAAGGGGGTTGTGCGTTCCGGGATTCTCCGCGGATGACTGGCGGAGTTAACGGTAGCGAAGGGGTTTTAAAGGGGCTTTAAAGGAAAAGCTGAGGGGTTTTGTTAAAATGTATGGAGGTTTTATTTGAAGGTATCGGCTTCGATTGCCCCCACCCCCTACCGCCGCAGCAACGTGATGCTGATCCGCCGGTTGCTGGGATCGAGCGGATCGCTCGCCCCGAAATGGTCCAGGTCCGCCCGCCCCTCCACCCGGACGATGCGCCCGCCGGGAATGCCGCTGGCGATCAGTTCACGCCGTGCCGCGTTGGCGCGGTCGCTCGACAGTTCCCAGTTGCCGTACTTCGCATCCGGCGCATAGCCCAGCGCATCGGTGTGGCCGGTGATGCCGATCGGATTCGGCACCGACGCCAGCGCCGCCGCCACCATCCGCATCAGCCGCCGCCCCGGTTCGTTCATCTGGGCCGAGCCGACCTTGAACATCGAGAAGCGGGCCTGATCGGTCAGCTGCACGCGCAGGCCCTCAGGCACCTGCTGGATCACCAGACTGCCTTGCAGCCCGTTCAGGTCCGGCGACGCGGCGATGCGCTGGCGCAGGTCGCGCTCCAGCGTCTCCAGCGCCACCCGCTCCGTCAGCTCGGAGGATTGGCGGTCGAGCAACGCCTCCAACTCCGCGCGGGTGGCCTGGGGTGCCGGCGGTGCAGTTGGAGGCGTCGCGGGCGCGCTCTCCGTCGCATTGCGCAGCAGGTCCACCGGCGGAACAGTGCCGCCGGGCGGGTGGGGCATCGGGTCCTTGCGGCCGGCCGGCTGGCGGTCGCTGTCGCCGACCGAGGCGACGACGGGCGGGGAGGCCACCGGGCTGGCCTGATCGCCGGCGGCGTTCGGGGTGGTCAGCGATCCGCTCCTGTCGACCGAACGGCCGGCCAGCATGCCGTCGGCGCCGGAGTTGCTCTGCGACACCGCCACCGGGTTGAAGTAGTCTGCGATGCCCTTGCGCTGTTCGGTGGTGGTGATGTTCATCAGCCACATCACCAGGAAGAAGGTCATCATCGCCGTCACGAAGTCGGCATAGGCCAGCTTCCAGCTGCCGTTGTGCTCTTCCTCGTCATGGCTGCCGAGGTGGCGCTTGACGATGATCGGGGGGAGGGCGGTCTTGCGCGGCATGGCCGGTCACGCCGCTTGGCGGCCGTCGCGGGCCTTGGCCTGCGACGACGACAGCGTGGTGGCGACCTCCACCTCGGCAAGGCTGGGCTGGATGTCGGTGTACAGCACCTTGCGGGCATATTCGGCGCAGACCTGCGGCGGGCTGCCGCGCAGGTACGCGCACAGCGCCGCCTTGATGCAGAAATACATGTTCAGCTCCGACTCGCGGCGCTGGCGGGCGGCGCTGGCGATCGGACCGACCATGCCGTAGGACAGCAGCACGCCCAGGAAGGTGCCGGTCAGCGCCCCGCCGATCATCCGGCCCAGCACCTCCGGCGCCTCGCTGATGGCGCCCATGGCGTTGATGACGCCCAGCACCGCGGCGACGATGCCCAGCGCCGGCAGCGCGTCGGCGAGGTTCTGCAACGCCTTCGGCACCTGGTTCAGCTCGCGGCCCAGCGTGTCCAGCTCCTCCGCCATCAACGATTCCAGGTCGTGCGGGTTGTCCTGCCCCAGCGCGATCAGGCGCAGATAGTCGCACAGGAAGGTGATGCAGCGGTCATAGCGCAGGACGTTGGGATATTGGGTGAACAGCGGGCTTTCGGCCGGCTTGTCGATGTCCGCCTCGATCTGCGACATGCCCTTGGACTTGGCGACGCGCAGCAGGCCATAGACCAGCGCGATCATGTCCAGATAGTCGTTCTTGGGCGTCGTCCGCCCGCGGGCGATGGCGCCGACCGCGCGCAGCGTGTCGCGCAGCACCGACGGGCTGTTGGCGATGGCGAAGCCGCCGATGCCGGCGCCGATGATGATGACGATCTCCACCGGCTGCCACAGCACGGCCATCCGCCCGCCCATCGCATAGAACCCGCCGAGCACGCTGGCAAACACCGCGATCAACCCGAACATCAAGCGCATGTCTTCTTCTCCGGATGTGCAAAAGCCATCGCGATTGGGGGCTACAGGCCGCCGACGCTACAGCCGGCCGTTTAAAGCGGCTTTACGGATCAGGCCCAAAGGTCAGCGAGTCCCCCGCCACGCCCGCGCCAGCCGGCCGAGCGCGTCCGCCGCGGCAAGGTCGCGCTCCACCGACTCCGCGCGCAACGGCCCGTCGGCTGGCGGCGGGGCGAACGCATCCAGCAGCCCGGCCCAGCGGGTGCCGGCCAGCCGCGCGCGTTCCGCATCACCGAAACCGCGCGTCGCATCGCGGTCGCCGGCCAGAAAGGCCGACAGCCCCTGCAGCGCCAGATCGTCCGCCGTCGGCTCCGCTCCCGTGGCCTCCCGTTCGGCGGCAAGTTCCGCGAAGGCGGTCCGCGCCGCCCGCCATTCCCCGGCGGCGAACAGCCCCTGCGCCCGCAGCCGCGCCGCCTCCGCCCCGCTCAACCCCCGCAAGGCGTCGAGGGCCCGCACCGTGTCGCCGTCGCCGAGCAGCGCGTCGGCCCGCAGCAACGCCCGGCGTTCGGCCAATTCCGGTTCCAGTCCGGCACCGCCGGTGCGGGCCAGCACGTCCAGCGCCTCCCCCTCGCGCCCGCCGTCGATCAGGGCGCGGGCCAGCGTGGCGCCAAGCTCCGCCCGGCGCGGACCG
>CBIHQY010000123.1:0-6397 GCA_966212305.1 uncultured Azospirillum sp.
AGAACCAGACGGCCGATGCGGCCAAAACCGTTGATCGCTACCCGTACAGCCATGACTTCCTCCAGTTGGATATGGGGCGCCCCAAATCGGCCGGACGCCCCTTCGGCTTCTCTCAGAGACGCGCCTTAACGGCGTCCACGACCGCTTCGGCGGTGATGCCGAAGTGCTTGTACAGTTCCTGGTACGGGGCCGATTCGCCGAAGCCGGCCATGCCGACGAAGGCGCCGTTCGCGCCCAGCCAGCGGTCCCAGCCCAGACGGATCGCCGCCTCGACGCCGACGCGCACGCCGGTGCCGAGCACCGACGCCTTGTACGCATCGTCCTGACGCTCGAACAGTTCCCAACTCGGCATAGACACAACGGCGGTGCCGATGCCCTGGGCCTGCAAGGCCTTGCGGGCCTCCATCGCCAGCGACACTTCCGAACCGGTGGCGAGGATGGTCGCCTTGCGCTCGCCCTCGGCCTCGGCCAGGACATAGGCGCCGCGGGCCGACAGGTTGTCGGCGGTGTGCTCGGTGCGCAGGGTCGGCACGTTCTGGCGGGTCAGCGCCAGGACCGACGGGGCGCCGGTGGCCTCCAGCGCGATCTGCCAGCACTCGGCGGTCTCGACCGCGTCGGCCGGGCGCAGGACCAGCAGGTTGGGGATGGCGCGCAGGGCGGCCAGATGCTCCACCGGCTGGTGGGTCGGGCCGTCTTCGCCCAGACCGATCGAGTCGTGGGTCATCACGAAGACGGTGCGCTGCTTCATCAGCGCGGCCAGACGGATCGACGGACGGCAATAGTCGGCGAACTGCATGAAGGTGCCGCCGTAGGGGATGACGCCGCCATGCAGCGTCATGCCGTTCATCAGCGTCGCCATGCCATGCTCGCGCACGCCGTAGCGGACGTAGCGGCCGGCGAACTCGCCCTTGCCCTTCACGTCGGCGGTGTTCTTGACCTTGGTGTTGTTCGACGGCGTCAGGTCGGCGGAGCCGCCGATCAGCTCATGGATCGCCGGGACCAGCACCTCCAGCGTGTTGCCGGAGGCGACGCGGGTCGCCCAGCTCGGCTTCTCGGCGCTGACCTTCTGCTTGAAGGCGACGATGGTGTCGGTGAGCGCGGAGGGAACGCCGCGGCCGAAGGCCTCGTCGAACGCCTTGCCGGCACCCTCGGTCAGGGTGGCGCGGCGGCCGGCCCAGGCGGCGTAGGCGTCGGCGCTGCGGGTGCCCGCTGCGCGCCAGGCGGACAGAACCTCGTCGGGAACGACGAAGGGCTCATGGGTCCAGCCGATGGCGGTGCGGGTCGCGGCGACCTCGTCGGCGCCCAGCGGCGAGCCGTGGCAGCCATGGGTGTTGGCCTTGTTCGGCGCGCCCTTGCCGATGATGGTGCGGCAGGCGATCAGCGTCGGCTTGTCGGTGGAGGTCCGGGCCTGGGCAATGGCCTTCGACACGGCGTCGGTGTCGTGGCCGTCGACGGCGATGGTGTTCCAGCCGTAGGAGCGGAAGCGCGCCTGGGTGTCGTCGGTGAAGCTGAGGTCGGTCGAGCCGTCGATGGAGATGTGGTTGTCGTCCCACAGCACGATCAGTCGGTTCAGCCCGAGATGGCCGGCCAGCGAGCAAGCCTCGTGGCTGACGCCCTCCATCAGGTCGCCGTCCGAGGCGATGACGTAGGTGTAGTGGTCGATCAGCTCGTCGCCGAAGCGGGCGTTGGTGATTCGCTCCGCCAGCGCCATGCCGACGGCGGTGGAGACGCCCTGGCCGAGCGGGCCGGTGGTCATCTCGATGCCGAGCGTCGGATCGACTTCCGGGTGGCCGGGGGTCAGGCTGCCCAGCTGGCGGAAGCGCTTGATCTCGTCGATGGTCATCCGCTCGTAGCCGGTCAGGTAGGCCAGTGAGTAGATCAGCATCGAGCCGTGGCCGGCCGACAGCACGAAGCGGTCGCGGTCGGGCCAGGACGGGTTCTTCGGATCGAACTTCAAGAACTGGGTGAACAGGACCGTGGCGACGTCGGCCATGCCCATCGGCATGCCGGGGTGGCCGGACTTCGCGGCCTCGACCGCGTCCATGGAGAGCGCGCGGATCGCGCTGGCCATCGTGTGGAGGGAGGGCTGGGCGGAGGCAGCGGACATCTGGCGTTTCCTGCGGGGTCGGGCGCGGTTGCGGCGTCGGCGACGATGCCAAGTCAACGGGTGTGGCGCGGTCACCCTGAAAGGCGCCGCGAAACGGGCGCACCATGCAGAACCGCTGTCCGCAGGTCAACATGGGAATGGGGTAGGAAATGGTATGGCAGAGGCCCCTCTTCCGTGTGTGAAGCGGGGCGAGTGGGCATGACTCCCTCTCCCGGGGCGGGAGAGGGAGTCCTCCCATCCGCTGCGGCCTTCCGTCACGCCCCGGTATTCCGTAGGGGCATTCGGTGGAAGACTCCGTCGTGATGGTTGACGCGGTCACTGTGCCGGCCCAACTCTATGCGCTCCGAACAGCAGCGGCTCGGCTTGGCGGACAGCCGGTCGGGCACCGTCTGCCCATAGATCATGACGTGCCCACAGGTCGAGGTTGACGTCCATGGACACTCTGAATGCCGCTCTGGACCGTCTCGGCCGCGCCGTGGACCGGCTGGAACATGCCGCGGCGGCCCGCGACGAGCGGGTGGTCCGGCGCGAACAGGACTTGTCGCAGGCGCTGGAAACCGCGCGGGCGGACCGGGCGACCGCCCAGGCCACCGCGGAGGCGGTGTCCCAGCGTCTGGAGGTCGCCATCGCCCGACTGCAACAAGTGCTGGAGAGCTGACGCCATGGCCCAGGTCGATATCGAAGTGAACGGCCGCTTCTATCGCATGCTGTGCGAGGACGGCCAGGAAGCGCGGCTACGGGAACTGGCGGCCTACGTCGACGACCGGCTGCGCCGGCTGACCGGCGGCGGCCGCAGCGGGTCGGAGGCGCAGATGATGCTGATGACCTGTCTGGTGCTGGCCGACGAGCTGCAGGACGTGATGTCCGGCAAGGGCATCGCGCCCGCCGTGGACGAGGGCGCGGTGGTCGGCGAACTCGATCGTGTGGCAAAACGCATCGAAGAGGTTGCCGCGCGGCTCGAGCGCGCCTAGATTGGGTCTCGGAAGGACCGCTGCCTGGTTCGACAGGCTGCAATAATCCCCAGGGCCGATAACCTTGATCTCTAGGGAGCTGTCCCTGTCCGGTCCATTGGGCCGGATACATGGCGCCCACCTGCTCATGCAGGCCATGGAGGATAGGCATATGGCCATCGGCCGAGGCGGCCCCTTCCACCCTTTTCTCCCCGCACGCAGTCCGCGATGACCGATCCGCAAGCCAAGGACGCCGCCCGACGCGAGGCGCGCGTCCGGCGCGACGCCATCGCCGACTCCCACCGCCCCTCCGCATCCGCCGCCGTGCGCGACCGCATCGCCGAACTGGCGCGCGACGCTCATCTGCCGCGTGGCGCCGCCGGGGGATATTGGCCGCTCGGCTCCGAACTCGACGCGCGGCCGGCTTTGCTCCATCTTAAACACCTTGGTCACTCCGTCGGGCTGCCGGTGTCGGGGCCGCGCGGAACCGCGCTCGTCTTCCGGGATTGGGATCCCGAGGCGCCGATGGCGGCAGGCCGCTATGGCATCCAGGAGCCGGCGGAGGGTCGTGTCGTGCTGCGGCCGTCGTTGCTGCTGGTGCCGCTGCTGGCCTTCGACCGCTCCGGTCACCGGCTGGGCTATGGCGCCGGCTATTACGACCGGACGCTGGACAGCCTGCGGGCAGGTGGCGCGGTGGTCGCGGTAGGCGTGGCCTTTGCGGCGCAGGAAATGCCGGCGGTACCGGTGGACGGCCATGACGAGCGGCTGGACTGGATCGTGACGGAGCGCGAGACGCTCCGCATTCGTAAGTAGTATTGGAAGGTTGGGGCGATGCGGATTCTGTTCTTCGGCGATGTGGTGGGCCGGGCCGGGCGTGAGGCGGTGCTGGCGCACATGCCGATGCTGCGCGAGAAGCTGGACCCCGACCTGACCGTGGTCAACGGCGAGAATTCGGCCGGCGGCTATGGCGTCACGGTCAAGATCGCCGAGGAGTTCTTCGAGGCCGGGATCGACGTGGTGACGCTGGGCAACCACACCTGGGACCAGAAGGAACTGGTTTCCACCATCGAGCAGCAGCCGCGCATCATCCGCCCGCTGAACTACCCGGAGGGCACGCCCGGCCGCGGCTTCGTCCTGCTGCAGGCGCGCGGCGGGCGCAAGGTGCTGGTCATCAACGTGCTGCTGCGCCTGTTCATGGAGCCGATGGACGACCCATTCGCCGCGGTGGACCGCGTGCTGAAGGCGCACCGGCTGGGGGCGGGCGGGGTGGACGCCGTGCTGGTCGACATGCATGGCGAGGCGACCAGCGAAAAGATGATCATGGGCCATTTCTGCGACGGCCGCGCCTCGCTGGTGGTGGGCACCCATAGCCATGTGCCGACCGCCGACCACATGGTCCTGCCGAAGGGCACCGCCTATCAGTCGGACGCCGGCATGTGCGGCGATTACGACAGCGCCATCGGCATGAAGAAGGAGGTGGCGCTCGCCAAGATGGTGCGCAAGCTGCCGACCGAGCGGCTGTCCCCGGCGGAAGGGGAGGGCACCGTCTGCGGCTGCTACGTCGAGACCGACGACCGCACCGGGCTGGCCGTGCGCATCGAGCCGTTGCGCATCGGCGGGCGGCTGAGCCAGACTTTGCCGGAACGGATGCAGTAGGGCGTTGGCGGCATCGGCCCGGCCGCGCCGCAATCTCGCCATATTGACTTTCTAATCCCGTGGGTGTCGTCTCCCGCCCCGAAAAGGTGCGGTGGGGCGGCAGACCTGTTACATGTGTCGTGCGCTCACCCCGCCCGATTGACCATTTTCCGTTTCGAGGCTCGTTCGACCCATGGCCGGTCATTCCCAGTTCAAGAACATCATGCACCGCAAGGGCGCGCAGGACGCCAAGCGGTCCAAGATCTTCAACAAGCTCGCCCGCGAGATCACCGTGGCCGCCAAGAGCGGCCTGCCCGACCCGGCGGCCAACCCGCGCCTGCGCGCCGCCATCCTGGCAGGCCGCGCGCAGAACATGCCGCGCGACCGCATCGACCGCGCCATCAAGCAGGGGACGCCCGGCGGCGGCGACGACGCGAACTATGAAGAGGTGCGGTACGAGGGCTATGGCCCCGGCGGCGTCGCGCTGATCGTCGAAGCGCTGACCGACAACCGCAACCGCACCGCCGCCGAAGTGCGCTCCAGCTTCACCAAGTATGGCGGCAGCCTGGGCGAGACCAACTCGGTCAGCTTCATGTTCAGCCGCATCGGCGCGATCTATTACCCGGTCGCCGCGGCGGATGCCGACGCCGTGTTCGAGGTGGCGCTGGAGGCCGGTGCCGACAACGTCGAATCCGACGAGAACGGCCATGAGGTCACCACCACGGTCGAGAATTTCGGCGTCGTGCGCGATGCGCTGGAGGCCAAGTTCGGCGGTGCGGAGAGCGCGCGGCTGACCTGGCGACCGCTGAACACCGTCGCCCCGTCGGAGGATGCCGCGGCCAGCCTGCTGAAGCTGCTGGACGTGCTGGAGGACAACGACGACGTCCAGGTGGTCGAAGGCAACTTCGACATCTCCGAAGAGCTGATGCAGAAGCTGACCGCGTAAGCAGAACGCTGGTCTTGCAAGCGGAGTGCGGGTGCCGTGTTTGCGCGCGCCGGACGGACTGACGCGACGGTGCCTTCGCCGGTGCGGCTGCTGGGGATCGACCCCGGCCTGCGCCACACCGGCTGGGGCATCATCGACGTGGCGGGCAACCGCCTGAGCCACGTCGCCGACGGCGCGGTGCATTCCGACGAGTCCTGCCCGCTGGCCGAGCGGTTGGTCCAACTCCATGACGCGCTGTCGGCGGTGGTGGAGCGCTACCGTCCCGACGAGGCGGCGGTGGAGGAGACCTTCGTCAACAGCAACGCGGTTTCCACCCTAAAGCTGGGGCAGGCCCGCGCGGTGGCCTTGCTGGTGCCGGCCCAGGCTGGGCTGGCGGTGGCGGAATACGCCAACAACATGGTGAAGAAGGCGGTCGTCGGGCAGGGCCGCGCCGAGAAGGCGCAGGTCCAGACGATGGTGCGCCTGCTGCTGCCCGGCTGCGAGATCGGCAGCCCGGACGCCGCCGACGCTCTCGCCGTGGCGATCTGTCACGCGCACCACCGTGCCAGTTGGTCAATGTGGCGGCGGGGCGGCGACACCGCGGGGAAGCAATCCCTCTCCCCCCCGGGGAGAGGGGAGGGTGAGGGGGACGCGCGGCGTGCCTCGCCCAAGACTCCACGCGGTGCTGGGGGGCGGGGGGGCCGCCCCCCCACCCCGCCGCCGGCGCGGGGGGGTGGTTGAGGAAAAAAAAAAACAACAAAACCAAACAAAAAAAAAGCA
>CBIHQY010000124.1:0-6331 GCA_966212305.1 uncultured Azospirillum sp.
TGGTGGTCGCCGCCGACAAGGGCACGGCCACCTTCTCCGACATCGCCAACGGCGTGTCGGTCGATCACGGCTTCTGGCTGGGCGACGCCTTCGCCTCCGGCGGTTCGGCCGGCTACGACCACAAGGTGATGGGCATCACCGCGCGCGGCGCCTGGGAATCGGTGAAGCGCCATTTCCGCGAGATGGGCACCGACATCCAGACCACCGACTTCACCGTCGTCGGCGTCGGCGACATGTCGGGCGACGTGTTCGGCAACGGCATGCTGCTGTCCCGCCACATCCGCCTGCTGGCCGCCTTCGACCACCGCCACATCTTCCTTGATCCCGATCCCAATCCCGCGGTCAGCTGGGAGGAGCGCAACCGGCTGTTCGCCCTGCCCCGCTCCTCCTGGGCCGACTACGACCGCTCCAAGCTGTCCCAGGGCGCCATGATCGTCGAGCGCAGCGCCAAGACGGTGGAGCTGACGCCGGAGGTCCGCGCCTGCTTCGGCATCGACCAGGACCACCTGTCGCCGGTGGAGCTGATGCGCCGCCTGCTGACGGCCCCGGTCGACCTTCTGTGGTTCGGCGGCATCGGCACCTACATCAAGGCTTCGACCGAGACGAACGCCGAGGCCGGCGACAAGGCCAACGACGCGCTGCGCGTCGACGGCGGCCAGATCCGCGCCAAGGTGGTCGGTGAAGGCGCCAACCTGGGCGTCACCCAGCGCGGCCGCATCGAAGCCGCCCAAAAGGGCGTCAAGCTGAACACCGACGCCATCGACAACTCGGCGGGTGTCGACACCTCCGACCATGAGGTGAACATCAAGATCCTGCTGGGCGACGTCATGGCGCGGGGCGACATGACGCTGAAGCAGCGCGACACCCTGCTGGCCGCCATGACCGACGAGGTGGCGGGGCTGGTGCTGGCCGACAACTACCGCCAGACCCAGGCCCTGACCATCGCCGAGGCGCAAGGACCGGCCCTGCTGGAGGCGCAGTCGCGCTTCATCCGCAATCTGGAGCGCGGCGGACGCCTCAACCGCGCCATCGAGTATCTGCCGACCGACGAGGAGTTGGCCCAGCGCATGGCCGAACGGCGCGGCCTGACCCGGCCGGAGCTGGCGGTGCTGCTGGCCTACGCCAAGATCACGCTCTACGACGACCTGCTGGCGTCGGAGCTGCCGGACGATCCGGCGACGGTCGAGGATCTGCTGCGCTACTTCCCGCAGCCGCTGCGTGACGGCCAGCGCGAGGCGGTCTTCCGCCACCGTCTGCGTCGCGAGATCGTGGCCTCGGCTGTCACCAACAGCCTGGTCAACCGCGTCGGCGCCACCTTCGTCCGCGACATGGTGGAGAAGACCGGCCTCGGCCCGGCGGACGTCGCCCGCGCCTATGCCATCGCCCGCGACGTGTTCCAGCTTCGCCCGCTGTGGGACGCCATCGACGCGCTCGACAACGTCGTGCCGGCGGCGCTGCAGACGGCGCTGATGCTGGAGACGGTCCACCTTCTGGAACGCACGGTGGCGTGGTTCCTGGCCCACAGCCAGCACCCGCTGGATCTGGGCCGCGAATCCGCCGCCTTCCGTCCGGGGGTGGAGGCTTTGGCCGCCGGGCTGGACCGCTTCCTCGACGAGGAGGAATCCTCCCGCCTCGCCACCCGCATCGCCGACGCCATCGCCCAGGGCGTGCCGGAGGATCTGGCCCGCCGGATCGCCGCCTTGCCGGTGCTGGCCGCCGCCCCCGATCTGGTGCGCATCGCCGAGCGCACCGGCCGTGCGGTGGAAGGCGTCGCCTCGGTCTATTTCGGCCTCGGCCGCCGCTTCGGCCTGGAATGGCTGCGCGACCGCGCCGCCGGCGCCAAGGTCGACAACCACTGGCAGCGTCAGGCGGTCGCCGCCATCGTCGACGACCTGTTCGCCCATCAGAGCGCGCTCACCGTGCGCGTTCTGGAAAGCGAGGGCGACGAGTCCGCGGCGGTCGATGCCTGGATCGCCAGCCGCAATCTGGTGGTCGATCGCGTCGAACAGCTCCTGGCCGAACTGCGCGCCCAGCCGGCGGTCGATCTCGCCATGCTGGCCGTCGCAAATCGGCAGCTGCGCGGCCTGATCGCAGGGTAACGGTGTCATAGGAATAGGAGACCCTCGGTTCGGACGGCCCGGCTGCACTGTCCTGCGCAGCCGGTCCTCCGGAACGCCGGTGCCTTTTCAGGCACGTTCGGGCACCGGCTTTCAGTCTCCTCGCCTCGGGCGGATCCACGTACCCCGTGGATCCGCCCACTTTCTTTTTCGAAAGCAACTTTTACGATTTGTGATCCGGGGAAGGACTCAACCGTTGCCGCCCTTCCCCACCAGGGCCAGGATGCGCCGGGCGGCGTCGCCCGGATCGATGGCGGCGATGCAATGCGCCTCGGCCGCCAGACAGGACACGGTGCAGGGCGGCACCGCCGCCTCGGGCCGCAGCACCAGCGCCCGCTCCTCCCGCCCGCCGGTCCAGGGCCGGAAGCGTTCCGGCGCGTGGAAATGGTTGGGATCGCCGCCGACGGGATGGCAGGAGAACACCGCCACCGGCACCCCCATCGCCGCCGCCAGATGGGCCGGGGCGGAATCCATGGTGATCGCCAGCGCCGCCTCCGCCATCACCGCGGCGGCGACGCGCAGCGGCGTGGCGCCGGTCAGGTCGATGGTCCGTCCCGGCAGCGCCGCAGCGATCACGCCGGCCGCCGGCAGCGAAGCCGCGGTGCCCAGCACGGCGACCCGCGCATCGAGCGTCGCGGCGACGGCGGAGACCACCGCGGCCAGCCGGTCGGCCGGATAGTCGCGGCGCGGGCTGGCCGCCCCCGGCGCCACCGCGATCAGCGGCCGGCCATCGGAAGGCCCGAGAAGCCGCCTCGCCTGCTCGCGATCCTCCGCCGTCAGCGTCAGCTCCAGCGGACCCAGATCCGGCCGCGCCCCCAGCGCCTCCAGCAGGGCGGCATTCTGCTCCACCTCGTGCCGGCCCGGCGGCGGGTTCAGCGCCAGCCCATAGGCGCGGTCGAAGCCCCGGTTGCCCTCCGCCTTCCACGGCGTCACCCGCTCGGAAAAGCCGGCGACCAGCCGCGCCCGGCTGTTGGCGGCGAGCGTCGTCGCGCCATGCCGGTCGAAGTCGTAGCGCGGCACCAGCGCCAGATCGAAGCCGGCGCGATAGCACTCGGCGAACAGCGTCAGCCCGCCGGGGGTGATGCCGCGAAAGTCGATGCCGCCGCCCTCCTTCGGCCGGGGGGCGATCACCCCATCGACCCAGCGGCAGGTCAGGGCCAGATCCGCCACCGCCTCCCGCACCGCCAGCAGGATGCGCGCCTGTGGTGCTGCGGCGCGCAGGCCGCGCAGGAAGGGGCTGGCCATCACGACGTCGCCGGCCTCGTCCAGCTTGACGACCAGGATGCTACGGACGCTGTCGAGATCGCAGACGCTCATGCCCGCCCCTCCCCTTCCACATCGAAGGCAGCGACATCAAACGCCACCGGCGGCAGCCCGGCGCACCAGCGGCGCCATGCGGTGCGATAGCCGGCCTCCACCGCGCGGGCATAGCCGGGCTCGTCCATCAGCACCGACCGCCGCATCCGCTCCCGCAGACCCTCGCGCTGCGCGTCGAGGAAACCACGGTCGGTCGCCAGCCGCACGCCCTGCGCCAGATAGCCGTCATCGTCCCGCGTCACCAGTTCCGCCATCCCGACGGCATTGAGCAGCGTCGCCCCCCAACGGCCGATCTTGGTCGGCCCGCTCTGGTTCAGCACCGGCACGCCCATCCACAGCGCGTCGCAGATGGTGGTTCCGCCATTGGCGAAGACGGGGTCCAGCGCCACGTCGATGGTGGTGTAATCCTGATACGGGTCGGGGGTGATGCCGCGCAGCTCCAGCCGCTCCGCCCCGATGCCGTGCCGGGCGAAGGCGGCCAGCAGGCGCCGGTCGGCACCGCCGCCGCTGCCCAGCCCCCGCCATTTCAGCACCAGCTTTGCCGTCGGCACCGCCGCCAGCAGCCGCGCCCACAGGGCGATGGTGGCGGCGTTCACCTTGGTGATGTTGTTGAAGGACCCGAAGGTGACATGGCCGTTGCGCTCCATCGGCGGCCGGTCCGGCGGCGCGAAGCCGGACTCCGCCGGCCGGTAGCACAGCACGCAGCCCGGCAGCCGGATCAGCTTTTCCGTATGCAGCGCATCCGCCCCCGGCGGTGCCACGCGGGGGTCGGCGATCTGGTAATCGACGGCATCCAGCCCCGTCGTGTTGGGATAGAGCGGCAGGCTGACCTGGAGCGGCGCCGGGCGGCGCGCCAGCAGCGGCATGCGGTTGCGCGACATGTGGCCGCCGGCATCGACCAGGATGTCGATGCGGTCCTGCCGGATCCGGCGGTCGAGGTCCTCGTCCGACAGGGCCGCCACGTCGCGCCAGCGGTCGGCCGCCGCCTGGAAGCGTTCCGTCGTTGCGTCGCGGCTGCGGTCGTTGTGATAGCAGGTGACCTCCACCGCCCGGCGGTCGTGCCCCTCGATCAGCGGCAGCAGAAAGTGATAGCCCGGCCCCGGATAGCGCTGGAAGTCCGGCGACAGGTAGCCGACGCGCAGGCGCCGTTCCGGATCGCGGCTCTCCACCGCATGCGGAGCGGCCGGAACCGCCGGCAGATGCCGCTCGAAGGCGCGGTGTTCGCGGAAGACCTCCACCGGATCGGCGCCATCGTCGAAGCACAGGCAGAACAGCATGTTGGAGCGGATCGCCGCATCGTCCGGCGCCCGGTCCAGCGCGGCGCGGAAGGCCGCCACCGCCTCCCCATGCAGCCCCAGCGCCATCCAGGCGACGCCCAGGTTGGAGTTGGCGAGCGCCAGTTGCCCCGGATCGGCAAGGCGCCTCGCGCGCTCCAGCGGCGGGATCGCCTCCTCCGCCGCGTTGGCATCCAGCAGCAAGGTGCCGATGTTGACCCAGGCCGCCGTGTCGTCGGGCATCAGCGCCAGCGCCCGCCGGTGCCACGACAGCGCCGCCTCCGGCTGCAAGGCCAGCTGGAAGGCGGATCCGGCATTTGCCGCCAGCGCCGCGTCGCCGGGCGCCACGCGCACCGCGCGCAGGCTCCACCGCGTCGCTCCCTCCACCCCCAGCGTCGCCCGCGCCAGCCCAAGCCCCGACAGCGCCGGCCCCGACGCCGGCGCCAAGGCCAGCGCATGGCGGTAAGCCCGCTCCGCCTCCATGGTCCGCCGGCCATAGAGCCGCCCGGCCAGCGCCAGAACCGGCTCGTCGGCCAGCGGATCCAGCCTCACCAGCCGCGCCAGCCAAACCGGATCGCTTTCGGAAGCTCCCAGGCTCCGCACCGCCGCCGGGCGACCCGGTTCCAGCGCCAGCAGCCGGCGCGCCGCCGCCAGGGCCCCCGCCCCGTCGCCGACCTGCTGCCGGATCTGCACGCATTGCTCCAGCGGCTCCACCATCTGCGGCGCCAGCGCGGCCAGCGCCCGGAAGGCCGCTTCCGCCAGATCCGGCCGGCCGGCGTCGCGCAGGGCGGCGCCACGGTTGAAGGCGGCCAGCACCCGGTGCGGCTCCAGCCTCGCCGCCCGCCCGTACCAGTCCGCGGCATGCAGGAAGCGTCCGCAATCGTACAGCGCGTCGCCCAGATCCCCGGCGCTCCCGGCATCGGCCGGTTCCAGCGCCATCGCCCGCAGCAGCGCCTGCGCCGCCGGTCCCTGCTGGCCCAGCCGCGTCCGCACCGCCGCCTCCATCCGCGCCGGCGACGGGTCGAGCGGCGCCAGACGGGCGGCAGCGCAGAAGGCCGTCGCCGCCTCCTCCCACCGCTCCGCCGCCTCCAGCAGCCGGCCCAGATTGGCATGGAAGACCGGCTGCTTCGGATCGGCCTTCACCGCCTGCCGGATCCGTTCCATCCCCTCCGCCAGCGCACCGGTCTGCGCCTTGATCAGGCCCGACAGGTGCAGCGCGTCCGCCTGCTTCGGCAGGCGTTTCAGCACCTGCTCGTAGAGAGCCGCCGCCTCGGCCAACCGCCCGTTCTGATGATGGGTGACGGCACGGGTCAGAAGCGCCTGTGCATCGGCGGTGCCCGTCGGGCGATGGTTCGGTTTCATCCGCTGTCGGCACTCTCTGGTGGTCCGGCGGATAATGCTGGTCGCCCGGCGGCGGGACAAGCGCCAGTTCGCGCTGCCGCTCGGCCAGGGCCGCTTCGCGGGCGCGGGTGCGGCGGCGCTGCTCCTCGGTGCGGGCGCGCAAGTGCTGTTCCTGGCGCAGCCGGCCGGCCAGCCGCTTCAGATCGTCGGCGGCGCGGCTTTCCGCTGCCGGCGGCAGGGCGCCCAGCGCCTCGCGGAAGTCGCCCAGCGTCGGAAAGCGGC
>CBIHQY010000125.1:0-6114 GCA_966212305.1 uncultured Azospirillum sp.
TACCTGATCTGGGGGCTGGTCAACCCGGTCTTCTTCAAATCGCTGGGCGATGTCGGGGCGGTGGAGATCGTCGCGCATCGCGTGGTGTGGACGGTGGTGCTGGTCGGCGCCATCGTGCTGTCGACCCGCGGCCCGGCGGCCATTGTCGCCGCGGTCGGCAACTGGCGCCGGCTGGGCATTTTGGTGGTCACCACCCTGCTGGTCACCATCAACTGGACCGTCTTCATCTGGGCGGTGGTGAACAGCCGGCTGGTCGAGGCCAGCCTGGGATACTTCATCAACCCGCTGGTCAATGTGCTGCTGGGCGTGCTGTTCCTGAACGAACGGCTCAGCCGGGGCCGTATGCTGGCGGTCGCCATCGCCGCGGCCGGCGTCGGCAGCCTCGTCGTCAGCTATGGCACCGTACCTTGGGTCGCCCTGTCGCTGGCTCTGTCCTTCGGCTTCTACGCCCTGGTGCGCAAGAAGGCGGCGATCGACCCGGTGATCGGGCTGCTGGTGGAAACCGCCCTGCTGCTGCCGGCCGCGCTCGGCTATCTGCTGTGGCTGGGCGGCGACGGCGCCTTCGGACATGGCTGGGGCGAGAGCACGCTGCTGGTGCTGGCCGGACCGATGACGGCGGTGCCGCTGGTTCTCTTCATGATTGGCGCGACGCGGCTGACCATGACCACGCTTGGGCTGCTGCAATATGTCGGGCCGACCGGGCAGCTTCTGCTGGGCGTGCTGGTCTATGGCGAGGCCTTCACCCGCAACCACGCCATCACCTTCGCCTGCATCTGGGTGGCGCTGGCCGTCTTCACCGCCGACGCGGTCCACAACCACCGCAGCACCACCCGCGCCGCCGCCGCGGAGTGACTTATCCGCGCGGCGTCAGCGAGGCGTCAGTCCATGGGCGATGGTGTGGGCCAGCGTGCCGACCATCGCGCAGATGCCGGCATCGTCGCGGCCGAACACCACCTGATCGAGAAAGCCCAGCCCGAAGCTGAGCGTCGCGATGCCGGCCGCCACATTGGCGAGGTCGGCATCGGCGGCGATGGCGCCCCGCGCGCGGAAGCCTTCCAGCCGTCGCAGCAGGCAGGGGATGCGACTCTGCGACAGGGTGCGGGCCATCTCGTCCGCCACCGCCTGATCGACCAGAGCGCGGGCCAGCACCACGCGGGTGAAATCGCGGCATTTCCAGCTGTGCTTCAACTGCGCGTGCAGGAAGCGGCCAAGGTCGGTTTCCAGATCGTCGTCCGGCGGCGGCAGGTCGCAGCCGCCCGATTCCTCGCGCCAATAGCGCTCCACCACCGCCACCAGCAGCCCGCTCTTTCCTGAGAAGTAACGCTGGATCAGCTGTTCGTTGACCCCGGCCCGCCCGGCGATCTCGCGCGTCGTCGCCGCATCGAATCCGCGCTCTGCGAACACCAGCTTGGCGGCGTCGAGCAGCGCGCCTTCGGTCGCGGCGCGGTCGCGCTTGCGCCCTCCGCCCTCGCACGCGCCCTCGGTCCCGTTGCCAGGGCAACAGCCGCCATCGTCCTTGCTTGCGTCCAAAACCCGTCCCTCTCCGGTGCGTCCCGTCGGCTTCATAATAAGTATGCAGATACATACTTGACAAGCGGCAGGGCTCGGTTCAAGTATGTACTCACATACATACAAGCCGATTTGCCCAACAGGGGGTTAGTTCCGCCATGCCGCAAAGCACTGAAAAGCCTGACCTGTTCACCCCGCTGCGCCTCGGCGCCATCGAGCTGCCGAACCGCGTCGTTATGGCGCCGATGACCCGCAGCCGCGCCGGTGAAGGCAACTGCCCGACCGCACTGACCGCCGAATATTATGCGCAGCGGGCCTCGGCCGGCCTGATCATCACCGAGGCGACGCAGGTCTGCGACACCGCCCAGGGCTATCCCAACACGCCGGGCATCCACACCGACGCCCAGACGCTGGCTTGGCGCGCGGTGGCCGATGCCGTGCATGACGCCGGCGGGCGGATCGTCACCCAGCTCTGGCATGTCGGCCGCATCTCCCACCCGCGCTTCCAGCCGAACGGCGCCGCCCCGGTCGCCCCGTCGGCCATCGCGGCGAAGGGCCAGCTCTACACCGGCGCCGGCATGGAACCCTTCCCGGTGCCGCGCGCCCTGGATACCGCCGAGATCCCCGGCCTCGTCCGTCACTTCGCCGACGCCGCCAAGCGCGCGGTGTTCGATGCCGGCCTGGACGGCGTCGAGATTCATGCGGCCAACGGCTATCTGATCGACCAGTTCCTGCGTGACAGCACCAACACCCGCACCGACCAGTATGGCGGGACGGTGGAGAACCGCTGCCGCTTCCTGCTGGAGATTCTGGAGGCCACGGCCCATGCCATCGGCGCCGACCGCATCGGTGTCCGCCTGTCGCCGACCGGCGTGTTCAACGACATGAAGGACAGCGACCCGCTGCCGCATTTCCTGGCGATCACCAAGGCGCTGAACCCCTTCAACCTCGCCTATCTGCATGTGATCGAGGGGCGGCCCGGCCACCATATGGCTCCGCCGGAGGGCGCGCCGCACGTGGCGTCCGCCCTGCGCGCCGCCTTCAAGGGGCCGTTCATCCTGAATGGCGGTTACGGCCGGAACGACGCCGACACCGCCCTGGCGAACGGCGAGGCCGACGCGGTCAGCTTCGGCGAGGCCTTCATCTCCAACCCGGACCTGCCCGTGCGCTTCCGTGCCGATACGTCGCTGGCCGAGCCGGATCGCACCACCTATTACGGCGGCGACGCCAAGGGCTACACCGACTATCCGGCCCTGGAATCCGTCGCCGCCTGACCGGTTTGCGGCCTCCCTGCCCCGGCGGGGCCGCAATAACTCTCGACGTGAGAGAGCGCGTCGTGAGTGCGTCGTGAGGCGCAAATCCCCGCTGCCCCCGGCCCGGTTCCCCCCTGGGCCGGGGGCCTTTTTCGTTACGCCGAACCGGCCTCTCCCTCCAACCCGCGGGCCAGCGCGGCGATGGTGCCGTAGCCGACCTGATCGGCCGGGTCGATCTCCGCCATCTTGGCGAGGATCGCCAGCGCCCTGTCGCGGTTGTGGCGGCGCAGTTCGATGAAGGCCAGCGCCTTCATGGTGAACAGAAAGAAGCGCGCCGGCCCGGCCGCCGTCCAGTCGGTGGAGCCGGCGGTCAATTGCGACCAGTCGGCGGGAAAGCCCCCCTGCATGGCCGCGGCATCCAGCCCGATGCGGGCCACCCGCTCCGCCTCGCCGAGCTTCTTTCGGTTGAAGTAGAATTTGTAGAGCGCGTAGAAGACCGGCAGCACACGCGGCCCCTTGCGGTGCGCCTCCCACAACAGCGCTTCGCAGGCGTCGGGCACCTCGCGGGCCTTCACCGCCTCCTGCAACAATTCGTCGATCTGTTCCGGCACATCGCCGAACGCCATGCGGCCGTTCGACATCCTGAGTTCGATCGGTTCGTCGCTCATCCTGTCCCTCGCCTTTCCGCTGTCCCGATTTCCTGCTGACGCAATCAATCATCCGACGCACCGACGACGTCACATGGTACGCGCGCGGGCAGGCGGAAAGACCACATTATTTTTGTGCGGCGAAGTGTCGCTGCTGTCGCAAAACCGACACGCGCCAAACCCGACAAAAACGTTGGAAGGCGAAACATTGTCCGACTCTCGCCACGCCATCCCCAGCTTACAATCCTTGGAAATCAAGAGTTTGTCTGTTTGGCACAGCCCTTGCTCTACTTCCCGTCAGATCGGCCGGCACCCCCGGCAACGCGGCTTGAGGAGGCGGGACATGGTGACTCTGACGGATGCGGCGGTTTCCACCCTGGAACGGGTCCTGGCGAAGTCCGGCGGTGCCGCCGCCGGCTTGCGGATCGCGGTGACCGATGGCGGCTGCGCCGGCCTGAAATACCAGATGGGCCTGGAGGCGGCGGCCGGCGACGACGACGCGGTGCTCAGCTTCGGCCCGGTCACCATCTTCGTCGACGCCAACAGCCAACCCTTCCTCAGCGGCGTGGTGGTCGATTTCGTCGAGGGCATCGAAGGCTCCGGCTTCAAGTTCGACAACCCGAACGCGACCAGCAGCTGCGGCTGCGGCAAGTCCTTCTCGGCCGGTGAAGGCGGTGGCGGCTCCTGCTCGACCTCCTCGTCCAGCTGCGGCTCGTCGGCCCCCTACTCGACTCACTGATCCCCGGACAGCTCTTCCCCTAGGCGCGCACCCACGGAAAGGCAGCAGCGACATGTGGAACTACACCGACAAGGTCAAGGAACACTTCTTCAACCCGAAGAACTCCGGTGTCCTGGACAGCGCCAACGCGGTCGGCGAGGTCGGCTCCATCACCTGCGGCGACGCGCTGCGTCTGATGCTGAAGGTCGATCCCGACACCCAGATCATCCAGGACGCGAAGTTCCAGACCTTCGGCTGCGGCTCGGCCATCGCGTCGTCGTCCGCGCTGACCGAGATGATCATCGGCAAGACGGTGGACGAGGCGCTGACCCTGACCAACCGCGACATCGCCGAGTATCTGGGCGGCCTGCCGCCGGAGAAGATGCACTGCTCCGTCATGGGTGCCGAGGCCCTGCGCGCCGCCATCGCCAACTACAAGGGCGAGGCGTGGGAAGACGATCATGAGGAAGGCGAGCTGGTCTGCAAGTGCTTCGGCATCGACGCCGCCATGATCGAGCGCGCGGTGACCGTCAACGGCCTGACCACGCTGGAGGAGGTCACCCACTACACCAAGGCCGGCGGCTCCTGCCAGACCTGCCACGAGAAGATCGAGGAGGTGCTGGAAGAGGTGCTGGCGAAGACCGGCGCCCTGAAGCCCGCCAAGAAGCACACCCCCGGCACCGTCGGGCTGGACGCCATCAAGCCGCTGGAGCCGAAGGCCGAACCGGCCGCGGCACCCAAGCTGACCAACGTCCAGCGTATGCAGGTCATCATGAACGCCATCGAGGAGATGCGCCCGCAGATCCAGCGCGACGGCGGCGACGTGGAGCTGGTCGACATCGACGGCAAGGACATCTATGTGCGGCTCACCGGCGCCTGCTCCGGCTGTTCGCAGTCGGCCGGCACGATGATGGGCGTGCAGATGAAGCTGGGCGAGAAGCTCGGCGAGTTCGTGCGAGTCAAGCCCGCCTCGCTTATGCCGGTGGGAGCCTAATGCCATGAGCCAGGGCATCTATCTCGACAACAACGCCACCACGCGCGTCGATCCGGAAGTGCTGCAGGAGATGCTGCCGCTCTTCACCGAGCATTTCGGCAACCCGTCGTCGATGCACGGCTTCGGCGCCGCGGTGGGCGGCAAGATCGAATGGGCGCGCAAGCAGGTCCAGGCCCTGCTGGGCGCCGCCCATGACAGCGAGATCGTCTTCACCTCCGGCGGGACGGAAAGCGACAACACCGCCATCCTGTCGGCGCTGGAGGCCTATCCGAAGAAGCGCGAGATCATCACCAGCGTGGTCGAGCATCCCGGCGTGCTGGCGCTCTGCGAGTATCTGGAGAAGAAGCGCGGCTGCAAGGTCCACCGCATCCCGGTGGACAACTGGGGCAACCTGAACATGGAGGCCTACCGCGCCGCGCTGTCCGATCAGGTCGCCATCGTCTCCATCATGTGGGCCAACAACGAGACCGGGACGATCTTCCCGGTGGAGGAACTGGCGCGCATGGCGAAGGAGGTCGGCGCCCTTTTCCACACCGACGCGGTGCAGTCGGTCGGCAAGATCCCGATGAAGCTGGCCGACAGCGCCATCGACATGCTGTCGCTGTCCGGCCACAAGCTGCACGCCCCCAAGGGTATCGGCGCGCTGTACGTCAAGCGCGGCCTGCGCTACCGCCCGATGCTGCGCGGCGGCCATCAGGAACGCTCGCGCCGCGCCGGGACGGAGAATGCACCGGGCATCGTCGGGTTGGGCGCCGCCGCCCAACTGGCTCTGGTCCATATGGGCGACGAGAACACGCGGGTGAAGGCGCTGCGCGACAAGCTGGAACAGGCGATCCTGGCGGCGGTGCCGAGCTGCTTCGTCACCGGCAACCCGGACAACCGCCTGCCCAACACCTGCAACATCGCCTTCGAGTATATCGAGGGCGAGGCGATCCTCCTGCTGCTGAACGAGGCCGGCATCGCCGCGTCCTCCGGCTCCGCCTGCACCTCGGG
>CBIHQY010000126.1:0-5976 GCA_966212305.1 uncultured Azospirillum sp.
ACCTCGGGCATCACCAGATCGGACAGGATCAGGTCGACCGGGGCGGTCCCCGGCGGCAGGGCCGCTCGGCGCTCCTCCAGCCAGCGGATGGCGTCGGCGCCGCTCGCCACCCCCTCCACCCGGCCGATGCCGATGGCGCGCAGGGTGGCGGTCAGGACCGAGCGGATGAAGCCGCTGTCCTCCACCACCAGGACCGAGAGAAGATCGAGCTTCGGCTGGGTCATCGCCCTCTGCTTCGCCAAAAGGGACATATCACCGCATTCGGTTTCCATTTCTGGCACAGGCTCGCCCGATTGGCGAGCGGCAAGCGGAACGGGAGACAAACCGGCTTGCGGCGGTTACCCTCCCCCCGCCGGAAGGCCCAACAATCAATCAGGAGAGGAAACGCCCGATGCCGCAACCCGATCACGTCATGGCCCTGCCCCTGCCGGAAAAGCCGGACCTCGACCCCGATATGCGGACCCTGTTCGACAAGTGCGACGAGAAGCTGGGCTTCGTGCCCAACGTGCTCCGGGCCTACAGCCTGCGGCCGAAGAAGCTGCGCAACTTCGCCATGCTCTACAACGAGCTGATGCTGGGCGAGAGCGGTCTCAGCAAGCTGGAGCGCGAGATGATCGCCGTCGTCGTCTCCTCGGCCAACCATTGCTATTACTGCCTCGTCGCCCATGGGCAGGCGGTGCGCAAGCTGTCCGGCGATCCGGAACTGGGCGAGATGCTGGTGGCCAACTACCGCGTCGCCCCGCTGGAGCCGCGCCAGCGCGCCATGCTCGATTTCGCCTGGAAGCTGACCGAGAACCCGATGTTGGTGGGCGAGGCGGACCGCGAGGCGCTGCGCGCCGTCGGATTCAGCGCGGAGGACATCTTCGACATTGCCGACACGGCCGCCTTCTACAACATGTCCAACCGGCTGGCGACCGCGGTGGACATGATCCCGAACCGCGAGTACCACAGCCAGGATCGCTAGGGGCAGGATCGTCGAGTATCGGCACCGTCGAGGCCAAACAGGGTAGGAATCATGGTGATCGTCCGTTTCTTCGTCCGTCTGTTCGCGCTCATCGGCCTGCTTCTGGTGGCCGGCGGGGTCGCGGTGACGGTGCTGGTGGTGCGTCATGAACCCACCCTGCCCGATGCGGTGGTGCTGGACCTCGACCTGACCAAGCCGCTGGCGGAGAGCGACAGCGGCAAAATCGGCAGCCTGTTCGAACACCACACCACCCTGCGCGAGGTGCTGGACGCGCTGGACGGCGGCCGGCGCGACCCACGGGTGAAGGGCGTGCTGGCCCGCTTCGGCGACGACAGCATCGGCTTCGCCCAGACGCAGGAGCTGCGGACCGCCATCGAGCGGTTCCGCGCGTCGGGCCGTTTCGCCGTCGCCTTCGCCGAGGAATATGGCGGGGCCGGGGCCGGCAACCGCTCCTACCTGCTGGCCAGCGCCTTCGACGAGGTCTGGCTGCAGCCGATGGGCACGCTCGGCATCACCGGCCTGTCGGCGGAGCTGCCCTTCGCGCGCGGCGCCCTCGACCAGCTGGGCGTGCAGCCGGAATTCGCCCAGCGCGAGGAATACAAGAGCTTCGCCGAGACCTTCACCAAGTCCGGCATGACCCCGGCCAATCGCGAGATGATGCAGGCACTGGTCACCGATCTGGGCAACCAGCTGGTCGACGGCATCGCCAAGAGCCGGCGCCTCGCCCCCGCAATGGTCCGGGCCGCCATCGACAAGGCGCCGCTGCTGAGCAAGGAGGCGCTCGACCAGAAGTTCGTCGACCGGCTCGGCTACGCCGACGAGGCGCGCGACGAGGCGCTGAAACGGGCCGGCGCCGGGGCGGAGGCGATGGAGCCGGCCGATTACCTGTCGGTCGCCGGCAGCCCGAACGGCAAGGGGCCGACCATCGCCCTGATCCACGCCGTCGGCACCATCACCGGCGGCGAGAGCGGCAAGCCGGCGCTGGGCGGCACCTCCGCCGGGTCGGAAACCATCGTCGACGCCATCGAGGAGGCGGCCGACGATCCCGACGTGCGTGCCATCCTGTTCCGCATCGACAGCGGCGGCGGCGCCGTCTCCGCGTCCGAGGCAATCCGCCGGGCGCTGGTCCGGGCGCGGCAGAGTGGAAAGCCGGTGGTCGCCAGCATGGGCGACACCGCCGCGTCGGGCGGCTACTGGATCGCGCTCGCCGCCGACCGCATCGTCGCCTCCCCCGCCACCATCACCGGGTCGATCGGCGTCGTCGCCGGCAAATTCGCCATCGGCGGCCTGTCCGACAAGCTGGGCATCCAGTGGGACCGGGTGCAGGGTGGGCGCAACGCCGGCATGTGGTCGCCGCTGCGCCCCTTCGACGACAGCGAATCCGAACGGCTGAACGCCATCATCGACGACACCTATGCCAACTTCCTGCAGCGGGTGGCCGAGGCCCGGCACATGACGCCCGAACAGGCGCGCGGCGTCGCCAAGGGCCGCGTCTGGACCGGCGCCCAGGCCCGCGAACTCGGCCTCGTCGACGATCTGGGCGGGCAGGAGCAGGCGCTGACCCTGGCCCGCACCGCCGCCGGCCTGTCGCCCGACGCCCCGGTGACGCTGGCCCCCTACCCGCCGCCGAAATCCATGACGGACCAATTGCTGGATCTGATGTCCGGCAAGGGCGAGCTTGTCGGCGCGCTCGCCACCGTGGCGGAACTGCGCCCGCTTCTGGCGCATCTGCGCCCCCTGCTCGCCGCCGCCCAGGCAGACGGCGTGCAGGCCCGCATGCCGGCGATGACGCTGGAGCGGTGACGCGCGCCTGGACCAAATCCTCTCTCTCCCCCGGCGAGAGGGGGATATCCCCGCTCAAAGACTTCAACGTCCGAGACGACCGACCATGACAGAGACCGCCGCCCGCCCGTCGCAAGGCGCCACCGACCATCCCGTCTTCACCCACCAGGAAATCCTGCGTGTGTTCAGCGGGGTGGCGCTGGCGATGCTGATGGCGGCGATGGACCAGACCATCGTCGCCACCGCGCTGCCGACGATGGCCAGCCAGTTCGGCGGGCTGGAAATGCTGCCCTGGGTGGTCACCGCCTATCTGCTGACCTCCACCACCACGACGCCGATCTACGGCAAGCTGTCGGACCTCTACGGCCGCAAGCGGGTGCTGCAGACGGCGATCCTGCTGTTCCTGGTCGGCTCCGTTCTGTGCGCGGCGGCGCAGAGCATGACCCAGCTGATCCTGTTCCGCGGGCTGCAGGGGCTGGGCGGCGGCGGGCTGATGTCGCTGGCCTTCACCATCATCGGCGACGTGGTCGCCCCGCGCGAACGCGGCCGCTACCAGGGCATGATCGGCGGCGTCTTCGCGCTGGCCAGCGTCGCCGGGCCGCTGCTGGGCGGCATCTTCACCGAGACCATCGGCTGGCACTGGATCTTCCTCATCAACCTGCCGCTGGGCGTCGCGGCCTTCGCCATGACCCGCAGCACCCTGTCGCGCCTGCCCGCCGGCCGGGCCAAGCCGCGCATCGATCTGGCCGGGGCGGCTCTGCTGACCGGGGCTGTCACCTGCCTGCTGGTTTTCGCCACCCGCGGCGAGTCGATGGGCTGGGGCAGCCCGGCGGCGCTCGGCCTGCTGGCCGCCGGCCTCGTCATGCTGGCGGTCTTCCTGTGGCACGAACGCCGGATCGAGGAGCCGATCCTGCCGCTGCACCTGTTCCGCCGCCCGGTTGTGGCGGTGGCGACGCCGGTGGTCGCGGTGTCGGCGATGGTGCTGTTCGCCGGCATCGTCTATCTGCCGCTGCACCTCCAGCTGGTGCAGGGGACCAGCGCCACCGTGTCGGGTCTGCTGCTTCTGCCGCTGGTGCTGGGCATGACCTTCGGCTCGGTCGGCGGCGGCCGGCTGATCGCGAAGACCGGCCGCTACAAGGTCTTCCCGCTGGTCGGGCTGGCGCTGTCGGGCGTGATGTACGCGCTGCTGGGCACCCTGCCGGAGCTGGCCGCGGACGGTCTGTGGTCGACGCTGATCCTGGTGCCGCTGGGCATGGGTCTGGGGCTGGTCATGCCGGTGATGACGGTGGCCGTGCAGAACGCCGTGGAGCAGCGCGACCTCGGCGCCGCCACCGCGTCGGTCGGCTTCTTCCGCTCGCTCGGCGGGTCGGTCGGCGTCGCGGTGTTCGGCGCCGTCTTCAACGCCGTGGTATCCGACCGGCTGGAGGGCGCCGGCCTGTCCGGCCGCGCCGTGCTGGACCATGGCGCCTCCGCCCTGGCCGCCCTGCCCCCCGCCGCCCGCGGCGGCGTGGTGGCGACGCTGGAGCATGGCTTCGCCACCCTGTTCCTGCTGGCCGCGGCGCTGGCGGTCGTCTCCTTCGCCATGACGCTGTTCCTGAAGGAACTGCCGCTGCGGTCCGCCAATACGCCGCGGACCGGAACGGAAAAGGCCGCGAAGGGGACGGCGAAGGGCTGACCTCTCAGGACCGATCGCGCTAGGATTTGTCGCTGGGGAAATGCCTGGGCTGCCCCAGCTTGTCCTCGATGTAGAGCAGGTTGACCATCACCAGCGCGACCACGGCCAGCGGCGTCGCCAGGAACATGCCGAGGATGCCGAACAGCACGCCGCCGGCGGCGATGGCGCCGATGGTGACCACCGGCGGCAGGTCGACCACCCGCTTCTGCAGCAGCGGCGTGACGAGGTTGCCCTCGACCTGCTGGATGATCAGATAGAGCCCGGCGACCCAAAGCGCGTCCTGCGGCGATTGGGCGAAGGCGATCATCAGCGCCGGCACCGCGGCCAGGAAGGGCCCGATCAGCGGAATGAACTCCAGCAGCGCCGCCACCAGCCCCAGGGCCGGCGCCGACGGAATGCCCAGCAGCAGCAACCCGACGGCCGTCAGGGTGCCGACCGAGGCCATCGCCACCAGCTGTCCGATCAGCCATTTCCACAGGCTGTCGCCGACCACCTCCATCACCTCGCACGCCCGCTCCTGCCCGCGCGGCGGCACCAGCAGGACGACGCCGCGCTGATAGACGCCCGGCGACGCCGCCAGATAGAGCGCCGCGAACATCACCACCACCGCATCGCCGACGATATAGATGAGGGTGGAGGCGAAGCTGCCGAGCTGGTTCATCCAGGGCCACTCCTTGCCCTGCTCCACGATGCGCTCGCGCCAGCCGTCCGGCAGCAGCCCGATGGCTTTGACCACTTGTTCGCGCAGCTGGTCGAACTGCGCCGCCATCGAGGTGCCCATCAGCCAGACGCCGCCGCCGACCAGAACCACCAGCACCAGCAGCACGATGGCCAGCGCCAGACCATGGCCCAGCCCCGTCCACCGCCGCACATAGCCGGTCAGCCGCTGCAGCAGGATGGCGAACAGCACGCCGGTGAAGATCAGCAGAAGCGTGCCCGACACCTTCCACAGGAAGATCCCCAGCGCCACCACCCCGGCGACGATCAGCACCTTCCAGGTGAAGACGGCCAGTTCCCCGCGCCCGGCCCGCGCCGGCGGCTCATCCTGCACCGCCCCGCCGCCCGGCTTGGCGGCTTGGTGAGCGGTTGGCCTGCTGGGTATCGCCATCTTTCGAAACTCCCGCACTTGGCGCCGCCGGACGGACGGCCCTCGGGGAGAACGCGCCAATCCTGCCGACGTTGCGGAAAGTCAGCAGGCTAGGTCGTCGGCGATAGTCCGAAAATGGGTATGGAAGGTGCCGCAGGCGGCCCCATATCAACTGTGACGCCAAGGAGTCATTCTCGCTGATGTCACTTGAAGAGCCCGCCACCCGGCGGGCTTTTTTTTGGACCGCCCTTTGGGCCACTGGGCTTGGCAGCCCGGCCGCCCGCCCCTACCGCCGCGCCTCCGGCGGGAATATCAGGCTGATCTTCAATCCCGGCTCGTTGTCGCTCAGCTCCAGCCGGGCGCCGTGCAGCGTCGCCACCGCATCCACCAGACTGAGCCCCAGCCCGTTGCCGGGCGAGGCGCGGGCGGTGTCCAGCCGGACGAAGCGTTGCAGGACCTTGTCGCGCA
>CBIHQY010000127.1:0-5908 GCA_966212305.1 uncultured Azospirillum sp.
CGAAAGCAGTGCTCTACCAGGCTGAGCTACTCTCCGGTCCTGTCACCGGCGGGCGTGTCGTCCGCCGGTGGAGGGGGTGTATAAACGCTCATGCTCCGGCGCGCAACGCAAAAAATGCGTCATCGCCCAAAAAGATCCGGCCCCCTCCCGGCCCGGCGGAAATGCCGTCAGAAATCGCGATCGATCACGAAATCAATGACTTCCAGCAGAGCCTGCTTGATCGGCCCGTCGGCGAACAGGCCCAGGCTGTCGCGGGCGATCGAGCCGTAATGGCGCGCCCGCTCCACCGTGTCCTTCAGGGCGTTGTGACGGGCCATCAGCGCCTGCGCACGCTCCAGGTCGCCGTCCTTCTGGTCCAGCTCCTCCATCACCCGGCGCCAGAAGGCGCGTTCCTCGTCGTTGCCGCGGCGGAAGGCCAGCACGACCGGCAGGGTGATCTTGCCCTCGCGGAAATCGTCGCCGACCGTCTTGCCCAGCTTCGCCTGCAGGGCCGAGTAATCCAGCACGTCGTCGACCAGCTGGAAGGCGATGCCGAGATTCATGCCGTAGTCGTAGAGCGCCAACTCCTCCGCCTGCGGGCGGTTGGCGACGACGGCACCGACGCGGCAGGCGGCGGCGAACAGCTCGGCCGTCTTGCCCTTGATGACCTCCAGATAGGCCTGCTCGCTGGTCTCGGTGTCGTTGGTGGTGCGCAGCTGCAGCACCTCGCCCTCGGCGATGATGGCCGATGCACCGGACAGGATGCGCAGCACGTCGAGCGACTGCACCTCCACCATCATCTCGAAGGCGCGGGAGAACAGGAAGTCGCCGACCAGCACGCTGGCCTTGTTGCCGAACACCGCGTTGGCCGAGGCCATGCCGCGGCGCAGGTCACTTTCGTCGACCACGTCGTCGTGCAGCAGGGTGGCGCTGTGGATGAACTCCACCACCGCGGCCAGCAGCCGGTGATGCTCCCCCTGATAGCCGCACATGTTGGCGGCGGCGAGCGTCAGCACCGGGCGCAGGCGCTTGCCGCCGGCCGCGATCAGATAGCCGGCCAGCTGCGGAATCATCTCGACCTGCGACTGCATGCGGTCGAGGATGATCTGATTGACGGCGCTGAGGTCCTCGGCCACCAAAGCGGTCAGGTCGTCGAGCGGGGTAGACTTGCGCCGTTTCGGCTCGAAGTTGGTCACGACCGCCAAGGTCGACTCCACGGGTGATTGACGCCAGAATTTGCGCTAGGGAGCATAACGGCCTAGCCTCTTCGGTCAAGTCCGCAGGGGACCGTTCTTTCGAGACGCCCGTTCTTCCGAGACGCCATGACCGAACTGTTGCGTACCACCGACCCCGTCCGCCTGTCCTGGCTGGTCGCCCTGCTGGCCGATGCGGGCATCGAGGCCATCGTGCTGGACAGCTACACCAGCATCCTGGAGGGCTCCATCGGCGCCATTCCCCGGCGGCTGATGGTCGGCACGGAGGACGCCGCACAGGCACTCCGCATCCTGCGCGAGGCCGGCGAAGCGTGAGCGACCATATCGTTACGTCTCCGGAACAAATCCCGGAGGGTCTCGTGGATTTCCTGCTGAACGGCCGGGTCAGGCTGCACCAGCCGGACGGCGGCTATCGCGCCGCCATCGACCCCGTCTTCCTCGCCGCCATCACCGCCGCCACCGCCGGGGAGCGGGTGCTGGATGTCGGCACCGGCACCGGGGCTGCGGCACTGTGCCTCGCCGTCCGGGTGCCGGGGGTGGTGGTGGTCGGGCTGGAACAGCGGGCCGACGCCTGCGACTTCGCCCGCCGCAATGCCGTGCTCAGCGGCGTCGCGGATCGGGTGACGGTGGTCCAGGGCGACCTGCTGGCCCCGCCCGAAGCGCTCGGGACCTTCGGATTCGACCGTGTGATGATGAATCCGCCCTATCTGAAGGCGGGTGCGGCCAGCGTCCCGCCCGACGATTGGAAAGCCGCGGCGAATGTGGAGGGGGCGGCAGGGCTGACCGACTGGGTGCGCTTCGCCGACCGCATGCTGAAGCCGCGCGGCACGCTGACGATGGTCCACCGCGCCGACCGGATCGACGACATCCTGAACGCGTTGCGCCGCCGGTTCGGCAGCCTCGTCCTGGTTCCGCTGTGGCCCAAGCCGGGGGTGGAGGCCAAGCGGCTGCTGCTGGTCGCCCGCAAGGGCGGCAAGGCGCCCGCCCGCCTGACCGCCGGCCTGACCGTGCACAAGGCCGAAGGCGGCTACAGCCCGGCGGCGGAGCGCGTGCTGCGCGATGCGGAAGCGATCACGCTTTAACAGGGGCGATTTAGCGGGGGCGGAGCCTTTCAATCGAGAGACTTCAATCCCATCTCTGCCGGCATGAGCCTGCATTCCCTCCTCGCCAAACTCCCCTTCGGCCCCTGGCGCAAGGCCGGGCCGCTGGTGTCCGTCGTCCGCCTGACCGGTGTCATCGGCCAGGGCGGCCCCTTCCGCTCCGGCCTGTCGCTGGCCGGAGTCGCCCCGCTGCTGGAACGCGCCTTCGCGCCGAAGGACCAGAAGGCGGTGGCGCTGATCGTCAACTCGCCGGGCGGATCGCCGGTGCAGTCGGCCCTGATCGCCAAGCGCATCCGCGATCTGGCGGAGGAGAAGAAGGTGCCGGTCTTCGCCTTCTGCGAGGACGCGGCGGCATCGGGCGGCTATTGGCTGGCCTGTGCGGCGGACGAGATCTGGGCGGACGAAAGCTCCATCGTCGGCTCCATCGGCGTGGTCTCGTCGGGCTTCGGCCTGCATGCGCTGATCGAGCGCCATGGGATCGAGCGGCGGCTCTACACCGCCGGCGACAAGAAGGTGCTGCTCGACCCCTTCTCGCCCGAGCGCGAGGACGGTGTCGCCCATTTGAAGGCGCTGCAGGCCGACGTGCACGAGGCGTTCAAGACGATGGTGCGCACGCGCCGCGGCGCGCGGCTGACCGGATCGGAGGAGGAACTGTTCTCCGGCTCCTTCTGGGCCGGGCGCAAGGCGCTGGCTCTCGGGCTGATCGACGGGCTGGGCGATCTGCGCTCGGTGATGCGCGGGCGTTTCGGCGAGAAGGTGCGGCTGCGCGTGGTGCAGCAGGAGCGCGGCATGCTGCGCCGGCTGGGAATGCGGGCCGGATACGGCAACGCCCCGGCACTGGAAGCCGGGGCGCATGAGGCCTTCGCCGATGCCCTGGTGGCGGCGGCCCGCACGTCGCTGGACGACTGGGCGGCCTGGGCGAAACTGGGGCTTTGACGGATGCCCGCCGTCAGCGCTCCGCGGTGACGGTGGCCGGCTGCAATCCGTAATCATCGGCCTGGATGAAGCTGGCGCGCAGCGGCTTCAGGACGAACATCGCCAGGATTGCCGCCACCAGATTGAAGCTGGCGGCGATGTAGAACACGGCCTGCCAGCCGAAATGGCCGGCGATGATGCTGCTGAGCGGGACCAGCAGCGCCGCCGTGCCCTTGGCGGTGTAGAGCATGCCGGCGTTGGTCGTCGCGAACTTCGAGCCGAAGGTATCGCCGGCGGTGGCTGGGAACAGGCTGTAGATCTCGCCGAAGACGCAGAAGAACATCGCGGTGAAGATCACGAACGCCACCGGGTTGCGGCCCAGCTGCGTGACCAGCACGATTGCGATGGCGGCCGTGCCGAAGGCGATAAACATGGTGTTCTCGCGGCCGATTCGGTCGGACACCCAGCCGAAGAAGGGACGTCCGGCGCCGTCCAGCACGCGGTCCAGCGAAATCGCCAGGGTCAGGGCCGGAAGGATGAAGCCGAACATGTTGATCGGCGAATCGGCGACATGGAAGTCATGGGCGATCGGCGCGATCTGGGCCGCCGCCATCAGGCCGCCGGACGCCACCATCACGAACATCACATAGAGCAGCCAGAAGACCGGCGTGCGGATGACGCGGGCCGGCGGATGGTCGACCTTGGTCTGGGCCGGGCCGGTCTTGCGCATCGCCGCATTCGACTTCGGCGCCTTGCGCAGGAAGAAGGACAGCACGAAGATCACCACGCCCTGCCCGATGCCGAAGACCAGGAAGGCGTGCTCGTAGCCCTGGTTGGCGATCATGTTGGCGATCGGAATGACCGTGGCGCCGGCACCGGCGCCAAAGCCGGCGGCGGTGACGCCGGCGGCCAGCCCGCGCTGCTGCGGGAACCATTTCAGCGCGTTGCCGACGCAGGTGCCATAGACGCAGCCGGCACCGATGCCGGAGATCACCGCCGCGGTGTAGAGCATCGGCAGCGACGAAGCCTGGCTGTCGATCACCCAGGAGCCGCCGACCAGCACGCTGCCCACCAGCACCACCGCCTGCGGGCCGTAGCGGTCGACGAACCAGCCTTCGACCGGAACCAGCCAGGTTTCGGTGAAGACGAAGATGGAAAAGGCGATCTGGATGGCTGCACGTCCCCAGCCATGCTTGGCGTCGATGGGATCGACGAACAGCGTCCAGCCATATTGAAGGTTGGCGATCATCGCCATGCACAGCAGGCCGACGCTGAGCTGGAACCATTTGTTTGTCAGAAGACCGCGGTCTTCGGTCGTCTCTGTGGTCATGCCCCAAAGTCCCGTTGAGCGTGGGGGCGCAGAAGTCTCGGAGTGCGGCGGTCCATCCGTATCGCACCGCGTCATGCGCCGTTCGGAGATGACAGTGCGCCTCAACAATCCGTATTCCAAATACCGGATACCGAATGCGTTATTCTTTTCCACATCGTGGAATGCGTTGAAAAGGCTCGCTTTTTTGCGATTGCTGGCATGCGCGCATTGATTGCCTAACGAACAAAACTGTCAAGGTCGAGCCATGCGGCGCACACATATTTGAAATACGGTATATGGTATACAGAATATGTTGCTGCGGCGCGGGGGCAGGCGCATGATCCGCTCATGGTCGACGGCACCGGCGGACGGTGCCTCAGCAAAGGGAAATCACATAATGTCGAGCATTCTGAGCCGCCTGTTCGCCGGTCCCGCCGCCCTGGCGCCCGCCGGCATCGCTCCCGCCGGGTTCACCTTTGCCGAGGCGCTGCCGCACATCGCGATGGCGGACCTGTTCGCCGGCTTCCGCACCCGTCACGGCGGTGGCAAGCGCAAGCCGGAATCGCCGGACGTCGCGCAATCCTGGGCCGAGTTCGGCCGGGGCTTCTGAGCAGTCTTTTTAAGCACTACGCCGCGGAGTTCTGCGTCATCAAGGTGGTCAGCCAGCGGAAGTTCGATCCGTCGCCGGCCTGGATGGCGCTTTCGACCACCTGCATCGCGGTCGCCGGGTCCTGGGGATCGGGCACCGCTGCGGTGGGGTCCATGGCGGCGTCGCCCTGCCCGTCCTCCTGCGCGAACAGGGTGACGACGCCGACGCCGAGACGGACGGAGGGCTGGGCGTTCGGCACCACGCCGGTGGCGTCGGCGCCGGAGGTTCCGCCCTCCCCCACCCCGTTCAGGGTTTCCAGCATCGCCGCGAACCGGCCGGCCAGCGCACCCGCCTGCCGGGACGCAGATGTCCCTTTGCGCTCCAGGACGTCTTCCGCCCTGATGCGCATGGCTTGCGTGACCTCACTGTTGGCCATCATCGACATGGGACGATACCCTGCGGTTAGCGGCGAACCGCAGGGACACACGCAAAAATCACGCCATCATCACAACCGGCGGAGCGCAAGGGCTCCACCCGCCCCTGCGACGATTTGACCGGCAAAAATTACCCAGCCGCCCGGCAGAAGTTTCCCAGCGGCCGGCAAGGCTTGCCGGGCCGGCGGCTCGTCAGTCGCGAAAATTCTGGTACTGCAACGGCTGCTCGATGCCCATCCGCTTGACCACGGCGATGGCGTCCTGCAGGTCGTCGCGCTTCTTGCCCGTCACCCGCAGTTCGTCGCCCTGGATCGAGACCTGGACCTTCATCTTGCTGTCCTTGATCCCTTTGACGATGGTCTTCGCCA
>CBIHQY010000128.1:0-5908 GCA_966212305.1 uncultured Azospirillum sp.
CTCGCTGCCGCGGTGGGCGCGCGCGCCGATCAGCATCTCGCCGGTGATGGTCATGTGGGGTCTCCTTTGTGGAGGGGCAACGGACGACGCCAGCCTCGGTTCATCTGCTGGGCATGCCATCTATCATGTCATCACTCATCATACAAGTGTGCGGCCGCCAACCCAACCACCTGCGCCGGGATCCCGCTGCCACCCTGGCTTGCTTGTCTATTGTCGTATAGGTTTTGTGGGTGTTAACTCTCAAGGTGGCGTGGTGACGGGCGTCCGGCCCGGAGCCTTAGGTTGGGTGAGGATGGTGATGACAGCGCGCAGGCGCCGGGATCCGCTGGCCAAGCAACTGGTGGATGCCCTGGCCGAACGGATTTCCAGCGGACAGTTCAAGAGCGGCGACCGGCTGCCGAGCGAACAGGATCTGATCGACGAATTCGGCGTCAGCCGCACCGTGGTGCGCGAGGCCATCGCCAATCTGAAGGCGGTCGGCATGGTGTCCACCCGGCAGGGGCTGGGGGCTTTCGTCCTGCGCGACGCCGCGATCCTGCCCTTCCGCATCGAGGAATCGTCGCTGGAGGCGGTGAACGAGGCAATTTCGGTGCTGGAGGTCCGCATCAGCCTGGAATCGGAAGCGGCCTATCTGGCCGCCATCCGCCGCGACGACAGCCAACTGGCCCGCATGCGCGAGGCGCTGGACACCATGACGGCGGCGGTGGAGGCCGGCGAGGATGCCATCGACGCCGATCTGGCCTTTCACAGCGCCATCGCCGCGGCGACCGGAAACAAGCATTTCCTGGCCTTGTTCTCCTATCTCGGATCGCTGCTGATCCCGCGCGCCCGCGTGCGCTACGGGCATCTGGAGGGCGATTCGCGCCGGCAATATCTGCGGCGGATCAACGACGAGCACCAGACCATCTATTCCGCCATCGAACGCCAGGACCCGGAGGGTGCCCGCGCCGCCATCCGCCTGCATCTGAACGGCAGCCGCGACAGGCTGCGCGCCGGCGGCGACTTCAAGGCGACCGCCGCGGCCGACTGAGCGCCCACTCAACTCCGGCCCTCGACACCACGAAAGGGACGCTGCCGCACCGCCGGCCGCGTCCCTTTTTGCTTTGCCGGGCGGGCTTTCGCCGCCTGCCGATTGGTGGGGAGGCTGATTGCCTTGGCGCGCATCAAACCACTTGTATGATGACTGATATGATGCTAATCGTCCTGTCATCGGACGCCGCCGGTGTCGAACGGATCGCCGCAGGCGCGGCCCGAACCGCCGGCCCGGAACCGCCGCTCCAAACCACCATCGGTCCGCAGCTTCGCCTCTGCGGACAGTCTCCACCGTTTTTCCAAGGATGCCCCCGATGGAACCGCAAGCCCTGAAGGCCGTCGTCAGCGAAGGTCTTCTGTCGTTCCCGCTGACCGATTTCACCGCCGACGGCACCTTCGAGCCGGGCGGCTATGCCCGCCGCCTGGAATGGCTGAAGCCCTATGGCGCATCCGCCCTGTTCGCCGCCGGCGGCACGGGGGAGCTGTTCTCCCTGACCCCCGACGAGCACAAGAGCATCGTTGCGCTGGCCGTCGAGGTCTGCGGCAAGGAGGTGCCGATAATCGCCGGCGTCGGTTATTCCACCCGCATCGCGATTGAGATGGCGCAGGCCGCCGAGAAGTCCGGCGCCGCCGGCATCCTGGTGCTGCCGCATTATCTGACCGAAGCCGACCAGGAGGGCGTCGCCGCCCATGTCGAGGCGATCTGCAAGTCGGTCGGCATCGGCGTCATCATCTACAACCGCGCCACCTGCAAGCTGGGCGCCGACCGGCTGGCCCGGCTGGCGGAGCGCTGCCCCAACCTGATCGGCTTCAAGGACGGGCTGGGCGACATCGAGATGATGACGACCATCCGCCGCAGGATGGGCGACCGCTTCAGCTATCTGGGCGGCCTGCCGACCGCCGAGGTCTATGCCGCCGCCTACCGCGCCATCGGCGTGCCGGTCTATTCGTCGGCCGTCTTCAACTTCATCCCGCGCACGGCGATGGAGTTCTACCGCGCGGTCGCGTCGGGCGACACGGCGACCACCGACCGGCTGCTCGACCAGTTCTTCCTGCCCTATCTGGCGATCCGCAACCGCAAGGCCGGCTATGCCGTCAGCATCGTCAAGGCGGGCGCCGCCATCGTCGGCCGTCCCGCCGGCCCGGTGCGCGCGCCGCTGACCGACTGCACGCCGGCCGAGGTCGAGGAACTGCGCGCCCTGATCGACGCGCTGGGTCCCCAGTAACTCCAGTAAGCCACGGCAACACGCCATCGCCGGTCGGGCAGGCGCCGGGCTACAGTCCCCGACGCCGGACACAAGGTGCAGCCAATGACGCCGGATCCGTCGAACGGGTCCGGGAACGGACTGCCGCGCCTGCCCGCCCTCATGCCTTGAGGGAGGAAATTCCATGACATTCGAGCGCACCGCCGGGAACACCGCCGCCAACCGGGCGTCCGGCCCGTCCGCCTTTTCCGCCGCGGCGGCAACAGCCAAGCGGACCAACGTCCGCTACCTCATCCTCGCGATGCTGTTCCTGGTCACGGTCGTCAATTACGCCGACCGCGCCACCCTGTCGATCACCGGGCCGGTGATCTCGAAGGAGCTGGGAATCAGCGCGGCGGAGATGGGCTTCATCTTCTCCGCCTTCGGCTGGGCCTATGTGCTGGGCCAGCTGCCGGGCGGCTGGCTGCTCGACCGCTTCGGGTCGAAGCTCGTCTATGGGCTGAGCATCTTCATCTGGTCGGTCTTCACCCTGATGCAGGGCACCATCGGCTTCGTCGCCGGCGGGGCCGCGGTCATGATGCTGTTCGCCCTGCGCTTCGCCGTCGGCTTCGCCGAGGCGCCGTCCTTCCCCGGCAACAGCCGCGTGGTGGCGGCATGGTTCCCCGGCAACGAGCGCGCCACCGCGTCGGCGGTCTTCAACTCCGCCCAGTATTTCGCGACGGTGATCTTCGCGCCGCTGATGGGCTGGCTGACCCATTCCTTCGGCTGGCACTGGGTGTTCGGCGTCATGGGCGGGCTGGGCATCGTCATGGCCGCCGTGTGGATGAAGACCGTCTACGCCCCCAAGGACCATCCCCGCATCAATCAGGCCGAGCTGGACTACATCGCCGCCGGCGGCGGTCTGGTCAACATGGACGACGGCAAGAAGGCGGCGGCCGCCACCGAACAGAGCGGCGCCAAGTGGGATTACGTCCGCCAGCTCTTCGCCAGCCGCATGATGGTCGGCATCTTCCTCGGCCAGTTCTGCATCAACGCGATCACCTATTTCTTCATCACCTGGTTCCCGGTCTATCTGGTCCAGGCGCGTGGCATGTCGATCCTGAACGCCGGCTTCATCGCCTCCATCCCGGCGATCTGCGGCTTCGCCGGCGGCATCCTGGGCGGCGTGCTGTCCGATGCCATGCTGCGCCGCGGATATTCCCTGACCGCGGCCCGCAAGACGCCGATCGTGCTGGGCATGCTGATGTCGATGGCGATGATCGCCTGCAATTACACCGATCTGCAGTGGATCATCGTGGCGCTGATGGCGCTGGCCTTCTTCGGAAAGGGCATCGGGGCGCTGGGCTGGGCGGTCATGTCGGACTGCGCGCCGAAGGAGATCACCGGCCTCAGCGGCGGCGTGTTCAACATGTGCGGCAACATCTCGTCGATCACCACGCCGATCATCATCGGCTACATCATCCAGACCACCGGCTCGTTCAACGGCGCGCTGGTCTTCGTCGGCGCCAACGCCCTGATCGCGGCGGTCAGCTATCTCGTCATCGTCGGCGAGATCAAGCGGATGGAACTGAGGACGTAAGGGCCGGGGGGCGGCGGCCGAAGGCTTGCCGCCCTCTGGTGCGGTCCGTGTCGAACGGTTTGGCAAAGGGTCTATCGCATGTATATCGGCGAACAGCTCATCAACCCCACCGACAAGCGCCTGCGCCTGTCCGCCCAGCTCGGCGCCAGGGGCATCGTCATCGACAGCCGGCCGAACGCGCCGGTGATGGCCGACGACGATGTCGAGGCGGGATTGTGGGACGGCCGCAAGGTCGCCGCCCAGCGCAAGTGGGTGGAGGGCCATGGCCTGACGCTGGACTGTCTGGCGCTGGACGTCGGCTCCATCCTGCTCGACAGCCTGCGGGCGCCGGACAAGGCGGCGGCGGCGGCGGAGCGGCTGCGCCACAACATCCGCGCCGCGGCGGACGGCGGTGTCGACACGGTGAAATACACGGTCGCCATGGTCGGCATCACCCGCACCGGCGAGGTGGAGGGGCGCGGCGGCATGCGCTGCTCGACCTTCAAGGCCGACGAGTACCGGGCGGAGAACGACGCCCGCTTCTCCTACTGGGGCACCGTGTTGCCGGACGACGAGGATGCGCGTGCCGGCGGCGCTGCCGAAACCTGCGGGCAGGTGATGGCGAGCGAGGCTGGCGGCGTCAGCGAGGCCGACGGCTGGCGCGCCATCGAGTATCTGGTGGAGGCGATCCTGCCGACCGCCGAGAAGGCCGGCGTGAAGCTGGCCTGCCACCCGCACGACCCGGCCTATCCGCCGGGCGGGCTGAACGGCGTGCATCATGTGCTGGGATCGCTCGACGGGCTGCGGCGCTTCGTCAATCTGGCGCCGGAGAGCAAATCGCTCGGCTTCAACTTCTGCCAGGGCACCATCGCCGAGATGTCGCGCAACCCGACCGAGACGGTGCTGGAGGCGATCCGCGAGTTCGGCCCGCAGAACCGCATCTTCATGGTCCATTTCCGCAACATCAAGGGCGGCTACCTCGACTTCCGCGAGGCGATGCCGGACGAAGGATCGGTCGACATGGCGGCCTGCATCCGCGCCTATCGCGAGGTGGGATACCGGGGCATCCTCTGCCCCGACCATGTTCCCTTCTCCGAGGTCGATCCGGATCGCGAGCGGTTCTTCGCCTTCGCGCTCGGCTATACCCAGGCGCTGCTGCAAGCGGCCTGATCCGCTTTTCCCCGCATTTCCCGCTTTCGAGACCCCGCACCATGGCCACTCAGATGTCCTCGCCCAAAGTCACCGAAATGCTGGTCGTGCCGGTCGCCGGCCAGGACAGCATGCTGCTGAACCTGTCGGGCGCCCATGCGCCCTACTTCACCCGCAACGTGGTGATCCTGAAGGACAGCGCCGGCCACACCGGCGTCGGCGAGGTGCCGGGCGGCGAGAAGATCCGCCAGACGCTGGAGGATGCCCGCGCCCTGGTGGTCGGCCAGCCAGTCGGCGCGTGGAACGCCATCCTCAACAGCGTGCGCCGCGGCTTCGCCGACCGCGATTCCGGCGGGCGCGGCCTGCAGACCTTCGACCTGCGCATAACCATCCATGCGGTGACCGCGCTGGAGGCGGCGCTGCTCGACCTGCTGGGCCAGTTCCTGGAGGTGCCGGTGGCGGCATTGCTGGGCGAGGGGCAGCAGCGCGACGCGGTGGAGATGCTGGGCTACCTGTTCTATGTCGGCGACCGCAACAGGACCGACCTGCCGTACCGGGCGGAGACGGACGCCAAGGACGACTGGTTCCGCCTGCGCAACGAGGTGGCGCTGACCCCCGACGCGGTGGTCCGGCTGGCCGAGGCCGCGCATGACCGCTACGGCTTCAACGACTTCAAGCTGAAGGGCGGCGTGCTGCGCGGCGAGGAGGAGATCGAGGCGGTGACGGCGCTGGCCAAGCGCTTCCCGCAGGCCCGCGTCACGCTGGATCCCAACGGGGCCTGGTCGCTGGAGGAGGCGATCCGGCTCTGCAAGGGCAAGGGCGACGTTCTGGCCTATGCCGAAGATCCCTGCGGTGCCGAGCGTGGCTATTCCGGCCGCGAGGTGATGGCGGAGTTCCGACGCGCTACCGGCCTGCCGACCGCCACCAACATGATTGCCACCGACTGGCGCCAGATGGGCCATGC
>CBIHQY010000129.1:0-5758 GCA_966212305.1 uncultured Azospirillum sp.
GGGGTGGGGGGGGTGCGCGGGTGCTTCATCTCCCTGGGGGGCGCCCCCCCCCCCCCCCCCCCCACCACTCACCCCCGCATGTCGTCGATCACCTTGCCGTCGTTCGCCAGGCTGCCCGGCGCCACGAACTCCACCGCCCCCTTCAGCTTGGTCACCGACGCCAGCGTCTCGCGGATGGCGGCGGACAACGCCTCGCCGGTTTCCTCCGCCTCGCAACGCAGGGTCATCGTGTCGCTGGCATCCTGCCGCCCCACCACCAGACGGGCGCGCCCGATCTGGGGATGGCGGCGCAGCACTTCGGCGACTTGGCTCGGGTGGACGAACATGCCCTTGACCTTGGTGGTCTGGTCGGCGCGGCCCATCCAGCCCTTCAGCCGCATGTTGGTCCGGCCGCAGGGGCTGGTCCCCGGCAGCACCGCCGACAGGTCGCCGGTGCCGAAGCGGATCAGCGGATAGGCCGGGTTGAAGATGGTCACCACCACCTCGCCGACCTCGCCGTCGGGGACCGGGTCGCCGGTGCCGGGGCGGACGATCTCGACGATGCAGCCCTCGTTCACCACCAGCCCCGACCGCGCCTCGGTCTCATAGGCGACGATGCCGAGATCCGCGGTGCCGTAGCACTGGTAGACCTCCAGCCCGCGCGCCTCGTAGAAGGCGCGGGCGTCGGGCAGATAGGGGCCGCCCGACACGCTGGCGATGCGGATCGACGACACGTCCAGCCCCAACGCGTCGCCCTTCTCCAGGATGATCTTCAGGAAGTCGGGCGTGCCGATATAGCCGCGCGGCTTCAGGCTGGCGACGACCTGGGCCTGCATCTCGGTGTTGCCGGTGCCGGCGGGGATGACGGCGCAGCCGATGGCGTGCGCCCCGGTCTCGAACATCGAGCCGGCGGGGGTCAAATGATAGGCGAAGCAGTTGTGGGCGAGATCACCGGCGCGGAAGCCGGCGGCGAACAGCGCGCGGGCGCTGCGCCAGGGATCGACGCCATGCGGCTCCGGATCATGGATCGGGCCGGGTGAGGCGAAGACGCGGGCCAGCCGCCCGATCTCCACCGCCGCCAGACCGCCGAAGGGCGGGTTCGCCTGCTGCAGCGCGATCAGGTCGGACTTCCGCGTCACCGGCAGGGTGGCCAGCGCGTTGCGGTCGTGGATCGACGCCGGGTCGATATCGGCCAGCAGCCGGCCGAAATAAGGTGCCGCGTCCTTGGCATGGTGCAGATGGACGGGCAGCGCCGCGAACTGCTCGGCCTCGCGCCGGTCGGAGGAACGGGTTTCGAGGTCGTCGTAGAAATCGGTCATGGTCGTTCGTCCGTTCAGGGGTCGGCCGAGGTGACACGGGAGAGTTGCCGCCCTCAAATCCAGCGCTTGCGGCGCTTGAAGCTCTTCAAATTCTTGAAGCTCTTGCGCTCCTCGTTGCCGCCGCCGAGGTAGAATTCCTTCACGTCCTCGTTGTTGCGCAGCTCCTCGGCGGTGCCGTCCAGAACGACCTTGCCGTTCTCCATGATGTAGCCGCGGGATGCCGCCTGCAGCGCCATGCGGGCGTTCTGCTCCACCAGCAGGATGGTGACGCCAAGGTCCTTGTTGATCTGCTGGACGATGCTGAACACCTCCTTCACCATCAGCGGCGACAGGCCCATGCTGGGCTCGTCCATCAGGATCAGCTTCGGCCGGGCCATCATCGCGCGGCCGATCGCCAGCATCTGCTGCTCGCCGCCCGAGAGATAGCCGGCAAGGCCGGTGCGCTCCTTCAGCCGGGGGAAATACTGGAACACCATGTCCAGGTCGTCCTTCACCCCGTTGTCGCGGCGGGTGTAGGCGCCGAGCCGCAGGTTCTCCAGGCAGGTCATGTCGGCGATGATGCGCCTGCCCTCCATCACCTGGAAGATGCCCTTGCGGACGATCCGGTCGGGGTCGATGCCGTTGATGCGCTCGCCGTTGAAGGTGATGTCGCCGCGGGTGACCTCGCCGTCCTCGGTCTTCAGCAGGCCGGAGATCGCCTTCAGCGTCGTCGACTTGCCGGCGCCGTTGGCGCCCAGCAGGGCCACGATCTCACCCTCGGGCACCTCCAGGCTGAGGCCGCGGAGCACGAGGATCACGTCGTTGTAGACGACCTCGATGTTGTTGACGGACAGCATCATCCGCTTCGCAGCCGTGACGGGCGGTGCGACTGGAGCGTTGGTCGAAGCGGCCGTGGCGGTGGTCAGCATGCGGCACCTGAACTGTTCGGAAGAAGGGGGGCGCCCCCGCCGCGATGGGCGGGGGCGCCGGGTACTTGTCGGCTTACCAGCCCAGCCATTCCGGCTTGCGCGGGACGTCGACGGTGGTCAGCTTCTCCAGCTTGATGGTGCCGCCCTTGACCAGATCGGCGACGCTGGCGCCGGTCTCGCCCGACACCTTGGCGCGGTAGATGTTGACCGCCGTCATGCCGCGGTGGTCGTTCTCGGTCCAGGTCGACGGAACGCAGACGCCCTCAAGCCCGGCCGGAACCCAGTCCTTCTTCTGGTACATGCCCTTGCGGATGTTCGGGCCGGTGACGCCGCCGTTCTTCGACGCCCAGTCCATCGCCTCCTTCATGTAGTAGGCGGTGCAGACGCCGGCCATGTAATGCACCGGCCGATAGGCGTTGCCCGACGAATCGGAGATCTTGGAGATTTCCTTCAGCGTCTTCATGCCCGGCGCGTCGCCGTTCCAGGTCACCGACGTGCGCATCGGGAACACCACGCCATCGGCAGCGGCGCCGGCGGCCTTGGCGGCGTTCTCATCCATGCCCCAGACGTTGCCCATGAACTGCACCTTGGCGCCGACCGTCTGGCAGGCCTTCAGCACCGAGATGTTGGAGCCGGCGGTGTTGCCGAGATAGGCGTAGTTGACGCCGGATTCCTTCAGCGTCAGGCACTGGGCGGTGTAGTCGCCGGGGGTCAGGGCGAACTGCACGGCCGGCAGCACCTCGAAGCCCAGCTCCTTGGCCAGTTGCTCGCCGGCTTCCTTGGGCGCGTTGGGATAGGGGTGGTTGGCGCCCATGTGGACGTATTTCGGCTTGCCCTGGCCGCCCTGCTTCTTCCAGTCCTCCGCCGCCCACATCAGCATGCCGCGCAGCGCGTCGGAATAGGACGGGCCATAGAAGAAGTTGTAGGGCGCCGGCTTGGAGCCGTGCGGACCCTTGCCGGTCGGGTCGGTCAGGTGGCCGGAGTAGGAGCCGGAATAGGCCGGGATCTCGTCCTTGCCGACGAAGCCGGTCAGCGCCTCGGTGTCGGCGGTGCCCCAGCCCTGCAGAGCCGCGATCTTGTCGCTGCCCGACGACCACTTCTTGTACTGGCTGATGGCGCGCGGCGCCTGATAGCCGTAGTCGACGCTGTCGACCGCCAGCTTGGTGCCGTTGATGCCGCCATGGGCGTTGATGTAGGCCAGCGCGTCCGACACTCCCTGCGCATAGGGCACGCCGACGTCGGAGGTGGCGCCGGACTGGTCCGCCAGATGGCCGACCGGAATGTCGGCGTAAGCGGTGGCGGAGGTCGCCAGCAGAAGCGCAGAGGTCGCGAAGAGCGCGGTCTTGATCGACATGGTGCGTTTACTCCCCATTCTGTTCTGTTTGTTGATCGGCAAAAGCTTAAGCATCAGTGCGAGAAGGGATAGAGCTTCCAGTAGGCCTTGATCTGCTTCCAGCGGTGGGCCAGCCCGTCGGGCTCGAACACCAGGAACAGGATGATGACGAGGCCGATGGACATCTCGCGCAGGAAGGCGATGTTGTCCTTCAGGTTCAGCGCGGTATCCAGCGCGGTGCCGCTCACCAGCTTGGTCAGGGCCTGCATCGCCTCGGGCAGGAAGACCATGAAGGCGGTGCCCATCAGCGTGCCCATGATCGACCCCAGCCCGCCGATGATGATCATGCCCAGGAACTGGATCGAGAAGAGGATGGTGAAGCCCTCGACCGACACGAACTGCAGGTAATGGGCGTACAGCGCGCCGCCGATGCCGGCATAGAAGGCGGAGATGCCGAAGGACATCGTCCGGTACTTCGTCAGGTTGATGCCCATGATCTCGGCGGAGAGATAATGGTCGCGCACCGCCACCAGGGCGCGGCCGTCGCGGGTCCGCATCAGGTTGGTGGCGAGGATGTACATCACCACCAGCGCCACCAGGGCGACGTAGAAGTACCGCTCGTCGGTGTCGAAGGCGAAGCCGAAGATGGACAGCGGCTCGGCGATGGTGCCGGCGGTGCCGCCGGTGAACCAGTCGGCCCGCGCGAAGAAGTCCTGCAGGATGTACTGCGCCGCCAGCGTGGCGATGGCGAGATACAGGCCCTTCAGCCGCGCCGCCGGCATGCCGAACAGCAGCCCGACCAGCGTGGTGATGACGCCCGCCAGCGGGATGGCCAGCGCCACCGGGACGCCGACACTGTTGCTGAGCCAGGCCGAGGCGAAGGCGCCGAAGCCGAAGAAGGCGGAATGGCCGATGGAGATCTGGCCGGTGAAGCCGACCAGGATGTTCAGGCCCAGTGCCGCGATGCCGAGATAGCTGATCTGGATCAGCAGGCTGAGCCAGTAGCGGTCCATGAAGGCCGGGCAGGCCAGCAGGAGGACCACGCCCAGGATCGCGAAGTTGCGGCTGGTCCTGGTCGGGAAGATGGTGGTGTCGGTCCCGTAGGACGTCTTGTAATCGCCGCTCGGGATGATGCTGACGGATGCCATGGGAGCCTCACACGCGCTCGATGTCTTTGGTGCCGAACAGGCCGTAGGGCTTGATCATCAGGATGGCGATCAGGACGTAGAAGGGGGCGATCTCGTACATGTTGCCCCAGTTCAGCCACTGGCTGTCCAGGTAGTGCGCCATGTTCTCCAGCACGCCGACGATCAGGCCGCCGACCACCGCGCCGATGACGCTGTCGAGACCGCCCAGGATCACCGCCGGGAACACCTTGATGCCGAAGAAGGACAGGGCCGACGACACGCCGTTGACCACGCCGACCGTGACGCCGGCCACCGCCGACACCATGGCGGAGATCGCCCAGCTCATCGCGAACATGTGGCGGACCGAGATGCCCAGCGACTGCGCCACCTGCTGGTCGAAGGCGGTGGCCCGCATGGCGAGACCGGTCCGCGAATATTTGAAGAACCAGCCGAAGCCCGCCATGATCAGGATCGAGATCAGCAGCGACATCACGTAGACCGTCTGCACCTCCAGCCCGAACAGGTTCATGGTGGGGCTGGCGAAGATCGGCGGGAAGGGCTTGGCGAAGACGCCGAACATCCACTTCATCGCCGCCTGGAAGACGATCGACAGGCCGATCGTCACCATGATGACGGAGATGATCGGCTCGCCGATCATCGGCCTCAGGACGACGATCTGCAGGATGACGCCGAAGGCCAGCATGAAGACCAGCGTGATCGGGAAGCCGATCCAGAAGGGCAGCTGCCAGCTGGTCAGCAGCCACCAGCAGGTCCAGGCGCCGATCAGCAGGAATTCGCCCTGCGCGAAATTGACGATGCGGCTGGCCTTGTAGATCAGCACGAAGGACATGGCGACCACGCCATACAGCGCGCCGACGATCAGGCCGTTGACGAGAAGCTGAAACAGAAGGGTCATGGCGTGGCCTCGCCGAATTGGGATCCAAATCCCCCTCTCCCCCCCGGGGAGAGGGTCGGGGTGAGGGGGACGCGTGGCGAGGAGCGTCCGGCAAGCGGAGGGGGCGACCCCCCACCCACCCCCCGGGGGGGGGGGGGTGTGAGGGCCGGCGGGGGGTTAGACCCCCCGCCTGGGGG
>CBIHQY010000130.1:0-5670 GCA_966212305.1 uncultured Azospirillum sp.
CCGCGGCGTCAGGGTGCCGTCATCCTCATAGGTGCGGTCGGCGAAGGCCTCGCGCGCCACGCGCAGGCCCACATCCTGACCGGCGCGCTCCATGGCGCTCAGCGGCGGGACGACGAACAGCAGGGCGGGGTCCACCGCCCTGATCGCGCGGGCGATGGCGCCGGCCAGATCCGGCTCCACCGCCGCCATGTTGTAGAGCGCGCCGTGCGGCTTCACATGGGTCACCCGCTGGCCCGACAGCGCGGCACAGGCCTGGAGCGCGCCGACCTGATAGGCCACCAGCCGTTCGACCTCCGTGGTGGTGATGCCGCGGATCACCCGGCGGCCGAAGCCGGAACGGTCCTCGAAACCGGGATGGGCGCCGATACGCACCCCCTTCTCCCCCGCCAGCCGGGCGGTGTCGGCCATGATGGTGGGATCGCCGGCATGAAAGCCGCAGGCGATGTTGGCGGAGGTGACGATGTCCAGCATCGCCCGGTCGTCGCCCATGGTCCAGGCGCCGTACCCCTCCCCCATGTCGCAGTTCAGATCGATGCTCGGCATGGCATTTCTCGCAGTTCATTTATGAAAAACGACGGGGCGTTCTCACGCCGCCTCCGACTGTCGCAGGGAATGGATGAAACCGGCAACCTCGCTGCGCATCGTCCCCATCTGCTCCGCCAGCATGCCGGCGGCGCCGTCCAGTTGATTGGACGCGGCGCCGGTCTGCCCCGCCACGTCGGACGTGGCGTTGACGTCGCCCAGCAGGGCGCGCACCCCTTGCGCCGCCTCGCTGACGCCACGGCCGATTTCCGTCGTCGCCGCGTTCTGCTCCTCCACCGCGGCGGCGATGGAGGCGCTGATCTGGCTGAGGCTTTCCACCACGCGGGCGATCTCGACGATCTCGTCGGCGGCGGAGCCGGTGGAGCCCTGGATGGCGCGGATCTGCGTCTCGATGTCCTCGGTCGCCTTGGCGGTCTGGGTCGCCAGCGCCTTCACCTCGCCGGCGACGACGGCGAAGCCCTTGCCGGCCTCCCCGGCACGCGCGGCCTCGATGGTGGCGTTCAGCGCCAGCAAATTTGTCTGCTTGGCGATGGCATGGATCAGCGTCACCACCGCCGATACCCGGTCGGAGGCCTGGACCAGCCCCGCCACTTGCTCCGTGGCCCGCGACGCCCGGCGCGACGCCTCGTCGGCGATGGATTGCGAATGCTGGGCCTGGACCGAGATCTCGCGGATCGACGCCACCAGTTCGTCCACCGCGGCGGCCATGCCGTCGACCGAGGCGTTCACCGCCGCGGCATTGCCGGCGGCCTGCCGGCTGACCTGGCCGTTGTGTTCCGCGACGTCGGCAAGGCTGCGGGTGGCGGTTCCCATGCCGTCGGTGGTGCGCAGAACCTCCCCCAGCACGCTGCCGACGCGCCGTTCGAAATCGTCGGCGACCGCGGCGATGGCGGCGTGACGCTCCGCCTCGGCCTGTCGGCGCAGCGCGACCTGTTCGGCCTCAAGCCGCTGCTTCGCGGCGCCCTGCTCCTTGAAGACCTGAACGGCGGCGGCCATGCGGCCGATCTCGTCGCGGCGGTCGAGCGACGGCACATCGACCGCCCCGTCGCCGGCCGCCAGCCGCGTCATCACCCCGGTCAGGCGGACTATGGGCCGGGTGGCGCCACGCACCATCAGGAACAACACGCCGCAAAGCGCGATCAGCGCCGCCAGCCCGCCGCCCGCCAGCAGCCATGCACGCTCCGCCGCCTGCCGTTCGGCGCGGCGGGGCGACAGGTGGATTTCCACCGTGCCCAGCGTATCGACGCGGGCGCCGGTCTTGCGCTGGATGTCGGCGCGGCGGACCAGCACCGACGGGTCGCCGTCCGACACGTCGCCGCTCTTGGCGAAGAGCTGCCCCTTGGGATCGAGCACCCGGCTGCCGAGATAGTCGGGATCGTTGGACAGAGCCGCCAACTGCGCCGCGGCGGATTCGGCGTCGACGTTCCACAGCGGCTCCGCCAGCCCGCCGGCGATGACACGGACAGTGACGGCGGCCCGGTCCTCCAACGCGGTGCGGGCATCCTCGCGGTTGACGGTGACGACGGCGGCTATGCCGGTCGCGCTGATGACCGTGACCATCAGGGCGATGGGAACGACGACACGCATGGCAAGGGTACGGCCCACACGCTGCAGCATCGGGTGAACTCCATTGTGGGTGATGGAAAGGAAAAAGGTCAGTCCCAGCCGGTGACGGCGCCGCCGATCAGGTTGAAGCCGAGCAGCCGGCCGCTGTCGGTCAGCGCGAAGCCGCCGACCGATTGCAGAAGCGCCGGCAGGCCGTCCACCATCTCGCGATGGCGGGCCTGGATGCGTCCGGCCTCCGCCGCGTCGACTGGGGTGAAGCGCAGCCGCTCGCCCGGCCGCATCTGTGCCAGTGCCGCGACGTCCGGCCCGACGACGCAGGCGATCTTGGGATAGCCGCCGGTGGTCTGGCGGTCGGCCAACAACACGATGGGACGCCCGGTCCCCGGCACCTGCACGGCGCCCAGCGGAATGCCGTCGGAGGTGATGTTGAAGCCGCGCGCATGCTCGATCGCTGGGCCGTCCAGCCGGCAGCCCATGCGGTCGGCCTCGTGGCTGACGGTGTAGTCCTCCTCCAGGAAGGCTTCGATCCCGGCGGGGGTGAAGTAATCCTGCTGCGGCCCCAGCATGACGCGCAGCCGCCCGCCGCGCGCCGGCAGCAGTGACGGGTCGAGGCAGCGCTCCCCCCTGTCCGCCGCCTGATCCAACGCCAGCGGCAGCCGGTCGCCGGCCTTCAGCGCACCGCCGTCCAGCCCGCCCATACGGCTGCGTATGTGGGTGGCGACGCTGCCCAGCACCGGCTGAAGGGCGAAGCCGCCCTCCACCGCCCAATAGCCGCGCATGCCGCTGCGCAAAGCACCGATGCGCAGGGTCTGTCCGTCGGTCAGGCGCAGGCTGGTCCAGGCCGGGGCCGGCTCGCCATCCACCGTCAGCTCGGCATCGGCGGCGACGGCGATGCGCACCGGCCCGCCTTCCACGACGATGCTGTCGCCGGCGAGGGTGAACTCGACCGCCCCCTCCCCCGGTCGGTTGCCGACCAGGGCGTTGGCGACGGCATGCAACAGCGGATCGGCCGCCCCGGCGACCGAGACGCCATAACGCTGATACCCGACCCGTCCGCGGTCCTGGATGGTGGAACTGGGACCGGCGGCCAGAATGCGCAGGTGGCTGGTCATGCGGCGGCTCCCTGCAGCAGGGGGGCGGGAGCGGTCACCGTCTCGCAGTCGGGCAGGTAGCCGCTTATCCCCTCCAGACGGTCGAACTCGGCGGCGCTGATCGCGGTGAAGCGGATGCGGTCGCCCGGCGCCAGCAGGAAGGGTGGTTCGCGTTTGAGATCGAAAGTCCGCGCCGGGGTGCGGCCCAGCAGATGCCAGCCGCTGGGCATGGCGATGGGGGAGATCGCCGCCTGTGCCCCGCCCTGCATGACGCTGCCCGCCGGGGTGACCATGCGCGGATTCTCGCGCCGGGGCTGGTGCAGCACCTCAGGCAATCCGCCCAGGTAGGCGAAGCCGGGGGAGAAGCCAAGCATGTAGACGCGGTAGTCGGCGGTGCAGTGCAGCCGCACCACCTCCTCCGCGCTCAATCCCGACCGGCGCGCCACTTCGTCCAGATCCTCGCCATGGGCACCGCCGAAACAGACTGGCACGATCCAGCGCAGCTGCGGTTCGGCCGCCGCCTGGGTCAACTCCGCCGCCAAGCCCAGCAGAACTTGCCCCAGCGGCTCCGCCGCCGTAACCGCCGGGTCGAACTGCACCAAAATTGAGCGGTAAGTGGGTACCGTCTCGACGATGCCGGGAAGGGCGGCGTCGGCGATGCGGCGGTCCAGCCGGTGGACGGTGGCGTTCAGGTCCTGGGCGATGCCGTCGCCCAACTCGACGATCAGGGCGCTGTCCCCGGCCGGCCGCAGAACGGGCGCCGGAAACGAAGTGGTCACGCTCATGGCGGCTTCTCGAAATCTGGTCGAAGGGGGAATGAGCGCCCGCCGCTCAGCGGGCATTGGTCAGCGGGCGTATTTGTCAAGGATCTGCTGATAGGCGCCGCTGGCCTTCATCGCCGCGACGCCCTTGTCGAAGTCGTCGCGCAGCTTGGTGGTGTCGCGCGCCTTGGTGAAGGCGATATAGCTGGGGATGTCCTGCACCGCCGGGGTCAGTTCCTTCACCTTGCCCAGCGCGCCGGCCTGCTTCAGGAAATACTGCGCGACATAGCGGTTGCTGGGCATCACGTCGAAGCGGCCGGAGACCAGCTTCTTCACGTTGCTGTCGCTGTCGTTCGACTTCTCCACCGCCGGCAGCACGCCGTTCTTGATCGCGTCGTCGACGATGGAGCCATAGCTGATCTGGTTGACGACGCCGAACTTGCGGTCGGCCAGCTTGGACAGGTCGCCGTCGAAGCTGACCGGGCTGTCCTTCGCCACGAACAGCGAGACCACCTGCGGCACCAGCACCTGGGTGGAGTAGTTCAGGAACTGCTCGCGCTCAGGCGTCTTGTAGGCGGTGAAGATGGCGTCCGCCCCGCCCTCGCGCACGGTGTCCAGCGCACGCGCCCACGGCATGATCTCGACCGTCACGCCGTGGCCGGCGGCCTTCATCGCCTCCGTCACGATGTAGAAGGCGATGCCGGCCGGCTTGCCGCCGTCGTCATAGATCAGCGGCGGAAAGCTGAGCGCCACCATGCGCAGTTGGTCGGCCGAGGCCGGTCCGGCAACGGCCAGCAGGCCGGCAGCAAGAATGGACGAGGACAGCAGGCGGGAGGGGAACGGACGCGGCATCGGGCAAGCCTCCACTGTTACCGCGCGAGGCGGAGTGCCCGCGCGGTGGCCGGTGTTGCTGGAATTTGAAAGGGAGAGACGGAGCGGTCAGAGCACCGACAGGTGCGTGTTCAGCAGGTCGGTGATCAGCATGGCGCCGGGGCTGTGGGTGATGGCGATCGGCGGACGGGCGTTGCGAATCGCGACCTGTGGCGTCACCCCGCAGGCCCAGAAGACCGGCACCTCGCCCGGCTCGATGGGAACCGCCTCACCATGTTCGGGGTCGGCGATGTCGCGGATGCCGATGGCGGCCGGGTCTCCGAAATGCACCGGCGCGCCATGCACCGATGGAAAGCGCGAGGTGATCTGGATGGCGCGGATGGCGTCCTTCGGCACCATCGGCCGCATCGACACCACCATGTTGCCGCTGAACCGGCCGGCGGGCGTGCAGGCGATGTTGGTTTCGTACATCGGCACATTGCGGTTCATCGCGATATGGCGCACCGGCACGCCATCGGCCAACAGCGCCTCCTCGAACGAGAAGGAGCAGCCGATCAGGAAGGCGACGAAATCATCCTGCCACAGGTCGGTGATGTCGGTCGGCCCTTCCATCAGCACACCGTCGCGATAGACGCGGTAGCGCGGCACGTCGGTGCGGATGTCGATGTCGTGGCCCAGCGTCGGCAGGCGCGGGTCGCCGACCTCCGACACCGCCAGCAGCGGACAGGGCCGCGGGTTCGCCTGGCAGAAGCGCAGGAAGTCGCCGGCCCAGTCAGCCGGCAGGATGGCGAGGTTGGCCTGGACATGGCCGGGGGCGAGGCCGGCGGTCTGGCCGCTGTTGGCGCCGCTGCGGATGCGCAGGCGTTCGGCGGCGGCGG
>CBIHQY010000131.1:0-5660 GCA_966212305.1 uncultured Azospirillum sp.
TCCCCGCGCCTGCGGCGCGGGTCCCCCCCCTCTCCCCGGGGGGGAGAGGGTATGTCACTGCGCGCCGCGACTGTTGCCACCCTGCTCCTCCTCTTCGCCCCCGCCGCCCAGGCCGCCGACAGCCTCGACAACCGCATCGGCGAGGCGCTGTTCCGCCGCATGTGGGTGGCGGCGCCCACCGCGACCCAGGCGGCGGACGGCCTCGGGCCGCTCTACAACGCGCGCTCCTGCGCCACCTGCCACCCGCGCGCCGGCGGCGGCCGGCCGGCCGATCCGGCGGTGGAGGGAGACCAGGGCGTCGGCTATGCGATCAAGCTGAACGCCGACCCGGTCTATGGCCGGCAGATCCAGTCCAACGCCACACTCGGACAGGCGATCGAAGGCCGCCCCCGCGTCACCTACCGCGAGGAGGAGGCGCGCTTCCCCGACGGCGAGACCGTCCGCCTGCGCCACCCGACGCCGGTCATCGAGGACCTCGGCTATGGCCCGCTGGCCGAGGCGACGGTGATGTCCGCCCGCGTGCCGCCGCGCGTCCATGGCATGGGCCTGCTGGACCGCATCCCGGCCGAAGCCATCGAGGCCGAGGCGGCCCGGCAGGCGGCGGCAGGCGGCCCCGTCGCCGGGCGGGTGAACCATGTGATGGTGGACGGCAAGCGTCAGGTCGGCCGCTTCGGCTGGAAGGCGATGCACCCCACCCTGGACCATCAGGATGCGGAGGCCTTCAGTCTCGACATCGGCATGTCGACGCCGGCCTATCGCGAGCCCTGGGGCGACTGCACCCCGGCGCAGACCGCCTGCCGCGAGGCCCCGCACGGCGATTCAAAGCAGTTCGAGGGGCTGGAAATCCCCAGCACGATCATCGGCCTGATCGACGGCTATCTGCGCGACCTGCCGCCCGACGGCAGCCTGACGGCGCCGAAGGACAAGGCGGGGACCAAGCTGTTCGCCGACACCGGCTGTGCCGCCTGCCACCGTCCGTCCTGGCGCACGGCGGAGGATCCGGCTCACCCGGCCCTTTCCAACCGCAAGATCTTCCCGCACAGCGACATGCTTCTCCACGACCTCGGCCCCGCCTTGGGGGACGAATTGCCGATGGGCGAGGCGAAGGGATCGGACTGGCGCACCACGCCGCTGTGGGGCCTGAACCGGCTGGCGGCCAAGGACGGGCAACTGTCGCTCCTGCATGACGGGCGCGCCCGCAGCGTCACCGAAGCGATCCTGTGGCACGGCGGCGAGGCGGAAGGGGCGAAGGACCGCTTCATGTCGCTGCCGGGCGAAGAGCGGAAACGGCTGGTGCGTTACGTGCTGGGTTTGTAAAGGAAGGGCGGGGGCTTCGATCCACGCCAACGGCAGAAGGGATTTGATCGTATGCGACGCCGCATAGTGCTTGGACTGATGTCGGCCGCCGCCGCCGTGGCGGCTCTGCTGCCGCGGACGGCGGCCTTCGCCGCCCGCCAGTCCGACAAGGACGCCGCCTTCCTGGGCGGCATGGTCCGCACCCATGCCCTGCCGCGCTTCGACGCGCTGGTTGCCGCCGCCAATGCCTATGTCGACACGCTCGACCGCTTCGCCGCCGGCCCCACTGCCGCCGGTTTGGCGGAGGCGCGCGCGGCCCATACCAAGGTCACCGATGCCTGGGCCTCCGTGCAGCATCTGCGGCCGGGGCCGCTGACCATGAACCTGCGCGCCGACCGCATGTCCTTCTGGCCGGAGCGGCCGGGCGTGGTCCAGCGCCAGATCGGCCAGATCCTGCGCGACCATGACCCCAAGCTGCTGCAGCCGGGCGCGCTCGCCCGCCAGAGCGCGGCGGTGCAGGGGTTAACCGTGCTCGAACGGCTGCTGTTCGACGAGGGCGTCACCGCCGACAATTTCACCGGCAGCGACGCCAAGACGTACCGCGGGCAGCTGGCCGTCGCCGCCGCCCGCAACATCGCCGCCATCGCCACCGAAGCGCGCGACGGCTGGAAGGAACTGGAGGCCCCGCTCGCCGCCGGCCAGCCGACCGTTCTCGGCCCGACCGCCTCGGAAGCGGTCAACACGCTCTACTCCGCCGCCATCACCGCCATGCAGGTGGTGATCGACCAGAAGCTGATGGCGCCGCTCGGCACCGGCATCGAGGACGCCAAGCCGTTGGTGGTGGAGGCGCTGCGCAGCGGCCGGTCGCTCCGCAACATCGCGCTGAACCTGGAGGGGCTGCGCGCCCTGCTGATGGGCGAGCATGGCGGGCCGGGCTTCGTCTCGCTGCTGCCGGCGAACGACGACGGCGCCACCGCCAAGCAGGCCATCGACGAGAGCTTCGCCGCCGCCATCGGCGCCGTGGAGGCGATCCCCGGTCCGCTGAACAAGGCGGTGACCGATCCCGCCACCCGCAAGAAGACGGAGAGCGCGCTGCGGCTGGTCAAGGCGGCGCGGGTGGAGATGCTGGGCACACTGGCCCCGCTGCTGGACATCACGCTGGGCTTCAACGAACTGGACGGAGACTGACCATGGCGATGGACCGCAGGAACATCCTGGGCATGGTCGCCGGGCCGGTTTTTGGTGGGCGCGCAATGGGTGGCCGCATCGTCGGCGGGCTGCTGGCCGTGCTGACCGGCAAGGCCAATGCGGCGGACGCGGACACGCTCTATCTCAACGCCTACGCCACCGCCGGGGCGGAGCCGAGCTTCGGCGTCGCGGCGCTGAATCGCGGCGGCAAGGTGCTGTTCACCACCGCGACGCCCGGCCGCGCCCATGCCATCATGCCGCGTCCGGGCGTCACCGAGGCGGTCGTCTTCGCCCGCCGGCCCGGCCGCTGGTTCCAGACCCTGTCACTGGCTGACGGCACTCCCGGCCCGGTGGTGCGGGCGCCCGACGACCGCCGCTTCACCGGCCATGGCGATTATTCCGCCGACGGCCGCATCCTCTATGTCGCCGAGGACGATGTCCCGCGTGAAGAGGGTGCCATCGGCGTCTATGACGCCACCGACGGCTATCGCCGGATCGGCGTCATCCCAACCCATGGACTTGGCCCGCATGAGCTGATCCTGATGCGCGACGGCTCGACCCTGGCCGTCGCCAACGGCGGGGTCATCACCCATCCCGACACCGGCCGGGCGAAGCTGAACCTCGACAGCATGGACAGCTCGCTGACCTATGTGGAGGCGGCGACCGGCAAGCTGCTCGACAAGGTCCGCCTGCCGGAGGAGCATGCCAACCTCGGCATCCGCCACATCGCCCTGCTGGACGACGGCGGGGTCGCCTTCGGCGTGCAGGATGAGCGTCCCATCGGCATGCTGCAGCCCCTGACCGGCGCTCACCGTCCCGGCAGCGGTGCGGTTCGCCTGTTCGACGCGCCGGAGGATGTGCTGTCGCGTATGCAGGGCTACATCGGCAGCGTCGCGTCGGACGGCAGGACGGTGGCCGCAAGCTCGCCGATGGGCGGACTCATCGGGCTGTGGAACGCGGCGGACGGGGCATGGCTGGGCTCCACCGCGCTGGCCGACGGCTGCGGCCTCGCGCCGAACGGCGACGGCTATCTGGCGACCAGCGGGCTTGGCGTGATCGAGCCGGTGTCGGTCAGCGCCGAAGCGGGACCGGAGCGCAAGGCACCGGCCTACCGGTGGGACAACCACCTGACGCGGCGGGTGGCTTGAGGGGAAGGCTTTAAGAGGGGGCGTTCTGCCCCCTCGCAATCGGCCCCTACCCCACCAGCGCCGCCGCATGGTGGCGCAGATGGTCCTCAATAAACGTGCTGATGAAGAAATAGCTGTGGTCGTAGCCCGGCTGCATGCGCAGCGTCACCGGGTGTCCGACCTCCTGCGCCGCCGCGACCAGCGCTTCCGGCTTCAGCTGCGCCTCCAGGAAGCCGTCACGGTCGCCCTGGTCGATCAGGATCGGCAGCCGCTCCGGCGCGGTCTTGATCAGCGCGCAGGCGTCCCATTCCAGCCAGCGGTCGCGATCCGGCCCCAGATAGCGCCCAAAAGCCTTTTCGCCCCAGGGCACAGCCGCCGGGTTGACGATGGGGGAGAAGGCCGACACCGCCTTGTAGAAGCCGGGATGCTTCAGCGCGCAGACCAGCGCGCCATGCCCGCCCATCGAATGGCCCGCGATAGACCGGCGGTCGGTGACCGGATAATTCGCCTCGATCAGCGCCGGCAGTTCCCGCGTCACATAGTCATGCATGCGGTAATTGGGCGCCCAGGGCTCCTCGGTCGCATCGACATAGAATCCGGCGCCCTGGCCGAAGTCCCACCCGCCGTCGGGATCGCCGGGCACCCCCTCCCCGCGCGGGCTGGTGTCGGGAGCGACGATGGCGAGGCCAAGCTCCGCCGCGACGCGGAAGGCGCCGGCCTTCTGGGTGAAATTCTCGTCGGTGCAGGTCAGGCCCGACAGCCAGTAAAAGACCGGAACCGTCGCGCCGTCCTCAACCTGCGGCGGCAGGAAGATCGCGAAGGTCATCTCGCAATTCACCGCCGCGGACAGGTGCCGCACCCGTTTCAGCCGGCCGCCGAAGACACGGGTTTCCGACAGGGTGGTCAGGGGGTCGGTCATGGAAACGCCTTTTAAGAATCGATGGCGGGAAGGCTCCCTCCCCCAACACGGAGAAGGGAGCCTTCGTCACCTCACTGGTTGTAGAGGATGACGGAGCGGATGCTCTTGCCCTCATGCATCAGGTCGAAGGCGTGGTTGATGTCCTCCAGACCCATGGTGTGGGTGATGAAGGTGTCCAGCTCGAACTCGCCGCGCAGGTAGCGCTCCACATATTCCGGCAGCTCCGAGCGGCCCTTGACGCCGCCAAAGGCGGAGCCGCGCCAGACGCGGCCGGTGACCAGCTGGAACGGACGGGTGGAGATCTCCTCGCCGGCGCCCGCGACGCCGATGATGACCGACTCGCCCCAGCCCTTGTGGCAGCATTCCAGGGCGGCGCGCATGATCTTCACGTTGCCGATGCACTCGAAGCTGTAATCGACGCCGCCGTCGGTCAGTTCGACCAGCACCTCCTGGATCGGACGGTCGTAGTCCATCGGGTTGATGACGTCGGTGGCGCCCAGCTGCTTTGCGATCTCGAACTTCGACGGGTTGATGTCGACGCCGATGATGCGGCTGGCCTTCGCCATGGTGGCGCCGATGATGGCCGACAGGCCGATGCCGCCCAGGCCGAAGACGGCGACGGTCGAACCGGGCTCCACCTTCGCGGTGTTCATCACCGCGCCCATGCCGGTGGTGACGCCGCAGCCCAGCAGGCAGACCTTCTCCAGCGGGGCGGCCTTGTTGATCTTGGCGAGCGCGATCTCCGGCAGCACCGTGTATTCGGAGAAGGTCGAGGTGCCCATGTAGTGGGCGATCTGCTTGCCCTTCAGGGAGAAGCGGCTGGTGCCGTCCGGCATCAGGCCCTTGCCCTGGGTGGCGCGGATCGCCTGGCACAGGTTGGTCTTGCCGGACAGGCAGAATTTGCACTTGCCGCATTCCGGCGTGTAAAGCGGGATGACGTGGTCGCCGACCGCCACGGACGTGACGCCGGGGCCGACCTCCACCACCACGCCGCCGCCCTCATGGCCGAGGATGCAAGGGAACACGCCTTCGGAATCCTTGCCGGACAGCGTGTAGGCATCGGTGTGGCAGACGCCGGTGGCGACGATGCGGACCATCACCTCGCCGGCCTTGGGCGCCGCGACCTCGAC
>CBIHQY010000132.1:0-5651 GCA_966212305.1 uncultured Azospirillum sp.
TGTTCTCCGTGCCGTCGATGCCGAGCTATGGCCAGCTGTCCCGCCGCTCGCTGGATGACATGATCGCCGGCGCGCGGGTGGAGGTGGCTCCCTACAAGCGCGATACCTCTGACTTCGTGCTGTGGAAGCCGAGCAGCCCCGACCAGCCCGGTTGGGACAGCCCGTGGGGCCGTGGCCGTCCGGGCTGGCACATCGAATGCTCCGCCATGGCCAAGGAGCATCTCGGCGCCACCTTCGACATCCATGGCGGCGGGCTGGATCTGATCTTCCCGCACCATGAGAACGAGATCGCGCAGAGCTGCTGCGCCAACGGCACCGATCGGCTGGCCCGCACCTGGGTCCACAACGGCTTCGTCACGGTCGAAGGCGAGAAGATGTCGAAGTCGCTCGGCAACTTCTTCACCGTCCACGACCTTCTGGACGAGTTCCCCGGCGAGGCGATCCGCCTGACCCTGCTGAGCGCCCATTATCGCCAGCCGCTGGACTTCACCCGCGAGGGCATCCGGCATGCCAAGGGCACGCTCGACCGCTGGTATCAGGCCCTGCGCGGCGAGCCCACGCCGATGGCGGCGGAACTGCCCTTCGACGTGCTGGCGGCGCTGGAGGACGATTTGAACAGCCCGCTCGCCATCGCGCATCTGCACGAATTGGCGACCGCGGTGAACAAGGCGATGAGCGATGCCGAGAAGGCGGCGGCCAAGGGCGCTCTGCTGGCGGCCGGGCAGCAGCTCGGCCTGCTGCAGCAGGATCCGGAGGCATGGTTCCGCTGGGCACCGGCCGGCGGCGGTGCCGAGGGGCTGAGCGACGCCGATGTCGAGCAGTTGATCGTTGACCGCAAGGCTGCCCGCGCTGCGAAGAACTTCGCCGAAGCCGACCGCATCCGCAAGGAACTGGCCGACAAGGGCATCGTCCTGGAAGACGGCCCGCAGGGCACGACCTGGAAGCGGGGGTGAATCGGTGAGGATCCCCTCTCCCCCCGGGGAGAGGGCACCTCCACGGGAGAGGGCGCAGCTCGCCCAATTGTCCTTCTATCCGCAACAAACCTTCATCAACTGCGCTGATTATCGCGTAGACCGATCCGGCTAATCTCCTCTTCAGACGAAACGCGGCCCTGACCGGCCACCCTGATCGAGGAGACCCTGACCATGATCGACAATCGCACCGCTCCCTATGCCGCCTTCCTGCTGCGCGTCGGCCTCGGCCTGCTGTTCCTGGCCCATGGTCTGGTGCTGAAGGTGCTGACCTTCACCATTCCCGGCACCGTCGGCTATTTCGAGAGCATCGGCTATCCCGGCGTCTTCGCCTATCTCGTGATCCTGGGCGAGATCGGCGGCGGGTTGCTGCTGATCGCCGGTGTCTATACCCGCTGGATCGCGCTGGCCCTGCTGCCGATCATGATCGGCGCCACGCTGCAGCATGTCGGCAATGGCTGGGTGTTCAATTCGCAGGGCGGTGGTTGGGAGTTCCCGGCCTTTTGGACGGTCCTGCTGGTGGTGCAGTCGCTGCTGGGTGACGGGGCCTTCGCGCTGAAGGTGCCGGCGCTGGGCACCCCGGCTGCCCGTCGCGAACTGGCCTGATCCGCAACCGGAAACCGTATTTCATGGCGACGCGGAGCGGGGAGGGGGCAATTTGCCTCTTCCCCGTTCCGCGTCGCCGTCCCATTTGGTAGACAGGACGGAGACCAACCGGAGAGCCTGATGACCGTTTCGCCGAACGACCAGCACAAGACGGATTCGTCCGGGGTCCTTAATCTGCTGGACGACCTGATCGCCAAGGCGCGCGCCGCCGGTGCGGATGCCGCCGATGCCGTGCTGTTCGACAGCGCGTCCGTGTCCCTTTCCCATCGGCTGGGCCAGACCGAAAAGCTGGAGCGCTCCGAATCCGGCGATCTCGGCCTGCGGGTGTTCGTCGGCAAGCGGCAGGCCATCGTCTCTTCAACAGACCGCAGCGGCAAGGCACTGGACGAACTGGTCGAGCGCGCCATCGCGATGGCCCGCGTGGTGCCGGAGGACGGCTTCGCCGGTATCGCCGATCCGGAGCAACTGGCCCGCAGCTGGCCCGACCTCGACATCTGCGACAGCGAAGAGCCGTCGGCGGAAACGCTGATCGAGCGTGCGCGAATCGCCGAAGAGGCGGCGCTGGCGGTCGAGGGCGTCACCAACTCCGAAGGGGGCGATGCCGGCTGGAGCCGCTCGACCATCGCGATCGCCGCCTCCAACGGCTTTGCCGGCACTTATGGCGTGTCGCGCCAGTCCTTGTCAGCCTCCGTCCTGGCCGGGACCGGCACGGGGATGGAGCGCGACTATGACTATGACAGCAAGGTCTATGGCGCCGACCTGCGCGATCCGGCCGAGATCGGCCGCGAAGCCGGCGAGCGTGCCGTCCGCCGCCTGAACCCGCGACGGGTCAAGAGCTGCAAGGTGCCGGTGTTCTTCGACCCGCGGGTGTCGCGCGGCCTGCTCGGCCATCTGACCGGCGCCATCAGCGGCCCCAGCATCGCCCGCGGCACCAGCTTCCTGAAGGACAAGATGGGGCAGCGGATCTTCGCCCCGTCCATCACCATCGTCGACGATCCGCATGTGAAGCGCGGCCTGCGCTCCCGCCCCTTCGATGCGGAGGGCGTCGAAGTGTCGCGCCGCACGCTGATCGAGGACGGCGTGCTGACGACGTGGCTGCTCGATTTGCGGTCCGCCCGGCAGCTTGGCCTGCAGACCACCGGCCATGCTGCCCGCGGCACCTCCGGCCCGCCCGGCCCGGCCCCGGCGAACGTCTATATGGCCGCCGGCAAGCGCAGCCGCGCCGACATGCTGGCAGAGATCAAGGACGGCTTCTATGTCACCGACTTGATGGGCATGGGCGTCAACGGTGTGACCGGCGATTACAGCCGCGGTGCCGGCGGCTTCTGGATCGAGAACGGCCAGCTCGTCTATCCGGTCAACGAGATCACCATCGCCGGCAACCTCAAGGACATGTTCCTGAACATGGAGGCCGCCGACGATCTGGAACTGCGCTTCGGCATGGATGCGCCGACCGTGCGCATTGACGGCATGACCATCGCCGGTCTGTAGGCGCGGACATGTAAGTCGCTTAGGGCGGAGGCACCTCCGCCCGCCTCTTCATCACTTGGCATCGTTCTTGCGCAGACAGCGGGCAACCCCAAGCGGGTTCGCCCGCTTTTTGTGCTGCATTTCCGCCACTCCGCCTGTCCAAACGTCAGCTAGGCCCTTGCGCATATTTGCCTGATCTGTTAGCAATCTGCCGCTTTTTTGGGCGAAATGCTGAAGGTTTGTGCAAATGGATGCGGCAAAGACGGGTGGCGACGTCCTTTTCGTGCTGATGGGCGCGGTGATGGTGCTGGCGATGCATTGCGGCTTCGCCCTGCTGGAGGTCGGGACGGTCCGGCGCAAGAATCAGGTGAACGCGCTGGTGAAGATCCTGTCGGACTTCGCCATGTCGACCATCGCCTATTTCTTCGTCGGCTATGCGGTGGCCTATGGCGTCGATTTCTTCGTCGATGCCCACACGCTGGTCGGCAAGGGCGCCGGCGGCTTCGCGGCCTATGGCTACGACCTCGTGAAGTTCTTCTTCCTGGCGACCTTCGCCGCCGCGGTGCCGGCCATCGTGTCGGGCGGCATCGCCGAGCGCGCCAAGTTCTGGCCGCAGGCCGGCGCCACCCTGGCGCTGATCGCGCTGTTCTATCCGCTGCTGGAAGGGACGGTGTGGGGCACCCGGTTCGGCCTGCAAAGCTGGATGGCGGCGACCTTCGGCCAGCCCTTCCACGACTTCGCCGGATCGGTGGTGGTGCATGCCTTCGGCGGCTGGGTGGCGCTGGGCGCCGTGCTGAACCTGGGGAATCGCCGCGGCCGCTACCGCCCGAACGGCTCGCTGATCGCCATTCCGCCGTCGAACATCCCCTTCCTGGCGCTGGGCGCCTGGGTGCTGTGCGTGGGCTGGTTCGGCTTCAACGTGATGAGCGCGCAGGTGCTGGACGGCGTGACCGGGCTGGTCGCGCTGAATTCGCTGATGGCGATGGTCGGCGGCATCGTCACCTCACTGGTCATCAGCCGCACCGACCCCGGCTTCGTCCACAACGGCGCGCTGGCCGGTCTGGTGGCGGTCTGCGCCGGGTCCGACGTGATGCACCCGCTGGGCGCGCTGATCACCGGCGGCATCGCCGGGCTGCTGTTCGTCTGGGCCTTCAACAAGTGCCAGATCGACTGGAAGATCGACGACGTGCTGGGCGTCTGGCCGCTGCACGGGCTGTGCGGCCTGACCGGCGGCCTGCTGGCCGGCGTCTTCGGGCAAGAGGCGCTGGGCGGCCTGGGCGGCGTGTCGATCGTCAGCCAGATCGTCGGCACGCTTGGTGGCGCCGGCTTCGGATTCGCCGCCGGTCTGGCGGTCTACGGCCTGCTGCGCGTCACCGTCGGCATCCGCCTGGATCCCGAGCAGGAGTACAAGGGCGCCGACCTGTCGTTGCACCACATCACCGCGTACCCGGAAGAGGACGCGCCCGGCATGTAATGCGCCGCGCACAACTCCGCCGCCCCTTGGCCAACTCTTGCTTTGCCGGGGCGGCGGCTTTAGTGTCCGGCGCGAACTCCTCCCCCTCACGACGCCGGATTTTGACCGCCCCATGAAGGCCGCCATCGTCGTTTTCCCCGGCTCCAACCGCGAACGCGACGCCGTCGCCGCGCTGGAGGCCGTCAGCGGGACCAAGCCGCATCTGGTCTGGCACCGCGACACCGAACTGCCCAAGGTCGACCTGATCGTCGTGCCCGGCGGCTTCTCCTATGGCGATTACCTGCGCTCCGGCGCCATGGCGGCGCATTCGCCGATCATGCGCGAGGTGAAGGCGCGGGCCGATCAGGGCGTCCGGGTTCTCGGCGTCTGCAACGGCTTCCAGATCATCACCGAGGCCGGGCTGCTGCCCGGCGCGCTGATGCGCAACGGTGCGCTGAAGTTCGTCTGCCGCGTCCAGCATCTGCGGGTGGAGAACACCGACAGCCCCTTCACCAAGAAATACGCGAAGGGCCAGATCGTCCGGTTCCCCGTGGCCCATGGCGACGGCAACTACTGGACCGACGCGGAGACGGTGAAGCGGCTGGACGGCGAAGGCCAGGTCGCCTTCCGCTATGTCGGCGACGAGGCGCGCAGCGATCCGCGCGGCAACCCGAACGGCTCGGTGTCCGACATCGCCGGCATCTTCAACGCCAAGCGCACCGTGCTGGGCCTGATGCCGCACCCCGAGGACGCGGTGGAGGCCCTCCACGGCAACACCGACGGCAAGCCCATGTTCGAAGGTCTGGTGGAGGCCCTGTCGTGAGCGCTGAAGCTACCAAGGCGCAGGAGCGTCCGGTTTCCGCCGAACTCGCCAAGGAGTTCGGCCTGTCCGCCGAGGAATACCAGAACGCCCTGGACATCCTGGGCCGCACCCCGACCTTCACCGAGCTGGGCATCATTTCGGTCATGTGGTCGGAGCATTGCTCCTACAAGTCGTCCAAGGTGTGGCTGAAGACTCTGCCGACCACCGGCCCGCAGGTGATCTGCGGCCCCGGCGAGAATGCCGGCGTGGTCGACATCGGTGACGGCGACGCCGTCATCTTCAAGATGGAGAGCCACAACCACCCGTCCTACATCGAGCCCTACCAGGG
>CBIHQY010000133.1:0-5478 GCA_966212305.1 uncultured Azospirillum sp.
TGCTGGCCAAGTGGAACAAGCGCGAGCAGGCGCTGATCGACACCAACCCGACCCGTGTCCCCGGCCTCGCCAACCCGCCCTATGCGCCGACCGCCCATATGGGCCGGCTGAAGGGCGACGCCCGCGACAAGGCGGCGGCGGAGGGCGCCCGCACCGTGCCGCCGCGCGAACATGGCGGCAATTGCGACATCAAGGACCTGTCGCGCGGCTCGCGGATCTATTTCCCGGTCTATGTGAAGGGCGCCGGCCTGTCGATGGGCGACCTGCATTTCAGCCAGGGCGACGGCGAGATCACCTTCTGCGGCGCCATCGAAATGGCGGGCTGGGCCCATCTGAAGGTGAACCTGATCAAGGACGGCATGGCGAAATACGGCATCAAGAACCCGATTTTCAAGCCGAGCCCGATCGTCCCGACCTACAACGAATATCTGATCTTCGAGGGCATCTCGGTCGACGAGGCGGGGGAGCAGCATTATCTCGACGTCCATGTCGCCTACCGCCAGGCCTGCCTGAACGCCATCGAATATCTGAAGAAGTTCGGCTATTCCGGCGCCCAGGCCTATTCGATCCTCGGCACCGCACCGGTGCAGGGCCACATCAGCGGCGGCGTCGACGTACCCAACGCCTGCGCCACCCTGTTCTTGCCGACGCAGATCTTCGACTTCGACATCAGCCCGAACGCCGACGGGCCGACGAAGTTCATCAGCGGCGACATCGACATGCCCATCGCGCCGGACCGCGTGTAACCGCAGGAGGAAGGAGGCCACGCCATGCCGATGTACGATTACGAGTGCCCGACCTGCGGCGACTTCACCGAAATGCGGCCGATGGCGGAAAGCAGCCTGCCGCAACCCTGTCCCTGGTGCGAGACGCCGTCGCGGCGGGTGATCCGCATGGCGCCGGCCTTCTCCACCCTGTCGGCAGCGACCCGGACGGCGCATTCCACCAACGAACGCAGCGCCGACCGGCCCAAACTGCTGTCGGAGGTCGGGCCGGCGCACAAGCACAGCCCCGGATGCGGTTGTTGCGGCGGCGGCAACAAGAAGGGGCGGTCGGTGCTTCGGACCGCCGATGGTGCGAAGGGCTTCTCCACGGCAAGGCCATGGATGATCAGCCACTGACGCATCAGGGCGGCGAGGCCGAACCGCTCTGGTAAAAATGACCGGCCTATGAAGGTCGGGCTGGAACCAGGCAACGCTCCCACACGGGCGTCGCCCGGCTCCGGCCCGTTCTTTTCCCTGCGGATTTTTGCTGTATGATGCATCATGGCAGCGCAGGGGCGGGTGAAGTCCACCTCCGGCCGCCTTGTGTTTCCGCATCCCGCATCTTGGCCGACATCACCGCGCAGGAGAGTTCCGAATGCCGTCATCCCCGTTGCCGATCTCATCCGTTGCGGTGCTTGGTTGCGGGCTGATCGGGCAGAGCTGGTCGGCGCTGTTTCTGGCCCATGGGCTGGATGTGGTCGCCTGGGATCCCGACGGCGGCGTGCTGGCCGCCCTTCCGGAGCGCGTGGAGCCGCTGCTCGGGCAATTGCGGGCGCTCGGGCCCACGGCCGACCGGCCCGGCCGGCTGTCCGTCGCGTCATCGGTTGCCGAGGCTGTCCGGGGCGCCGCGTGGATTCAGGAAAACGCGCCCGAGAAAACCGCCATCAAGCATGCGCTCTATGCCGAGGTGGAGGCCGCAGCTGCGCCCGACGCCGTGATCGCCAGCAGCACCTCCTCGCTGACCTGGTCCGATCTGGCGGCAGGCGTGGCGCGGCGTGACCGTTTCATCACCGCCCATCCCTTCAATCCGCCGCATCTGATGCCGCTGGTCGAACTGTTCGCCGGCGACGCGGAGACGCTGGCCCGGGCCGAGACCTTCTACCGCGGCGTCGGCCGCGTGACGGTGGCGTTGAAGAAGGATGCGGTGGGCCACATCGCCAACCGCTTGGCCTCCGCCCTGTGGCGGGAGGCGGTGAACATCGTCGCGGAGGGCATCGCCGATGTCGCCGACGTCGATGCCGCGCTGGTGCATGGTCCCGGCCTGCGCTGGTCGGTGATCGGCGCCCACATGGCCTATCACCTGGGCGGCGGACCCGGTGGCATCGCCCATTACCTCGACCATCTCGGGCCGAGCCAGGAACGGCGCTGGGCGACTCTCGGCAGCCCGAGCCTGACGCCCGAAGTCTGCCGGCTGCTGGTCGAAGGCATCGCACAGGAAGCCGCCGGCCGCTCCGTCACCACGCTGGAGGCCAAGCGCGACCGCGGGCTGATGCTGGCGCTGGCCGCCCGGCGGAAGGCCGGGGAGGGAGAGAGTGCGTGAATGCCGGGGCGACCGCCTGCGCCCGGATGGCGTGGCCCCTCCCCCCGCACTGGAGCGGGGCCCCGCCACCGGTGACGCCACCCGCTTTTCGCGGAAGGCTTCGATGGTGCGCATGACGGTGCAACTGGCCTCCGCATTGCGGCGCTTCAGTACGAACAGGTCGTAGGCGACGAAATCGACGCTGTCGTAGCGCAGGGCATAGCCGCCGTTCGGCAGCCGGTGCATCAGCTTGGTCCGGCTCCAGTCGGTGATGACCATGAAGATCACCGCCGGCGCCTTGGCGGCGGTGAACAGCTCTCGCGCCGGTTCCAGCGGGCGCGGCGGCAGCTTCTGCGAGCCGTCGGATGAGATCTGGATGGCGCCGGCCTTTTCCCAGGCCGGGCGGCCGAGCGGAAAGCGGTCCTCGATGACCCACTGCTTGAAGGGCTCGCTCACCACTGGTCAGGCGTCGGCGCATCCCAACACATGCCGGTCCATATATTTGATGGTGGTCGAGAAGAAGAGCAGGCCGCAGCTGGTCCGGCGGTAGCGGCAGATGGCCTTGCTTACCGTGACCGCCGCTTTGCCCGCCGCGTTACGGATGCCGCCGGTCTTGCGGCCCGGTTCCGCCGGCTGGCCGGGCGGGGCGTCGGCAATAGTCTGTTCGCTCATGATCGGCATCTCCAGCCAGGACGCACGCCGCTGCCGGTCACTGCGCAGGATCTGCGCACCGGTTCCGGTCCATCAAATGTCTTGGTCCAATGATTCGGACGCACCGATGGCCGGGCGCGGGAACCGGCTATTCGGGGTTCCCGCGGCACCACCGGGCGGCGGTCGCACGTTTCAGCACTATTTCCTGGAGCAGTCCGGCCATCGTCGGGAGCGGACCCGCTTCGGGACCGTTCGTGGCGTTACATACTATCATTCCAAATACTGGTATGGTAGTTGCGCCTCCGGCAGACGATCAACCGCGGCGTTTGCGGCATTTCGTCAGGTAAGGTCCCGCACGCCCTCCGTGACGATGTCGATCAGCCGTTCGGCCAAGGGATCGAGCGTCGCATCCTTCCGGTAGATCGCGAGGTTTATCGAGGGAAGCGGTGGTAGACCGTGGACCCCTTCCTCCAACGCGCGGACGCCGGACGACAGGCCGATCGACGTTCGGAGGGTGAGACCCAGCCCCGCTTCGACGCCGGCCCACAATCCCGAAAGGCTCGGGCTCGTCAGCGCGATGCGCCATGCCCGGCCGGTACGGTCGAGCGCAGCCGTGCCGACGCCCCGGAACCAGCAGCCGTCATCGAAGGAAACCAGCGGCAGCGCTCCGTCCTCGGATGTTGGCACCGCCATGCCGGCGCCGGGCGCGATCCAGCGGACGGGAAGAGTGGCGATGTCGGTCTTGAACGGCGCCGCCGATCCGTTGTCCCAGGCGAGGGCGAAATCAAGCTGCCCCCGCGTCACCCGGTCGAGCAGGTCGGTATTGCGGCCGACGCGCGCCTCGATCCGGACCTTGGGATGCGCGCGGGCAAAGCGGCCGAGCGCCGCCGGCAACAGCTTTTCCGCAAAATCCTCCTGCATGCCGACCCGCAGCCATCCTTCCGACGTCATGCCGTGAAGGGCGGTGACCGCTTCGTCATTGAGGTCGAGCAGGCGCCGGGCGTAGGCGAGCATGGTCTCCCCCGCCTCGGTCAGGGCAAGGCCCCGGCCCGCCTTGCGGAAGATCGCCATGCCGGCCTGTTCCTCGAGCTTTTTGATCTGTGCGCTTACGGCCGAAGTCGAGCGTCCCAGCCGGTCCGCGGCCTTGGCAAAACTGCCCAGATCCATTCCGGTGACGAAGCTGCGCAGCACGTCGAGATCGAAGATCACCTTGCTCACGGCAAACTGTCCTGCTTTTCGGGATCAACTATACAAACAATCCTGATTATCAGAATGATTGTGACGCGGTATCAGCAAGGAGGCAAGCACAAGCGACATCGAGGCTTCTGGACATGACGACCACCAGTGACGAACGGGCTCAACGGGCCTCATTGCGAAATATCGGCGGCAATGGCGCCGGCAGGGAATCCACCGACAAGGTCACCAGCAAGGACTCCCATCGCTGGAAGGTGCTGGGGGTCGGCGTGGCCGCCAACGGCAGTTTTGCCGCGGCCTTGACCGGGCTTCCGGCGACGGCCGTTTCCATGCGGGCCGATTACGGGCTGGCGGCGACCGATCTTGGGCTGGTGATCGGGGCCATGGGGCTGGGGGTCGCCGGCAGCGAATTGCTGTGGGGCATGCTGACCGACCGGTGGGGTGACCGCAAGGTGCTGCTGACCGGGCTCGGCCTGACGGGCTTGATGCTGGCGCTCATGGCGCTGCTGCTATCGCCGGTGCCGGGCCGGATTCCGTCCACCACGTTCCTCGCAGGCGCCTTCCTGCTGGTCGGCATGATCGGCGGCAGCCTGAACGGGTCGAGCGGGCGGGCGGTCATGGCGTGGTTCGGCGAAGGCGAGCGGGGATTCGCCATGAGTGTCCGGCAGATGGCTTTGCCGGCCGGCGGCGCCGCCGGGGCGCTGATCCTTCCCCCGCTCGCCGACGGCGTCGGATTCCAGGGCGTCTACGGCACGCTGGCGGCGTTCTGCCTCATCACCACCGGGTTCGTGTGGCTGTGGGTGAGCGAACCTCCGGTGATGGCGACGAGGGCCGCGGCGGGGACCGCTCCGGAGATGTCCGGAAAGGGACCGCTGCGCAATGGGCAGGTCTGGAAAACGGTCTTCGGCGTCGGCGCGCTGTGCATTCCGCAGGTGGCGGTCGTGACCTTCGCGGCAATCTTCTTGAACGATGTCGGTCATCTCGGCACCGCCGCGGTGAGCGCCAGCATCGTGGCGATTCAGCTTGGCGCGGCCGTCGTCCGTGTTTGGAGCGGCCATTTCACCGACCGTCGCCGCAACCGCCGGCCGTTCCTCAAGGCATGCGCCTTGCTGACGGCCGTCGTCTACTGCGTGCTGGCCGGCTTCGTCACGATCGACGCCGCTCTGCCGGAGTGCGGCGGAGCGTTCGTTTCGGCGGTGGTCGTCGCCCTGGTCGTCGGCGGGATCGTCGCGTCCAGTTGGCACGGCATCGCCTTCACCGAACTCGCCAGCATCGCGGGCATCGCGCACACTGGTACGGCTCTCGGTCTCGGCAACACCTTCGCCTTCGGCGCCTACTTCCTCGCCCCGC
>CBIHQY010000134.1:0-5353 GCA_966212305.1 uncultured Azospirillum sp.
TATCTGGTGAAGAAGCGCTGGCCGCGCTGGTTCCTGGTCACCGGCCGCCGGCCGGAGGACAAGTTGTACGCTGACGCGATCCGCCGCACCGCCAAGCGTTTCGGCGCCCAGATCGTGGCGGAAAAGGAATGGACGGCCGAAAGCGACGTCAATCGCACCGCCGAATCCGAAATCCCGGTCTTCACCCAGGCCAAGGCCTATGACGTGCTGATCGTCGCCGACGAGGTCGGGGAGTTCGGCGATTACCTGTCCTACCGCACCGCCGATCCGCGCCCGGTCGCCGGCACCCAGGGGCTGGTCCCCACCGTCTGGCACCGTACCCACGAGCAATGGGGCGCGGCACAGCTGCAATCCCGCTTCAAGGCGGCGGCCAAGCGCCCGATGACCGCGCGCGACCACAATGACTGGACCGCCGTCCGCGTGGTGGGCGAGGCCGCCGCCCGCACCCGCTCCGCCGACCCCGACCGCCTGATCGCCTTCATCCAGTCGCCCGACTTCACCATGTCGGCCTTTCGCGGCGCACCGCTCAGCCTGCGGCCCTGGGACGGGCAGCTGCGCCAGCCGGTGCTGCTCGCCGCCGACCGGTCCGTGGTGTCGGTGTCGCCGCAGGAGGGTTTCCTGCACCAGCGCACCGAACTGGACAGCCTGGGCTACGACCAACCGGAAACGCTCTGCAAGACGCGAGGAAAGACCACGCCATGACCGCCGCCCGCTTCACCGGCATATCCTTAGCCGCCTTGATCGCAGCCACCGTGGCGACGGCCGCCTCGGCCCAGACCATCTATGTCTCGAACGAGAAGGACAACACCCTGTCCGTGATCGACGGCAAGACCATGGCCGTCACCGACACGATCAAGGTCGGCAAGCGCCCGCGCGGCATCACCCTGTCGAAGGACGGCACCCAGCTGTTCATCTGCGCAAGCGACGACCATGCGGTGCAGGTCCTCGACCTCGCCAGCAGGAAGATCGTCCACAACCTGCCCTCCGGCGAGGATCCGGAGCAGTTCGCCCTCAGCCCCGACGGCAAGAATCTGATCATCGCCAACGAGGACAGCAACATCGTCACCGTGGTCGACGTGCCGACCCGCAAGGTCGCTTTCCAGGTCGATGTCGGGGTGGAGCCGGAGGGGATGGACGTCAGCCCCGACGGCCGCTGGGGCGTCAACACCTCCGAGACGACCAGCATGGTCCACTGGATCGACATGGAAAAGCGGCAGGTGGTCGACAACACGCTGGTCGGCCCCCGCCCGCGCTACGCCCAGTTCACCAAGGACGGTTCGCAGCTGTGGGTCTCGTCGGAGATCGGCGGCACCGTCAGCGTCATCGACACCGCCAGCCGCAAGGTCACGAAGGTCGTCGATTTCCACATCAAGGGCGTCGCCAAGGACCGCATCCAGCCGGTGGGCGTCAAGCTGACCGACGACGGCCGCTATGCCTTCGTCGCGCTCGGGCCCGCCAACCATGTCGCGGTGGTGGATGCCAAGACCTTCGAAGTGAAGGATTACCTGCTGGTCGGCCGCCGCGTCTGGCAACTGGCGCTGACGCCCGACCAGAAAACGCTCTACACCACCAATGGGGTCAGCGGCGACGTGTCGGTAATCGACGTCGACGCCCTGAAGGTGACCAAGTCGGTCAAGGTCGGCCGCTATCCCTGGGGCGTGGCGGTCAAGGGTTGAATTTGAAGGGCTGAGGCAGAGGGGAACGGTGGAATGACGGTGCCGGCACTGGAGGTCGATGGACTGCGCCACAGCTATGGCGGAAACCGCCTCGCGCTGGAGGATGTCGGCTTCCGCGTGATGCCCGGCGCCTTCACCTGCCTGCTCGGCCCCAACGGCGCGGGGAAGAGCACGCTGTTCGCGCTGGCCACCGGCTTGCTGCGGCCGACCGCCGGACGGGTGCGCATCCATGGCCACGACATCGCGCAGGCGCCCGGCGACGCGCTGGCCCATCTGGGTGTGGTGTTCCAGCAGCCGACCCTCGACCTCGACCTGACGGTGGTGCAGAATCTCCGCTATTTCGCGGCCCTGCACGGCATCGGCCGTCGCGAGGCCGACCGGCGGATCGAAGCGGAACTCACCCGCCTGTCCCTGTTCGAACGACGGGCGGAGAAGGTCCGCGCGCTGAACGGCGGCCACCGGCGGCGGGTGGAGATCGCCCGCGCCCTGCTGCACCGCCCCACCCTGCTGCTGCTGGACGAGCCGACCGTCGGGCTGGACATCCCCGCCCGCCGCACCCTGATCCGTCACGTCCACGCCCTGTGCGCGGAGGATGGCATCGCCGTGCTGTGGGCCACCCATCTGATCGACGAGATCGACCCCGCCACCGACCATGTGGTGGTTCTCCACCGCGGCCGGGTTCGCGCCAATGGGCCGGTCGCCGCAGTGAATGAAGAGACCGGCTGCGCCACTGTGGCGGAGAGTTTCGACCGGCTGACCGCCACCCGGCCCACCGCCGAGGTGGAGGCCGCAGCATGACCGGCCGGCAGTTCGGGGTATGGTGGATCGCCTTCCAGGGCATCGTCGCGCGCGAGGTTCTGCGCTTCGTGCATCAGCGCGAACGCTTCCTCGGCGCGCTGGTCCGGCCACTGGTGTGGCTGTTCGTCTTCGCGGCGGGGTTCCGCGCCGCGCTTGGCATCGCCATCATCCCGCCTTACGAGACCTACATCCCCTACGAGGTCTACATCGTGCCGGGGCTGATCGGCATGATCCAGCTGTTCAACGGCATGCAGGGCTCGCTGTCGATGGTCTACGACCGCGAGATGGGCAGCATGCGCATCCTGCTGACCAGCCCGCTGCCCCGCGCCTTCCTTCTCCTGGCCCGCCTGCTCGGCGGGGTGGTGGTGTCGGTTCTTCAGGTGGCGGCCTTCCTGCTGATCGTCAGGCTCTACGGCATCGACCTTCCGGTCTGGGCGCCGCTGACCGAGCTGCCGGCCCTGCTGCTGAACGGGCTGATGCTGGGGGCGCTCGGCATGGTCCTGGCTTCCACCATCCGCCAGCTGGAAAATTTCGCCGGGGTGATGAATTTCGTTGTCTTCCCCCTCTTCTTCCTGTCCTCGGCCCTCTATCCGCTCTATCGCATGGAGGAGGCCGGCCCGCTGCTGTGGTGGCTGTGCAGCCTCAATCCCTTCACCCATGGGGTGGAGCTGATCCGCTTCGCGCTCTACGGAAGGATCGACTGGATGGCGCTGGCGGTCGTCACCGGCGCCACACTGCTGTTCGCGGCCCTGGCGGTGCGCGGCTACTCTCCCGCGCGCGGCATGGGATCACGGGCGCCGTCCGCGGCGGGATGAGGCCTCACGCCGCGTCGTGAAAGATGATGCCCAGCGTGTGGCGGGCGCCTGAGCGCACCGGGCTGACGCCATGGCGGTGCCGAACGCGGTAGGTTCCGCGAGTCCCCTGCACCGGACGCTGGTCTACCGCAAAGATCACCGCCTCCCCCAGCCCCAGCGGCACGACGGTGGCGCGCGACTGCATGCGCGGCCGTTGTTCGGTCAGGACGAATTCACCGCCGGTGAAGTCCGATCCCGGCGCCGACAGTAGGATGGCGACCTGCAACGGGAACACCGTCTCGCCATACAAATCCTGATGCAGACAGTTGTAGTCGCCGGGACCGTATTTCAGCAGCAGTGGTGTGGGGCGCGTCTGTCCGGCCGCGTGGCAGCGCTCCAGGAACTCCTCGTGTTCCGCCGGATAGCGGGTATCGAGCCCCATCGACGCCGCCCAGCGGTTGGCGACCGGCACCAGCCGGCGGTAGAGCGGCCCGCGCAAGGCGGTGACCGGCTCGGGCAGCGGGTGGGTGAAGTATTTGTATTCCCCTTTGCCGAAGCCGTGCCGCTCCATCACCACCCGGCTGCGGAACGGAGCTTCCTGCTCATAGAGCCCCGCCAACGCCCTACAGGTCTCCGCGTCCAGCAGCGGCCCCGCGACGGCATGGCCGACCGATTCCAGCTCCGCTTCGATGCGCGTCCAGTCCAGCGTCTCCAGCATCCTCACCGCGCCGCCTCCTTGCGCTCACGGTCCAGCAGGTCGCGCTTGCGCTCCACGCCCCAGCGATAGCCGGACAAGCCGCCATCGGACCGCACCACCCGGTGGCAGGGGATCGCCACGGCAATCGGGTTGGCGCCGCAGGCCCGTGCCACCGCCCGCACCGCCGCCGGCTCGCCGATGGCGCCGGCGACCTCGGCATAGCTGGCGGTCCGGCCGGCCGGGATGGCGCGCAACGCCTGCCACACCCGCTGCTGAAAGGCGGTGCCGCCGATGTCCAACGGCAGGTCAAGCCCCGTCCCTGGCGCCTCGACGAACCCCACCACCTGCGCCACGGTCACCTCGAAGGCCGCATCACCACCAATCAACTCTGCTTTGGGGAAGCGGTCCTGCAGATCGCGGAGCAGCAAGTCGGGATCGTCACCCAGCAGGATCGCGCACACCCCGCGCTCCGTCGCCGCCACCAGGATCGAACCGAGCGAGCAGACCCCGACCGCAAAACGGATCGTTTCCCCCACCCCGCCCTTGCGGTAGCTGGTCGGCGTCATCCCCAGCCGCGCCCCCGCGGTCTCGTAAAATCGTCCGGAGGAGCCATAGCCGGCCTCATAGATCGCTTCGGTCACGCTGCCGGCCTGCTGCAAAGCACCGGCGACGCGGGCGGCGCGGTTGGCCTGGACATAGGCGCGCGGGGTGACGCCGGTCACCTGTTTGAAGATGCGGTGGAAGTGATGCGGGCTCATCCCCGCCGCCGTTGCAAGTTCCTCCAAGGGCGGCGCCTCTTCCGCCTCCTCGATCAGGCGGCAGGCGCGGGCCACGGCTTCGGCCCGGCGGTCGTTCTGGCTCGGCCCATCCGGCCGGCAGCGTTTGCAGGGCCGGAACCCCGCCCTTTCGGCCTCCGCATTGGTGGCATAGAAGGCGACGTTCTCCGGCCGGGCCGGCCGCGCAGCGCAGCTCGGCCGGCAATAGACGCCGGTGCTGCGGACCGCATAGACGAAGCGTCCGTCGGCGGCCGGATCGCGGCGGCGCAACGCCTCCCAGCGCTCTATTTCGGAGTTGGCCGCTTCGGAGATGCCCGCTTCGAAGATGGTCGTGTCGGGTGCGACGGTCATGTTTCCCTCTCCCTGCATGAAGCTTACAGGCTCGGTGGCGAGATGAGGGAGCAATGTGAGCTGTCGGAAGGATCGGCACACTCCGCCGCTTGCTTTCGAATTGCGGCTCTGTGCACCAAACGCCGAAACGCCCCGGCTCTGGTGAGCCGGGGCGTTTCTGATGTGGTTTCTGATGTGGTGTGAAGATGCAAGCCTGTGCTTCGCGGTTTGGCGTCTCTTGAGCCTGAGTGACCTGGCGGCGACCTACTCTCCCACGTCTTA
>CBIHQY010000135.1:0-5270 GCA_966212305.1 uncultured Azospirillum sp.
GCCGGCGGCAGGGCGCCCAGCGCCTCGCGGAAGTCGCCCAGCGTCGGAAAGCGGCTCCAGCCGCTGCGAAAAGCCGCCCACACCGCCTCGAAGGCCGCCATCCAGCGGTCGGCCGGCCATTCCGCCATCGCCCGCACGTCGGCCTCCAGCAGGTCGGCGTCCGGCAGTTCCAGCGCGAAGCGCTCGGCCAGCTTCTCCAGCCCGATCAGCACATTCTCGATGCCGATGGCCGGCGTCAGCGCGCCGATGGCCTGCTCCACCCGGTCGGCCAGCGCGCCGATCTCGTCCGGCGACAGGTCCTGCGTCTCGAACCGCAGATCCGCCGCCTCAAGCCTGGCCAGCGAGGCGAAGGCGCAAGGCTGCGAGGGTTTCGCGATTGCGGCCGGCGGCATCGGCGACGGAGTTTGCGTGTGGGGGGCCGGCACGCAAGGAAGATGAGCGGCGGTCATGGCGGGGCTCCCGGCGGAATTGAGGGGCGGAGGGCTGGGGGCACGGCTTGGAGACTGGTGCGGCTGGCTCTTCGGCTGGGGCCACCAGCTCGCGGGCGATCCAGCGGCGCCAGGCGGCCCCCGGATCCGGCGGGCGGTAGCCGTTGCGGCGGTGGGCCTTGCGGCACCAGGACACGAACTTGGCCGTCACCCGGCCGGCATCGACCTCCGGACGCTCCAGCGCCGCCCAGGCCAGATCGGCCGCATCCGGCTGCCAGTCCGCCGGCAAGGCCCCATCCCGCCGATCCATTTCCCCACGGTCCATGCTCCCACCCGAGGGGGAGGAGGAGGATTCAGGATTCTGGGATTCCAAGGAGATGCCGGCCGGCGAACCGCCGCTGTCAGCCGGCTGACAGGACATGCCGGCGGTAAAGCCCTCCATCCCCGCCAGCTGATAGGCGAAGCCGCGCAAGCCCCGCCGAGGCTTGGCGCAGACCAGCGCCGCCGCCGTTTCCCGCGACGCCTTTTCCTGCAGGCCCTTCAGCACGGCGTTGAACCAGGCGCGGCTTTGCCCCAGCTCCTCGGCCAGCTCGCCTTGCGTGGCGGTGCAGACACCGTCGCGGTCGGCATGGGCGTAGAGCGCGGACAACACCGCGATGTCGGCGGCCTGGATGCCGGGCACGGCGATCCAGCGCCTGTACATGTCGATGTATGGCTTCATTGCGTTACCCGTCTGTCGGTCGATCCGTGGACGGGCGGAGACAAGGGGATGGCGTCAACGGACTCGCTGTGAATCCGCTTGGCTTTGCGGGCCTGCCCTGCCATCATGGAGTCGCCAAACCGCCAGATGTGGGGTGCCCGGGTTTCCCTCGGTCTCCTCCGTCCGACACGAAGGGCCCGGAGCAATCCGGGCCTTTTGTGTTTGCGGAGGTCGTTTCTCGGTTACCTCATGCTGCTCGTTCCTTCAGAAAACACGGATGCAGGCATCCGTGGCGCCGGCCAGCATCTGGCAGGGGCGCATGTCGATGGCGTAAGGGCGGTTTTCGCCCGTTTTTTGAAATGTGTACGTGCCCTTACGCATCTGTCCACGGTCTTGGAAAAATCGCCCGCCGACGGCATTTCAGGGACGCTCGACGGGATTCTTACGGAGGAATCAACCACTTGGGCCTGAGTCGCCACGGCCGGCCGCCTGCAAGTGTCGCCGTTGTGCCGAAAGATTCGGGTCCAAACGTCGCCGTTGTGCCGAAAGATTCTTGGACATCGGCAGCGTGCGACGGCCGGATCGCGGTGTCGAACGTCGCCGTTCTGCCGAATGATGGAGCGGATCTCTCCCCTCCCCCACCCTGCCGGGGATGGAATCGGCGGAGAATCGGGCGGGAATCGGCCCTTGGGCGGATCGTCCGAACGTCGCCGTTCTGCCAGTCAAAGGCCATCCAGGGGGGCATTCGACCGCCATAACGGGGTGGGTGGACTGCGATAACCCAATGAAATCAGTGTCTTGACGATCCGTCTCCCCGCCTCTCTCCCCTCCGGCACGGCAGAACGCAGACGTTGGCGCCGCCATCGGCCGGCGGCAGCCGCTCCGCCGCCGCGTCATCGCCGCCATCGGCCCCCGGCCGGCAAAACTGGCAGAACGGCGACATTCGGCACCCCAATCCGCCCCGGTCACGGGAATCTTTCGGCAGAACGGCGACGTTTGAGCCGGCAGTGTGGAACAGGGCGGCAGGCTTGTGGATTATGGCTAGGACCCCTTCAAGCCGCACGGGACCCGCGGAGAGATCGCATGACCCAGACCATCAACGCCGAGCTGCTCGACCGGCCGCTGCAATTGGCTCTGCGGCTCGATTCCCCGCTGACCGGCGATGTCCAGAACGACCGCCACATGATGGTCTACAGCCTGTTCGGCCTGTCGAAGGACAAGGCGGAATCGCTGCCGACCTATGATGACGGCAAGGTGCGGATCGAGGTGCGGGCGCCGAAGAACGTCGGCGTTGCGACGATCTGGGACAAGGCGGTGCTGCTCTACGCCATCTCGCTGCTGCGCGAGAAGATGGAATCGGGCAAGGGCCCGTCCAAGCTGGGCGAGCTGCACTTCACCACCAGCGACCTCCAGCGCATCGTCGGCAAGACCGCCGGCGGCAGCGCCTACGACAAGATCGAAGGGGCGCTGGAGCGGCTGCAGGGCACGCAGATCAAGACCAACCTGGAAACCGGCGGCGAGGGCGAGAGCGGCGCCTTCTCGTGGATTTCCGACTACAAGCTGCTCTACCAGCGCAAGAAGGACGGCGAGCGGGCGGTGCGCGGGCTGAAGCTGACGCTGTCGGGCTGGGTCACCCGCGCGGCGCTGGGCCACAATCTGCTGAGCTACGACGACCAGTATTTCGCGCTGAAGCCGGTGGAAAAGCGCCTCTACGAGATCGCGCGCGCCCACCTCGCCCGTGGCCATGCCTTCTGGATGGCGCTGGAGCCGTTGCGCAAGCGCGTCGGCTCCGACAATGATTTGCGCAAGTTCAAGAACGCGCTCGGCCCCGTCCTGGCCGCCGACCGCATCCCCGGCTATGGCGTCCGCATCGTCGAGACGGCCGAATACAAGGAAACCATGAAGTCGCGCGGCGCCGTGCTGGGCCGCGTGCTGAATGCCGAGCTGCCGGTCCTGTTCTGGAAGAAGGACCAGGGCCAGCCGGAAAACTGGATCGATATCCCCAAGGTGGAATACGACGAGACGGTCTGATCCCCTGCCCCTCCGGCCCCACCCGTTTGGTAGACACCCGTTGCCGGAGTCGCGACGACTTGCTAGGTTCGCTGCCAACCGGTGACGGGGCAGGAGGACGGGGCGTGACAGGGGAACAGTTGAAGGCGTTGCGGGAACGGCGCGGCCTGACCCAGACGCAGATGGCGGCTTACGTCAACGAGTTGACCGGCCGCAAGTACGACAAGCAAAGGTTGAGCAAGTGGGAAACCGGCAAGGAGGCCCTGCCCCGCGACCTGCTGGGCCGGCTTCTGCTGCTGGATCTGGAACGGCCGGAAAGCGCCCTGCCCCGCCGCGGCACCACCGTCGCCGTCGGCCTGCAGAAGGGCGGCACCGCCAAGACCGCGACCTCCATCAACCTTGCCTTCATCCTGGCGCGCGCCGGCAACCGCGTTCTGCTGGTCGATGCCGATCCGCAGGGCAACGCCACCGTCCATGTCGGCGTGCCGCAGACCGACGTGGTGGCGCTGACCGAGGCGGGGAAGGTCCTCTATCACGCGCTGATGGGCAAGACGCCGCTCGACGCGGTGATCCGTCCGACCAGCGTCGAGGGGCTGGACGTCGTTCCCTCCAGCATCGCGCTGGCCAGTGCCGACACCGAACTTCCCGGCAACCTGACGAATGCCCAGACCGCGCTGGCCGAAATGCTGGACGGCGTGCGCGAGCGTTATGACGTGATCGTCATCGACTGCGCCCCCAACCTCGGCGCCGTGACCATCAACGCGCTGACCGCCGCCGATTACGTCCTGGTGCCCTGTCAGGCGGAGCCGCACGCCATCCTCGGCGTCAGCGCCTTCCTCGACACCGTCGCCAAGATCCAGCGTCGCCTCAACCCGCGGCTGGAGGTGCTGGGCATCCTGCCGACCATGGTCAACCCGCGACAGACCCAGGACCGCTCGTCGCTCGACGACATCCAGCGCCTGTGGGGCGACAGCCGCCGCGTGTTCCCGCCGGTGCCGCGCGCCACCATCTACGCCCAGGCGGCGGGCGCCAATGTCATCACGCTGGATGCCGACATCGGTGCGCCGGGGGTGGAGAGCTATGCCGCCATCGCCTCGGCTCTGCTGACCGCCATGGGCCGCCTGCAGGAGACTGTCGATGCCGCCTAAGAAGCTGACCCGGCAGACCGCCGCCACCGTGCTCCAGGCCAAGGAGGCCGGCTTCGCCGCCGAGACCGACCGCATGTTCGGGTTGAGCGGCGTGCTGCCCCGGCTGGTCGAGGTCGATCTGGACGCCGTCGAGACCAATCCCGGCCAGCCGCGCACGGTGTTCGACGACGAGTCCCTGCGCTCGCTGGCCGACTCCATCGCCCGCCACGGGTTGCAGCAACCCGTGCTGGTCCAGGAAGCTGCGGAGAAGGGCCGTTACCGGCTGGTGGCCGGCGAACGGCGGCTGCGCGCCCACCGGCTGCTCGGCCGCGGCACCATCGCCGCCATCATCACCAAGGGCCGGCCGGAAGAGATCGCGCTGATCGAGAATGTCCAGCGCGTCGACCTCGACGCCATCGACCTCGCCCGTGGCCTGTCGCAGCTGATCGAGGCGCATGGCTACACCCAGACGGAAGTGGCGGCGGCCGTCGGCTGTTCGGAGGCCGAGGTGTCGAAGCGCCTGAAGGTGCTGCGCCTGCCCGACGACATCCTGGCCGACTACCGCGCCAACCCCGATGCGGTGTCGCGCTCCGCCCTGGTCGAACTGGCCTTCATCGAGGACGAGGCGGAACTGCGCCGGTTGTGGCAGACGGCGCGCACCGGCGGCTTGACGGTCGGGGCGGTGCGTGCGGCCCGCCCGGCGGCGTCCAGCGCGGCGGAGCCGCTGCGGGTGCTGGGCAAGGCGATCAACCGGATGGACAAGGATCTCGCCGCCATCGACACCGTCGCCCAGGCCTTGCAGCGCGAACACCGCGAGCGGCTGCAGGTCCTGCGCGACCGCATCGACGCCCTGCTGAACGGCTGAGGGCAAAGCTTCCGGAGAAAAGCGCATCTCCCTCTCCCCCCCGGGGAGAGGGGCGGGGTGAGGGGGATGCACAGTGTGGCTATCCCGAGAATCCTCCCCACGCTCCCCCCTCACCCTAACCCTCTCCCCGGGGGGGAGAG
>CBIHQY010000136.1:0-5235 GCA_966212305.1 uncultured Azospirillum sp.
GGCCGATCCGCACCTTCCACGGCGTCGGCCAGTCGCCGGTGAAGGCCTCCTCGCAATCATGCATCAGCGCGTCGTAGGCATAGCCCTGCGGCGCCAGCCGGCTGGCCAGGACGCAGTGCTGGGCCACGCTGAAGAAGCGCTGGGTGTTGCCGACGAAGCGGCACTGGTAGGCCAGCGGCCGGGCGATGTCCTCAATGTCGAAGGGGCTGAAATCCGGCCGCTCCAGATCGACGGTGCGGCCCGAATAGGTGATCATCACCGCCGTCGGCTCGGGCACGTCGAGCAGATCGAACTGGTCGGGATGGGTGACGCGCGGCGACCCGCCGCGCCGCTTCGGCGTTGCTTTCTTCATGCCTCGAGTCTCTAGCAGATCGGTCCCGCGCCGCTCAACCGCGCGTCCGGCGGATGCCCTATGCCCGGGAAAATCTCCCTCTCCCCCTGCGGAGAGGGGCGGGGTGAGTGGGATGCACAGCGAGGATTTGGCGGGAAGCGGAGAGTGCGCAATTCTTGAAGATCCTCGCCGCGCGCCCCCCTCACCCTAACCCTCTCCCCGGGGGGTAGAGGGGATACTTTCCGCCGGGTCGCGCACCAGGCTGCTGGTGGCGGCGACGGCGGTCTCCAGCAGGGGCAGCAATGCTGCGACCTTCTCGGTGTCGGCCGGGCTGTCGTTGATGGCGCGGGCGATGGCGGCCATGCGCGGGGCGCCGAAATTGGCGGCCAGCCCGGTCAGCGTGTGGGCCGCCTGCTTCAGCTCCTTCGGCCGGCCGGCCTGCAGGGCGGAGCGGATCGCCGTCAGCTCGCGCAGGGCCGTCTCCGGCAGCAGCTGCAGCATGCCGTCCAGCGCCTCGCCGCCCAGCGCCAGCCGCAGTTCCGCCAGCTTCACCCGGTCGACCAGCGGCAGGGACGAGAACCGGCCGCCTTCCGCCGCCGGGCGGCTGGGCATCGGCACCACGCGCCCGTCCGGCGGCCGGGTCGCCAGATCGATCAGCACGGCGTTCAGCTGGTCCCAGTCGATCGGCTTGGTCAGATAGGCGTCCAGCCCGGCCGCCATGTGGCCGTCGCGATGTTCCGGCAGGGCGTCGGCCGACAGCCCGACGATGGGGATGCGCGCCACCGGCCCGTCCATCCGGCGGATCGCCCGCGCCGTCGACCTGCCGTCCAGCACCGGCATCTCCATGTCCAGGATCAGCGCGTCGTAATCGGCCGCCGTGACCGCGGCCAGCGCCGCGCGCCCGTCGGTGACCGCGTCGATCTGGTGGCCGATGCGGGTCATCATGGCGACGATCAGCATGCGGTTGATGTCGTTGTCCTCGGCCAGCAGAAGCCGCAGCGGCACCCGCGTCGGCTCCGGCAGGTCGGCCGCCGACAGGGCCAGCCGGGAACCGAGGTCGCCGGTCGGCTGCGCCTCCGCCAGCCGGCTGCGGATCGAGAAGCGGAAGGTGGACCCACGGCCGGGCAGGCTGGCGACGGTGATCTCGCCGCCCATCGCCTCCACCAGCCGCTTGCAGATCGCCAGGCCCAGGCCGGTGCCGCCATATTTGCGGCTGGTCGACACGTCTGCCTGCACGAAGGCCTCGAACAGGCGGGCGCGCTGTTCCGCCGTCATGCCGATGCCGTTGTCCTGCACCTCGAACCGCAGGGTGACGGGGGCATCCGATGCGGCCGAGGCGTCTGCCGGGTCGGCCGGCGGGTCGGCAGGAGGGTCCGGCGACCACACGGCGATCTCGATGGCGCCGCGGTCGGTGAACTTGATGGCGTTGGACACCAGATTGAACAGCACCTGCCGCAGCCGGGTCGGGTCGCCGCGGATGTGGCGCGGCGTGTCCTCGGCGATGGAGGCCGACAGGCTCAGCCCCTTGGCCGCCGCCCGCACCAGGAACAGCTGGACCACGTCCTCCACCAGCCGGGGCAGCGAGAAGTCGATCTCTTCCAAGGTCAGTTGGCCGGCCTCGATCTTGGAGAAGTCGAGCACGTCGTTCAGGATCGTCATCAGCGTGTCGGCCGACGAGCGCAGCGTCTTGACGAAGGCCTTCTGCTGGTCGTTCAGCCCGGTGCCCATCAGCAGGTCGCCCATGCCGATCACCGCGGTCATCGGCGTGCGCAGCTCGTGGCTCATCATCGCCAGGAAGCGCGACTTCGCGCTGCTGGCGTTCTCCGCCGCGATGCGGGCGGCCTCCGCCTCCTCCCGCGCGCCGTCCAGCTTCTCCGCCAGCGCGAAGGTCTCGGCCGCCAGCTTGGTCAGCTGGTCCTCGGCGGCGCGCAGCTCTTCCTGCGACCGGTGGCTGTGGGTGACGTCGGCGCAGGAGGCGGCGATCCAGCGCGCCATCCCGTCCGGCCCCGGCACCGGCCGCAGGCTCAGCGCGTTCCAGAAGGTGCTGCCGTCCTTGCGGTAATTCAGCACCTCCACCGACAAGGGCCGCGCCTGGGCCAGGGCGGCGCGGATCGCCGCCGCCGTTTCCGGATCGGTGCCCGGCCCCTGGAGGAAGCTGCCGTCCCGGCCGATCACCTCGCCGGCCGCATAGCCGACCATCTCCAGGAAGGCGCGGTTGCAATAGACGATGGGGTGGTCGGGGAGGGTGGCGTCGGACACGGCGATGCCGCCGCCGCCGGCCTCCACCACGGCGGCGAGCATGGCCGCGTCGGGCGAACTGCCGAAGGGGGACAGGGGGGTGGCGGGCGGCGCGGTCACGGAGGGAGCGGTCCTGGGCGGTTCGGAAGGGCTGGCCTTGCGGCGGGCGGCAAGGATAGGACGTTGCGTGCCCGATTGCCATTCCCCGACGGCGGGATCCGTATGTCCGCGGTCCGGCAATGACGATTCCGTTAACGACTGCGCAACAATGCATCCAGAAAACTGTGTCATCCGGTCGCGCGGCCAGCGTCCGGGTGAACACAGGCGGAGCGGAGAGCGTCATGGTGGTGGAGGCAGGTGGACGGACCCGCCAGGTCCGGACGATACACGATCTCGGTGTGCTTCTTGTCGAGGACGACGACTTCACCCGCAAGCTGATCTACCGGCTGCTGCACGACATCGGGCTGCGGACGGTGTTCGAGGCGGCGGACGGCGTCCAGGCTCTCGACATCTTGCGCAAGAACGGCGAGGACGTCGACGTGGCGATCTGCGATCTGGAAATGCCGCGCATGACCGGGCTGGACCTGCTGCACGCCCTGCGCACCGCCACCGGCAACCCGCTGGCCGACCTGCCGGTGCTGGTGCTGACCGGCCACCGCGAGGCGGACGTGGTGAAGCGCGCCATCGCCTACGGCATCTCCGGCTATCTGGTGAAGCCGGTGTCGAAGGCCGACCTGACGAAGCGCCTGACCTTCGTCATGCAGAAGCGGCAATAGCCCGCACGGGCAGTGGGCGCGCTCCTACCCGTCTCCCGCCGGGCCTCAACCGGCGCTGGCGCTTTCGCCGCCCTTCCTGTAGAAGGGAAATCACTGCCGCCGCGACGCGAAAGGTCCATGGGTTCCTGCCATCCTTCGCCCGGCCCGCTCCGATCCCGTTTCCGGCATCGGGGAGAGCCGTGAGCAAAGACCGACCTCCCGGGTCGTCCCCCAGGTCGTACGACGCACCCCACTCCGATGCGGACAGGGCCGGTGCGGATCGCCCCTGTGCGCGCGTTTCGGACCTGTTGGACGACTTCCTCACGCGCGGCGCCGAAGCCGCCACCGTCGATCCCCTTTCCAATGATCCGGCCATTGCGGCCCGCATCTCGCTCGGCGAGGTCATGGATGCGCTGGGCGACCGTGCCTTCGGCGCGCTGCTGCTGATCCTCTCGATTCCCAACGTGCTGCCGGTCCCCGGCCTGTCGACCGCCACCGGCGTGCCGATGATCCTGCTCGGCGCCCAGATGGCGCTGGGCCGTCATGCCCCCTGGCTGCCCCGCCGCATGCTGGCGGTCACCTTCGACCGCAAGGCCTTCCTGGGCGTGATCCGCAGGGCCAGGCCGTGGGCGGGGCGGGTGGAGCGGCACCTGCGGCCACGCATGCCGGCGCTGGCCGGTCCCACCGCCGAACGGCTGCTGGGGCTGGCGGTGATGGTGCTGGCCGGCATCCTGTCCCTTCCCATCGTCTTCGGAAACCAGCCCCCCGCCTTCGCCATCGCGCTGATCGCGCTGGGGCTGATGGAATCCGACGGTGCCTTCGTCTCGGCCGGCCTGATCGCCGGCCTTCTGTCCATCGCCATCATCGCCGCCGTCCTGCTCGGTCTCGGGCAGGCGGCGGTCGCCGTGGCGCAACAATTGATCGGTTGAGGGAGCGCCCCTTTGGGCACAAAGCCATGATCTGGGAACTGTTGGTCATCGTCCTGCTGATCCTGCTCAACGCCTTCTTCGCGATGTCGGAGATGGCGCTGGTGTCGGCGCGCCGCGCCCGGCTTCAGCAGATGGCCGAGGAGAAAGGCGGGGCGGGCGCCCGCGTCGCGCTGGAGCTGTCGGAGGATCCGAGCCGCTTCCTGTCCACCGTGCAGGTCGGCATCAGCCTGACCGGCATCATCGCCGGCGCCTATGGCGGCTCCACCCTGGCCGAACGGCTCGGCGGCGTGCTGGACGAACGGGTCGCCTGGATCGCCCCCTACGGCCACACCGTCGCGTTCGCCCTGGTGGTCGCCGCCATCACCTATTTCTCCCTCATCATCGGCGAACTGGTGCCCAAGCGCGTCGCCCTGACCTCGTCGGAACGGATCGCCGCCCTGGTCGCCGCCCCGATGCGGACGGTGGCGCGCCTGTCGGCCCCGGTGGTCTGGCTGCTCGGCGTGTCGAGCGACGCGGTGCTAAAGATTCTGCGCCTGCCGACCTCGCGCGAGCAGACGGTGACGGAGGAGGAGGTCAAGACCCTGATCGCCGAAGGCACCCAGAGCGGCGTCTTCGAGCCGGCCGAACGCCAAATGATCGAGGGGGTGATGCATCTGTCCGACCGCACGGTGCGGTCGATCATGACGCCGCGCCCGGACCTGATCTGGCTCGACATCGACGACAGCCCCGACGCCATCGGCCGCGAGATCTGCGAAAGCGGCTATTCCCGCTTCCCGGTCTGCCGCGGCGACGTGGACGAGCTGCAGGGCATCGTCGCGGCCAAGGCGCTGCTCGACCAGTCGTTGAAGGGGGTTTCCTTCGACGTGCGGGCGGCGATGGTCCAGCCGCTGGTCGTTCATGACGGCACGCCGGTCTTCCGCCTGCTCGACCTGTTCAAGCAGGCCAGCGTCCACATGGCGGTGGTGGTGGACGAGTACGGCAG
>CBIHQY010000137.1:0-5131 GCA_966212305.1 uncultured Azospirillum sp.
CCTTCGTCAGGTTGCGCGCTTCCAGGATGATGTCGTCGTTCGGTGCGGCGTTCATCGGTCGCGAATTCTCCTCCCGTTCGTCCTTATGACCGGGCTTCGAGCCCGGGAGCCGCCATGCGGCGGGACGTTTCACCGATTGTTGTACGCACGAAGCGTGCCACGGCCGGGTTCGCTTCGGTCGGGCCCTCGGCCCCTTTGTTTCTCCGCCGGTTTCGCTGCGGCGCCCTCCATCCACCAGATCACCTTAGCACCGGAAAGTGTCGGATTTCCGGACACTCTGTCCGCCAAACATGACAGCATTCAAAATGTCGGCATGCAAGATCGTCCGTGCGGCAGACGCCTTATTGTGGGCTTGCCAAACGTGCGCGGCACTGCGATGGTGACCGTCCGACGGTGCCCTGCCCGTCCTGACGGGCGGCGGGGATAATAGGGAATGCGGTGCGGTGCTTCCTGGAAGCGCCAATGCCGCGGCTGCCCCCGCAACTGTAAGCGGCGAGCGTTCCGTCCATCATGCCACTGGCCTTCAAAGGGTCGGGAAGGCGGACGGCAATGCGACGACCCGCGAGCCAGGAAACCTGCCGGCGGACGTACCAACCTTTCCCAACCCCGCCGGGTGTGGCGGGAGAGCTAAGGATATATTCGATGACCACCCATTCGATGACCACCGCCGCCGGTTCCGCGACCCGCAGCGCCGCCCAGACCGCGGTCGCCGCCTTCGCCGCGATCCTGCTCGGCAGCTTCCTGCTGTACGGCGTCGGCTTCGCCCAGCCGCAGCAGATCCACGACGCGGCCCACGACACCCGTCACTCCTTCGCGTTCCCCTGCCACTAAGCAGCGGGTCATGGATCTGATCCGGCGGCTGTTCACAGCCGCTTTGGTCGCGGGCGTGCTCTCCGGCACGGCCGCTTCCGTCGTTCAGCAGGCGACCACCGTCCCGCTGATCCTCGAAGCCGAGAAATACGAGGTGGTCACCCCGCCTCCCGCAGCCTCTGCGGCGCCTGCCGGCGCGCCTGCGCCGTCGCACCAGCACGGCCCCGTGCGCGAGATCGGCGAAGGCGTGCCGACCACGCTGGACGAGGCGATGCAACGCATCGGTCTGACCATCGTCGCCAACCTGCTGACCGGCGTCGCCTATGCGCTGTTGCTGGGTGCGGCGATCCTGCTGGCCGGCCGGCCGGTCGATGCGCGGCGCGGGCTGGTGTGGGGCATGGGCGGCTTCGTCGCCGTCTCGCTGGCGCCCTCCTTCGGCTTGGCCCCCGAACTGCCGGGCATGGCCGGGGCGGAGCTTGAGCTGCGTCAGCTCTGGTGGCTGTCCGCCGCCGCCGGGGCCGGCGTCGGCATGGCCGCGCTCGCCTTCGCCCGCAACCGTCTGGTCATCGCCGCCGCCATCCTGGCTGCCGCCCTACCCCATCTGATCGGCGCCCCCCATCCGGAAAGCGCCGAAGGTGCGGTTCCGCCGGAACTGGCCGCCCGCTTCGTCACCGCTTCTCTCGGCGGGGCCGCCCTGTTCTGGGCGATCCTGGGAGCCAGCTGCGGCTGGCTGATGAGCAGTCTGGTCCGCGAGACCGAGTCCCGCCCGGCCCTGCGGGTCCAGCCCGGCGCGCGTTAAGGAAACAAGCTCATGACCGCACATGCGAAAACGGCCGTCGGCAAGGTTCCGGCGACCGTCATCACCGGCTTCCTCGGCGCCGGCAAGACCACGCTGATCCGTGGCCTGCTGGAAAAGGCCGACGGCCGCCGGCTGGCACTCATCATCAACGAGTTCGGCGATGTCGGCATCGACGGCGACATCCTGCGCGCCTGCGGCAACCCGACCTGCACCGAAGACGACGTGATCGAACTGGCGAACGGCTGCCTGTGCTGCACCGTCGCCGACGACTTCGTCCCGGCCATCGAGAAGCTGCTGGCCCGTCCCGATCCGCCCGAGCACATCGTGATCGAGACCAGCGGCCTCGCGCTGCCGAAGCCGCTGGTCCAGGCCTTCCACTGGCCGGCGATCAAGACGCGGGTCACGGTCGACGGCGTCATCGCCGTGGTCGACGCCGCCGCCGCGGCGGAGGGCCGCTTCGCCCCCGATCCCGCGGCGCTGGAGGCCCAGCGCGACGCCGCCGGCACCGTGGACCATGAAACGCCGATCGAAGAGGTGTTCGAGGACCAGCTGCTCTGCGCCGACCTGATCGTCGTCAACAAGACCGATCTGGTCGCCGCCGGCGACCTCGCCCGTGTCGAGGAACTGATCCGTGGGGCGCTGAGCCATGCGGTCGGCCGCGACGCCAAGCTGGTGCGGGCCTCCCAGGGCGCTGTGGACCCGCTGGTGCTGCTCGGCGTCGGCGCTGCGGTGGAGGACGACCTCGCCAACCGTCCCAGCCACCATGACGACGAAGAGGGCCACGACCACGACGACTTCACCAGCTTCGTGGTGGAACTGCCATCGCAGCCCGATCCGGCCCGTCTGGCGATGACGCTGGAACAGGTCGCCGGCCTACACGGCGTGCTCCGCCTGAAGGGCTTCATCGACGTGCCCGGCAAGCCGATGCGCCTGCTGGTCCAGGGCGTCGGCACCCGAATCCAGACCCACTACGACCGCCTGTGGAAGCCCGGCGAGGAGCGGCGCAGCCGTCTGGTGGTGATCGGCGAGGCCGGGCTGGATCGTGATGCGGTGACCAGGGCGGTTGTTGGGTAAGAGTCGGGTTGGTCGTCGCGTCTTGCGGCGTTAGACCCCCACCTAACCTCCCCCGCTGGGCGGGGGAGGGGCTGCCGCCACTTTTCTGGACAAGCGCTTAGTCCCCTCCCCCGCCCAGCTCTCGCACAAAGCTATGCTTTGTGCTGACGCGGCAGGCGGACCGTAGGTCCGCTGAGAGCGGGGGAGGGTTAGGGTGGGGGCAAGTGGCCTCCACTCTTTGAACGTATCCGCGGACACCCATGCACCTGCTCGCCGCCCGCCAGGACGAACTGGACGCCGGCCCCCAGGCGGAAGATCTGGGGCAGACGCCGGCCGACCTCGTCATGCTGTCCTTCTCCGACAGCGACCTGACCGCGCTCGCCGCCGCGTGGCGCTCGGCACGCGACCGGCTGCCCAGCCTCCGCCTCGCCAACCTCAACCGGCTCGGCCATCCCCTGTCGGTCGACCTCTACGCCGAAAACATCGTTGCCAAGGCGAAACTGGTGGTGCTGCGCCTGCTCGGCGGCAGCGGTTACTGGCGCTACGGTCTCGACCGCCTCGCCGCCCTCTGCCGCGAGCGCGGCATCCCGCTGGCCGTCCTGCCGGGCGAGGCGCAGCCCGACCCCAACCTCACGGCCTACGGCACCGTGCCGCCCGACGCCGCCGACCGCCTGTGGCGCTATTTCACCGAGGGCGGTCCGGCCAACATGGCCCATCTGTTGGCCTGCGCCGCGACTCTGGCCGGCATGCCCCTTCCCTATGACGACCCCGCCCCGGTGCCGCGCTTCGGCGCCTATGAGGGGTGGAGCGGTCCCACCCCCGCCGATGCTCCGGTGGCGGCGGTCGTCTTCTACCGTTCCCACCTGCTGGCCGGCGATCTGGCGCCGGTCCATGCGCTCTGCGATGCCTTGGCCGAGCGTGGCCTCGCTCCCCGCCCGCTGTTCGTCGCCAGCCTGAAGGAGCCGGACTGCGCCGCCTGGATGCGCGCCAGCCTGACCGCCCAGAACGCCGCCGTGGTCGTCAACACCACCGCCTTCTCGGCGGCGCGCGACGACGGCTCGCCCCTGGAAGCCAACGGCAGCCCGGTCCTGCAGGCCATCCTCTCCACCACGCCAGAAGCCGGCTGGCAGGCGTCCTCGCGTGGGCTGGGTCCGTCCGACCTTGCCATGAACGTCGTGCTGCCGGAGATGGATGGCCGCATCATCGCCCGCGCCATCGCCTTCAAGGCGGCGGGGGATCCCGACCCCGACCTGCAATTCGCCGCGCCCGCCCTGTGCCCGATCCCCGACCGGGTGGCCTTCACCGCCGACCTCGCGGCAAGCTGGGTCCGCCTGTCCCGCACCCCGCGGACGGAGCGCCGCCTGGCGCTGGTGCTGTCCGATTATCCTGGCCCCGGCGGCGGCATCGGCCATGCGGTCGGCCTCGACAGCCCGGCCAGCACCATCGCGATGCTCCAACGCCTGACGGCCGAGGGCTACAGCCTGTCCGCCATCCCGGACAGCGGCGCCGCCCTGATGGCGTCCCTCACCGCCACGCCCGCCCCGACCCTGTCTCTGGCCGATTACCAGCGCCTCGCCCCGCCGGAGATCCGCGCCCGCATCGCCGCGACCTGGGGTGAGCCTGCCGCCGACCCGGCCTGCCGCGACGGCGCCTTCGCGTTCCGTGTCCTGCCCTGCGGCAACGCCGTGGTTGCGGTGCAGCCCAGCCGCGGCCACGGTGCCCTGACCACCGCCCAGCACCACGACCCCGACACCCCGCCCAGCCACGCCTATCTCGCCTTCCATCTGTGGCTGCGCCATGCCGTCGGCATCCATGCCCTGGTGCAGATCGGCGCCCACGGCACGCTGGAATGGCTGCCGGGCAAGGCGGTGGCGCTGTCGGCCGACTGCTGGCCGGAGATCGTCGGCGGCGCCCTGCCGACTCTCTATCCCTTCATCGTCAACAACCCCGGCGAGGGCGTGCAGGCCCGCCGCCGCCTGGGCGCCGTGCTGATCGGCCACCTGACCCCGCCTCCGGTGGAGTCCGGCCTCTACGGCGAGCTCGCCGCGCTGGAAACCGCCATCGACGAATATTCGCAGGCGACCGGGCTCGACCCGCGGCGGCTGGGCATGCTGCGCGAAACGATCCTCGACCTCGCCTGGAAATCCGGCGTCGCCGCCGACTGCAACCTGCGCCCCGACGACGATCCCGACGCCATCCTGTCGCGGCTGGACGCCCATCTCTGCGATATCAAGGAGTTGCAGATCCGCGACGGTCTGCATGTCTTTGGCCACAGCCCGACCGGCGAGCGCCGCGACCGCCTGACCGCCGCCGTCGCGCGCACCGCCGATCCGGCGATGGTTGCCACCGCCGTCGATGCCTGCGGCGAGGCGGAGATGCAGGCGCTGCTCGACGGGTTGGACGGTCGTTTCGTTCGCCCCGGCCCCGGCGGCTCGCCGGCGCGCGGGCGGGCGGACACGCTGCCGACCG
>CBIHQY010000138.1:0-5049 GCA_966212305.1 uncultured Azospirillum sp.
GCTCGACGGCCGGATGAAGATGATGGACAGCGCGATGACCAGCATCCTCACCTCCGGCACCGACCTGCTGGCCGCCGCCGCCACCGGGCTGGGGCAGCAGTCGCCGACCGGCAGCTCGTTGCAGATCAGGGCTCGCGGCGTGCTGGATCAGGTGGTCGGTCTGCTGAACGCCGCCTCCGGCAACAGCTATCTGTTCGCCGGCACGGCGCTCGACCAGCCGCCGATGCGCAACGTCGACGGCGACAAGTCGGGCCTGCGCTCGCCCTTGCAGATCGTTCGGGATGCCATCCAGTCGGCCACCGGGGGCACCGCCATGCCGACCACGGCGGCGGAGACCGCGGCGGTCGTCGCCCGGCTGGACGACCTGTTCGCCGTGCGCGACCCGGCGACGCCAGCCCCGGCCCCGCTGACCGATACCTTCGAGGGCGGCCTCTACACCGGCACCACGGCGATGCAGCCCGGCGGCACCGCATCGCCGCGTGTCAGCGGACAACCGGCGGACGCCACCACCGTCGGCTATGGCGTGCAGGCCAACGACCCGATGATGCGGGAGCTGCTGGAAGGCGTCTACATGCTGGCGGCGGTCGACACCTCGAAGATGAACGTCGACGCCTATCCCGATTACATCAAGACCGCGGTGGACAAGCTGTCCGGCGGACTCGGCAAGCTGCGGGAGGCGACGGCGCAGCTCGGCATCCAGCGCGCCCAGGTCGCCACCCTGGCCGAACAGCACAAGACGCAGAAGTCGGTTCTCAGCCTGCAGATCAATAATCTGGAAGGCGTCGATCCCTACGAGGCCAGCACGCGGATCACCCAGCTGGAGGCGCAGATCGACGCCACCGCCAGCGCCACCGCACGCATCGCCAAGCTGCACCTGACCAACTACCTCTAGGCCGCATCACCATGAGCCCCGGCATCCAGCTCCCCGTTCCGCGCCGGTCCCGGCCCGCTTCCCGCCGTGCTGCTTTCAGCCGTGCCGTGGCGCTGGTCGGCGGGCTGCTGCTGGCGCTCGGCATGCTGTCGGTGGCTCCCGCCCCGGCAGCGGCGCAGACGCGGGTGAAGGATCTGGTCACCTTCGACGGGGTCCGCCGCAACCAGCTGGTCGGCTATGGCCTGGTGGTCGGGCTGAACGGCACCGGCGACCGTCTCATCAACACCCCCTTCACCGAACAGAGCCTGAAGGGGATGATGGAGCGGTTGGGCATCAACACCCGTGGCGAGACCCTGCGCACCCGCAACGCCGCGGCGGTGATGGTGACGGCCAGCCTGCCGCCCTTCCCACGCCAGGGCACCACGGTCGACGTGACGGTGTCGGCGCTGGGCGACGCCACCAGCCTGCTGGGCGGCACGCTGGTGGTGACTCCGCTGCTGGGTGCGGACGGCGAGGCTTATGCGGTGGCCCAGGGGCCGCTGTCGGTCAGCGGCTTCACCGCCGGCGGCGCGGCGGCGACGGTGACCAAGGGGGTGCCGACCACCGCCCGCATCGCCAATGGCGCCACGGTGGAACGCGAGCTGAAATTCGCGCTGAACGATGTCGGACAGGTGCGGATGGCCCTGCGCAATCCCGATTTCACCACGGCGATCCGCATCGCCGACGCGGTGAACGGCCGGCTCGGCGCCGGGAACGCGCGGGTGGTGGATCTGACCACCGTCGATGTGCGGATCACCGGCGCTTATGTCGGCAACGTCTCCCGCCTAATCGGCGAGATCGAACAGCTGCCGGTCCGCCCCGACGCCATCGCCCGCGTGGTGGTGGACGAGCGCAGCGGCACCATCGTCATCGGCGACGACGTGCGGGTCAGCCGCGTCGCCATCACCCAGGGCAACCTGACCGTCCGCGTCGTCGAGACGCCGCAGGTGTCGCAGCCGCAGCCCTTCAGCAACGGCTCCACCGTTGTGGTGCCGCGCACCGACGTGCAGGTTCAGGAAGGCAACGGCCGTCAGTTCGTGACGGTCGGCGGCAATGTCAGCCTGCAGCAGCTGGTCAACGGGCTGAACGCGCTGGGGGTGGGGCCGCGCGACATGGTGGCCATCCTCCAGGCCATCAAGGCCGCCGGCGCCCTGCACGCCGATCTGGAAATCATCTGACCCCCAGAGACCAGGATGGAAAGACCACAATGGAGAGACGACGATGGACATCGCCGCAGCGACCCTCCGCAGCACAGCCGCAGCCGCGCCCTCGACGCCGGCCGTCCCCAACCCTGCAGCAGCCGACAAGGTGGCGAAGGAGTTCGAGGCGATGCTGGTCGGCCAGCTGATGGAAAGCATGTTCGCGGGCATGCGCGAAAGCCCGCTGTTCGGCGGCGGCGGCCCGGCGGAAAAGCCATGGCGCAGCATGATGCTGCAGGAATATGGCAAGGCCATCGCCGAATCCGGCACGCTTGGCATCGGTAAAATGACGCACGACGAGATCGCCCGCCTCTATGCATCCCAAGCGGAGCAGCGGTCATGAGCGTCACCCTCAAGGACCTGATCCACGAATTCGCTCCCGACCGCCAGCTTGAGCAGGCGCAGCCCGAGGGGCCGGCCGCCCCCGATCCCGGCTATGACGGCGCCACCGCCCTGCTGGTGCGCGACTTCCTCGACGCGGTGGAAGCGCTGTCCGCCGTGCTGGAGGAGGAATCCGCCTGCATCGCCGCCGGCATGCTCGATCGGCTGGAGTCCTTCGCCCACCGCAAGGTGGCGATGGCCGAACAGTTGGAAAGCGCCGTGCTGCGCGCCCGCGACGAGGGCATTCGCCTGCCCGACGATCTGCGGGCGATGACGCTGGAGCGGATCGACCGGTTGGAACGGGCGGTGTCGGTCAATGCCTCCGGCCTCGTCGCCCTGCGCAAGGCGGTGCTGACCATCAACCGCAACCTGCTGACGGCGCTGGAGAAGGCGTCGAGCGACGGAACCTATGCCCGTGACGGACAGGCCCGCCGGCCGGTGGAACTGTCGGCCTCCGGCCTGAACGCCACGCTGTAGTGCTTAACCGCGGTCCTTGACGCTGGCCAGTTCGCCGGCCTGTTCCAGCTTGATGATGCAGGCGACCAGCGCCCGCTGGAATCCGCGGGCGTCGGACGGCAGCGACACGCCGGCTCCGGTCGGCCAGAATTCGACGAAGGCAAGGCTGCCCTCCTCCCCTGCGCCCGGCCATTCGAAGGCGATGCCCAGCCCGATCTCCTTCGTCGTCCGCCGATGGTCGGTGACGAGGATCTGCGCTTCCCAATGCATGCCGCCGGAACCCTTCTCGGCCCGCTGCTGGCTCCAGTTCCGCAGATAGTCGCGGAAGGTCTCCGACTGGCGGTCGAGCCGCACATAGCTCGACCGGTCGGTCACCGTCTGCGCCAGCTTCGTGGTGTAACGCGCCTGAGCGAGCGCCCGCGTCACATCGGCGCAAAGCTCCTCGATCCTTGCGAAGCTGCGCTTCACCGTGTCGGCAAGCGCCGCCGCCAGGGCCGGACCGGTCAACGCCGCAGCGGCGTGGTCCTTGCGATACATGTCGAAGAGATCGTCCGAATCGCCCATCGCCGTCACCACGCCACCGTCAAGGCCATCACCGCATGGGCGGACCACATCCGTTGAATTCAGCAAAAACAGGTTAATAGCCGATGAAGCGGTGTCCAGAACGCCCTGCTCCCCCAACGTCATCGCTTTTTCATCAAAACGGCATAAGATCGCATTGGGAAATCAAGCACATGTGAGGACCCAAACATCGCAAGGACACGACCCCATGCGCAGGTTGTTCGCACCGGTCCTCCTCATCGCCCTGGCGCTGCCCGCCGGTACAGCTTCGGCGGCGCCGGTGGAGGTCGGCCCCCGCCCCTATTTCCTGATCGATCAGATCCGCAATCCGGAACTGAAGGCGAAGCTGGAGGCCTGTGCCGACAAGCCCCTGGAGAAGAAGCTCTTTTCCATTGCCCATCGCGGCGCCCCGATGCAGTTCCCGGAGCACACGCTCCAGTCCTACCGCGCGGCGGCACGGATGGGGGTCGGCATCCAGGAATGTGACGTCGCCTTCACCGCCGACAAGCAGCTCGTCTGCCGCCATGCCCAGAACGACCTGCACACCACCACCAACATCCTGGCGACCGATCTCGCCAGGAAATGCAGCAAGCCGTTCGTGCCGGCCGACGGCGACAAGCCGGCCTCGGCTGAATGCCGCACCAGCGACATCACCCTGGCCGAGTTCAAGAGCCTGACCGGCAAGATGGATGCCGCCAACACCAAGGCGACCAGCGTCGACGCCTACATGAAGGGCACGCCGGCCTGGCGGACCGACCTGTATGCCGCGGCCGGCGGGACGTTGATGACCCATGCCGAATACATTCAACTGGTGAAGGCGCAGGGTTTGAAATTCACGCCGGAACTGAAGGCGCCTGCGGTCGACATGCCCTACCAGGGCTGGACCCAGGAAAATTACGCCCAGGCGATGATCGACGAATACAAGGCCGCCGGCATCCCGCCGGAGGATGTGTTCCCTCAATCCTTCAACCTGTCCGACATCCTGTACTGGATCAAGGCCGAGCCGGCTTTCGCCAAGCAGGCCATCCTGCTGGACGAGCGGGACGAAACCGACAAGACCTTCAACCACATGGATCCGGCCACCTTCAAGCCCTCGATGAAAGAGCTGAAGGAGATGGGCGTCAACTATATCGCCCCGTCGCTGCCGCTGCTGGTGACCGTGGAGAATGGCAGGATCGCCCCGTCCGCCTATGCCAAGGAAGCCAAGGCTGCCGGGTTGAAGATCATCACTTGGTCGCTGGAGCGTTCGGGTCCGCTGCAGAAGGGCGGTGGATATTACTACAAGACGATCAACGAGATCGTGAACAATGACGGCATGATCTATGAACTGGTCGATGTGCTGGCCCAGCAGGTCGGCGTCGAAGGCATCTTCTCCGACTGGCCGGCGACGGTCACCTATTACGCGAACTGCATGAACCTGAAGTAAGCGCAGGCGAAACGGAAACGCCCCGGCTTGTTGGAGCCGGGGCGTTTCGTGTGTGTGGTGCCGATGCAAGCTTTTGCGCTTTGTTTTGAGCGTCTCTTGAGGCTGAGTGACCTGGC
>CBIHQY010000139.1:0-4998 GCA_966212305.1 uncultured Azospirillum sp.
ATGTCGAGGCCCCGCCCTCGCTGCGCGGCACCGGCGCCGCCGGCCGCCTGATGGAAGGCGTGGTGGAAACCGCCCGCGCCGAGGGGCTGAAGATCGTCCCGCTCTGCAGCTACGCCGCGCTGTGGATCAGGCGCAACCAGCACTCCGACCTGCTGGCGTGAGGGGGACATAAGGCAATAGCGCTGCCGGCGACGCTCATCGTACGCTCACCCCAACTCGAAGCTCGTAACCCCGAACAGCCGCCCCGGATCCGTCGCCGGCGCCGGGCCCAGATACATCCGCGCCGTTTCGAACTGCGGCGTCAGCCCGAACTCCTGCGCCAGCCGCACCGCCTCCCCGTTCGGCTCCGGCACGTCGAGGAACACCGGCCCGGTGCCGGCCGCCCGTCCCAGCGCCAGCGCCAGATCCCGCGCGATCCCCCCATCCGCCGCATAAAGCGGGCCGATCTTGAAGCCGCTGTGGCAGGGCCGGATCACCCCGAAGCCGGTCACCGCGCCGTCCCTCACCGCCGCCAGCGCCGTGGCGCCCGGCAGGGCGATCCAGTTGGCGAGAAAGCCCAAACGCGGCGCCGGAAACAGCCCGGCGTCCAAGGCGGCCAGCCGGTCGAAGGGCACCGTCCGCGCATCCACCAGGGTGGTTCCGCCCGCCCCACCCTTTGCGCCACCGTCCGGCAGGCTGCCGCCGAAGCGGATGTTGCGATGCGACAGGGCGAAGCCGGATTTGCGATAGTTCTCCTGCTGGGCGACCACGCCGTCGAGGCCGACGGTGCAGCCTTCCAGATGGCGCAGCCCCTCCTGCCACAGCCGCCAGCCAAAGCCCCGCCCGCGCATTTCCGGCCGCACGATGTAGAAGCCGAGGAAGCCGAAGTCGCCCGAATTGCGGCCTCCTGGATAACGGACAACCGACAGCGAGGCCACCGGCCGCCCGTCCAGCAGCCCGACCAGAAAGCCCGCCGGATCGACCGCATGAAAGGCGTCGGCGTCGTGCAGGCCGGGGTTCCAGCCCTCCGCCCGCGCCCAGTCCACCGCCAGATCGAGGTCGGCCCGGCTCATCACCCGGACCTGATAGCCGTCCGTCTCCTGCGCCCGGGTACGTTCCATCGCCGCCTCCCCTCGAACGAATGGAACAGAGCGTAACCGCCGGCCTCGCCGCAAAGCAATCCGGGGGGCGCTGGCAATCATCCACCGACACGACCAGAGTCCCCTCTCCCCCCGAGGAGAAGGTTAAGGTGAGGGGGATGCAAGGCGAGGATCTTCAAACAGCGCGCACTCGCCTCCTCCGTAGCAAGAGGGAGCCACACGCAATTTTCACCCACCCTTTTCCCAAGCCCCCGCAGTCATGATAGGAATACCATCCTGCCCGCCGACAGGAGAAAACCGCCATGCCCCGCCGGATGCCGCTCCCCCGATCTGCGTTCCCCACCAACGGCTTCACCCCCGATGAAACAGTGGAACAGCCCCCGGAATCCTGTTTCACGCTGTTCCAAACGTTCCATCCGGCACCGCCCGCCGGCCACCCCACTGCCGGATGAAACGATGGAACAGCACCCGCAACCCTGTTCCACGCTGTTCCAAACCTCCAGCCCGGCGCCCCGCCGCCAAGGACCGCGCGCCGTTGCTTTCGCGGCGGGAGTGCGGTTAAGTCCCCGCCGGTTTCCGCTGATCCGCGTCGAGTTCATGCCCGTCGAGTCCCTGGACGCCACCGCGTCGCGCCCCGTCTCCCCGTCTCCCGCCCCGGCCCCAGCCGGCAGCGGGGTCGACGCCGCATTGCGAGGTCTGGCCGGGGCCGCCGCCCTGGTGCTGGGGCCACTGGCCGCACTCGCGCCGCGCGGGCTGCCGGTCTGGGCCATCCTCGTCCTCGTGCTGTCGCTCGTCGGTTTGGCCCGGCGTGGAGCCTTCGGGCGCATCCTGCGGCTGACCCCGGCGGTCGCCGCGGTGGCGGCCTTCCTGGCCCTGGCCCTGGTCTCCAGCCTGTGGAGCCCGTCGGACCGCGCGCTGGAGACGGTGCTGGAGATCGGTTACATCGCGCTCGGCGCGCTGGCCGGCGGCGCCTGGATCGCCGGGCTTCCGGCGGCCGACGCGCGGCGGCTGGGCGGGTTGTTCCTGGCCGGCGGGCTGGCCGGCGGGCTGCTGTTCGCGGTGGAGGCGGCGCTGGACTTCCCGCTGAACCGCTGGTGGAACGCCGTGCCCGACGACCAGTTGCCCAACCTGTTGAACGGCAATGTGCCGAAACGGACGGCGGCGCTGCTCTGCCTGCTGGTCTGGCCGGCCGCCCTGGCGGTGGACCGCTTCGGACGGCGAACGCTGGCCCTGCTGGTGCCGGTGGGCTATGCGCTGGCCTGCCTGCCGCTGACCAGCCGCTCGGCCATGCTGGGCATCGCCGCCGGGCTGGTCACGCTGGCCGCCGCCCGCGTGTCGGCGCGCTGGACCCGCCGGCTGTTCGCCGCCGCGGTGACCGCCGCCTTCCTGCTGGTGCTGCCCGCCGCCCTGCTGTTCGCCGGCCCGCTCGACCTCGCCCATTCACCGCTGCTGTTCCGCTCCGCCCAGCACCGGGTCGAGATCTGGGGCCATGCGGCGGAGCGCGCGCTGCGCACGCCGGTGTTCGGCCAGGGGATCGACGCCTCGCGCTCCCTGCCGCCGGAAGGGGCGGTGTCGGACTTCTCGCCGATCGGCGACAGCCTGCTGCCGCTGCATCCCCACAACGCCTTCCTTCAGGTCTGGCTGGAAACCGGCGCGGTCGGGGCGGCGCTGGCCTTGGCCGTGATGCTGCTGCTGCTGGCCGCCACCTGCGGGCTGGAGCGGCGCGACCAGCCCTTCGCGCTCGCCCTGTTCGCCACGGCGATGGCGATGGGCAGCACCGCCTACGGCATCTGGCAGCCCTGGTGGATGGCAGGCTTCCTTTCCGCCGCGCTGATGCTGCGGCTGGCAACCCGTATCGGGGCCCGTATCGGGGACAAGACACGATGAGCAAGCGCCCGCTCCGCATCCTGGTCATCAAGCTGGGCGCCTTCGGCGACTTCTTCCTGGCCCAGACGACCTTCGCCGCCATCCGTCGCCACCATGCCGGCGACCGGATAACGCTGCTGACCCTGCCGTCCCTCGCCCCGCTCGCCCGCATGAGCGGCCTGTTCGACGAGGTGCTGGAGGACCCGCGCGAGCGTTCGCTGTCGGCCTATCTGGCGATCCGCCGGACCTTGCGCGCCCACCGCTTCGACCGGGTCTATGACCTCCAGGCGCAGACGCGCACCGACCTGTACCACCGGCTGCTGTTCCCCGGCCCTTGGCCGGAATGGTCGGGCACCGCCCATGGCGCCTCCCATCCCGACCGCTACGAGGGCCGGCGCAAGGTGCCGGTGCGCGACCGCTATGTCCGCCAGCTCGCCCCCTTCGGCATCGTGCCGGACGAGACACCCGACCTGTCCTGGCTCGACGCCGACATCTCCAGGTTCGGTCTGCCGGAGCGCTTCGCCCTGCTGGTCCCCGGCTCCTCCCCCGGACGGCCGGACAAGCGCTGGCCGGTCCGCCGCTATGCCGAAGTGGCGGCGGCGCTGGTCGGGCGCGGCATCGTGCCGGCGGTGATCGGCACCGGCATCGAGAGCGACCTCGCCCGCAGCATCGCCGACTATTGTCCGCAGGCGGTCGACCTCACCGACCGCACCAGCGTGCCGGAACTGGGCGGGCTGGCGCGCCGGGCCTGGGGAGCGGTCGGCAACGACACCGGCCCGACCCACCTGATCGCCGCGGTCGGCTGTCCCACCGTGGTGGTGTTCTCCGACGCCTCCGACCCGATCCACAGCACCGGCCCGCGCGTGCTGATCCACCACCGCCCCGACTTCGCCGACATCGACAGCGCCGGCGTGGTCGAGGCGCTGGACCGCGCGCGGAACTTGGGAGGCACCTAACGGCAGAAAGGAAACGGCGCCACCTTGGGCATGTAGATCGGGATCCACTCGCAATGGGTCACCGGGTTCGGCAGCTTCCGGGTCTCGATGATCGGCCAGGCGTGGGCGGCAATCACCACCAGCGCCACTCCGCCCAGGACCCAGCGCCGCGACTTCGTCCGGTCCAGCAGCTCCGGCATCCGTGCCAGCACCCAGGCGGCGGACAGGATCGCCAGCGGGTCGGTGTAGGCGGCATAGGCGCGCTGGAATCCGCGCAGCGAGAACAGCGCCTCCAGCCCCCAGGCGACCAGCAGCAGGAACAGCGCCTGCACAGCAGCCAGCTTTTCCCCCCGCCGCCACAGCACCACCGCCCCGGCCAGGGCAAACCACTCCACGACGATGGTCTGCGGGATGTTGTCGGGGTGCAGGACGATGGTGCGGATCGCCAGGGTGCGGCCGATGCCGGCCAGCAGCAGCGCCAGCGTCCCCTGCCCCACCACGTTGCCCTGCCCCTGCAGTTCCGCCCCGTGCCGCCAGGAGGAGAAGACGAACATGTGCTCGACGAAGTTCGCCACGGCGATGGCGTTCTGCTCGTTCCAGCGGATGTCGAGCGCCAGCAGCCCGACCGCCAGCCCCAGCAGAACCGCCGCCGCCCCGGCCACCGCACGGGCTGCCGGCACCCGGTGCACCACCGCATGGACCAGGATGCCGACCAAAACCCAGCCGGCGACGATGCTCTGATACCCGCCGCCCGACAGCCCGCCGCCGACGGGGGTGTAGGGATAGACCGCCCGCCCCCAGCCGGCCAACCCCGCCTGGATCAGCCCGAAGGCCGGCACCGTCGCCACGGTCGCCAGCAGCCCGACCAACGCCGCCACGCCCCAGGCCGGTCCCGAAGCGGTGTCCGGCTCCGCCCTGCGCCCGAACAGGATCGCCGCCACCGGCAGCCCCATCGCCAGGAACACCGCCTGCACCTTGGTCACCATGGCCAGCCCGACCAGCAGCCCGCCCAGCGCCAGTTGCAGCAGCGACGCGCCACCGCACGGTCTGCCCTCCGTCGGCCGCACCGCCCGCAGGACCAGCAGCAGCCCCAGCACGACGAAGCCGGCCGACAGCAG
>CBIHQY010000140.1:0-4834 GCA_966212305.1 uncultured Azospirillum sp.
TTGGACTTCAGTTCCGGGTGGAACTGCACGCCGATGAACCAGGGATGATCGGGGATCTCGACGATCTCCGGCAGCTCCCCGTCCGGCGACAGGCCGCTGAACCGCATGCCGCAGCGCTCCAGACGCTCCTTATAGTACACGTTCACCTCATAGCGGTGACGGTGCCGTTCGGAGATGTCGGTGGTGCCGTAGACCTCGGCGACCTTGCTGCCTTCCAGCAGCTTGGCCGGATAGGCGCCCAGACGCATGGTGCCGCCCAGATCGCCGACTTCGGCGCGACGCTCCAGCGTGTTGCCACGCATCCACTCGGTCATCAGGCCGACGACCGGGTTGCCCGGCTTGCCCAGCTCGGTGGAGCCGGCATCCTCGATCTTCGCCATGTTGCGGGCGGCTTCGATCACCGCCATCTGCATGCCGAAGCAGATGCCGAAGTACGGCACCTTGCGCTCACGCGCGAATTGGGCCGCCCGGATCTTGCCTTCCGTTCCGCGGGAGCCGAAGCCGCCCGGCACCAGGATGCCGTGGACGTTCTCCAGCCGCTTCACCGCCGCTTCATCATCCTCGAAGATCTCCGAATCGATCCAGTCGAGGTTGACCTTGACGTTGTTGGCGATGCCGCCGTGGGTCAGCGCCTCGGCCAACGACTTGTAGCTGTCGAGCAGGCTGATGTACTTGCCGACCACCGCGATGTTGACTTCGCCCTGCGGCTTGCGCACCCGCTCCATGATGCGGGTCCAGCGCGACAGGTCCGGCTCCTTGTCGACCGGCAGGCCGAAATAGCTCAGGACCTGGGTGTCGAAGCCTTCCTCGTGGTAGCTGATCGGCACCTGATAGATCGAATCGACGTCCAGCGCCGCGATCACCCGCTCCGGACGGATGTTGCAGAACAGCGCGATCTTCTTGCGCTCGTTCTCCGGGATCGGACGGTCGGCGCGGCACAGCAGGATGTTGGCCTGGATGCCGACGCTCAGCAGCTCCTTCACCGAATGCTGGGTCGGCTTGGTCTTCAGCTCGCCGGCAGTCGGGATGTAGGGCAGCAGGGTCAGGTGGATGTAGAGGACATTCTCCTGCCCGACCTCGTTGCCGAACTGGCGGATCGCCTCCAGGAAGGGCAGCGATTCGATATCGCCCACCGTGCCGCCGATCTCGATCAGGACGAAGTCCTCGTCGGTGGCGTCGGCGCGGATGAACTCCTTGATCTCGTCGGTGATGTGCGGAATGACCTGGACGGTGCCGCCCAGGTAATCGCCGCGACGCTCCTTCGCGATCACGGTGGAGTAGATGCGGCCGGTGGTGATGTTGTCGCCCTTGCGGGCCGACACGCCGGTGAAGCGCTCGTAGTGGCCGAGGTCAAGGTCCGTCTCAGCCCCGTCGTCGGTCACGAAGACCTCGCCGTGCTGATAGGGGCTCATCGTGCCGGGATCGACGTTCAGGTACGGATCCAGCTTGCGCAGCCGCACCTTGTAGCCGCGCGCCTGGAGAAGCGCCCCAAGCGCCGCCGATGCCAGACCTTTGCCCAGCGAAGAAACGACGCCACCGGTGATGAAGATGTAGCGAGTCATGTCCGTCCGAAGAGCTTGAGAGCTGTTCCATGTCCCCGGAGGGGACGCATGTTTCCTGTCCCCATTGGGGACGGATATTTCATGTCCCCGAGGGGTCGGCGCCGAAACTCACGTCGCGGTCGTCGGCCCTCAAAAGAAAGAGGCGGCTTCGGGGAGGCCGCCTCGCTGTCCGCTTCGTACCCGTGCGCTGGATGGTCCCTTTACTGGGACACCGGCGGCGCGGGTTGGGCCGGAGCGGCCGGCTGAGCCGGAGCCGCCGGAGAGGCCGGCAGCGTGTCGATGATCGATGCCGGGCGCGAATGACCGCCGGCCATGATCGCCAGCACGATGCTGGTGGCGAAGAAGCAGCCCGCCAGAATGCCGGTGGTCCGCGTCAGCAGGTTGGCCGTGCCACGGGTGCTCATCATGCCGCCCATGGTGCCGCCACCGATGCCGAGCCCGCCGCCTTCCGACCGCTGGATCAGGATCACGCCGACCAGCCCGACGGCGATCAGCAGGTGAATAACCAGAATCACCGATTCCATGCGATGCTCACCCCACGCCCATCCCAAAAATCGAATAGCGCGCCACAGGCCGTCTTAAGGGCCCGTGGCGCGCGCCCATTGTTTGTACCGCGCCGCCGCGGGATATGCCAGCGCCAAAATACCTAGGGCATATCCATTGGCGGCATGGCTGACACCGACGTGGCGTATCAGCGGCAGGCGGTGGCGATGGCCCAGAAATCGTCGGCCTTCAGGGCCGCACCGCCGACCAGCGCGCCATCGACATTCTCGACCGCCATCAGCTCCGCCGCGTTGTTCGGCTTGACCGAGCCGCCATAGAGGATGCGGACCTTGGCGGATTCGGCGATCTTGCCGTCCAGCTCGGCGCGGATGTGGGCGTGCATCGCCTTCACGTCGTCCGGAGTCGCGGTCTTGCCGGTGCCGATGGCCCAGACCGGCTCATAGGCAATGACGGTGTTCTCGGCAGTCGCGCCGGCGGGGATGGAGCCGGCGAGCTGGCCCGACACCACGGCATTCGCCTGGCCGGCGTCGCGCTGCGCCTCGGTCTCGCCGACGCAGATGATGGCGACCAAGCCCTCCTTGTGGGCGGCCATCGCCTTGGCGTTCACCACGGCGTCGCTCTCGCCATGGTCGGCGCGGCGCTCCGAATGGCCGAGGATGACGAAGCGGCAGCCGGCATCCTTCAGCATGGTCGGCGCCACGTCGCCGGTGTGGGCGCCGGAGGTCTTGGGCGCGCAGTCCTGGCCGCCGAGCGCCAGCGGGCTGTCGGCAATCGCCTCGCCCACCGGAAACAGCAGCGGGAAGGGCGGGCAGACCAGCATGTCGAAAACGACCGGCCCGGCGCCCTTCAGCCGACCGGCGAGGTCGGAGGCGAGATCCAGCCCGTCGGCCTTCAACCCGTTCATCTTCCAGTTTCCGGCGATCAGCTTCCGGTTGGCGGTCATGGTCGTTTCCTTCTTGTCTCGGCTTTATGTGGGAACTTGTGGAACGTTCTTGGCCTCTCGTAACCCAAGCCCATAGCAAGCCCGCCGCCGAATTTCCACTCACCCGACCGGCACCCCCACTGCAGTCGTACCGGCGGGACAACGTGTAGCACCCCTGCCCCGTCCAGCCGGGGTCCCACCCGGCCGTTCTGCCGAAGCGCCAAGTTGAAGATGCCCCCATCCGGGTTAGGATCATTCGCAACGCACCATCCCCCGGCGCACCATCCAGACGCGGCGAAGGCCTGATCCAATGAAGAATTTCTCGGACCTGACGGAAAAGGAGCTGCTGGCGCTCGCCATCGCGCTGGAGGAGGAGGACAGCCGAATCTATGACGAGTTCGCCCACGCCCTCTCCGACAATTACCCGGACACGGCCAAGCTGTTCAGCGCCATGGCGTCGGAGGAGAGCGGACACCGGCACCGGCTGCTGGAGCTGTTCCGCGCGCGATTCGGCGACCACATCCCGCTGATCCGCCGCCAGGACGTGAAGGGGTTCGTGGAGCGCAAGCCGGTCTGGCTGACCCGGCCGCTGGGGCTTGAGACCGTGCGCCGGCAGGCTGAGCTCATGGAGGCGGAAACCAAGCGATTCTACACCCGCGCCGCCCAGCGGTCGCAGGATGCCGCCATCCGCCAACTGCTGGGCGATCTGGCCGAGGAGGAGCGGCGGCACGAGGCCAAGGCCGAACGGCTGGAGGCGACATACGTCTCGCCAGAGGTTCGGGAGCAGGAACACGAATCGGAACGCCGCCTGTTCCTGCTGCAAGTCGTTCAACCGGGGCTGGCCGGGCTGATGGACGGGTCGGTGTCCACCCTGGCCCCGCTGTTCGCCGCCGCCTTCGCCACCCAGGACAGCCACGAGACCTTTCTGGTCGGTCTGGCCGCCTCCATCGGCGCCGGCATCTCGATGGGCTTCGCCGAGGCGCTGTCCGACAACGGGTCGCTGACCGGGCGCGGCAGCCCGTGGCTGCGCGGGCTGGTCTGCGGCGCCATGACCACGCTGGGCGGGCTGGGCCACGCCCTGCCCTATCTAATCCCGCATTTCTGGACGGCGACCGCCGTCGCCATCGCCGTGGTGGTGGTCGAACTGGCCATCATCGCCTGGATCCGCAACCGCTATATGGACACGCCGCTGCTGTCCGCCGCCTTCCAGGTGGTGGTCGGCGGGCTGCTGGTTTTCGCCACCGGCATCCTGATCGGCAGTGCCTGAGAACCGGAGGGAAAGCGGTTTACGGGAACGAGCTTGTTCTTGTAACCGAGCGCACGATTGTTTATGTCTGACTTGCTGTCCTAATTAGAACAAATCGAACCAACCGCGTGCCATGGCTGACCTTAAAGCGGGCGTGAACCAGCTCTTCCTCCGCGAGGAGGAACTCCGTACCGGGATGGAGCTGCTTTTCTACGCCTATCGCGAATTCACCGCCGAACCGGACGAAATTCTGGCGGAGATCGGCTTCGGCCGCGCGCATCACCGCGTGATCTACTTCGTCGGCCGCTATCCCAAGATCACCGTGTCGGAACTGCTGGCGATCCTGAAGATCACCAAGCAGAGCCTGTCGCGCGTTCTGGGCGAGCTGGTGCGCCAAGGATTCATCGACCAGCAGACCGGCGCCCGCGACCGTAGGCAACGCCTGCTGGAGCTGACGGAGAAGGGCGTGGAACTGGAGCGCCAGCTGTCGGAGACCCAGCGTCAGCGCATCGCCCGCGCCTATCGCATGGCGGGTGCCGAGGCGGTGGAGGGATTCCGCAAGGTGATGATGGGCATGCTGGACGAGGAGGACCGGGCGAA
>CBIHQY010000141.1:0-4591 GCA_966212305.1 uncultured Azospirillum sp.
TGGCTGAAGCTGGTGGCGGCCACCACGGTGGCCTGCTCGTCCAGTTCACCCACCAGATGGGTCAAGCCGCTGCGGACGATGGAATGATCGTCGGCGATCAGAACCTGCATGTAACGTCTCGGACCGAAGATGCCTGGAGTACCGCACCGTCATACGCTGACGCAACGGTCCGCGCTACCTCCTTCGCACGTCGGGCGGCAGCAATCCCGCAAGGATCACGGCCGCTCGCCGGGGGAGAGGCGACCACCCCTCCCCCAGTCGCCGGTCAGGAGATCTTGATCATGATCTGGGCACGGCGGTTCGACGGCTCGCGCACGTTCGGACCGGTCGGGACCATCAGTTGGTTTTCGCCCACGCCTTCGATCGAGATGATGTTGGCCGGCGTGCCATGCCTGATCAGCGACTGACGCACCGCCTCGGCCCGGCGCATCGAGAGCTTCTGGTTGTAGGACGGCGAGCCGGAGGTGTCCGTGTGGCCGATCACCTGGATGCGGACGGCGCGGGCACGGCTGGCGCCCTCTGCGGCATCGGCGATGATCTTGTCGGAATTCGGCGTGATCACCGACTTGTCCCAATCGAAGAACACCTGATACTCGCTCTGCGGCTGGGCCGCCATCGGCGGCGCGGCCGGGGCCGGGGCGGCGACCGGCGTCGCCCGCGACGGACCGCCGAAGGTGTAACGCAGGCCGGCCAGGATCGTGTGGTTGTGATACTCGCCCTTGGAGGTCACCGGACCCAGTTCGAACTCCGGATCGACGGTGGCGAAATACCGGTAGTCCAGCGTCAGCGCCACATTGTCGTTGATCGCATAGGACGCTCCGACGATGCCCTGATAGGCGAAAACCCAATCGCGGTCGCTGGCGCCGTTCAGCGACTGCTTCACGCCGGCGATACCGGCACCGGCGCCGATATAGGGGGTGATCGGCAGGCCGATGTCGATGTCGTACAGCAGGTTGCCCATGAAGGCGACCGAGCTCATCCTGCCGCCCAGACCGTTCAGGCCGGGGGTGGCGCTGCTGGTGCTGTCGACGCTGTTGCGCCACCGCCAGGCGGCCTCCAATTCGGCGCGCAGGCCCATCGCGGAGGCGTAGCCGACCGACAGGTCGCCGATGCCGCCGATCTTGAATTCCTCCTTCAGACCCAGGCCCGGGGCCGGATAGCTGCTGAGGTCGGCATCCTCGGTCCAGTTCACGCCGGCCCCCGCGCCGACATAAAAGCCTTCCGTACCGGCAAAGGCGGCGGTCGGGATGGCCAGTGAAGGAACGGCGACGGCCAGTGCCGTGCCCAGCAAAATCCCACGCATCGTCATGTTCTTGTTCCCATCGTTGACGGCGTTGGCGGATCGGGACGTCCCGGCCTGCGGCGAAGTGCGTGACAGAACGGGCTCCGGCCCCGACAATGGAATTGGCCGGCCCGGCTTCCAATCCCGGCTCCGCAAGGCCATTTTTCCTGTTGCAGATTTGCCTCACCGGAACTAGGGGCATTTTCTCTCGTGATAACAACAGCTTGGACAGACAGCGCAATGGCTTCTACCCCGGACGGATCGGTCGATTACCCCCTCTGCACCACCCCCGATCCCGGCGGATGGCAGGAGGTGGTGCCCGGCGTGCTGTGGATCCGGCTGTCCCTTCCCTTCCAGCTCGACCACATCAATGTCTGGGCGCTCGACGGCGGGGCGGCCGGCTGGACGCTGGTCGACTGCGGTCTGGGCGATCCGCGCAGCCGCGCGGTGTGGGAGGGTCTGCTGCGCGATGCGCTGGGTGGGCGTCCGGTGGAGCGGGTGGTGGCGACCCATTTCCATCCCGACCACATCGGCGCCGCCGCCTGGCTGGTGGAACGGACCGGCGCCGGCTTCGCCGCCTCGCTGACCGAATGGCTGTTCGCCCGCACCCTGTCCGCCGGCAACGATGCCGCCGCCGACGCGGTGGTCGAGCGTTTCTACCGCCGCTGCGGCCTGGAGGAGGAGGCGCTGCAATCGCTGCTCGCCCGCAAGGGGGCCTACAGCCGTGGGGTGCCCGGGGTGCCGGCGATGCTGACCCGCCTGCGGGCCGGCGACCGGCTGCGGGTGGGCGACCGTGACTGGACGGTGATCGGCGGCAGCGGCCACACGGCGGAGCCGGTCAGCCTGCACCGCCCGGCCGATGCGACCAGTCCGGACCTGTTGATCTCCGGCGACCAGATCCTGCCACGGATCAGCCCGAACATCAGCGTCTGGCCGTCGGAGCCGGACGCCGACCCGCTCGCCGACTACCTTGCCAGCCTGCAGGGGTGGAGCGTCCTGCCGGCGGAAACGCTGGTCCTGCCTTCGCATGGGCGCCCTTTCCACGGCCTGCACCGGCGCGCCGGGGAACTGGCCCGGCACCATGCGGAGCGTCTGGCCGAGATCGAGTCGCTGTGTGCGGAACCGCAGACCGCGGCCGCGGTGACGCGGGCGCTGTTCCCGCGTCCGCTCGACCCGCAGCAGATGCTCTTCGCCGTGGGCGAGGCGGTGGCGCACCTCAACCACCTGATCGCCAAGGGGCGGCTGGAGCGTTTGGCCGGACGGCATGACGCAATCCCGGCCGCCGACCTGTACCGCCGGCCGGATGTCACCGGTCCGGCCTGACGGCGATCACTCGGTAACGATCTCGAACTCGTGGGGATCGAGCAGGGTCGCCACCGACAGGGTCTTCAGCGTCTTCGGGTCGTCGGTGCGTTTCATCTGGGCATGCTGGGTGCCCATGCCGTCCTTGCGGATGGCGATCACTTCCCAATAGCCGCCGCTGGGGGACAGCTTGCGATAAATCTGTCCCTCAACCACCTCGCGCTTCCTGCGCATTTCCGTTCTCCAAAACCCGTCCCGTACCGGCGGCCGTCACGGCCGCCGCGAAGGGCGCCATTGAAGCACAAAACCCCCCTGCCGTGGCGAGTGTCCGTTCGGTGACCCTTTGCCGATGCTGCAAATGCACTGTCGCAGCGCCGCACGACGGTGGCACCCCCGATGACCCTTTGCCGCAGTGCGGTTTCAGGGTGGAACAAAATCTGCGGCTGTGGGTTCATAAGCGTCATGAACACCGATCTCGACGTGCTTGTCTTCGCGACCCGCCTGGTTGATGAACTGGGCGAGACCGCGATTCGAATAAGCCGCGTTCGTCTTGTCGAACTCACGGCCGCCAGTCAAACCCGCGCCGCCGCCTTTTGGCGGGACGTGATGCGCACCTCCGAACGGCTTCTCAGCGAGCGGTCGGGCCGGCGTGTGGCGACTGGGACTGGGCTCTCCTCTCCGGCCATTGCCGCAGCGCAACCGGCCGTGACCCACAACGTCGCGCATGTTCCCCGACCTATTCCCTGACCCGCTTCCGGCCAAGACCGCGGAGCCGCGGCGGCCTTGTCGGGCGGGCAGCAAAACCTTCCATCGATCTTTATAGAAAAAGGGCCGGCACGGAGTGCCGACCCTTCTTCCACGGAACGCTGATGCGTTTCGCTTACTTCACTTCGGCGTACTGGCCGTTGTGCCACTTGTACCAGACATAGGCCGGGCTGGTGACGTCGCCCTTGGCATCGAAGCCGATCTTGCCGATGACGGTGTCGTAGTTGCCCTTGCGCATGACCTCGGCAACCTTGGCGGCGTCGGTCGACTTCGCCTGCTTCACCGCGTCCGCCCAGATCTGGAGAGCGGCATAGGTGTACAGGGTGTAGCCTTCCGGCTCGTAGCCGGCCTTGCGGAACTTCTCCACGACGACCTTGGCGGTCGGCTTCTCGCGCGGATCCGGACCGAAGGTCATCATGGTGTCCTCGCCGGCGTCGCCGGTGATGGCCCAGTACTCGTTGGTCACCAGCGCGTCACCCGACACGATGGTGGCCTTCAGGCCCTGGTCCTTCATCTGGCGGGCGATCAGGCCGGCCTCGGTGTGGTAACCACCGATGTAGACGGCGTCAATGTTCGCCTGCTTCAGCTTCGACACCAGTGCGGAATAGTCCTTCTCACCGGCCGTGTAGGCTTCGTAGATGGCTTCCTTCTGGCCGCCGGCGTTCAGCGCCTTCTGCGTCTCGTCGGCCAGACCCTTACCATAGGCCGACTTGTCGTGCAGGATGGCGACGTTCTTGCCCTTGAACTTGTCCAGCAGATACTTGCCGGCGATCAGGCCCTGCTGGTCGTCACGGCCGCAGACGCGGAAGACGTTCTTCAGCCCCTGCTCGGTCAGCTTCGGGTTGGTCGAAGCCGGGGAGATCTGCAGCATCCCTTCTTCGGCGTAGACCTGGCTGGCCGGGATCGACGAACCCGAGCAGAAGTGGCCGGCCACGAACTTCACACCGGCCTTGGCCAGCTGGTTGGCGACGGCGACGGCCTGCTTCGGATCGCAGGCGTCGTCACCGACCTCCAGCTTCAGCTTCTGGCCCAGAACACCGCCGGCGGCATTGATGTCCGCGACGGCCTGCTCCATGCCCTTCTTCATCTGCTCGCCGAAGGTGGCGTACTGGCCGGTGATCGGGCCGGCGGTGGCCACCGCGATGTCGGCCTTGGCGGCCGTGGCGGAGAGCGCGGTCGCCGCGATCGCGGCGAGAAGGGACAGCTTGAATTTCATGGGTGTGCTTGCTCCCTGTTCTATGA
>CBIHQY010000142.1:0-4563 GCA_966212305.1 uncultured Azospirillum sp.
GGTGATCTTCGGCATGTTGAACGTCATCAACTTCGCCCATGGCGCGCTCTACATGGTCGGCGCCTTCGTGGCGTGGCTGCTGCTGACCTATGCCGGGGTCGGTTATTGGGGGGCGCTGGTGGTGGCACCGCTGGTGGTCGGGCTGCTCGGCATCGCGCTGGAGAAGTCAATGCTGTCGCGGCTCTACAAGCTCGACCACCTCTATGGCCTGCTGCTGACCTTCGGGCTGGCGCTGATCCTGGAGGGGGCCTTCCGCCACCAGTATGGTGTGTCGGGCCAGCCCTACCCGATCCCCGACGCGCTGAAGGGCGGGCAGAATCTCGGCTTCATGTTCCTGCCCAACTACCGCGCCTGGGTCGTCGTCGCCTCGCTGACCATCTGCTTCGGCACCTGGTTCGCCATCGAGCGGACCAAGCTGGGCGCCTATCTGCGGGCGGCGACGGAGAACCCGACGCTGGTGCAGGCCTTCGGCATCAACGTGCCGGTGATGGTGTCGCTGACCTACGGCTTCGGCGTGGCGCTGGCCGGGCTGGCCGGCGTGCTGGCGGCGCCGATCTATCAGGTGTCGCCGCTGATGGGGTCGAACCTGATCATCGTGGTGTTCGCGGTGGTGGTGATCGGTGGCATGGGCTCGATCCTGGGCGCCATCGTCACCGGCCTCGGGCTGGGGCTGCTGGAGGGGCTGACCAAGGTCTTCTATCCCGAAGCGTCCAACATCGTGGTGTTCGTCATTATGGCCGTGGTGCTGATGGTGAAGCCGGCCGGCCTGTTCGGACGGGAGAGATAAGCCATGACCATGCAAACCCGCGACACACTGCACGAAGGCCTTGTCATGTCCGGTGGCTCGCCGAAGATCCTGCTGACCGGGGCCGGGCTGCTGCTGGCGGTCCTGGCGCCCTATGTCCTGTATCCCGTCTTCCTGATGAAGGTGCTGTGCTTCGCACTGTTCGCCTGCGCCTTCAACCTGCTGATCGGCTTCGCCGGCCTGCTCAGCTTCGGCCATGCCGCCTTCTTCGGCGGGGCGGCCTACATCGCCGCCCACACCGTGAAGGAATGGGGCTGGGCGCCGGAGGCAGGCCTGCTCGCCGCCACCGTGGTGGCCGGGCTGCTGGGGCTGGTCTTCGGCCTGATCGCCATCCGCCGGCAGGGCATCTATTTCGCCATGATCACCCTGGCGCTGTCGCAGATGGTGTTCTTCCTGGCGCTGCAGCTGCCCTTCACCCATGGTGAGGACGGCATCCAGGGCGTGCCGCGCGGCCTGCTGTTCGGGCTGTTCGACCTCAGCCAGCCGTTGACCATGTACTACGCCGTTCTGGCGATTTTCGTCGCCGGCTTCGCCCTGATCTGGCGCACGGTCCATTCGCCCTTCGGCCAGGTGCTGAAGGCGATCCGCGAGAACGAGCCGCGCGCGGTGTCGCTCGGCTACCGCACCGACCGCTACAAGCTGGTCGCCTTCGTGCTGTCGGCCTCGCTGGCCGGGCTCGCCGGCGGGACCAAGGCGCTGGTGTTCCAGCTCGCCAGCCTGACCGACGTGACCTGGCAGATGTCGGGCGAGGTGGTGCTGATGACGCTGCTGGGCGGCATGGGCACGCTGTTCGGGCCGGTGGTGGGTGCGGGACTGGTGGTCACGCTGGAAAGCTACCTCGCCTCCACCAGCCTGCCGGTGCCGGTGGTGATCGGCTGCATCTTCGTCGTCTGCGTGCTGCTCTTCCGCCGCGGCATCGTCGGCGAGTTGATGCATCGGCTGCCTGGACAGGGGAAACGCTGATGTCCCGCCTCAACGGAAGGCACCTGCTGCTGCGCCACAGGATTCCCGGCGCGCTGGTGGGCGCCGTGGTGGTCACTGCGATCCTGCTCGGCGGCTTCGCCTACTCCGCGGCATCGAGCCGCCTGCGCGCGGCGGCCGGCGAAAAGCTGGTGGCGCTGGCCGATGCCCGCGCCGCCAGCGTCCGGTCCTACATCGACGGTCTGGAGGGCGACGTCGTACTGACCGCCAACACCCGGTCCATGCGCGACGCGGCGGTGGCCCTCGTCAACGGTTGGCGGATCGAAGCCGACCGTGGCGATCCCACCGCTCTGCTGCGCAAACGCTATGTCGACGACAATCCCCATCCGGCGGCCGAACGCTACAAGCTGGAGAAATCGGCCGACAACGCCATGTACGACACGGCGCATCTGCGCCTGCATGGCTGGATGAGCGATCTGATGCAGCGGCGCGGCCTGGCCGATGTGCTGCTGGTGGCGCCGGACGGCACCGTCCTTTACAGCGCCGCCAAGGGCGACGATTTCGCCAAGCCGGTCGCCGACGGCGCGTTGCGTCGGCTGGTGGACGGCATCGTGGCGGGCACCATGGCCGGTGAGGCGATGATCGCCGACTTCGCGCCCTATGCCGCCGGCAAAGCCGCCTCCGCGTTTCTGGCGGCGCCGGTCGCCCTTCGTTTCCCGGACGGTCGCCAACAGCTTCTGGCGACCCTGGTTTTCAGGATCGAAGCGGGCGGGCTCGACCGCATTATGCTGGCGAGCGACGGCATGGGAGAAACCGGAGACACCTTCCTGGTCGGGGAGGACGGGCGTCTGCGCAGCACGCCGCGTTTCTCCGGCGGGCAGGGCATATTGGCGCCTTATGACAGCCCCATCGTCGCGGCGGCGAAGACGGACCCCGACCATATCGGCGTCATGGAGGCCACCCGCTTCGGCGGAAACTCACCGGCGCTGGCCGCCTACCGGCCGATGAGCCACGGCGGGCTGCACTGGCTGGTGCTGGCCGAGGCGTCGGTCGACGAAATCCTGGCTCCGGTCCGCGCCATGCGCAACCAGATGATCGCGGTGGGCGCCGCCCTGCTCCTGGTCGTCAGCTTGGCCGGAATCCTGCTCGCCCGCGGCATCGTCCGGCCGCTGACGGCCATGTGCGCGGCGATGCAGCGCCTCGCCGAGGGCGACCGCCGGCTGGAGATCCCCGCAATCGAAAGGGGCGATGAGATCGGGCGGATGGCCGGAGCCATGCAGGTCTTCAAGGAGGCGCTGATCCGCGCCGACGCGCTCCACGCCGAACAGGAACGGGTCCGTGCCCTGCGCGACGAGCGGGCACAGGAGCTGGAGCGGATGACGCAGGGCTTCGACCAGCGCGTCGGCGGCATCGTCCGTGCGGTGACCGCGGCGGCCGAGGGGCTGGAGGCGACGGCACGCTCGATGAGCATCGGTGCCGACCTCACGCTGAGCGAGGCGACCGGCGTCACCGCCGCGGCCGACGAGACGGCGGCCAGCGTCGGAACGGTGGCGTCGGCGGCCAACCAGCTGAGTGCCTCGATCACCAACATAAGCCGCTACATCGACGAATCCGGCCGTATCACCCAGGCGGCCGTCGGGGCGACGGCCGAAGCCGGGGAGACCATGCGGGTGGTGGTGGAGACGGCCGGCCGCATCGGTGCAGTGGTCCAGCTGATCCACGACATCGCGGCCCAGACGAACCTGCTGGCGCTGAACGCCACCATCGAGGCGGCACGGGCGGGCGAGGCCGGCAAGGGCTTTGCCGTCGTCGCTGGCGAGGTGAAGCATCTGGCGGCGCAGACCGCCAGGGCGACCGACGAGATCGGCAGCCAGATCGCGACCATGCAGTCGGTGACCGACGGCGCCGCCGCCGCCATCGGCCAGATCGTTGCGGTGATCCAGGACATGGGCCGCATCTCCGGCATCGTCGCCGAAGCGGTGGAGGAACAGGAAACGGCGACCGCCGAGATCGCCACCAATGCCGCCCAGGTCGCCAAGGCCACCCAATCCGTCACCACCATCATCGATGGCGTGGCGCGTTCGGCAGACACCACCAAGACCGCTGCGAGCGAGGTGCTGAACGCCTCCAACGATCTCGCGCGGCAGGCAGGGGACCTCCATCAGGAGATCAACAGCTTCCTTGCCGACATCAGAGCCGCATAAGGATGCAAACCATGAAGATCCTCGTCCCCGTTAAGCGAGTGGTCGACTACAACGTGAAGATCCGCGTCAAGGCGGATGGCAGCGGCGTCGAGACCGCCAACGTGAAGATGAGCATGAACCCCTTCGACGAGATCGCCGTCGAAGAGGCGGTGCGTCTGAAGGAGGCCGGCACGGCGACCGAGATCGTCGTGGTCTCCGTCGGCCCGACCCAGGCGCAGGAGACGCTGCGCACCGCTCTCGCCATGGGTGCCGACCGCGCCATCCTGGTGCAGACCGACGTCGAGACCCAGCCGCTGGCCGTCGCCAAGGTGCTGAAGGCGCTCGTCGAGAAGGAGGCCCCCGGCCTCGTCATCCTCGGCAAGCAGGCCATCGACGACGATTGCAACCAGACCGGCCAGATGCTGGCCGCGCTGCTCGGCTGGGGCCAGGGCACCTTCGCCTCGAAGGTGGTTGCCGGCGACGGCAAGGTCGCGGTCACCCGCGAGATCGACGGCGGTCTGGAGACGGTGGAGCTGAAGCTGCCGGCGGTGGTCACCGCCGACCTGCGCCTCAACGAGCCGCGCTATGCCTCGCTGCCGAACATCATGAAGGCGAAGAAGAAGCCGCTGGAGACCGTCACGCCGGACAGCCTCG
>CBIHQY010000143.1:0-4504 GCA_966212305.1 uncultured Azospirillum sp.
CGATGTGGCTGCCGCGCTTGGCCTGCAGCCAGGCCGGGATGAAGGCCCAGGCGGCGCCGAAGAGCGCCGACGCCAGCACCGCCAGCACCGCCACCACTGGCCAGGGCCAGCCGGTCAGCGCCAGCGCCACCAGCCCGGCGCCGAGCCCGCCGAGATAGGCCTGCCCCTCGCCGCCGATGTTGAACAGCCCGCAATGGAAGGCGATGGCGACGGCCAGCCCGGTGAAGATGTAGTCGGTGGTGTAATAAAGGGTGTAGCCGATGGCCTCCGGGTATCCCAGAGCCTCCGACAGCAGCAGCGACAGCACGTCGATCGGATTCTCGCCGATCACCAGGATCACCAGCCCCGACAGCACGAAGGCCGCGACGAGGTTGAGGACCGGCAGCAGCGCATATCCGACCCAGCCCGGCACGGCGCCCGGCTGTCCCTTACCCGACCCGCTCAGCAGCACCGGCGTCTCCTGGATTGCCCCCGCCGGGATTCTTAACCGCCTATGCTCTGCCGACCAAGCATTTCATCGTGATGGAATCGCTGCGGGTGCCGTGAGTTAGAAGGATTACAAAAACTCTTGCTTCAGCGCAGCAATCTGGCATGCTTCTTAACCATAATAATTTTATGGCTATGGAGCATGCCCGATGCCGCTCGACATTCCGCAGACCTTTCGCCACCACGTCTTCTGCTGCGCCCAGCAGCGCCCGCCCGGCCATCCGCGCGGCAGCTGCGCCGCCAAGGGCGCCCACCCGCTGTGGCAGCGGCTCGACCAGAAAATCCAGGCGAAGGGTCTGGCCGAAGTCGGCATGGCGATGACAGGCTGTCTCGGCTTCTGCTCCGCCGGGCCGCTGATGGTGGTCTATCCGGAGGGCATCTGGTATCGGCCGGAAACGCCGGAGGATATCGACGAGATCGTCGAGTCGCATCTGGTGAATGATGCGCCGGTGGAGCGGCTGGTGATGGTGCTGACGCGGTGAGTGTCGGAGTTAGACCCCCACCTATCCTCCCCCGCTGGGCGGGGGAGGGACTGCCACCGCCTTCCCGAACAAGCACTTATTCCCTCCCCTGCCCAGCGGGGGAGGGTTAGGGTGGGGGCATCGCCAGCCGACGCTTAACCAAACCCACGCCTACCAGACCTGCGGTTGCGGCATTGGGACGCGGGCGGATTTGCCCATAATGTGGGCAACCTCCGCCATTGCCGTTCCGAACCAATCTCATGACCGACGCCGAGACCGCCGACCTGCTGCCTGCCGAAGCCGATTCGGTTCCCTATGCCGTCGGCTGCTTCCTGGGCGCGATCCTGCTGTTCGCGGCGATGGACACGCTCATCAAGGTCCTGACCGCCGATTACCCGGTGCCGCAGCTGATGTTCGTGCGCTCGCTGGTCGCCTTCCTGCTGGTGGGCGGCTACACGCTGTGGCGGGGCGGCGGGATCGCGGCGATGCGGACGCGGCGACCCTGGGGCCATGTCTGGCGGGCGTTCGCCGGGCTGATCTCGATGGGATGCTTCTTCTATGCGTTCCGCGAGCTGCCGCTGGCCGACGTCTATGTGCTGAGCTTCGCCGGGCCGCTGTTCATCACCGCGCTGTCTGCCCCGCTGTTGGGGGAGCCGGTGGGCTGGCGGCGCTGGGCGGCGGTGGTGGTCGGGTTCGGCGGCGTGGTGGTGATGGCGCAGCCGTCGGCCGGGGCGCCGCTGGTGCCGGTGCTGGTCGGGCTTTGCGCCGCCCTGTTCTATGCCCTGGCGGCGCTGGCCGTGCGCGGCCTGTCGCGGACGGAGACCAGCGCGTCCATCGTGCTCTACCTGCTGCTGACGACGACGGTGGTCAGCGGTGCGCTGGCGGTGCCGGTGTGGACGGCGCCGACCGGTTTCGCGCTGGGGCTGATGGCGCTGGTCGGTGCGATCGGCGCCGGGGCGCAGGTGCTGCTGACCCAGGCCTTCCGCCGCGCGCCACCGGCGGTGGTGGCGCCCTTCGAGTACACCGGCATGGTCTGGGCCAGCCTGTTCGGCTGGCTGGTGTTCGGCGACCTGCCGACCGTGCCGGTGATCGCCGGCGCCATGGTCATCATCGGCAGCGGGCTCTACATCCTGCATCGTGAAACCCTGGTGGCGCGTCGCCGGCTGGGTTCTTGACAGGACGGGGCCGGCGGCGACACTCTCGCCGCCTGTTCACGGCTGGGGTGCCCCTGACTTCGCCCGATCGGCGGATGCGGGGGCTGAGACCACACCCATCGAACCTGATCCGGGTCATGCCGGCGAAGGGAGCCGACCGGAACCCGACGGATCGCCTGCAAACGCCCCGTCCCCTCCGCGTCGCTCCGCTTGCCGGCGCGAGTTGAGGAGTTTTCGGTCATGCGGCGCGCGCTTCCCCTTCTGTTCGGCCTGCTGGCGGCCACGCCCTGCCTGTCTCCGGCGGCGCGGGCCGATGACACGCTGTCCTTTCCAGTGCTGGTGCCGCTGACCGGCTTCCTGTCGCTGGAGGGCACCAGCCAGCGCAACGGCGCGGTGCTGGCGCTGAAGCAGACGCCGGCCGGCGTCGCCATCGCGTCGGAGGTCGTCGACACCGGCACCTCGCCCGAGGCGGCGGTGACGGCGCTGGAGCGGGCGGCCGGCAGCGGCACTGTCGGGGCGGTCGCCGCCAGCATGCTCGGCACGCAGATGCTGGCGATGCTGCCGTTGGCGCAGGAGCTGAAGCTGCCGCTGGTCACCGTGTCGGGCACCGCGTCGATCACCGAGCAGGGCAACCCCTGGGTCTTCCGCTTCTTCCCCGGCGACGCCGTGACCAAGGCCGCCCATGCCCGCTATGTGGTGGAGGAGCTGGGCAAGCGGCAGCCGGCGATCATCTATCAGACCACCGCCTATGGGCAGAGCGGCAAGGCCCATCTCGACGTCGCCTTCAAGGCGCTGGGCGTGACCCCGGTGTTCGAGGAGGGGGTGGACCCGGCGGCCAAGGATCTGCTGCCGGTGCTGACCAAGGCGCTGGCCGCCAAGCCCGACGTGCTGGTGCTGCACCTGCATTCCGGCCCGACCGCGCTGCTGCTGCGGCAGGCGGCGTCCAGCGGGGTGACCCTGCCGATCGTCGCCGGCTCCGCCATGCATCAGCCGAGCACCGCGGCCCTGCTGGAACCGGCGGAGCTGAAGGGCGTCTGCGCCGAGACCGCGGCCTCGCCGATTTCCGGCGACACGCCGGAGGTCAAGGCCTTTACCGACGCCTACCGCACCGCCTTCGGCAAGGAGCCGGACGCCTTCGCGCTCGGCCAGTATGACGGCATGACCATGGTGCTGGAAGCGGTGAAGGCCGGCGCCCGGACGCCCGACGCCATTCGCAAGGCGTTGTCGACGGAGACGTTCAAGGGTCTCGCCATGACCTACAAGTCGGACGGCAAGGGCAACATGGCCCATTCCGCCGTCATCGTCTGCTATGACGGGACCAGCCGCGTGCCGAAGCTGGTGAAGCGGTACGACGACCCGACACTCGCGGCGAAGTGAGCGGATGGCGGCGTTCCAACTGCTGGTCAACGGGGTGGCGCTGGGGGCGGCCTATGCCTTGGTGGCGCTGGGCTTCGTGCTGGTGCTGAACGCCACCTCGGCGGTGAATTTCGCCCAGGGCGACCTCGTGATGGCCGGCGGGCTGCTGGCGGTGGCGGTGGCGCCGCTGATCCCGTTGCCGGGCATCGTCCTGCTGCCGGTGGTGCTGGTGCTGATGTCGGCGTTGGGGCTGCTGTTGGCTTTGGCGGCCTATCTGCCCTTGCGGCGCCGGCCGCCGGTGTCGGTCTTCATCAGCACCATCGCGGTCGGCATCATCCTGCAGAACGGCGCCGCCATCCTGTTCGGGCCGGAGCCGCGCGCCGCGCCGCCGCTGTTCGGCGACGATACCCTTTATATCGCCGGGCTGGCGGTGCCGGAGCAGTCGCTCGCCATCGTCGCGGTGGCGGCCCTGCTGATCGGCGCGCAGCAGTGGGTTTTCGCCCGCACGCAGTTGGGCCGGCGGCTGCGGGCGACGGCGCAGGATCCGGAGATGGCGCGCGCCTGCGGCGTGCCGGTCACCGCGATGATCCTGGTGACCTTCGCCATCGGGGCCGCCTGCGCCGGAGCAGCCGGGCTGCTGCTGGCCAACCGCTATTTCGTCACGCCGACCTCCGGCGGGGACCTGATCCTGAAGGCTTACATCGCGGTGACGGTGGGCGGCTGGGGATCGGTGCCGGGAGCGGTGGTGGGGGCGCTGCTGATCGCGCTGTTCGAGGTCGGCGTGTCGTCGGTGCTGTCCTACCCGGTGGCGTTGGGGGCCTTGTACCTGACGCTGCTCGCGATTCTGGTGCTGCGCCCGCAAGGGCTGTTCGGCGAAGCGGTGAAGCGTCGTGGCTGAACCACACTCCCCGCTGAACATCCCCTCTCCCCCCCGGGGAGAGGGTCAGGGTGAGGGGGTTCCGCTTGCCGGACGGTCCTCGCCGCGCGGGGGGGGGGGGGGGGGCGGGCGCCCCCCCCCCCCCGGCGGGGCGGGGGCGGGGGGGGGGG
>CBIHQY010000144.1:0-4480 GCA_966212305.1 uncultured Azospirillum sp.
CGCCTATAACCCACCCAGCGTCGTATCACCACCGCTGCCTTTACGCACCAATGTCCTCAAGCGTCAGATGTACGGCAGAGCCAGCCTGGATCTGCTCCGCAGACGAACCCTCCTGGCGGCCTGATCCACGCAAAGTGCGCAAGAACCACCCAACTGGGGCAAGATCAAGGGAGCGCGTGTCGATCAGGTAGACGTTGCTGGACCCGCGGCCGGTGGTGGCGATCAGCGTGTTGTCCGGGGACGGGGCGGCGCCATGGATCGCGATGGCGCCGTGGTAGAGCGGCTTGTGGATCATCGCCGCGTGAGTCGGCGCAACCCCGCCGGTCGCGAAGCGGAACGGAGGCCGCGGGTCCTCGTCGAAGCTGGTGAGGTTGACGGTCGCCTGGACCGTGTTGGACCGCGGGTCGATGACCGAGAGCGTGCAGGAGTCCTCGTTGCAGAGGAAGACCCGGTCGTCACCTTGCGCGCCGCCGGCCGGCTGCTGGGCGAAGAGGGCGTGCGGCTGCATGGCGGCCAGGGCTCCGGTTGCGGCGGTTGCCTTCAGAAGGATTCGGCGGTTCAGCGGCATGGTGTGGGGGCTCCACTCGGCGGTGAGAGGCTGCGGCCCAACAATCATTGTGCGGCGTGGCCGCCCGTCCAGAAGGGGCGCCGGGCATCCGTCATCGCCTCGCCTTCATGCCCATCGCGCCTACGACAAAATGGGCACCTCGTCTGCGCGGGAACCTGATCCCCACATCCAGCATCAAAGCCACGAACACGGGGAGCGAGGACATGGACCAGGCACAGCGGATCGGACAGGGCGCAACGGTTTCCGACGCGGATCTCGCCGGGCGCATCCGGCTAGGCGACGCCGCCGCCTTCCGCATCCTGATGCAGCGGCACAACCAGACGCTCTTCCGCATGGCGCGCAGCGTGCTGCGCGACCCCACCGAGGCCGAGGACGCGGTGCAGGACGCCTGGATCCTCGCCTTCACCCGCATCCACCAGTTCCGCGACGCCTCCAGCGTGTCGACCTGGCTGGGTCGCATCGTCCTCAACGAGGCATTGCGGCGGCTGCGGCAGAGACAACCCATGACCGGATTGGACGGAGACGACGGACCTGACGGTGCGCTCCCCAGCGCCGAGGTGATCCCCTTCCCGGGCGCTCAGCCGCCCCCCACGACCCCCGAGGAGGACGCCGCCCGCGCCGAGACGCGACGTCTGCTCGAGCGCGCCATCGACGCGCTGCCGGATGCGTTCCGCACAGTCTTCATGCTGCGCGAGATCGAGCAGATGAGCGTCGAGGAGACGGCGTCTTGCCTCGGTATCCTGCCGGACACCGTCAAGACGCGCCTGCATCGGGCGCGCGGCCTGCTCGGCCAAAGCCTGCGGCGGGAGCTCTCGCCCGACCTCGGCGGCGTGTTCCCGTTCGCCGGCGAGCGCTGCGCCCGCATCGCAGAACGGGTCCTCGACCGGCTCGGCCACAGCCTGCAGCGGGAACCGCCGCCCGATCCCGACTGATCCCCGATCCACCACCGGACCAAACCACCCAAGGGAGGACATCATGTTGATTCGCACCGTTCTGATCGCCGGCGCCTTCGCCCTGGCCGCCGTGCCCGCGCAGGCCCAGAGCATGGAGAAGGCCCCGCCCGGCGGCGCCTACAAGAAGGTGAGCGAGCTGGTGAAGCTGCCCGACTTCCTGCCAGGCATGGGCACGCTCTACGTCGACCCGAAGACCCTGCCGGCCGGGCCGTTCCTGGCCTACGACCACGACGGCCGGCTCGCCAGCACCATCTACATGATCCCAATCGAGGACCTGCAGCGCCAGAAGAAGTTCTCCGAACTCAAGGCCGCCGGCGGGAGCGTCGATCACGTCGACATGTACTACAACGCGGGCCATCCCGGCGTGGAGAAGCCGCACTACCACGTCGTCCTCTGGCACGTGTCCAAGGCCGACGAGGCGCGCGTGGCGAAGTAGCCATGATGCTGGCGCGACGCACGCTCCTGCGGGCCGGCGGCTGGGCCGCCGGCCTCGCGCTGGTCGGGCTGCCGGTCGCGGCGGCGCCGGTGGTGGAGATCCGCATGCGCGGCAACGCCGACGGCTCCAAGGTGTGGTTCGACCCCATCGGCGTGCTGGTCGAACCGGGCCAGACCCTGCGCTGGATCAACGAGGACCCCGGCAACTCGCACACCAGCACCGCGTACCACCCGGCCAACACCGGCCATCCGCTGCGCATCCCGCAAGGGGCGGAGCCGTGGAACTCCGACTACCTGGTGCCAAAGGAGAGCTTTGAGCTGCGCCTCACCGTGCCGGGAGTCTACGATTACTTCTGCGTCCCGCACGAGGAGGCCGGCATGGTCGGCCGCATCGTCGTCGGACGCCCACAGGGGAGCGTCTCCAACGCGACGCTGCCGGAGCCGGCGCGCCGTCTGGTCCCCGCGCCGGAGGAGATCATCCGCCGCAAGACCGTTCGCATTACCCCATGAGAAACGACACAGGGAGGACGCGATGAAGACCTGGATCGCGACGACGACCGTGATGGCGCTCACCAGCCTTCTCGCCGGCTGCGGCACCGACACGCGAACTGCGCAGGAGACTGCAACCTCGGCCACCGCGGCTCCGGCGGGTATCCCCATGCAGGCGCCGCCGGGCGGCAGCTACCGCAAGGTCAGCGAACTGGTGAAGCTGCCAGACTTCCTGCCCGGCCTGGGCACGCTCTACGTCGACCCGACGACGCTGCCAGCGGGGCCTTTCCTCGGCTACGACCGCAGCGGCCGGCTGGTCAACACCGTCTACATGGTCCCGGTGGCGGATCTCCAGGCGCGCAGGAAGCTGGATGATCTGCCGGCGCCGGGCGGTCGCGTCGACCATGTGGACATGTACTACAACGCTGGTCATCCGGGCGTGGAACAGCCGCACTACCACGTCGTCCTCTGGCATGTGTCGCCCGAGGTCGCCGCCGCGCTGAAGTGACGGGACGGGCCGGTGATGGATGGCGACAGCCCGTTCCATGCCCTGCCGTCCCTGACCGCCGGCCTGACGCCGCCGCGGCTCCCGCTCGACCGCCTCGATCCGCGGGTGATCCGCGAGCTGCGCGCCAGTCATGTCGGCGAGGTGGTCGCCGTCCGTATGTACGACGGCATCCTCGCCGCGAGGTGTTCGCCTACATCGAAACCTACTACAATCGCCAACGCGCCCACTCGGCCATCGGATACATCACTCCCGAACAGGCCGAGCTAAGATCTGCGTGAACCCGTGTCCACCCAACCGGGGCAAGATCAAAATCGCCATGGCCGGTTATAAGCGCATCCTCGGCGGCCAGCTTCAGGCCCTCACGCTCCCCAGCCAGCAGACCGAAACCGCCATTGGTGTCGCCGTCCTCACCCGCATGATCGAACAAGCAAGCCCGAACTCCATCCGCGCCGCCTGATCGAAGGTCGTGTCGGGTTTCGGTGCGTTTGAGTCGACCTCACTGTACCAACACCGCGTTTATGCGTAGCCTCATGTGTTGCTGTCGTGCGCACTTATTGTGAATTCCCTAATTTGCGACACAAGACACAGGTAAAGGTTGCGCAACTCTAAGCAAACTTAACTTGCCGCTCCGCAGCTAGCGGTTGCGCAGCATCCAAATTATCGAGCACCAAAACTCGTCGGCGGTACCCCTTGAGCGCTCCTGAGATGCGTTGCCGGAGATTTCCGGCCGCGAATACCTCGTCTTTGCAAGGATGGCCGCATAGCAATCGCTATGCCTTTTGACCCAAATCAAGTGTCCCGTGCTCCCGTTTGATAATCACTTCTCGGGAGTATTCTTTGTAAGATGCCGGCTCGTATCATCGAAGGCCGCCGCAGGGGGCGCTGTGTCGCTCAATCAACCAGGGACACTTCCGATGAGCCCATTGATGTCTTCCAGTACGCAGCCGCCTTTGGCGGCGGCATCGCGGCAACACATCGAGCCCAGGTGCCGGGGCCGCCGTCGCGCAGCCAGCCCGCACCGTCTTGCGATCCAGGGCGCAGTTCCGGGCGATCACGCTGACCGTGGCGCCAGCGTCCGGCAGCCGTCGGACCTCTGCGTAGCGGGCGTGACGGGGAGCGTGCGTGGCCACCTTCCTCACGTCCCGTGCCGACGGCTTCGCGGGCACCTGGGTAACCGGAGGTGCGCCAGCCGATGCGCAAGACGTCGCGGCGCGTCGGACAGCAGCGTGGTGGGTGCCGACCGCCGCGCGCACAGCGTCACCGAGATTGCGCAGGAGATGCCAGCGGTCTGCGACATGGATCGCGCTCGCCGCGCCCTGACAGGCGCCGTCGGAATACACGTCGGCCCGGTTGCGAATAATCACCTCCACCTCAGGGGGCGCGCGCAGCCAAGCGGCGAAACTGGAGGCGTCCCGATCCGGCAGCAGGTCCACCACGTCGCCGCGCTTGAGGTCGACCAGGATGGTTCCGTAGGGCTTTGTCACGGCAACTGAGTCGACAAGTAGAACTTGCGCACTTCGCACCTGG
>CBIHQY010000145.1:0-4333 GCA_966212305.1 uncultured Azospirillum sp.
GGAGACCGCGCAGGTGATGTTGTCGGCGAAGGTGCCGGCGCCGATCACCGGGCTGTCGCCGACGCGGCCCTTGGCCTTGGCGGTCATGCCGCCGGTCGAGGTGGCGGCGGCGAGGTTGCCGTCGCGGTCGCGGGCGACGGCGCCGACGGTGCCGTGGCGGCGCTGCTCATCCCCGTCGTCGGGAGCGCCGGAGCGGCGGCGTTCAAGCTCGGCCTGCAAGGCGTCCCAACGCGGCTGGGTGAAGAAATAGGGGGCTTCCTCCATGGCCAAGCCCTGGCGGCGGCAGAGGTCGAGAGCGCCTTCGCCGATCAGCAGGACATGCTCGCTGTGCTCCATCACCGCGCGGGCGGCCAGGATGGGATTGCGCGGGCCGAACAGGCCGGCCACCGCACCGGCGGAGCGGTCGCGGCCGTCCATGATGGCGGCGTCCATCTCCTGCACACCCTCGGCGGTGAAGACGGCGCCGCGGCCGGCGTTGAACAGCGGCTCGTCCTCCAGCGCCATCACGGCGGCTGTCACGGCATCCAGCGCGCTGCCGCCGTCGGCCAGCACCTCGTGCCCGGCGGTGAGCGCCCGCTGCAGGCCGGCGTGATAGCCCTCGGTCAGGGCGGGGGTCAGGGCGCTGCGCTTGATGGTGCCGGCGCCGCCATGGATGGCCAGCGCGAAGGGCTGCGGATGGGAAAGGGTCATGGGTGCGGGCCTCAGCGCAGGGTGGCCGACATGGCCGACAGGGTGTTGATCCAGCCCAGCGCGGCGGCCATGCTGGCGGCCGGCAGGCGGACGGTGACGGGGTCGAGGCGGTCTGCCACCGGGATCAGCGACGCCAGATCGGCCAGCGCCGGGCTGTTCATCTCGATCTCCAACCGGTAGGGCGCGCCTTCGTTCTGGGGCGGGACGCGGAAGGGCGGGATGGTCGAGGCCCGGCGGACGGCGCGGGTTGAGGCCTCCCGGATGCGGTCGCGGGCGACCGACGGCGCCACGGAGCGGGCGGCGCGCTGGCCCAGCGCCTGCTTGACCACCACCCGCTCGGACGCCGGAAACAGCGGTTCCATCTCGGCGGCAAAGCGGTCGTCGCCGCTCAGCAGGATCACCGGCACGCCGATCTCCCCGGCATAGGCGCCGTAATTGCCGGCTTCGCCCAACTCCAGCTCGTTCACCCGGACGCGACCGAAGGCGAAGCTGTTGGTGGTGTGGGCGAGAATGCCGTACTGGCGCGCCGAGGTGTGGAAGCCGACGCACATCACGCCCGCCGCGTCCGGCTCCAGCCCGGCGAACATGCCGATGGGCTTGGGGCGGCCCAGGATCAGCTCGGCGGCCGGGTGCAGCTCGTCGGGCAGCAGGTTGACCATCGGGCCGTGGCTGTCGTTGACCAGGATTTCGCTCGCTCCGCCAGCCAGCGCGCCTTCGATGGCGGCGTTGACCTCGGCGGTCATCAGGCGGCGGGCGCGCTCGTACTCGGGGTTGCCCGGCGTCACCTGCTGCTGGGAGACCACGCCGGCCACCCCTTCGATGTCGGCGGAGATGTAGATCTTCACGGAGTGCTCCCGGAGGTGAGCGTGTCGGAGAGGCAGGGCCGGGTGGCGCCGTCGCGGCCGACCACCGGCGTGGCGGCGGCCAGCGCGTCGAGAACGGCTTCCTGCGTCGCGTCGGCCATCGCCTCGAACAGGCTGTCTATGCGGCGTTCGTTCAGCATGCGAAGCGGGATGAGGTCGGCACGTTCGTCATGGTCGATGCGGTTGGCGGTGGTGAAGCCGAGCGCGATGTCGCCGCTGCCATGGCCCCAGAAGGACCCCACCCGCGCCAGCCCGACCCCGGCGCGGCGGATCACCCGGCGCAGCTGGCGGTGGTCGAGCGGCACGTCGGTGGCGGCGATGACGATGACGGAGCCCTTCTCCGGCGCGTCGTCCTTCGCCGGTACGGCGATGCGGCGGCCGTCGGGCAGGCGCAGCTCCCCAGGCCGGCCGAAATTCGCCAGGACCAGCACGCCCAGGTGATGACGCTTGCCATCCAGCTTGAGCCGGCGCGAGGCGGTGCCGATGCCGCCCTTGAAGCCGAAGCAGGACATGCCGCGCCCGGCGCCGACCGAGCCGACCGCGACCTCGGCACCGTCCGGTTCGGACAGCGCGGCGGCAAGGGCGGCGGCGGCGTTCGCCTCGGTGATGGCCAGCGCCTGGATGTCGTTCAGCGGGCCGTCGTTGCACTCCATCACCAGCGGATTGGCGGTGGCGGTGGTGCGGCCGATGTCGGGGTTGGCGGCGATGGCGTGGCGGACCAGCGCGGTGGACACGGTGCCGACCGACAGGGTGTTGGTCAGCAGGATCGGCGTTTCCAGCGCGCCGAGTTCCTCCACCTGCATCAGGCCGACGCTCTTGCCGAAGCCGTTCAGCACCTCCGCCGCCGCGACCGGCTTGTCGCGGTAGAGGTTGCCGGCATGGGGCAGGATGGCGGTGACGCCGGTCTGGATCGCGCCCTCATCCAATGTGACATGGCCGACGCGCACGCCCGGAACGTCGGTGATGGCGTTGCGCGGCCCCGGCGTCAGCCGGCCGCAGGCGAGCCCGAAGGCCCGCGCGCGTTTGCCGTGCTCAGCGCAGTTTGGGGTCGAGGGCATCGCGCAGTCCGTCGCCGAGCAGGTTGAAGGCCAGCACCGTCAGGAAGATGGCGAGGCCGGGATAGAAGGTGACATGGCTGGCGACGCCGATATAGCTGCGTCCGTCGGCCAGCATTGCGCCCCATTCCGGGCTGGGCGGCTGGGCGCCCAAGCCGATGAAGCTGAGGCTGGCCGCCGTCAGGATCGAGGTGCCGATGCGCATGGAGACATAGACGATTACGCTGGGCAGCGTGCCCGGCAGGATGTGGCGCACCATCAGCAGCCGGTCGCGCACGCCGATGGCGCGGGCGGCGTCGACATAGACCGCGCGCTTCAGCGACAGCGTGCTGCCGCGCACAAGGCGGGCGAAGACCGGCACGCTGAAGATCGCCACCGCATAGATGACGTTCTCGATGCCCGGCCCCAGGATGGCGACGATGCCGATGGCGAGCAGGATGCCGGGGAAGGCCAGCAGCACGTCGCAGATGCGCATGATGAGGCTGTCGATCCAGCCGCCGCGGAAACCGGCGATCAGACCCAGCGCCACGCCGGCCGCCCCGCCCAGCAGCACCGACAGCAGCCCGACCGACAGCGAGATGCGCGCGCCCCACAGGATGCGGCTGAAGATGTCGCGGCCATAGGCGTCGGTGCCGGCCCAATGGTCGGCCGACGGGCCTTCCAGGATGCGGTCGTAATCGAACGCCGCCGGATCGAACGGCGCGATCCAGGGCGCCGCCGCCGCCGCCAGCGCCAATGCTGCCAGGCAGATGCCGGCGGCCATGGCGGTGCGGTTGCGCCGGAACTTGCGCCAGAACTCGCGCAGCGGCGAACGGACGGCTTCGTGGGTTGCGGCGGCCACGCCGGTTGCGTCTGTCGTGGTCATGAGTAGCGAATCTCGGGGTTGGCGAGGGCGTACAGCACGTCGACCAGCAGGTTGATGATGATGAACTCCAGCGAGAACAGCAGGATCTCGGCCTGGATGACGGTGTAGTCGCGGTAATTGACGCTATCGACCAGCAGCCGGCCGAGCCCCGGCCAGGAGAACACCGTCTCCACCACGATCGACCCGCCGAGCAGGAAGCCGAACTGCAGGCCGACCATGGTGATGATTGGGATCAGCGCGTTGCGCAGCGTGTGCTTCCACACCACCAGCCGGGCGGGCACGCCCTTGGCCCGCGCGGTGCGGACGTAATCCTCGCGCGCAATCTCGATGAAGGCGGAGCGGGTGAAGCGCGCCATCACCGCCGCGACGCCGAGGCCGAGCGTCAGCGACGGCATGACGAAATGCTGCCACGTCCCGTATCCGCTGGTCGGCAGCCAGCCGAGCTTGACCGAGAACAAATCGATCATCAGCAGGCCGAGCCAGAAGGAGGGGAAGGCGATGCCCGACACCGCAACCACCATGCCGACATGGTCCTGCCAACGCCCGCGCTTGGTGGCCGACGCCACGCCGATCAGCAGCCCGGCCAGCGTCGCCCAGATCATGGCGACGACGGTCAGGTAGAGGGTCGGCATGAAGCGTTCGCCGATCTCCTGCGACACCAACCGTTTGGATTTCATCGACCGCCCGAACTCGCCCTGCACCGCATTGCCGAGGAAACGGCCATACTGCACCCACAGCGGCTTATCGAGGCCGAGATCCTGGCGCACCAGTTCGACGTCCTGCTGCGTCGCATCCGGTCCGGCGACCAGCCGCGCCGGATCGCCCGGCAGCAGATGGACGAAGCCGAAGACGAAGACGGA
>CBIHQY010000146.1:0-4319 GCA_966212305.1 uncultured Azospirillum sp.
CGGCTTCGCGACGGGGGGAGGGGGGGGAGGCGGCGGAGGAGGGGGCGGAGGAGAGGGCGCCACGTCGGCGGGCAGCGGTTCCGCCCGTTCCGCCACCTCCGGCACGCTGTCGAACAGCGCGTCGATGGCGTCCTGGCTGACCTCCGGTCCGCCCAGCTGCGGACCGTTCAGCAGATGGGCGTCCGGCCGGGTGTCGCCCAGCTTGCGGTGCGAGGCCACCTCGCCATGGTGCTGCTCGGGGGCGGCGGCCAGCCGCTCGACGCCCCAGATCTCGATCATCGTGTTCACGCGCTCTTCGATGTAGCGCAGCGTGTTGACGACCTTGGTGGTGCGCTGTCCGGTGATGTCCTGGAAGGAGCAGGCGGTCATGATCTCGATGCACCACGCCTCGACCGCGTCGATCCGTTCGGCCAGATCGTCGTCGTCGCGCGGGATCGACATGGTGATTTCCTGAATCTTCTCCGTCGCGTTCAGGATATCGGTGGTGGCGCGTTCGGTGGCGGCGACGATCTCATCCAACTCTCCGGTCGCCGCCTCGATCCGGTTGGACCCGGTGTCGGTCGCCTTCAGGGCCGCGATGTCGCTGCGCGCCTCGCGCACCACCTGGGTGATGGCGGTCAGCTCCTGCTGGATGCGCGGGTCCTCGCCGGGGACGAAGGAGGTGAAGGCGCTGGACGATGTGCCGCTCAGCCGGTCGACCTGACCTTCCAGCCTGTCGACCAGCCGGTGGAACTCGTCGGAGGCGACGACGCGGCTGCGCCGGTCGCGCATGCGCAGGAAGGCCCGCCCCCGCGCCGTCTGCGACAGGGCCTCTTCCATCTGCAGATACTCTTGCTCGGTCAGTTCGAGCAGTGACCCGCCGCTCATAGCGCTCAACCCGTTTTCGACAGCCGCGCCTCCCCGGCATTCCCGGGGGCTGCGCCGACCCTGTCCTATACCACCCAATTTCTTTACCGGGAGTTTCCGCCGTCGCCGCGCTATCATCGCCGTGACGGGGTGTCCGGAGGGCGGCCAAAGGGTGGACAACCTTGAACCGCCTTCCTTTTTGTCCCAAATCAGCCCGATCTAGCGACGATCTCGACAAGAAATTCCCGGCAAGAAAGGAAAAGGCCATGAAGAGGGCGGTGCGTCCGGTGGTGTTTGCTGCGGCGGTCGGACTGGCGGCGCTGGCCGGCGGCGCGCTGGTCGCACCGGCCGACTCGGCGCTGGGCCGGTTCGGTTCCGCCATCGGTCTCGGCGCCTCGCCCGCGGCGGCGGCACTGCCTCTGGGCGCGGTCGGCGGCGGCACCATCGCCCCGATGCTGGAGCAGGTGACGCCGGCGGTCGTGAACATCTCGGTGCTGAGCCGGGCGCCCCAGGCGGAAAACCCGCTGCTGCGCGACCCCTTCTTCCGCCGATTCTTCAACATGCCGGACCAGATGCCGCAGTCCCGTCCGCAGGTCAGCGCCGGGTCGGGCGTGATCGTCGACGCCCGCAACGGCTATGTCGTCACCAACAACCATGTGGTCGAGAACGCGCAGGAGATCGCCGTCACCCTGAAGGACCGCCGCCGCCTGCGCGCCAAGCTGATCGGCCGCGACGCCGCCACCGACATCGCCCTGCTGCAGATCAAGGCGGAGGGGCTGACCGCGCTGCCCATCGGCGACTCGGACCGCGCCAAGGTCGGCGACTTCGTCGTGGCCATCGGCAACCCGTTCGGGCTGGGGCAGACGGTGACCTCCGGCATCGTTTCGGCGCTTGGCCGCAGCGGGCTGAAGATCGAGGGGTACGAGGATTTCATCCAGACCGACGCCTCGATCAATCCCGGCAATTCCGGCGGCGCGCTGGTCAATTTCCAGGGCGAGCTGATCGGCATCAACACCGCCATCATCGGCCCGGCCGGCGGCTCGGTCGGCATCGGCTTCGCCGTGCCGGTCAGCATCGTCCGCTCGGTGATGGAACAGCTGCGCGAATATGGCGAGGTGCGGCGCGGCCGGCTGGGCGTCGCCATCCAGGACCTGACGCCCGATCTTGCGGAAAGCATGAGCCTGAAGGGCGACGAGGGCGCGCTGATCGCCAAGATCGAGCTCGGCTCGCCAGCCGACAGCGGCGGCTTGCGCAGCGGCGACGTGGTGATCGCGGTCGATGGCCGGCCGGTGCGCAGCGCCACCGATTTCCGCAACCGCATCGGTCTTCTGCGCGTCGGCACACCGGTGCAGTTGACGGTGATGCGCGACGGCGGGCAAAAGTCGCTGACCGTCCGCACCGCCCGCTGACCGAACCCACCGACGATCGAGGAGCCACCCCGTACCGGCATGATGCGTTCCAACCCACCCCGCCGCCCGGCCGCACCGCCGGCGCCCACGCCCGGCCGCAGCGCGGCCCAGCGCCAGCGCGAGATCGCGACGCTGCTGATGCGGCTCGACGCCATGCTGAAGCAGTCGGCGGAGCTGGCGCAGACGGCGCGCGAGCGGGTGTCGGTCGGCGGGCTGGCCCGCTACCGCCGCTTCAGCCGGCGGGTGCGCGACTTCTTCGCGCTGGCCGCCCTGACGCAGGAGCGGCTGGACGCGGCACCGGAAGAGATGGAGGATCTGATCGACCCCATGACCACCGCGCTGGAGCGTCTGCACGCCCGCATGGTGGTCCAGTTCGTGGAGGGCAGCGCCGGCTTCTTCGCCAACTTCGCGCGGGTGAAGGCGCTGCCCATCGGCACCCACGAGATGTGCGGGGTGGAACTGCGCGGCGTGCTGGAAATCCGCAAATTCCTCGACGATCCGCTCTATGAGGGAGAGCGGGGACAGGCGCTGCGTGCCGAGGCCGACCGCATCGTCGCCCTGATCCGCCGCGTGATGGACCGCATTCCGCCGCTGCCCGATTTCGGCGACGAACCCAGCATCGGCCCGCGCGGCACGCTGAACAGTCCGTTGAAGGGGCCCAACGCCCATATGCCTCCCGGCCGCGCCGCCGCCCGCCCAGCCGCTACGCGGCCGGCCAACATGCCGCCGCCCGCTCCGCCGGCGCCGAACCCCAGCACCGAAGTCCGCTCGCTGAGCCTCGACCAGTTCGAGGACGACGAGGAGGAATAGGAAGGGGAGGGAGCCGGATCGCCTGTCCGGCCCCCGTTTCCTTCTGCCGGCCCCTTTTTCAACGGCGGTGCTTGCCCTCATCCGCCGTCAATGCGCCGACCGCGGCGCCGGCGGCACCGCCCAGCAGGCCGCCATAGATCGCGCTGCCGCCGGTGACGGCGCCGATGGCCGCACCGCCGGCCGCACCGATGGCGCCGCCGGTCAGCGCGCGGTTCTCGCGATGATTCAGGTTCGAACAGCCGCCGAGCAGGGTCGCGCCGATCAGCAGCGCCGTCGCCCCGGTGGTGAATGTCCGCATGGTGGTCTTCATCGGTTTCTTCCTTCAAGCATAGGCACGGCAACATGAACGACCGCCGCCGATGCCGCGTCGTCGGGCAAGGCTGGGCGGTCAAGCTTATGTTTGGTGCGCGCCGCCGTCCGGTGCTGTGACCATTTCGGGGTATCCACCCTATCCGGCCGGAGCGTCCCACCCCATTCGACGTTCCAAGATCGCGGAAGATGGCGTCGAAGTTCAGGCGGCCGGTGACCAGGACGGCCAATGTCTACCGGCATTAATTTCCTTTATTTTATTATGGTTGCCGGAATGTTTAGCAAGACTACGCCGATTTTGTACGAGCATTTACAAAGAGTCTGAAGTTTCACGATGAAAAATAATTGTCAATTGTCTAGTACATCCTTTCGACTCCGAAGCATGTGCATTTGGGAAACAGAGATCGGCTGTAGCCGCGGGTGCATGGACACTCCGCAGCGAAAGGCCGGCACAGGGAAGACCAGAGATGACGATCGACGACAGGGATTTGGACAGGGGCGGACCACCTCGCTTGCCATCCGCACCGCCGCCCGCTGCACATATGGGACGGATCATCGAAATGGCGTTCACCGGTTTGTGGGTGATCCGGCGCCAGGGGGCGTTGACGGAGGTCGGTGGTCGGCTCTATTGGCCCGACCGCGCTTCGCTGGAACGCGCGGCGGTGCAGGCAGGTGTGCAACTGTCCAACGTCGTCATCCACACCGGCCGACTCGACGCCAACCATCGATAGGGGGATGGCCATTCTCCTTCCGGGGGATGGGAAAGCGACGAACGGACAGTTGCGCGGGTGACAGGCTTCTTCCAATATCCGATGGATCGGTGGTCGTCAGGACTGGACGTTCCACAATCTCCGCTTCATTGGGGCCTATGGAAGACATCGACCGCCAAAGAACGCTTGCCTATTTCGAAAGGCTGGGAAAAGAGCGGGTTCGACTCTATACCGC
>CBIHQY010000147.1:0-4260 GCA_966212305.1 uncultured Azospirillum sp.
CGGCCGGCGCGCAGGTTGGTGAAGATGCCGACGCAGGCCGACAGGGTGTTGCGCGGATCCTGGGTGATGACAGCGTCCAGCGTGCCGCCGATCAGCAGGCCGCGCGTCTCGGTGGTCAGGCCGTGGCCGATGAAGACCATTTCGCGTTCGCGCCGCGTCTCCTTCAGGGCGCGGGCCACCCCCTCCGCCCCGCCGCCGATGTTGTAGACGCCGGCAAGGTCGGGGTGCAGACCCAGCAGCATGCGGGTCTGGCGGTAGCTTTTCCCCTCGTCGTCATGGCCTTCGCGCAAGCCGACCACCTCGATGTCGGGGGCGGTTTCCTTCAGGACGTGGAGGAAACCCATCTCGCGGTCCTCATGCGCGCGGTAGCTGAGGCTGCCGGCGATCATCGCCACCTTGGCCGGACGGTGCTTCAGGAAGCGTGCGATCAGGTAGCCGGCGGTGCGGCCGGCCGCGCGGTTGTCCAGTCCGACATAGCCGGCGCGCCGGCAGTTCAAAATATCGGAGATCAGCGTCACGCTCGGCACGTTGCGGTCGGCCAGCGCGTCCACCGCCTCGCGCACCGCCGGATGCTCCAGCGCCATGAAGGCGACGCCGTCGGCGCGGCGGCCATGCTGGAACAGGCTGCGCGCCAGCAGTTCCGGATTGAAGCTCTTGATGAATTCCACCTGCGCCTTCACCCCGTGCGGGGCGAGGGTGGATTCCGCGCGCCGGATCATCTCGCCCAGGCCGGTGAGAAAGCGGTTGTTGCCGGCGGGCAGCAGGAAGGACAGCCGCATCGGCTTCTGCCCCGCCGCGGCGTGGAGTTCGGACTCCGGCAGATAGTCGAGTTCCGCCGCCGCCTTCAGCACGCGCTGCACGGTGGCGGCGCGCACCCCCGGCCGGTGGTTCAGCACGCGGTCGACCGTGGCGGTGGACACGCCCGCGGCCAACGCGATGTCTGCCACCCGCGGCAGGCCGCGGGATACCACGGCGGTTTTCGGGGCGGCTTCCGGATCATCCTTCAATGAAACCATCAAAAACCATCAATTTCCGCGTTTGACACTTGTCGGTGCTGGACATACCGTCCATCCAACAATCATCAATTGACATCAGATCACATCAGAAACGCAAGGCCGGAAACAGCAACGTCGGCCGGTAATCCATGGGAGGTTTCAAATGACCAGTCTGACCCGCCGCACGATGCTGAAGGCCATCGCCACCGCGCCCGCCATCGGGGCCGCCGGTGCCGTCATCGGCATGCCGCACATCGCCCGCGCCGCCGAGTTCGAGCTGAAGTACGGCAACAACCTGCCGCTGACCCATCCGCTGAACATCCGCGCCAATGAGGCGGCGGAGCGGATCGCCAAGGAATCCAACGGCAAGGTCGCGGTCAAGATCTTCCCGAACAACCAGCTCGGCGGCGACACCGACATGCTGTCCCAGGTGCGCAGCGGCGGCCTGACCTTCTTCACGCCGTCGGCGCTGGTGATCGCCACGCTGGTGCCGGTCGCCGCCATCAACGCGGTCGGCTTCGCCTTTTCCGACTACGATCAGGTCTGGAAGGCGATGGACGGCAAGCTGGGCGCCCATGTCCGCAACGCCATCTCCAAGGTCGGGCTCTACGCCTTCGACAAGATGTGGGACAACGGTTTCCGCCAGATGACCAGCGGCGACAAGCCGATCAATTCCGCCGCCGACATGGACGGGCTGAAGATCCGCGTTCCGGTCAGCCCGCTCAGCATCTCCATGTTCAAGGGGCTGGGCGCCGCCCCGGCCAGCCTGCAGTTCAGCGAGGTCTATTCGTCGCTGCAGACCCGGATCGTCGATGCGCAGGAAAACCCGCTGCCGATCATCCAGGTCGCCAAGCTGTACGAGGTGCAGAAGTTCTGCTCGCTGTCGAACCACATCTGGGACGGCTTCTGGTTCATCGCCAACGGCCGCGCCTGGAAGGGCCTGCCGCCGGATATGCAGACCATCGTCGCCAACGCCATCAACGATGCCGGCGTCGCCCAGCGCGGCGACATCAAGGCGCTGAACCAGTCGGTCAAGGCCGACCTGGAATCGAAGGGGCTGACCTTCAACCAGCCCTCGCCCGACAGCTTCCGCGCCAAGCTGCGTGACGCCGGCTTCTACGGCGAATGGAAGGGCCGTTTCGGCGACGAGGCCTGGGGCCTGCTGGAGGAGGCGGTCGGCAAGCTCGCCTGATCGCCGACCCTTTCAAAACAGGTCCTGTCCGATGAAGGAACCCCCCGCCATGTCCCACATGTCCGAACCGGTCCACGGTTACGTGGACACTCCCGGCAGCGGCGCCACCGGAGGTGCGGCGTCGCTGCTGCGCCGGATCGACCGCGGCCTGTCCGTCGGGGTCGAGACCGTGGCGGGCCTTCTGGTGCTGGTCGAGATCGTCGTCCTGCTGGCCGGCGTCACCGCCCGCTATCTGTTCCACACGCCGCTGGTGTGGTCGGACGAGCTGGCCTCCATCCTGTTCCTGTGGCTGTCGATGCTGGGCGCAGTGGTGGCACTGCGCCGGGGCGAGCATATGCGGATGACCGGTCTGGTCAGCCGCGTCGGCCCGCAGGCGCGCAGCCTGCTGGAATGCATCGCCATCACCGCTCCCATCGCCTTCCTGGCGCTGATTCTTTACCACTCCGTCGATTACGCGATGGAGGAGCAGTTCATCACCACCCCGGCGATGGAGGTCTCCAACGCATGGCGGGCGGCGGCGCTGCCGGTCGGGCTGGGGCTGATGCTGGTGGCGGCGCTGTTCCGGCTGCTGCGGGTGGCCCGGCCGCTGACCGCGCTGGCCGCGGTGCTGGTCACCGGCGCCATCGTCGCCGGCTTCTGGGTCGCCGGGCCGGTGTTGAAGCCGCTGGGGCAGCTGAACCTCGTCATCTTCTTCGTCGGGCTGGTGGCCGCCAACGTCTTTGCCGGCGTGCCCATCGCCTTCTCCTTCGCGCTCGCCACCTTCGCCTATCTGGCGCTGACCACCTCCACGCCGCTGCTGGTGATGGTCGGCCGGCTGGACGAGGGGATGAGCCACCTGATCCTGCTGGCGGTGCCGCTGTTCGTCTTCCTCGGGCTGCTGATCGAGATGACCGGCATGGCCCGCGCCATGATCCAGTTCCTCGCCAGCCTGCTCGGCCATGTGCGCGGCGGCCTGTCCTATGTGCTGATCGGCGCCATGTATCTGGTCTCCGGCATTTCCGGATCGAAGGTCGCCGACATGGCGGCCATCGCCCCGGTGCTGTTCCCGGAGATGAAGAAGCGCGGCGCCCCTGCCGGCGATCTGGTGGCGCTGCTGTCGGCGACCGGGGCGCAGACCGAGACCATTCCGCCCAGCATCGTCCTCATCACCATCGGCTCGGTCACCGGCGTGTCGATCGCGGCGCTGTTCACCGGCGGCATGCTGCCGGGCGTGGTTCTGGGCGCCTGTCTGTGCTTCGTCGTCTGGCGGCGCTATCGGCGCGAGGATCTGAGCCATGTCGAGCGCACCCCGCGCCGTGAGATCGCCCGGCTCGCCATGGTCGCCTTGCCCGCCATCGCCCTGCCCTTCGTCATCCGCGCCGCGGTGGTCGAGGGCATCGCGACGGCGACCGAGGTGTCGACCATCGGCATCGCCTATTCCACCGTGGTCGGGCTGCTGATCTACCGCCAGTTCGACTGGCGCCGGCTGAAGCCGATGCTGATCGAGACGGCATCGCTGACCGGGGCCATCATCTTCATCGTCGGCTGCGCCACCTCGATGGCCTGGGGCCTGACCCAGTCCGGCTTCTCGTCCGATCTGGCGCGCTTCATGGCCGGCATCCCCGGCGGCGCCTATGGCTTCCTCGCCATCTCCATCGTCGCCTTCATCATCCTGGGCAGCGTGTTGGAGGGCATCCCCGCCATCGTGCTGTTCGGCCCGCTGCTGTTCCCCATCGCCCGCGCCGCCGGGGTGCACGAGGTGCATTACGCGATGGTCGTCATCTTCGCCATGGGCATCGGCCTGTTCGCCCCGCCCTTCGGCGTCGGCTATTACGGCGCCTGCGCCATCAGCAAGGTCAACCCCGACGACGGCCTGAAGCACATCTGGGGCTATGTCGGCGCGCTGCTGATCGGGCTGGTGATCGTCGCCGCCATTCCCTGGATTTCGACCGGGTTCCTCGCCCGCTGAAAAGCGGGCCTGGTTTCAGCGCTCGGTAAGAGCCGCCGGTCTTCCCTAAATCCCCTCTTATCCGGAGTTCCTTCAATGAGCCGATTCTTCGGCCAGATCCGTCAGGCTGGCTACGTCGTGCGCGA
>CBIHQY010000148.1:0-4258 GCA_966212305.1 uncultured Azospirillum sp.
TGCGAGGAGGCCTTCACCGGCGACTGGCCGACGCCGTGGAAGGTGCGGATCGGCCGCGAGACCATCCGGCAGGCGGTGGAGCCGATCAAGAGCGCGCTGGCCGAACGATTCGGCTTCCGCCATCCGGAGCCGAAGGCGGTCAAGCTGGCCGACCAACGGGCGCTGGCGACCGAGCTGCGCGACCTCTGCGCGCCGCACCGCGTCAACTGGCGCGATCTGCCCGACCCGGACGAGGCCGCCATCGTGCCGCTCGGCCCCGAGGAGGCGCTGGCCGATTTCCTGGAGCATTACCGGCGGCTGAAGCCGGCCTGAGACCCCCGTCTTGAGATTGCCGGTCAGCGTCAGGCGTGACCGCCCTGCTCCGCCCGCCGGCCACGGCCGCGCTTGGGCGCCGGCGCCGCGCCGGAGGCGTCCTGGGCCTGCTGCTCGGCGCAGCGCTCGGCAAGCTCGCGGATGGCGGCGCGGATCTGCGGATCGCGGATGCTCTGGAAATAGCGCGCCAGCATCAGCGCCTCGCGCGATTGCAGCGTGTTCTCCTGCTCCTCGCCGCCGGCAGCCGCCGGCATCTCGCCGCCCTCGCCCGCCTGCTGGCGGTTCTCCAGCCCTTCGAAGAAGACGGAGACGGGCACGCGGAAGAACTGGCCCAGCTTGAACAGCCGGCTGGAGGACACGCGGTTGAAGCCGCGCTCGTACTTCTGCAATTGCTGGAAGGTCAGCCCCAGCGCCGCGGCGACGTCGCTCTGGCTGAGGCCGGCGAGCATGCGCAGCTCCCGCAGGCGCTGGCCGACGAACACATCGACCTCGTTCAAGCCTTCCTTCTTCTCGCGCCCACGCCGTTTCATGGCTTTTCCCCTTCGATCCTGTACTGGCCCGCACTGGTCCCGGCAGCCCAATCCCCCCGCCGCCATCCGGATCGCCTCCACTGGCGCCGAAGCTTTGGAACATGTCGCCGGGAAGACGAATCGGCCGGTCGCGGGGACGGAATGCAACTCAGCTATGACCGCGACCTGCCGATGTCAACCGCGGCTGGACCAGTTACCTCTTTTGGGCAGGTGGGTTTTCGCGGGAATCGGCCGGTTGGTCATAGGACCGCACTCTTTTCGCGCATTAGGCGGTATCGTCCTACCCACAGTCGCGTCTGCCGGGCGGCTCCGCTCACGCCCGGAACCGGCTGCGGCATTGTGACCCAAGGTTGCGGTCGAAGCCGTTGCACAGCCGCCGCAGGGCTGCAACATTTGCGGGGCACTAGGCATATTTTGCCGGGCGCCCGGCAAAAACTGCCGCCGATTAACCCTCTCTTCATCAAGACACCGCAGCATGCCCCGACATAGGCATGCCCGGCGCGGAACTTGCACAAACCGTCTCGCAATAGCGAAACGGAGACGTGTGGAGAGTATGCCGGGAAGATTTCCGATCGGGGACCGCGCGTGAACAACCTGCTGCAGACCTTGCGCAATCTCGGACCCGCGCGCCTCGCGGCGATCGGCGGCGTCGGGCTGCTGCTGATCGGATTCTTCGTCTATCTGACCACCCGGCTGTCCACGCCGGAGATGGAACTGCTCTATTCCGACCTCCAGCAGACGGAGGCGGCGGCCATCGCCAAGAAGCTGGACGAGGCCAAGGTCCCCTACAGCGTCGACAAGTCCGGCACCAAGATCATGGTCCCCTCCGATCAGGTCGGGCCGATGCGCATGCGCATGGCGGCCCAGGGCCTGCCGTCCGGCGGATCGGTGGGCTACGAGCTGTTCGACAAGGGCGAAGGCTTCGGCGCCACCAACTTCATGCAGAACATCAACCACCTGCGCGCCCTGGAAGGCGAGATGGCGCGCACGGTGCAGACGCTGAACGGCGTCATGCAGGCCCGCGTCCATCTGGTGCTGCCCAAGCGCGAACTGTTCGCCCGCCAGCAGAACCCGGCGACCGCCAGCGTCTTCCTGAAGCTGCGCCCCGGCGCCAAGCTGAGCCGCGAGAACATCCAGGCGATCCAGCAGCTGATCGCCGCCTCCGTCCCCAACCTGGACCCCAACCGCATCTCCATCGTCGACGACAAGGGCAACCTGCTGGCGCGCGGCACCGGCAGCGACACCGCCGAAGCGATGATGGCGAGCGCGGAGGAGAAGAAGCAGGCCTATGAGGGGCGGATGGCCCGCACCATCGAGGATCTGCTGGGCCGGACGCTGGGCTACGGCAAGGTCCGGGCGGAGGTGTCGGCCGACCTGGACTTCGACCGCATCACCACCCAGTCGGAAATCTTCGATCCGGACAGCCAGGTCGTCCGCTCGACCCAGACCGTCAACGAATCGAACGAGAGCAGCGACCGCGACCCGCTGGCCCCGGTGACGGTGGACCAGAACCTGCCGACGGCGCAGTCCAGCAGCAGCGCCAGCCCGCTGTCCTCCAACAAGTCGTCGCGCGCCGAAGAGACGATCAACTACGAGATCACCAAGACCACCAAGTCCCATGTCCGCGAGGCGGGGCAGGTGCGCCGCATGTCGGTCGCCGTGCTGGTCGACGGCACCTATCAGAACAACAAGGACGGGGCGCAGACCTACCAGCCGCGCAGCGAGCAGGAGATCGAGAGCATCAAGGCGCTGGTGCGGTCCGCCGTCGGGCTGGACGCCGTGCGCGGCGACTCGCTGGAAGTGGTGAACATGCGCTTCTGGTCGCCCGATGACGACATCCAGAAGCCCGAAGAGCTGTTCATGGGCATGACCAAGGACGACCTGTTCCGCATCGCGGAGATGGTGGTCCTGGGCATCGTCGCCGTCCTCATCATCCTGCTGGTCATCCGCCCGCTGATCTCCCGCGCCTTCGAGAAGGCGGAGATGCAGGAGGAGGACGAGATGGACCGCCTGCTGACCGACCAGGCCGGCATGCCGGCCGCGCTCGCCGCCCCCACCGGCGCGCTGGCCCAGGATCTGGCGCTGGAAGCGGCGCAGGCCGACGAGGAGCTGGAGCAGATGATCGACATCAACCGGGTGGAGGGCCGCGTCCGCGCATCCTCCCTGCGCAAGGTCGGCGAGATCGTCGACAAGCACCCGGAAGAGGCGGTCTCCATCCTGCGCAACTGGCTGTATCAGGAGAGCTGAGCGATGCCGGCCTCCGTTTCCACTGATTTCGAGGAAAGGCCGCGGCGATGAGCGTGCGCAAATTCCTCTTCGACGAGTCCTTCGACGTGGACGCCGTCCCCCGCATGACCCATGTGGAGGACGACGACCTGCTGCCCGAGGACGAGCTGTCGGCCCATCCGGAACCCGAACCGGAACCGGAACTGCCGCCCGCCCCGACCTTCGGCGAGGAGGAGCTGGCCGCCGCCCGCGCCCAGGGCTACGAGGAGGGTATGGCCGCCGGCAAGTCCGAAGGGACCGCCGCCGGCTACGGCAAGGGCTTCACCGACGGCATGGCCGCCGGCCAGAACACCGGCTACGAGCGCGGCAAGACAGAGATCGAGGCGACGGTGAACAACCGCATCGCCAACGCCCTGTCGCAGATCGCCGACGGGGTGGCCCGGCTGCTGGCGGAGCGCGAGGCGGGCAATGCCGCGCGCGGGGAACAGCCGGTCCATCTGGCGCTGGCCATCGTCCGCAAGCTGCTGCCGGAATGGGCGCGGCGCGGCGGCATGGTCGAGGTCGAGGGCATGGTCCGCAACTGCCTGACCGACCTGATCGACGAGCCGCGGCTGGTCATCCGGGTGGCGGAGGACACGATGGGTCTGGTGCGCGACCATCTGGACGAAACGGTGGGCTCGCGCGGCTTCGGCGCCAAGCTGATGGTGATCGGCGACCCGTCGATCGCCCCCGGCGGCTGCCGCATCGAATGGGCCGAAGGCGGCATGGAGCGGGACACCGCCGAACTGCTGGCCGAAATCGAACGCCGCGCCGCGCACATGCTGGAGGCCCCGGCCCCCGTCTAAGGGGTGTCCGGAATGAAGGAGGTCCGAGACCGACATGCCGAGCGACAATTTCTCGCTGAACGATCTGCAGGGCGGCGATGGCGACGAATACGCCAGCCCCGGAATCACCAAGGATCTGGAGGCGGTGTACGACATCCCCGTCCAGATCTCCGCGGTGCTGGGCAAATCGACCATGCAGGTGGCGCAGCTGCTGAAGCTGGGCCGCGGCGCCGTGGTGGAGCTGGACCGCAAGGTCGGCGAGGCCATCGACATCTACGTCAACAACCGCCTGGTCGCCCGCGGCGAGGTGGTGGTGGTGGAGGACCGGCTGGGCGTGACCATGACGGAAATCATCAAGTCGGACCG
>CBIHQY010000149.1:0-4170 GCA_966212305.1 uncultured Azospirillum sp.
TGCTTGCGCACGCAGTTCATCTCGCCGATGTCGGCGCCGCTCTTCAGCAGCGCCTTGGCGACGGCGCGCTTGTCCTCCAGCGTGATGCCGGGAGCCGGCAGGGCCAGCAGGGCGGAGCCGCCGCCGGAGATCAGGCAGAGCACGAGGTCGTCGGCGGTCAGCCCCTGTACCATGTCGACGATGCGGCGCGCGGCCTCCTGCCCGGCGGCGTCGGGCACCGGGTGGCTGGCCTGCACCACCTCGATCCGCTCGGTCGGCAGGTCGTGGTCGTAGCGGGTAACGACGAGGCCGGTGAGCGGCCCCGGCCAGTTGTCCTCCACCGTCTTCGCCATGGCCGCCGCCGCCTTGCCGGCGCCGATGACCACCGTGCGGCCCTTCGGCGGCTGCGGCAGGGCCGCCGGCAGCCTGGTCTCGGCGGTCACCGCGGTGAGGGCCGCCTGGAACAGGTCGTGGAGCAGGGCGTCGGCATGGGTGGCGGTGGTCGTCATGGTCGCTCGGGCGTCGTGGGGTGCGGGGCGGGTAGAATGCACACAAATGAGGGGTGGGCCAATGGTTTGGGCAAGGAGGATTTGGAGCGGGGCACCGTCCGCCGACGATGCCCCGCTCCCCTCCTCACTTCGACCCGACCTCGTGCCCGGCCAGCAGCTCCAGCGCGCGGAGCATGCCGGAGTGATCCCAGGCCGAGCCGCCCTGCGCCGCGCAGGCGTTGAACAGCTGCTGGCAGCTCGCGGTGTGCGGCAGCGACAGGTTCAGCGCCTTGGCGCCGCTCAGCGCCAGGTTCAGGTCCTTCTGGTGCAGCTCGATGCGGAAGCCGGGGGCGAAGTTGCGGTTGATCATCCGCTCGCCGTGGACCTCCAGGATGCGCGAGGAGGCGAAGCCGCCCATCAGCGCCTGACGGACCTTGGCCGGATCGGCGCCGGCCTTCGACGCGAACAGCAGGGCCTCGGCCACCGCCTCGATGGTGAGCGCGACGATGATCTGGTTGGCGACCTTGGTGGTCTGGCCGTCGCCGTTGCCGCCGACCAGCGTGACGTTCTTGCCCATCTTGTCGAACAGCGGCTTGACCGTGTCGAAGGCCTCCTGCGGGCCGCCGACCATGATGGTCAGCGAGGCGGCCTTGGCCCCGACCTCGCCGCCCGACACCGGCGCGTCGAGATAGGCGCAGCCCAGGTCGTTGATGCGCTTGGCATATTCCTTGGTCTCGATCGGCGAGATCGAGGACATGTCCACCACGATCTTGCCCGACGACAGGCCGGCGGCGACGCCGTTCTCGCCGAACAGGGCGGCGCCGACATGGGGAGTGTCCGGCACCATGGTGATGATGACCTCGGCCGCCGCCGCGACCTCCGCGCCGCTCGGGCAGGGGATGGCGCCCTTGGACGTCAGGTCGGCCGGGACCGGCTTGATGTCGTGGACGTAGAGCGTGTGACCGGCGTCCAGCAGGTGCCCCGCCATCGGGGTGCCCATGATGCCGAGACCGATGAATCCGACCTTCATGACGGTAGTCCTTTCTCGCGTGATTTTGGGGGCGTTTCAGACGTGCGCCGGTTCGGTCCTGTAAGGGGCGAACCAGCCGAGCCCCTCGTCCGTCGTCGTCTTCGGCTTGTATTCGCAGCCGACCCAGCCGCTGTAGCCGATGGCATCCAGATGCTTGAACAGGAAGGGATAATTGATCTCGCCGGTGCCCGGTTCGAAGCGGCCGGGGTTGTCGGCCAGCTGAACATGGGCGATGCGGGCGAGGTTGGCCTCGATCGTGCGGGCCAGATCGCCTTCCATGATCTGCATGTGGTAGATGTCGTACTGCACGTACAGATTGTTGGAGCCGACCTTGTCGATCAGGTCCAGCGCCTGTTTCGTGCGGGTCAGGTAGAAGCCGGGGATGTCGCGGGTGTTGATCGGCTCGACCAGCAGCTTGATCCCGGCGCCGGCCAGCGCGTCGGCGGCATAGGAGAGGTTGCCGACCAGCGTGCTTTCGGCCGCGGCGGCGTCGCCCCCCTGCGGCAGGATGCCGACGAGGCAGTTCACCTGCTTGCAGCCCAGCGTACCGGCATAGTCGATGGCGCGGGCGACGCCGTCGCGGAACTCCTGCACGCGGTCGGGCATGATGGCGATGCCGCGCTCGCCGCCTCCCCAGTTGCCGGCCGGCAGATTGTGCAGGACCTGGGTCAGCCCATGCTGGCGCAGCTTCTCGGCCAGCGCATCGGCGGGGAAATCATAGGGAAACAGGTACTCGACCCCACGGAAGCCGGCATCGGCCGCCGCGGCGAATCGGTCGAGGAAGGGACGCTCGTTGTAGAGCATCGTCAGATTGGCGGCGAATTGCACCATGACCGAACTCCCGGTTACGCGAATTGGCCGCCGCGGATGGAGGGGCGGCCCTTGGGAAGAGAGCTTGACCGCCGCGCAGGCCCTTGAGCCAGTTCGCCGAACGGCTTTTTCACACAGCGGAAAGCGGGGTGCGCGAACGATCGGGCCGCAGGGGACGCTGGCGGCTGCCGCGGAACTCAGTTGACGCTTACGTCAACCTGAACTAGGCTTTGCGTCATCAATCATCCGTATTCCCAGCGCCATCAGAAGCGCAGTCTTCAAAAGCCGGAGGACCCGTCCCGTGACCCAGCCCTACCCGCATCTGCTGGCCCCGCTCGATCTCGGCTTCACGGTGCTGAAGAACCGGGTGCTGATGGGGTCGATGCACACCGGGCTGGAGGATCGGCGCCGCCATTTCCCGCGGCTGGCCGCCTATTTCGCTGAGCGGGCGCGCGGCGGGGTCGGGCTGATGGTGACCGGCGGCTTCTCCCCCAATGTGGAGGGCTGGCTGTCGCCCTTCGGCTCCACCCTGGCGCGGCATGGGGCGGCGCGGGCGCACCGGGTCATCACCGACGCGGTGCATGCCGAAGGCGGTAAGATCGCGCTGCAGATCCTGCATGCCGGCCGCTATGCCTACAGCCCGCTGTCGGTGGCGCCGTCGCGCATCAAGTCGCCGATCACCCCCTTCACGCCGCGCGCCCTGACCGCGCGCGGGGTGGAGCGCCAGATCCGCGCCTATGTCCGCTGCGCCGAACTGGCGCGCGAGGCCGGCTATGACGGGGTGGAGGTGATGGGGTCGGAAGGCTACCTCATCAACCAGTTCCTGGTGACCCACACCAACCAGCGCACCGACAAATGGGGCGGCGCTTACGAGAACCGCATGCGCTTCCCGGTGGAGATCGTGTCGCGCATGCGCGAGGCGGTCGGGCGCGACTTCATCATCATCTACCGCCTGTCGATGCTGGACCTGATCCCCGACGGCAGCAATTGGGAGGAGGTGGTGCAGCTTGCCCAGGCCATCGAGGCGGCCGGGGCCACCATCATCAACACCGGCATCGGCTGGCACGAGGCGCGGGTGCCGACCATCGCCACCAGCGTGCCGCGCGCCAATTTCGCCTGGGTGACGGGGAAGCTGAAGGGCGCCCTGTTGGCTCGGGGGATATCGATCCCGCTCTGCACCACCAACCGCATCAACACGCCCGAGGTCGGCGACACGGTGATCGGCGAGGGGCTGGCCGACATGGTGTCGATGGCGCGGCCCTTCCTGGCCGATCCGGATTTCGTCGCCAAGGCGGCGGCGGGCAAGCCGGAGGCGATCAACACCTGCATCGCCTGCAACCAGGCCTGCCTGGACCACATCTTCTCCGGCAAGACGGCGAGCTGTCTGGTCAACCCGCGCGCCTGCCACGAGACGGAACTGGTGATCGTCCCCGCCGTGAAGCGCAAGCGCGTCGCCGTGGTCGGCGCCGGCCCGGCCGGCCTTGCCTGCGCCACCACGGCGGCGGAGCGCGGGCACGAGGTGCATCTGTTCGATGCGGCCGACGAGATCGGCGGCCAGTTCAACATGGCCAAGCGGATCCCCGGCAAGGAGGAGTTCCACGAGACCCTGCGCTATTTCCACAACCGGCTGGCGGAGACGGGGGTGGCGCTGCATCTGGGGCGGCGGGTGACGACCGACGACCTGGTGCGGGCCGGTTTCGACGAGGTGGTGCTGGCGACCGGGGTGGTTCCGCGCGACCCGAAGATCCCCGGCCAGGACCATCCCAAGGTGCTGACCTATGTCGACGTGCTGCGCGGCGCCAAGCCGGTCGGCCGGCGCGTCGCGGTGGTGGGGGCCGGCGGCATCGGCTTCGACGTCAGCGA
>CBIHQY010000150.1:0-3975 GCA_966212305.1 uncultured Azospirillum sp.
CGACCGGGACTCAACAAGCCCTGATCCGGCGTAAGACCTTCAGTATTTCACTGCTGTGTTCAACCGGACACAGAGTGTTGCATCACCCCAATTCGTCCGGCCGAATGGATCAAAAGTCTAACGAGGCCGCGGAAATCTGGCAATGGGACAGATGGCGAACGGCCCAAAAAGATAAAAACGTTCGCTTTGACCACAAGACCGATCCCGAATCTCATAGGCGACCCTAAGAACAATCTAAGACAATTGTCGAGCATCCGCATATTTACTTTAAACGCAAAAAGCCGCGCCCCGAGTCACGGGCGCGGCTTTTTGAAAGCAGCGGATGAAGACTCTATCAGAGAGCCTTGATCGCAGCCGACAGACGCGACAGCTTGCGCGACACAGTGTTCTTGTGCAGCACGCCCTTGGACACGCCGCGCATCATTTCCGGCTGAGCGGACTTGAACGCCTCGGCGGCGGCGGACTTGTCGCCGCTCTGGATCGCGCCCTCGACCTTCTTCACGAAGGAACGGATGCGGCTGATGCGGGCACGGTTGACTTCCGTGCGACGCTCGGTCTGACGAATGCGCTTTTCAGCGGACTTATGATTGGCCATGGAAACCCTACTCCGAACGACACGGCTGTCGTGATGCGAGCGCGCCTTATACGCGGCAGCGCACTACGAGTCAAGGCGTGGTCGCCCGTTGATTTTGACTAATCGTAGCCAAACGACATCTTGATGGGATCTGGTCCGTCCCCCGCAAGATGCAGGGGACGGACCAGCAGGCAGAGTCAACGCCGGGTTGGCGCCGAGTCCGGGACTCAGCGATTCTTCCAGCCGGGCTGGCGCTTCTCGGCGAAGGCCGCCATGCCTTCCTTCTGATCTTCGGTGGCGAAGGTCGAATGGAACAGGCGGCGTTCGAAGCGGATGCCCTCGGCCAGGGTCGACTCATAGGCGACGTTGACCGCCTCCTTCGCCATGGCGATGACCGGCTGCGACAGCGAGGCGATCTTGGTGGCGACCTTCACCGCCTCCTCGACCAGCTCGGCCGCCGGGACGATGCGGGAGACGAGGCCGCAGCGCTCGGCCTCGGCGGCGTCGATCATGCGGCCGGTCAGGACCATCTCCATCGCCTTGGACTTGCCGACGAAGCGGGTCAGGCGCTGGGTGCCGCCGGCGCCGGGGATGGTGCCGATGGTGACCTCCGGCTGGCCGAACTTGGCGGTGTCGGCGGCCAGGATGAAGTCGGCCATCATCGCCAGTTCGCAGCCGCCGCCCAGCGCGAAGCCGGCGACCGCGGCGATGGTCGGCTTGCGGCACTTGGCCAGCCGTTCCCACTTCGCGGTGATGAAGTTGGAATTGTAGACATCCATATAAGAGAAGCCGGCCATCTCCTTGATGTCGGCGCCCGCGGCGAAGGCACGCTCCGACCCGGTGACGACGATGGCGCCGATCGCGCTGTCGGCTTCGAACTCGTCCAGGGCCTGGCCCAGTTCGGTCACCAGCTGGTCGCACAGCGCGTTCAGCGCCTTCGGACGGTTCAGCGTGATCAGGCCGACCGGGCCGCGGGTCTCGACGAGGATGGTTTCATAGGACATGGCTGCAGCACTCTCCCGATGGGGCGAGCCCGGTTGCCTCCGGGACTCGTGGTTGTTGAGATGTTCGATCCTGAACCGGCGCGAGTATGGCGGGTGTCCCCGCGATCAGCGCGGCGTCAAAGTGAAGCGGACCGCGGTCGCGGCCTTCTGCCCAGCACCTTGGCCGGCCGGTTTGGGGAACTCCAGCCGCAATTCCTCGCCCTCGCGGACGAAGACGCGATCGGCGGTCCGGCGCCAGCCAAGCTGCGGCAGCGTCTGGTCGTAGAAGGCCAGCACCGCCTGACGCGGCACCTCGCCCGACAGCACGGCCTGGACGATCCGCCCGCCCGGCTTGTCGAAGACCAGCGGTTCCGATTCGGCGGACGCCAGCCCCGGCATCACCGGAACGTCGGTGGTGCCGGGGACGAAAGGCCCGGAATCGGCTGCGACAGCCTGAGGAATGGGAATGAGGAAGCTCCCCAGGCCCGCGACCGCGGGGCCGGCAAGGAGGAAAGCGGCGGACGCCGCCCGGAGCATGGCCGGTAGAGCCGTCATGCCCCAGCTATATCACCGTTGGCGCGCCGCACAAAAGAAAGTCGAGCGGCCGGACTGTACAATCCGCTGAACGCCCCCCGTTCGGGCGCGGTCGCAGTCGCAATCGGGGCAGCCCTCCCCCTCCCGATCGTAGACGGCGAACTGGTGCTGGAAGTATCCCAGCTCCCCCGACGCCTGCCGATAGTCGCGCAAGGACGAGCCGCCGGCGGCGATCGCGCGCTCCAGCACCTCGCGCACCGCGGTAGCGAGGCGGTCGACCTCCCCGGCCGTCAGGCTGGCGGCGGTGCGGGTCGGCAGGATGCCGGACTGGTACAGCGCCTCCGACACATAGATGTTGCCGAGACCGGCGACGATGCTCTGGTCGAGCAGGGCCGCCTTGATCGGGGTGATCTTGCCGGCCAGACGGCGGGCGAGTTCGGGGCCAGAGAACTCGTTGCCCAGCGGCTCCGGCCCCAGGTTGCGCAGCATCGGGTGATCGCCCAGCGCGTCGGACACCGTCAGGTCCATCAACCCGAAGCGGCGGGCGTCGTTGAAGGTGACGATGGTGCCGGCATCGGTCTCGAACACCACATGATCGTGCTTGTCGAAGGCCTCGGGGCGTTCCGGCGCGATGATCATGCGGCCGGACATGCCGAGATGGGCAATCAGCACGCCGCCGTCGTCCAGATGCATCAGGATGTATTTGGCCCGCCGCCGCACCGACTCGACGCGCCGGCCGGTCAGCCGCTCGCAGAATCGCGGCGGAAAAGGGGTGCGCAGGTTGGGCCGGCGCTGCTCCACACGGACCAGCCGCCGGCCTTCGAGGTGCGGGGCGAGCCCCCGGCACACCGTCTCGACTTCGGGAAGTTCAGGCATCGGCAGAGTGTGGGGTGGGTGGGATGGAAGTTAAAGCCCTTACCGATACTCCTTGAACCGCTCGGTCGCCTGGATCAGCGCGGCGCGGATGCCGGGTTCCATGGCGGAGTGGCCGGCGTCGGGGACGATGCGGTAGTCGGCCTCCGGCCAGGCGCGGTGAAGCGCGTCGGCGGAGATCACCGGGCAGACGATGTCGTAGCGGCCCTGGACGATCACTCCCGGCAGATGGCGGATGCGGGAGACGTCGCGCAGCAGCTTGTCCTCCGGCGTGAAGTGGTTGGAGCGGAAATAATGCGCCTCGATCCGTGCCAGCCCAAGGGCGTGGCGGTCCTCGCCGCTGGCCGCGATCAGATCGGGCGACGGCAGCAGGGCGGAGCAGCTGCCCTCATAGACGCTCCACACCCGCGCCGCGGCCATGCGCACCATCGGGTCGGCCGAATCGAGCCGCTTCCAGTAGGCTTCCAGCAGGTCGTCGCGCTCGTCCTCCGGAATATGGCCGGCGAAGGCGGCCCAGGCCTCGGGGAAGAGGATGCGCATGGAATAGAGGAACCAGTCGATCTCCGTCTTCCGCATCAGGAAGATGCCGCGCAGGATCAGGCCGAGGCAGCGGTCGGGGTGGGTTTCGGCATAGGCCAGCGCCAGCGTCGAGCCCCAGGAGCCGCCGAACAGGTGCCAGCGCTCGATGCCCAGATGCCGGCGCAGCGTCTCGATGTCCTCGACCAGCCGTTCGGTGGTGTTCTCGCGCGTTTCGCCCAGCGGCGTGGAGCGGCCGGCGCCGCGCTGGTCCATCACGACGATGCGGTAATGGGCGGGGTCGAAGAAGCGGCGGTGGGTGGGCGAGGCGCCGGCCCCCGGCCCGCCATGCAGGAACATCACCGGCACGCCGCGCGGGTTGCCCGCCTGTTCCCAATAGACCGTGTGGATCCCGTCGACGGCGATGGTGCCGGTCTGGAACGGGTCGATGGGCGGATAGAAGTCGCTGCGGGGCATGGCCATGCATCCAGTGGT
>CBIHQY010000151.1:0-3962 GCA_966212305.1 uncultured Azospirillum sp.
GTCCCGCCCAGCAGGAACGGGATGCCCGACTGGATCAGCAGCTTCAGGCTTTCGGAATAGAAGGCCTCTGCCTCCGCGGTGACGGTGGCGCTGCCCTCACGGAGTTCGCTCATGGACCACTCCCACAATCGCACCGGCTCTACGCGCCGGTGCGGCACGTTGCCCCGGTACAACAGGGCAGGGCGGGAAGCGTTGCGGCAAAGGCGTTTGCCGCCTCCCGCAGCGTAGCGTGGCGTTTCCGACTTTCCTTGCCGCTCGCCGGGAAATTTGGTCTGGTGCGGCCGGGTGGCCTTACCGGGGGTTGAGCCATGGAGCTGTCGGCGGGAAATTCCGCGGATGCCGTCGCCGCGCTCTGCCGCGCCATGCTGCGGCCGGTCGAAAGCACGTCCGCATTGCGCGAGATCGAGGCAGCGCTGGAGCGTCTCCGCCTTGCCCCGCCGGACCAGCGCGCCGCCTGCGCCTCGCAGGTGGGCCGCATGGCCCGCGATGCCGACCCGGTCCTGCGTCTGTCGGCGATGGCCGCGATCACCGGCGACCTGCGCCACTATGACGACCTGCTCGACCTGATAGACGCGGAGTTCGGGTGCCCGGATCTCGACCGGTTGCTGCACATCTATTGCTGCATGGGCCGCCAGCTTTTCCTGATGCGCATGGACGGGGCGAGCCGGCCCGGCTTCTTCGAGGACAGGCTGTTTCCCTCCTACACCCGCCTGATCGGGGCGATCCGCGACCGGCTTGGCGTCGCGCCGCGACCCCGGCCGGCGGGCAACCCTTCCACCGGGCGGGTCGTGCTGGTGACCAACCAGTTTCTTTCCCTGCGCCACCAGCCGTCGCGCGACCTGCTGTCCTACGCCACGGTTCTGGAGGAGCGTTGCGGCCGGGACGTGGTGATCCTCAACACCAACATCATGCCCGCCGACATCCACAGCCTGTTCGTGCCGTCCTTCGCGTCCACCGTGGAGCCGGCCTTCGACGGCAAGCAGGTGATCGAGGCGGACGGCCGCTCCTTCCGGATGCTGTCCTCGACCGGCCGCGGGCTGAGCCGGGAAAAGATCGACTGGTTCCTGCGCGCCGTCGAATGGCACGACCCGGACGTGGTGGTATCGCTGGGCGGATCGGTCATCATCGCCGACCTGCTGGCGGCGGCGCGACCGACCCTGTGCATCCCCACCACCAGCGGAGCCGTCCCCTCGCTGGCCGACATCGTGCTTGATTTCGGCGGAGGCAGCCGGCCGGCAAGCGGTCCGCTCGCGGCGTCATGGCGGCCCTTCCGCTTCCTGCATTCGCTGATCGGTGCGCCGGAACCGGACAGGACCGCAACCGCCGGGGTCGAGGCCGTCCCTTCCAAGGCAGCAAGCCGGGCCGGCTACGGCCTGCCTGACGACGCCTTCCTCTGTCTGGTGATCGGCAACCGGCTGGACGAGGAGGCCGACGGCGCCTTCCTCGCGATGCTGGAGTCCCTCATCGACCGTGTGCCCCAAGTGGCGGTGGCGTTCGCCGGTGAAGCGGCGGCGCTGCCCGAGCGATTGCAAGGGTCGCGACATGCCGGGCGCCTGTTCCACCTGGGCTATGTGACCGACATGGCGAATCTGATGCAAACGGCGGATGCCTATGTGAATCCGCGGCGCACCGGCGGCGGAGCGAGCGCCGCCGAGGCGCTGGCCGCCGGCGTTGTCCCGGTGTCGCTGCCGGTCGGCGACGTGTCGGCGGTCATCGGCCCCCGGTTCGTCGTGCCCGATTACGCCGCCGCCGTGGACCGGCTTGCCCTGCTGGCCAACGATCCGGCCGCCTTCGCCAAGGCGGCGGCCGAAGCGCGGTCCCGGAGCGCCGGGCGTAGCGACCCGGCCGAGGCCGCGGCAGCACTGTCCCGCTATCTGGACGAAGCGGTCGACCTGCATGGGCGCGGCGGCATGGACGAGCGGATTTGCAAATAATCCTATAAAACGGATGACATGCCTATAACCTCCGACGGAATCCCTCAATCCGCGGAGTCTCGCCATGCCCGTCGATCCCCGTACACTAAAAGACGACCATTTCCCGTGCTGGGCCGAAGAACCGCCGGTGCCTGCCGACGGCTCTCTGGTCCCCGGTTCGCAGTTCCACGAGGAGCAATGGGTGATGGCCGCCGGCATGCTGGCGCGCGGCAGCAGCTTTCTCAACGTCGCCCGCGCCATGGGCTGCAGCCGGACCACGCTGTGGCGCGCCTATTACGGCTCCAAGGATTTCCGCATCCGCGTCTGGTGGGAGCGTGAAGCGCTGAACCGCGAGGCCGAACTGCGCCTGTCCTCGCTCCGCGCCCTGGTGGCGGAGCAGATCGAACGGCTGGTCTCCGCCGGCGATCCCTCCACGGTGCGCTGGCTGGCCGAACGCCTCGGCCTCTTCGCCGGCCTCGACATCCAAAGGGACATCCCACGGAACCTGCCGGCCACCCAGCCGCAGGCTCCCCGCCCCGAAGACCCGCCCGCCGTCACCGTCCCCGAACTCGACGACGATGTCCCCGGCGCCCTGCGCGAGCGCACGCCGCCCGATCCGCGGGCGGTCGCCGCGATCCTCGCCCGCCCGGAATCGGAAGGCCCGAAGGGCGTCTATCCCTGGACCGTCAACCCCGACGAACCCTATCCCAACCTTCCGCCCTTTCCGCGGCTGCGCGGCGGGGCCGGGCCTTTCACCCGCCGCTCCTGAGCCCGGCGGCCCTGACATCAGCGGGATGGAACAGCACCGGAAAAACGTTCCACGCCGTTCCACCCCACCGCAACCATCAGCCGCCCCGGTCAAACCCCGAAGTTCGGCTTTCCGGCCAGGATGTTGGAGGTCACATCCTTGATGTCGCGCAGGCCGCACATGGCCATGGTCACGTCCATCTCCTTGCGGATGATCTCCAGGCATTGGGCCACGCCGGCCTCGCCGCCGGCGCCAAGCCCGTAAAGGAAGGCGCGGCCGATGAAGGTCCCCTTGGCGCCCAGCGCCAGAGCCTTGACCACGTCCTGGCCGGAGCGGATGCCGCCGTCCATCAGCACCTCGATGCGGTCGCCGACCGCCTCGACGATGGCCGGCAGCGCCGCGATGGACGAAATCGCGCCGTCCAACTGCCGCCCGCCATGGTTGGAGACGATCAGCGCGTCGGCCCCGGTCTCCGCCGCCATCACCGCGTCTTCCGGATCGAGGATGCCCTTCAGGATCAGCTTGCCGCCCCAGCGGTCGCGGATGCGGCGCACGTCGTCCCAGTTCAGCGTCGGGTCGAACTGCTCCGCCGTCCAGGAGGACAGCGACGACAGGTTGCTGACCCCGGTGGCATGGCCGACGATGTTGCGGAAGGTGCGGCGATGAGTCCGCAGCATGTTGATCGACCAGCGCGGCTTGGTCGCCATGTCCAGGATGTTGCCGATGGTCAGCTTCGGCGGGGTGGACAGCCCGTTCTTGATGTCCTTGTGCCGCTGGCCGAGGATCTGCAGGTCCAGCGTCAGCACCAGCGCCGAGCATCCCGCCGCCTTGGCCCGGTCGATCAGCTTGTCGATGAAGGCGCGGTCGCGCATGACGTAGAGCTGAAACCAGAAGGGCTTGTCGGTGTTCTCCGCCACGTCCTCGATGGAGCAGATGCTCATCGTCGACAGGGTGAAGGGCACGCCGGCCTTGGATGCTGCGCGGGCGGCCAGGATCTCGCCGTCGGCATGCTGCATGCCGGTCAGGCCGGTCGGGGCCAGCGCCACCGGCATCGCCACCGGCAGGCCGACCATGCTGCTGGCCAGCGTCCGGTTGGTCATGTCCACCGCCACGCGCTGGCGCAGCTTGATCCGCCCGAAGTCGGACTCGTTGGCGCGGTAGGTCGATTCGGTGTAGGAGCCGGAATCCGCGTAATCGTAGAACATCCGCGGCACGCGCCATTCCGCCAGCTGCCGCAGATCCTCGATGCAGGTGACGGGCCGGTCGGTGAACAGGTTCGCCCAGCGCGACGGCGGCCGCGA
>CBIHQY010000152.1:0-3827 GCA_966212305.1 uncultured Azospirillum sp.
GGTCGGCGTCGCGGTGTTCGGCGCCGTCTTCAACGCCGTGGTGTCGGACCGGCTGGAGGGAGCCGGCCTGTCCGGACGCGCGGTTCTGGAACATGGCGCCGCCGCCCTCGCCAACCTGCCCGCCGCCGCCCGCGGCGGGGTGGTGGCGACGCTGGAGCACGGCTTCGCCACCCTGTTCCTGCTGGCAGCGGCGCTGGCGGTCGTCTCCTTTGCCATGACCCTGTTCCTGAAGGAGCTGCCGCTACGCTCCGCCAACCCTGGCCGGCCGGAGGCTGCGCCGGCGGCGGAAGGCTGACCGGTCAGCCGTCAGGAATGATCGCTGGGAAAGTGCCTGGGCTCTCCAAGCTTGTCCTCGATGTAGAGCAGGTTGACCAGCACCAGCACGACCACGGCGAGCGGCGTCGCCAGGAACATGCCCATGATGCCGAACAGCACGCCACCGGCGGCGATGGCCCCGATGGTAACCACCGGCGGCAAATCGACCACCCGCTTCTGCAACAGTGGCGTGATCAGGTTTCCTTCCACCTGCTGGATGACCAGATAGAGGCCCGCGACCCACAGCGCGTCCTGCGGCGACTGAGAGAAGCCGATCAGAATGGCCGGCACCGCCGCCAGGAAGGGGCCGACCAGCGGAATGAACTCCAGCAATCCGGCGACGATGCCGAGCGCCAGCGCCGACGGGATGCCGATCAGCCACAGCCCGACCGCGATCATCGTCCCCACCGCCGCCATCGCCACCAGTTGCCCGATCAGCCATTTCCACAGGCTGTCGCCGGCCACCTCCATCACCTCGCAGGCCCGCTTCTGCCCGCGCGGCGGCACCAGCAGGACCACGCCGCGCTGATAGACCCCCGGCGACGCCGCCAGATAGAGTGCTGCGAACATCACCACCACCGCATCGCCGACGACATAGACGAGGCCGGAAGCGAAACTGCTTAGCTGGTTCATCCAGGGCCATTCCTTGCCCTGTTCCATGATGCGGTCGCGCCAGCCGTCGGGCAGCATGCCCATCGCCTTGGTCACCTGCTCCTGCAACTGGCCGATCTGTGCCGCCATCGAGGTGCCCATCAGCCAGACGCCGCCGCCGACCAGCAGAACCAGCACCAGCAGCACGATGGCCAGCGACCAGCCATGGCCCAGCCCGGTTCCCCGCTGCACATAGCCGGTCAGGCGCTGCAACAGGATGGCGAACAGCACGCCGGTGAAGATCAGCAGCAGCGTGCCGGATATCCGCCACAGGAAGACGCTCAGCGCAGCCACCCCGGCGACGATCAGCACCTTCCAGGTGAAAACCGCCAGTTCCCCGCGTCCGGCCCTTGCCGGAGGTTCGCTCTGCGCCGTTCCGCCGCCCGGCGTGGGAGCGTACGTGGCGGCGTGATAGGCGGTGGGCCGGCTGGGTGTCGCCATCTCTTCAAACTCCCGCACTCGCGGCCGCCGGACGGGCGGCATCGGGGAAAGAACGCAACGGGTCACCAGACGTTGCGGAACGTCAGCAGGCTAGGCCGTCGGCGGTAGTCCAAAGATCGGTATGGAAGATGCTCCGGCCCGCCCCATATCAGTCATGACGCCAAGGAGTCATTCTCGCTGATGTCACTTGAAGAGCCCGCCCACCGGCGGGCTTTTTTTTGTCCGTGATTTTTGCCGACGGTGCCGGAACCGCTTACCGGCGCGCCTCCGGCGGGAAAACAAGACTGACCTTCAACCCCGGCTGGTTGTCGCTCAATTCCAGTTTTGCGCCGTGCAGCGTCGCGACCGCATCCACAAGGCTCAATCCCAGCCCGTTGCCCGGCGAGGCGCGGGCGGTGTCCAGCCGGACGAAGCGTTGCAGGACCTTGTCGCGCATCTCCGCCGGAATGCCGGGGCCGCTGTCGGCGACCTCGATGCTGGCGGCGCGGCCGGGGGCCGGCCCGTCGAGCACCAGCGTGATGACGCCGCCCTCCGGCGTGTATTTGATGGCGTTGTCCAGCAGGTTCGACACCGCCTGCGCCAGTAGCTGGCCGTTGCCGCGGACGGTCGGCTTGCCGCGGACGGCCACCGACAGGCGCTGCCCGCGCTCATCGGCCACCGGCTCGTAGAGGTCGGCGGCCAGTTCGACCACCTCGGCCAGATCGACCGGGACGAAGTCCTGGCGCTTGGCGCCCGATTCCGCCTCGGCGATCGACAGCAGGGCGGTGAAGGTGGCGAGCAGCCGGTCGGCCTCGACGATGGTGTCCTGCAGGACGCTGCGGTAGACCTCCGGGTCCTCCGTCTCGTGCAGCAGCGCCAGTTCGATGCGGGAGCGCAGGCGGGTCAGCGGCGTGCGCAGGTCGTGGGCGACGCTGTCGGTCACCTGCCGCATGCCGGTCATCAGCCGTTCGATGCGGTCCAGCATGGCGTTGAGGTTGCCGGCCAGCCGGTCCATCTCGTCGCCGCCGCCGAAGCGGGGAACGCGGTCGCTCAGGTCGCCGCTCATGATCTGGCGGGTGGTGCGGTTGATCGCCTCGATCCGCCGCATGGCGCCGCGGCTCATCAGCAGCCCGCCCCCCAGCCCGAGCAGGGCGGTGGACCCCAGGATCCAGCCCAGCGAGCGGAACATGCGGGTGCGCAGTTGGTCTATCTCGCTCATGTCGCGGCCGACCAGCAGGCGGAACTGCCCCGGCAGCGTGAAGGTCACGGCCTGCGCCGTCGAAGGGCGGTCGGTGACCCCGCCATAGTCGGCGACCTTGAAATGGGTCCAGCCGGTGGCATTGGGCACCGCCGCCGGCCAGCCCGACAGATTGCCGGCCAGGATCGTCCCGGCCGGCGTGGTCAGCAGGTAGATGGAGTTGTTGTTGGCGACCGCGCTGCGTGTCCGCACCACGTCGATGAGCCCGGACAGCCCGTAATTGCGGTAATGGTCCTGCAGGCCGGCGACCTCCAGCGCGATGGTCTCGCCGATCTCCTGTTCGAGGAAGCCCGCCGTGGTGCGGTAGACGACGCCGAGGATCAGCCCGACCGACAGGACGAACATCGCCAGATAAAGCAGCGCCAGCCGGAACGCCGTGGCCCGCACCAGCCGAAAGCCCGCGGCGACGAAGCCGTGCAGGCCGGCGGCCGCGCCGTCATGTCTCATGCGTGATGCTTCATGATGAGGCCCCCGGCTCATCCCTCCGCCGCGCGCAGGCTGTAGCCGGCGCCGCGCACGGTGTGGATCAGGGGGGTGGGAAAGTCCTTGTCGATCTTCTGGCGCAGACGGGCGATGTGCACATCGATCACGTTGGTCTGCGGATCGAAGTGATAGTCCCACACATTCTCCAGCATCATGGTGCGGGTCACCACGCTGCCGGCGTTGCGCATCAGATACTCCAGCAGCGAGAACTCGCGCGGCAGCAGGTCGATCGGCTTGCCGGCCCGCTTGACGCTGCGCGACAGCAGGTCCAGTTCCAGGTCGCCCACCGACAGGCGGGTCTGCGGCTGGGCGGCACCCCGCCGGCGCACCAGCACCTCGATCCTGGCCAGCAGCTCGGAAAAGGCGAAGGGCTTGGTCAGGTAATCGTCGCCGCCGGCCTTCAGCCCCTTCACGCGATCGTCGACGCTGCCCAGCGCCGACAGGAACAGCACCGGCGTATCGTTGCCGGCCGCCCGCAGCACCTGGACCAGCGACAGACCGTCGCGTCCCGGCAGCATGCGGTCGACGATCATCACGTCGTAATGCTCGGCTCCGGCCAGGAACAGGCCTTCCTTCCCGTCGTTGGCGACGTCCACCACATGGCCGGCCTCCTTCAGCCCCTTGGCAAGGTAGCTGGCGGCCTGACGATCATCTTCGATGACGAGAATCTTCATGAGCACGAGTGTAGCCTCCCAAAACA
>CBIHQY010000153.1:0-3811 GCA_966212305.1 uncultured Azospirillum sp.
CCGGGCGCTTGTCGAACCATTTCGGCATCATCATCTCGGCCGTCGCGCCCCAGGCTTCCCCCTGTCCCTCGACCGCCACCAGGGCACGGACGAAGGATTGCGGCGCGGCCTCCACCGTCACCGCGCCGAAGCGGAACGGCTTCACGAAACGGACGGGCCGCTCGTACAGCTCGATGGCGCGGATGCGGAGACGGGGGGCGGACATGGGATGGTCTTTCGTGTGATGGCGTCTCGTTCCCGTCGGCCCCGTGTGCGGGCGCACAGGGCCGCTCCCTTCCCCGCAGGGCGAAGAAGGGATGGACCGGGGAAGCTCATGAAAACTCAGTCCAGATGCCCCTGCGCCGCGAAATGCTTGCGGATGGTCTGGGTCAGCTGGATGAAGATCGGGTCGCCCATGACGTCCAGCGTGCGCGGGCGCTCCAGCGGAACCTCGTAGGTGGCGGCGATGGTGCCGGGCCGTTCCGACATCACCATCACCCGGTCGGCCAGGAACACCGCCTCGGGGATGGAGTGGGTGATGAGGATCACCGTCTTGGCGGTCTCGTGCTGGATGCGCTGCAACTCGACGTTCATCCGTTCCCGCGTCATGGCGTCGAGCGCACCGAACGGCTCGTCCATCAGCAGGATCTTCGGGTCGTGCACCAGCGCCCGGCACAGCGCTGCGCGCTGCTGCATGCCGCCCGACAACTGCCATGGATATTTGTGCTCGAACCCCTTCAGCCCGGTCATCTCGACCAGCTTGTGGGCGCGTTCCAGATAGCGGTCGCGTGGCAGGCGGCGGATTTCCACCGGCAGCATGATGTTGCGCAGCACCGACCGCCAGGCCAGCAGCGTCGGGCTCTGGAAGACGATGCCGGTGTCGTCGTGCGGCTCCGTCACCGTGTCGCCTTCGATCTGGATGGTGCCGCTGGTGACCGGCAGCAGCCCGGCCAGCATCTTCAGCAGGGTGGACTTGCCGCAACCCGACGGTCCCACCACCACCAGGAACTCGCCCGGCCGCACGTCGAAGGTGATGGGGCGGAGCGACGGCACCTCGCCGTCGCGGGTGCGGTAGGTCTTGGTCACGCCGTCGATGCGGATCAGCGGCTCGCCGGACAGACGCTGCGTTTCCGCCTCGCCCACCAGTTTCAACTGTGGCTGTGCCATGCTCTCCTCGTCGCTCCGTGCGGGCATGTGGTCCGTTACTTGGCGGCGGCGTTCATCGCCTTGGCGGCCGGGTCGGGCGGCAGGAACTCGCGGGTGTAGAAGCGCTTGGGGTTCTCCTTGGCCGCCTTGTCCAGCCCGCCATATTCGACCAGCAGATCCACCGTTTCCTTCATGTTGGCGTCGGTGACCTGGAAGGGCCGCATCTTCTCCGTCTCCTTGGTGCGGTAGAGCGGGATGGTCAGCTCGAAGCCTTCCTGCAGCGTGTCGGGCTTGCCGCCCTTCGGGTTGGCCTTCAGGATGGATGCCGCGGCCTCCTTCGGCGCCTTCTCGGCCTCTTCCACCGCCTTGGTGGTGGCGGCCATGAAGCGGCGGACGAGGTCGGGCTTTTCCTTCAGCGTTTCGGTGTTGGCGATGATGCCGGAGGAGACCATGTTGACGCCGTAATCGGCGAAGCGGATCGGCGTCACCGACTTGCCGGTGGCGTCCTTGATCTTCATGCTCTGGTCCATGACATAGCCCAGCAGCAGGTCGGCCTGTCCGTTGATGACGGCGTTCAGCTTGGTCTGGGCGTCGCCCGACACCACCTCGAAATCACGCTCCTTCAGGCCGGTCTTCTTCAGGAACAGCGGCCAGATCTGGGACATGCTGTCGCCCGGCGTCATGGCGACGATCTTGCCCTTGATGTCTTCCGGCTTGCGGATGTTCTTCTCGGTGAAGCCCATCGCCGACATCGGGCTGGTCTGCAGCAGCACGCCCGGCGACACCACCGGCGCGCCCTTCATCGCCGCCTTGATCATCGTCGGCACGTCGACATAGCCGAAGGTGACCGCGTTGCTGGCGACCAGCTGCGTCGTCACCGCCGATCCGCGGCCTTCCTGGATTTCCAGGTCGATGCCTTCGGCTTCGTACAGGCCCTTGTCCTTGCCGTAATAGAAGGGCGCGTGTTCGCCATAGACATACCAGTTCAGCATCAGCGTCACCTTGTCGGCGGCCTGCGCCGGCAGGGTGGAGGCGGCAAAGGCGCAGAGCGCCGCGACGATGGCTTTCTTCATCACGACCGGTGTCCTCCCATGGGTGGTGGATCGCCCCGTCGGCCGGCGGTGTCCGGCACCGGGGTTCTTGTCGATGAGCGGGTGTTTGAAAACGGCGTCAGGCGACGTGGCGTCAGGCCGTCGGGCCGTACTTGTCGCGCTGACTGGCGTGCCAGGGGATGGCGAAGCGTTCGACCACGTCGATGACCCAGAACAGCACGACGCCCATCAGCGCCAGCACGGTCAGCGCCGCGAACATCAAGGGCAGTTCGAAATTGCCGATGGAGCGTTGCAGGACGAAGCCGATGCCGGAGTTGGAGCCGACGAATTCGCCGACCACCGCCCCCACCACCGCCAGCGTGATGGACACCTTCAGCCCGGCGAAGATCGCCGGCAGCGCATGCGGCAGGCTGACCATCTGGAAGGTCTGCAGGCGCGACGCCTTCATCGAGCGGGCGAGATCCATCATCTCGCCATCCACCGACTTGAATCCCTGGACCGCCGAGACGACGACCGGGAAGAAGCCCAGCAGGAAGGCGGCGATCACCTTCGGCATCAGGCCGAAGCCGAACCACACCACGAACAGCGGCGCGATGGCGACCTTGGGGATCGACTGCGAGAAGACCAGCAGCGGGTAGACATAGGCTTCCACCGTGCGCGATCCGGCGATCAGCATCGCGATGGGAATGCCGAACAGCACCGACAGCGCGAAGCCGCCCAGCGTCGCCGTGAATGTGGGCACGGATTCGGACAGCAGGCGCGGCCATTCGTCGATCATCGCCAGCACGACGTCGCCGGGCTTCGGCACCAGATAGGCGGGCACCCCGAACAGCCGGACCGCCAGATCCCACAGAACCAGCAGGATCACGATCAGCAGGATGGGGCGGACCCAGTCGGAATTGAGCAGGCGCAACGCTGCGCCCGAGCGAGAGCGGGGTTCCATGCGTCTCCTCCGGCCGGCAGGCTCAGGCGACCGGCGGGGCGGCCGCCATGTTTTAACCGGCTGGTTAAAAGTACGTCTCTCCGCCCTCCGCGGTCAACACCGAAAATGGTGGTAACGGATGGTTTCCTACGTAAGCGAATTTCCCCCGGCCAAAAAAAAGCCCCGCACGCGGACGTGCGGGGCGGGCGAATGGCCCAAGGATGGACCTGTTGAAGGGAGTGGTTCCGATCTCAGTCGCGGCCCTTGCCGACCAGCAGCCGTTCCAGCCCATAGACGCGGTCGAGCACCAGCATGGCGGCCACCGTCAGGAAGATCAGCACCGCCGACACCGCCGCCACCAGCGGGTCGATGTTGTCCTGGATGTAGAGGAACAGGCGGACGGGCAGGGTGGTGGTCTCCGGCGAGGCGATGAACACGGTCATCGTCACCTCGTCGAAGCTGTTGATGAAGGCCAGCACCCAGCCGCTGGCGACACCCGGCAGGATCAGCGGCAGCGTCACCCGGCGGAAGCAGGTCCAGGAGGAGGCGCCCAGCGACGCCGCCGCGTTCTCCACCGCCCGGTCCATGCCGGTGGACGCCGCCAGGATCAGGCGCAGCGCGAAGGGCAGGATGATGATGACATGGCTCAGCACCAGTCCGGCGAAGGTGCCGCCCAGCCCGATCATGGTGAAGAAGCGCAGGAAGGCGATGC
>CBIHQY010000154.1:0-3718 GCA_966212305.1 uncultured Azospirillum sp.
CTTCAATGAGCCGATTCTTCGGCCAGATCCGTCAGGCTGGCTACGTCGTGCGCGACATCGAGGCCGCCATGGACTATTGGAGCCGCACGCTCGGCATCGGTCCCTGGTTCTACAACGAGCGGGTTCCGATCCGGAACTACACCTACCGCGGCGAAAGCTACGAGGTTCACAATTCGGTGGCGCTGGCCAACTCCGGCCCGTTGCAGATGGAGCTGATCCAGACCCGCAACGACGCGCCGTCGATGTATCGCGACTTCTTGCAGGCGGGGAACACCGGGCTGCAGCATGTCGCCTACTGGACCGAGGATTACGACGCCGATCTGGAACGGCTGCTGGGCCAGGGTTTCAAGCCGGTGATGAGCGGCGAGGTCGGCGAGAAGGGGCGCTTCATCTATTTCGACACCGAATACCATCCGGGCACGGTGATCGAGCTGTCGGAGGTCGCCGGGCCGAAGGGCAAGATGTTCGACCTGATCCGCGAGGCGTCGATGGGTTGGGACGGGTCCGATCCGGTGCGGCCGTTTCCGGATTTGAGCAAGTTGTGAGGGGCGATTTGTAGGGGCGTTTTGCCCCCTCCCTAACCCTCCCCCGCTTCGCGGGAGAGGGGACTGCCGCTGCCCTTTGCAATCATCCCGCAAGCGTTCAACCCCCTCTCCCTCAAAGAGGGGGAGGGATGGGGAGGGGGCAAGCCGCGGCAGCACCCAACGCCATCGCAAGGCCACGCCCATGCACGCCGACCGCATCAAAGCAACCTATCTGATCGAAACCCCCCTCGCACCCGCCAAGGTGGCCGAGGTGATGGCGGGGGAGCAGTCCTGCGGCACCTTCACCCGCGTCCATGGCGAGACCGACGATTTGCGCGCCCGCGCCCGCGCCATCGTCGAATCGGTTGAAAAGCTGGACGTCGCCGACGCCCCTGCCCTGCCCAACACTTGGCTGGAACGCCAGCGCGACCCCGGCCCGTGGCAGCGGGCGCGCGTCACCATCTCCTTCCCCACCGCGAACATCGGCGCCAACCTGCCAACGCTGGCGGCGACGGTGGCGGGCAACCTGTATGACCTGGGCGAGGTGACGGGGCTGCGGCTGGAGAGCTTGCGCATTCCGCAGGCCTACCGCGCGCAGTTCGACCTGCCGCGCCATGGCGTCGCCGGCACAAGGCGGCTGACCGGGGTGGCGGACGGGCCGCTGGTCGGCTCGATCATCAAGCCGAATGTCGGGCTGTCGGCGGAGGAGACCGGCGAGCTGGTCGGCACGCTGTGCGCCGCCGGGCTGGACTTCATCAAGGACGACGAGATCTGCGCCGACCAGGCCCATGCGCCGCTGGCCCAGCGGATTCCCGCCGTGATGGACCGGGTGCGCCGGCATCAGGACCGCACCGGCAAGCATGTGATGGTCGCCTTCAACATCACCGACGAGACCGACGCCATGCGCCGCCACGCCGATCTGGTGGAGCGCGAGGGCGGGTCCTGCATCATGGTCAGCCTGAACTGGTGCGGTTATTCGGCGGTGCAGACTCTGCGCCGGCACAGCGGGCTGGTGCTGCACGGCCATCGCAACGGCTTCGGCGCCCTGTCGCGCCACCCGCTGCTGGGCATCGGCTTCGACGCCTATCAGGCGCTGTGGCGGCTGGCGGGGGTGGACCACATGCATGTCCACGGGCTGAACGGCAAGTTCGCCCAGCCGGACGAGGAAGTGATCGACGGGGCGCGGGCCTGTCTGGCACCGCTGGCGGCGGATGCGACGGACGGCGCCGACGCCGTGATGCCGGCCTTCTCGTCGGGCCAGTGGGCCGGCACGGTGCCGGTCACCTGGGAGGCGGTGGGGACGGCGGATCTGCTGTTCATGTCCGGCGGCGGCATCATGGCCCATCCCGACGGGCCGGCGGCCGGCGTGCAGAGCATCCGGCAGGCCTGGGACGCCGTGCGGGCCGGGCGCACGCTCGACGATGCGGCGAGGGAGCTGCCGGAGCTGCGGCGGTCGCTGGACTTCTTCGGCAAGAAGGGCTGAGGGCGATGGCGGCGATCCCGAGGCTCGGTTGGTACGGCGACGATTTCACCGGGGCGACCGACACGCTGGCCGCCCTGGCGAAGGCCGGGCAGCGGGCGCTGCTGTTCCTCGACGTGCCGGACGTCGCGCGGCTCGGGCAAGCCGGGCCGCTCGACGCGGTGGGGATCGCCGGGGCGGCGCGCAGCATGACGCCGGACGCGATGCGGGCGGAACTGGGGCCGGTCGGCCGCTTCTTCGCCGGGCTGGGCGTGCCGGTGATGCACTATAAGTGCTGCTCCACCTTCGACAGCGGGCCCCAAGTCGGCAGCATCGGCGAGGCGGTGCGGACACTGGCGCCGCACTTCCCCAACCGCTTCCGGCCGGTGGTGGGCGGGCAGCCGAACATCGGGCGCTATTGCCTGTTCAGCACGCTGTTCGCGGCGGCAGGGACCGGCGGGACCGTCCACCGCATCGACCGCCACCCGACGATGAGCGTGCATCCCGTCACCCCGATGGCGGAGGCCGACCTGCGACGCCACCTCTCGGCGCAAGGGCTGGAGGGGATGGCGGCGCTGCATTACCCGGATTACGCGCTAGGCGACGATGCGCTGGACGGCCGGTTGGAGCGGATGCTGGCGGAGGGAGCGCCGGCGGTACTGCTGGACGTGTCGCGCGGCGAGGATCTGGCGGCCGTCGGGCGGCTGATCTGGGGGCGGGCCGAGCGCGAACCGTTGCTGGCGGTTGGGCCGAGCAGCGTGGCGCAGGCGCTGGTCGCGCATTGGAGCGTCGGCTCGGGTGCCGGGACGGAAGAGGCGCCGTTGGCGGCGGCGGACTCGCCGGTGTTCCTGATGGCGGGCAGCCTGTCTCCGGTGACGCGGCGGCAGGTCGAGGCGGCGGAATCCTACACGCGCATCCAGGCCGATGCGGCGGCGCTCTGTGCGGATGCCGACTATGCGGAGGCGTTGTCGGGGGAGGTGACGGCGTCATTGCGCGCTGGGCGCCATACGCTGGTCTGGACCGCGCCGGCGGACTTGGGAAATGCGGACACCGCGCAGGCCGGGCGGGTCGCGGCGGCGACGGCGGACTTTGTCGCGGCGGTGCTGCGGAGCGTGCGGCTGCGTCGGGTCGGGATTGCGGGCGGGGATACGTCCAGCCTCGCGGTGCGGGCGCTGGGGTGCTGGGGGTTGTCCTATCGCTGCACTTTGGCGCCGGGGGTCACCGTCAGCCGCACCCATGCCGACGATCCGGCGGTCGACGGGCTGGAGCTGATGCTGAAGGGCGGGCAGATGGGCGGCGACGATCTGTTCGAGCGGTTGCTGGGGTAGGCGTGCATCCCCCTCTCCCCGGGGGGGAGAGGGGATCTTTCGCAGATGTGTGGTGCTCAAACCGCCGCAGTGACGACCACCTCGATCAGGATTTCCGGCTTGCCGAGATCGGCGACGCCGATGGTGGCGCGGGCCGGCAGGTCGTTGCCGTCCAGCCAGGACAGCCACGCGTCGTTCATCTCGTCCTTCAGGCTCATGTTGGTGATGAACAGCTGGGCTGACAGCAGCTTGGTCTTGTCGCTGCCGGCCATCGCCAGCACTTGGTCGAGCTTGCCGCAGATCTGCGTGACCTGGCCGCCCATGCCGACGCCGACGTCGTCGGCGATGATGCCGCCGAGATAGGCCGTGCCGTTGTTGACGACGACGCGGTGCATGATCTTGGTCTTCTCGATGCGCTTGATCACGGG
>CBIHQY010000155.1:0-3677 GCA_966212305.1 uncultured Azospirillum sp.
CTGCTCAGTCAGGTGCTGACGCTCTACACCACGCCGGTGGTCTATCTCTACATGGACCGGCTGGGTAGCCGGCTCGGCCGCTGGCTGCGGCCCTGGCGGCGGAAGCCAGCGGCGGAGCCCGGCAACGACGCTTCCCCCGGCCGGGCGGCGGCGGAGTAGCCGGCCATGGTCTCCCTCAACATCAACCCGCTGGCGTCCGCCGCCTCGCTCTCCGCCCTCTTCATTCGGCGGCCGGTCGGCACGTCGCTGCTGATGGTCGGGCTGATGATCCTCGGCATGGTGGCCTACCGCTTCCTGCCGGTGGCGCCGCTGCCGCAGGTGGAATTCCCAACCATCATCGTCACCGCCTCGCTGCCCGGCGCCAGCCCGGAGACCATGGCCGCCTCCGTCGCCACTCCGCTGGAGCGCCGGCTCGCCCGCATCGCCGGCGTGTCGGAGATGACCTCCAACAGCAAGCTCGGCAGCACCGTCGTCGTCGTGCAGTTCGAGCTGAACCGCGACGTGGAATCGGCCTCGCGCGACGTGCAGGCCGCCATCAACGCCGCCGGCGGCGACCTGCCGGCCGACCTGCCCAGCCCGCCCAAGATGCGGCGCATCAATCCGGCCGACGCGCCGGTGATGACGCTGGCGATGACCTCCACCACCCTGGCCCCGGCCGAGCTTTACAACCTCGCCGACAGCATCATCGGCCAGCGCCTGAGCCAGATCGAGGGGGTGGCCCAGGTCTCCATCAACGGGGCGGAGAAGACGGCGGTGCGCGTCCGCGTCAATGCCGCCGCAGCCGCCAACATGGGCGTCAGCCTGGAATCGATCCGCAGCGTCATCTCCCAGGCCAACGCCAACGGCCCGAAGGGCAGCTTCGACGGCAATCATGAATCCTGGTCGATCGGCGCCAGCGACCAGCTGTTCGGCGCCGACGCCTACCGCAAGCTGATCGTGACCGAGAAGAACGGCGCCACCATCCGCCTCGGCGATGTCGCCGAGGTGATCGAGGCGCCGGAGAACAGCCGCACCGCGGCCTGGCAGGACGGCCAGCGCGCCGTCCTCATCAACATCCAGAAGCAGCCGGGCTCCAACGTGGTGGAGACGGTCGACCGCATCCGGGCGGAGCTGCCGACCTTGCGCGGCTGGATGCCGCCGGGGGTCAGCCTCGCGGTGCGCACCGACCGCACGCCGACCATCCGCGCCTCCATCGACGACGTCCAGAAGACGCTGGCGGTCACCGTGGCGCTGGTGGTGATGGTGATGGCGCTGTTCCTGCGCCGGCTGTGGGCGACGGTGATCCCGGCGGCCTCGGTTCCGCTGTCGCTGGCCGGCACCTTCGGCGTGATGTGGATCGTCGGCTACAGCCTGGATAATTTCTCGCTGATGGCGCTGACCATCTCGGTCGGCTTCGTGGTGGACGACGCCATTGTCGTCATCGAGAACATCGTCCGCCACATCGAAAAGGGCGCCAAGCCGTTCGAGGCGGCGGTGAAGGGCGCCCGGCAGGTCGCCTTCACCGTGATCTCCATCAGCCTGTCGCTGGTCGCCGTCTTCATCCCCATCCTGTTCATGGGCGGCATCCAGGGCCGGCTGTTCCGCGAGTTCGCCGTGGTGCTGTCGGTCGCCATCGCCGTCTCGGCGGTGGTGTCGCTGACCCTGACCCCGATGATGTGCGCCCATCTGCTGGAACCGGAGGCGGAGCGCGCTCCCCCCGGACGCCTCGCCCGCGCGCTCGGCTGGGTCGGCGACCGCCTGTTCGGGCTCTATGCCGGCGGCCTCGACTGGGTGCTGGCCCACCGCCGCACCATGCTGGCGGCGACCTTCGCCATCATCGGCGTCAGCGTCTGGCTCTACGGGCAGGTGCCGAAGGGCTTCGTGCCGCAGCAGGACACCGGGCTGCTGATGGGCTTCAGCGACCCGCCGCCCGACATCTCCTTCCGCGCCATGGTGACGCGCCAGCGCGCCTTGCAGGAGGCGGTGGCCGGCGACCCGGCGGTGGCGAGCGTCGGCGGCACCATCGGCGGCGGCGGACCCGGCGGCACCTATTCCGGCCAGATCTACATCGCCCTGAAACCGAAGGCGGAGCGCGACGACCTGCCCACCGTCACCCAGCGGCTGCGCCAGCGCGCCGGCAAGGTGCCGGGGGTGCAGCTCTACCTGATGCCGGTGCAGGACATCCGCGTCGGCGGCTTCCAGGGCCGCAGCCAGTACCGCTACAGCCTGCAGGACGCCGACATCGGCGCGCTCAACGAATGGGCGCCCAAGCTGGTGGAGAAGATGCGCACCCTGCCGGAGCTGGTCGACGTCGCCAACGACCGCCAGAACGGCGGCATCCAGGCCAACGTCATCGTCGACCGCGACGCCGCCGCCCGCCTCGGCGTGGCGTTGAGCAGCCTGGAGGCGACGCTCTACGACGCCTTCGGCCAGCGACAGGTCTCGACCATGTATCTGGCGCAGAATCAGCACAAGGTGGTGCTGGAGGTCGATCCCGCCGAGGCTCTCGGCCCCGACGACCTGAAGCGCATCTATGTGACGGGCCGCAGCGGCATGGTGCCGCTGTCGGCGGTGTCGCGCGTCGTCATCGGCAATCAGGCCGCCAGCATCCAGCACCAGAGCGGCTTCCCGGTCGCCAATTTGACCTTCGACCTCGCCCCCGGCGTCTCGCTGTCCCAGGCGACCGAGCTGATCCAGCGCGCGGCCGAGGACATCGGCATGCCCGCCAGCATCCGCGCCGGCTTCCAGGGCGACGCGCGCGCCTTCCAGCAATCCGCGTCCAGCCAGCCTTTGCTGATCCTGGCGGCACTCATCACCATCTACATCGTGCTGGGCGTGCTGTACGAAAGCCTGATCCACCCGCTGACCATCCTGTCGACCCTGCCGTCCGCCGGTCTGGGGGCGCTGATCGCGCTGATCCTGACCGGCTACGACCTGTCGATCGTGGCGCTGATCGGCATCATCCTGCTGATCGGCATCGTCAAGAAGAACGCCATCATGATGATCGACTTCGCCCTGGAGGCGGAGCGGGAACGCGGCCTGTCGCCGCTGGAAGCGATCCGCGAGGCCGGGCTGGTCCGCTTCCGCCCGATCATGATGACGACGATGGCGGCGCTGCTGGGCGCCGTGCCGCTGGCCTTCGACTACGGCACCGGCGGCGAGATCCGCCGCCCGCTCGGCATCGCCATCATCGGCGGCCTGCTGGTCAGCCAGATGCTGACGCTCTACACCACGCCGGTGGTCTATCTGACCCTGGAACGGCTGGCCCTGCGGCGCACCCGCCGCCACGCCATCGCCGCTCCGGCGGAATAGGGGGGCGGGGATGGGTGTGCTTTCCGTAATCCTCAGGATTTCCATTACCCCCACGAGATCCCCTCTCCCCCCCGGGGAGAGGGTCAGGGTGAGGGGGAACCGCTTCATGGATCTCTTCGGCTACGCCGAACCCCCTCATCCCGACCTTCTCCCCAGGGGGGAGAAGGGGATCCCGCCGAATTGGGAGAAATCCCAACACTGGCGCCCCTTCACCCTGTTGGGCATAGTTCTCGCCCACGGCATGAGCGGAGCCCCGGTGGCCGACGACACCGACAGCGACGACGGGTTGATGGAGCGCGTGGCCGGTGGCGACGCCGCCGCCTTCGACCGGCTGGCCGCCCGCCACATGCGCCGCGCCGTGGCGCTGGCCCAGCGGATGACCGGCA
>CBIHQY010000156.1:0-3591 GCA_966212305.1 uncultured Azospirillum sp.
TGGTGATCCGGGTGGGATTCGAACCCACGGCCACATGATTAAAAGTCACGTGCTCTACCGACTGAGCTACCGGATCATCCTCTCGCGACGGTGGGAAACTGGCCCCCGCCGGAAGTGGGCGCACCATAGAAAGACGCGCCCGAAAGGTCAACCATGGGCTTGATGGGAAATGCAGGATTTTGCCATCAAGCCCGACAATCAAGCCCATGGTTCCGGGATCAGGTCTGGCTGGTCGTCGGCACCGTGCCGTTTCCGGCCTCAAGAGCAAAGCGTTCGGCCAGCCGTTCCGCGACGCGGGGCGAGACGAAATGGCGGATGTCTCCGCCGAGCCGGCCAATCTCCTTCACGAAACGGGAGGAGATGAACTGGTGCTTCTCCGACGACATCAGGAAGATCGTCTCGACCTTCGGGTTCAGCCGCGCGTTCATGCCCGCCATCTGGAACTCGTATTCGAAGTCCGAGACGGCGCGGAGGCCGCGGATGATGACCCTGGCGTTCATCTCGATGGCGAAATGCATCAGCAGATTGTCGAACGCCCGCACCTCGATGCTGGCCCCGCCGGCGTTCAGCGCGGCCACATCCTCGCGAACCATGGCGACCCGCTCGTCCGTGGAGTAGAGCGGGCCTTTTCCGGCATTCCGGGCGACGCCGACGATCAGGTGGTCGACTTGACGGGCGGCGCGCTGGATGATGTCCAAATGACCATTGGTGATCGGATCGAAGGTGCCGGGATAGACACCGATTCGACGACCTTCGCTGGTCTCGGTCTGGCTGGTCGCCATGGGTTCCCCTTTACGCCCTTCCGTTATTCGTTCGGCGCGGCGGAGCTGCCGGCATCACCGGTGGGCTCGACCGAACCGTTGGCGTCATCGCCAGTCTCAACGCCCGTATCCACGCCGTTCTCGCCCTCTTCCTCGGCGATGGTGGCGACGGACACCACGCGCTCCTCCGTCCCCACGCGGAACAACGTGACGCCCAGCGTCTTGCGGCCGGCCACCCGCACGTCGTGCAGCGGCATGCGGATCACCTGGCCGCCGTTGGTGACCATCATCACCTGATGGTTCGATTCGACCGGGAAAGCGGCAACGATGGAGCCGTTGCGCTCACCCATCTCCATGTTCCAGATGCCCTGGCCCCCGCGTCCGGCGGTGCGATACTCGTAGGACGAGCTGCGCTTGCCATAGCCGCGGTCGGAGACGGTGAGAATATACTGTTCCTTCTGTTTCAGTTCTTCGTATCGCTCCTGCGACAGGGTGACGCTGTCCGTCGGCACGTCGTCAGCTTCCGGCGCGGCCTCGCCCTCCATCTCCAACCCTTCGTCGCGCTTCATCTTGAAGAAGGCGGCGCGTTCCTCGGGCGTCGCATCGACATGGGTCAGGATCGACAGCGACACCACCTCGTCCCCGTCGGCCAGCTTGATGCCGCGCACGCCGGTGGAGGTGCGGCCGGCGAAGACGCGCACGTCGTCGACCGGGAAGCGGATGCACTTGCCGCCGCGGGTCGCCAGCAGGACGTCGTGGGTCTCGGAGCAGGTGTGGACGCCGATCAGACGCTCGCCTTCCTCGTCCAGCTTCATGGCGATCAAGCCGTTGGAGCGGATGTTGGCGAAGTCCGACATGCGGTTGCGGCGCACGTTGCCTTTCGATGTGGCGAAGACGACGTGCAGATCGGACCAGGCGGCCTCGTCCTCCGGCAACGGCAGGACGGTGGTGATGGTCTCCCCGTCGATCAGCGGCAGCAGGTTGACGAAGGCCTTGCCGCGCGCCTGCGGGTTGCCCAGCGGCAGGCGGTAGACCTTCAGCTTGTAGACCATGCCGCGGTTCGAGAAGAGCAGCAGCGGCGTGTGGGTGTTGGCGACGAACAGGTCGCTGACCGCGTCCTCCGCCTTCATCGACATGCCGGAGCGGCCCTTGCCGCCGCGCTTCTGCGCGCGGTAGGTCGACAGCGGCACCCGCTTCACATAGCCGGACTGGCTGACGGTGACGACCATGTCCTCGCGCTGGATCAGGTCCTCGATGTCGGCCTCGAACTCCAGATCCTGGATTTCGGTGCGGCGCGGGTTGCCGAACCGCTCCTTCATCTCCACCAGCTCGTCGCGCAGGATCGCCATCAGCTTCGGCCGGTTGGCGAGCGTGGCGAGGAAGTCGGCGATCTGGTCGGTGACGTCGGTCAGCTCGGCGCCGATCTTGTCGCGCTCCAGCCCGGTCAGGCGGTGCAGACGCAGGTCGAGAATGGCGCGGGCTTGGACTTCCGACAGGCGGTAGGTGTTCTGCTCGCTGACGCCGCGGCCGGGCTCGTCGATCAGCTCGATCAGCGGGCCGACGTCGTGAACCGGCCATTCGCGGTTCATGATCTCCTCGCGCGCCCATACCGGATCGGGGGCGCTGCGGATCAGAGCGATCATCGCATCCAGGTTGGCGACGGCGACCGCCAGACCGACCAAGGTATGCGCCCGCTCGCGCGCCTTGCCCAGCAGGAACTCGGTCCGGCGGGTGATGACCTGTTCGCGGAAGCGGATGAAGGCGGTGATGATCTGCAGCAGATTCATCAGCTCCGGACGGCCGCCGTTCAGCGCCAGCATGTTGACGCCGAAGGAGGTCTGGAGCTGGGTGTGGCGGAACAGCTGGGCCAGCACCACGTCGGGAACCGCGTCGCGCTTCAGCTCGATCACCACGCGCACGCCGTCGCGGTCGGATTCGTCGCGCAGGTCGGAGATGCCTTCGATGATCTTGTCGTTCACGACCTCGCCGATGCGTTCCATCAGCTTGGCCTTGTTGACCTGATAGGGAATCTCGGTCGCGACGATGGCGGTGCGGTCCTTGCGCACCTCCTCGAAATGGGTCTTGGCACGCAGGATGACCGAGCCGCGCCCGGTCTGCAGCGCCGCCCGGCTGCCCGACCGGCCGAGGATCAGGCCGCCCGTCGGGAAATCGGGGCCGGGCACATGCTCCATCAGCTCGTCGAGCGTGACGTCGGGGTTGTCGATGTAGGCGCAGCAGGCGTCGATCACCTCGCCCAGATTGTGGGTCGGGATGTTGGTCGCCATGCCGACGGCGATGCCGCCGGCGCCGTTCACCAACAGGTTGGGGAAGCGGGCCGGGACGACGGTGGGCTCGCGGCCCGAATCGTCGTAGCTGGCCTGGAAGTCGATGGTGTCCTTGTCGATGTCGTCCAGCAGCGCTTCCGCCGCCTTGGCAAGCCGCGCCTCGGTGTAGCGCATGGCCGCCGGCGGATCGCCGTCCATCGAACCGAAATTGCCCTGGCCGTCGATCAGCGGCAGGCGCATGGAGAAGTCCTGCGCCATGCGGACCATGGCGTCGTAGATCGCGCTGTCGCCGTGCGGGTGGTATTTACCCATCACGTCGCCGACGATGCGCGCCGACTTCTTATAGGGCTTGGTCGAGTCGTACCCGCCCTCCTTCATCGCGTAGAGGATGCGCCGGTGCACCGGCTTCAGCCCGTCGCGGACGTCGGGCAGGGCACGGCTCACGATCACGCTCATCGCGTAGTCGAGATACGATTTCCGCATCTCGTCTTCGATGTTGATCGGCGCGATGTCGGAGGCGGGAGGAAGGGGCGTATTGCTCAAGC
>CBIHQY010000157.1:0-3589 GCA_966212305.1 uncultured Azospirillum sp.
CCGCGTCTGGCCGCCGGCGAGATCGTCGGCGCCTTCGCCCTGACCGAACCGGAATCGGGCTCCGACGCCGGCTCGCTCCGCACCACCGCGCGGCGCGACGGCGACCATTTCATCCTGAACGGCACCAAGCGCTACATCACCAACGCGCCGCAGGCCGGCCTCTTCACCGTCTTCGCCCGCACCGACCTGGAAAGCCGCGACGCCCGCGGCGTGTCCGCCTTCCTGGTGGAGGCGGGGACGCCCGGCCTGTCGCTCGGCCCCATCGACAAGAAGATGGGCCAGAAGGGCGCCCACACCTGCGACGTGATCTTCGAGGACTGCCGCGTTCCGGCCAGCGCCATCCTGGGCGGCAAGGAAGGGCAGGGCTTCAAGACGGCGATGAAGGTGCTCGACCGTGGCCGCCTGCACATCGGCGCCGTCTGCGTCGGTCTGGCGGAGCGGCTGATCCGCGACAGCCTGTCCTATGCCATGGAGCGCAAGCAATTCGGCCAGCCGCTCGCCGAGTTCCAGCTGATCCAGGCGATGCTGGCCGACAGCCGGGCGGAGGCCTACGCCGCCCGCTGCATGGTGGTGGAAACCGCGCGCCGTCGCGACGACGGGCAGAACGTCAACACCGACGCCGCCTGCTGCAAGATGTTCTCGACCGAGATGGTCGGCCGCGTCGCCGACCGGGCGGTGCAGATCCATGGCGGTGCCGGCTACATCGCCGATTACGGGATCGAGCGCTTCTATCGCGACGTCCGCCTGTTCCGCATCTATGAGGGCACCACCCAGATCCAGCAGCTCGTCATCGCCCGCAACATGATCCGGGAGGCGGCATGACTGTGGGGCGGCCGGTTCCCGACTTCGCCGCGATGGTGGCGGCACTGCCGCCGCGCATCAGCCACGCCGCGCTCGCCTGGGCGGAACGGACGCCGGACGCCCCCGCCCTGTTCGACGGGACGCAGGAATGGAGCTACCGCCGCCTTGCCCAGGCGGTCGGCAGAGCCACGGCGCATCTCGGGCGGCTGGGGGTGGTCGGCGGCGACCGTGTAATGATCGTTTGCGAGAACGGTCTCGCCGCCGTCACCCTGATCCTGGCGGCGAGCGAGTGCGACGCCTGGCCGGTCATCGTCAATGCCCGCCTGTCGGATCGCGAGATCGACACCATCCGCGACCATTGCCGGCCGCGCCGCATCTTCTATACCGATTCGGTATCCCCCGACGCCGCCGCCCACGCCCTCCGCCATGGCGCGGAGCCGCTGGGCGACCCCGACCTGCCGCCGGTGGCCGTCGGCCCGCTGCTGGACGCCGATCCGGAACCGGTCCATGCCGGCAACCAGCGGCAGGTCGGCGCGCTGATCTACACCTCCGGCACCACCGGCAAGCCCAAGGGCGTGATGCTGTCCCACCGCGGCCTGCTGTTCGTCGCCTCGGTGTCGGGCTGGATGCGTGGGCTCGGTCCCAGCGACCGCACCTATGGCGTGCTGCCGGTCAGCCACGTCTTCGGCCTCGCCTCCACCTGCCTCGGCACCCTCTATGCCGGCGGCTGCCTGCACACGGTCCCCCGCTTCGCCCCCGCAGCCGTGTGGCAGGCGTTGGAACAGGATGGGGTGACCGTGTTCCAGGGTGTTCCAGCCATGTATGCCAAGCTGGTGGAGCATGCCACCGTCACCGGCCGCACCCCGGCGGCGGCGGCCCTGCGCTACCTGTCCTCGGGCGGCTCGGTGCTGGACCTCGACCTCAAGCTGGCGGTGGAGCGGGTCTTCGGCCTGCCGCTGCACAACGGTTACGGCCTGACCGAATGCTCGCCGACGGTGACGCAGACCCGGCTGGACGCGCCGCGCAGCGACACCTCCATCGGCCCGGCCCTGCCGCTGGTGGAGATGCGCTTCGTCGACCATGCCACCGGCCGGGACGTGGCCGACGGCGAACCGGGAGAGCTGTGGGTCCGCGCCCCCAACGTCATGCTCGGCTATTACCGCGAGCCGGCGCTGACGTCCCAGGTCATCACCGACGACGGTTGGCTGAAGACCGGCGACGTCGCCCGGCTGGAGCCGGACGGCTGCGTCACCGTCGTGGGCCGCATCCGCGAGATCGTCATCCGCTCCGGCTTCAACGTCTATCCGGAGGAGGTGGAGGGCGTGCTGACCAGCCACCCGGCGGTGACGCTGGCCGCTGTCGTCGGCCACGCCGTCGCCGGCAACGAGGAAGTGGTCGCCTTCGTCCAGTTCATCCCCGGCCGCAGCGCCAGCGAGGACGAGCTGAAGGCCTGGGCCGCCGAGCGGCTGGCTCCCTACAAGCGCCCGTCGCGCATCGTCGCCATGGACGCCCTGCCGGCCAGCCCCACCGGCAAGCTGCTGAAAAGCGGTCTCCGCGCCCTGGCCGCCGAGGTGATGGCCGCCTGACACCGCCGACAAAGCCGCAAACGACAAAGCTCCAAACAACAATGCCCATGGGAGGAAACGAAAGCATGACCCGGACGATCGCCAATCTCGTAACCGTATCCGCGCTGGCCCTGTCGGTGGCGCTGGGCGCCGGGGCGGCGCAGGCCAAGGAGTTCCTGCTGGGCTCCGAACTGCCGCTGACCGGCAGCCTCGCCCGCGTCGGCCAGGGCATGCATGAGGGCATCGCCGTGGCCGTCGATATGGCCAACAAGAGCTATGCCGGCAAGCACAGCTTCAAGGTCGAAACCATCGACGACGAGACCTCCCCCGCCAAGGCGGTCGCCGCGGTGGAGAAGCTGGCGGGCGAAGGGGTGGTGGCGATCACTGGCGGCTACGGCTCCAACATCATCGGCCCGGCGTCGGAAGCGGCGCAGAAGGCCGGGCTGGTCTACATCACCTCGGGCGGCGTCTCGCCGGAACTGACCCAGCGCGGCTATCCCACCTTCTTCCGCATCAACAACACCGACGGTTATGCACTGGCCATGATCGGCCTGCTGCAGGACATGGGCGCCAAGAAGGTCTCCATCGTCTATCTGAACAAGGACGCGACCAGCAGCCTCGCCAAACAGGTCAACACCGCGCTGACCGCCAAGGGCGTGACCGTGGGCATGCACGAATTCGACGGCTCCACCAGCGACTTCAAGCCGCTGATGAACAAGGTGAAGCTGCAGGACCGCCCGGACGTCATTGCCATGGTCGGCTACGAGAACGACTATGTCGGAATTCTGCGGGCATCCAAGGTGCTGAAGCCGCAGGTCAAGGCGATGGTCGGCGTCTGGTCGCTCGCCACCGCGCAGATGGCCAAGGAATTCCCCGACCTGATGGAGAATGTCTACGGCACCTCCATGCTGCCCTATCCGGTGGAATTCACCCAGCCGGAGGCGGTGGAGTTCGCCGCCGTCTACAAGAAGCTGTTCAACAAGGACCCCGACTATCTGGGCCAGTTCGGCTACGTCCAGACCCGCCTGCTGATCGACGCCGTCGTCCGCGCCGACGAGGCCGGGACGCTCGGCAAGGGTGGCCTGCCCGAAGAGCTGCGCAAGACCGACGCCAACACCCTGATCGGCCGCGTCACCTTCGACAAGAACGGCGACAACCTGCACTTCACCCACCGCATGGGCCAGCACCAGGGCGGCAAGGTGGTCCTGGTCTGGCCGCAGGAC
>CBIHQY010000158.1:0-3534 GCA_966212305.1 uncultured Azospirillum sp.
CGTCAGTCCAGAACGCCCATGCACCAGCCGAGGATGGCCTTCTGGGCGTGCAGGCGGTTTTCCGCCTCGTCCCAGACCACCGAATGGCGGCCATCGATCACACCGTCGGTCACTTCCTCGTTCCGGTGTGCCGGCAGGCAGTGCATGAACAGCGCGTCCGGATGGGCGTGCGCCATCAGCGCCTCGTTCACCTGATAGGGGCTGAGGATCGCCGCCCGCTCGTCCACGTCGGTGTTGTGCATCGAGGCCCAGGCGTCGGTGATGACGCATTCCACCCCGCGCACCGCCTCTTCCGGCGATTCGGTGACGACCAGACGGCCGGTGCCCTCGCGCTCCGCCCAGGCCAGCAGCTCCGGCGACGGGCCGTAGACGGTCGGGCAGGCCAGACGCAGCTCGAAGCCGAAGCGGACGGCGGCGTGCGCCCAGCTGACCGCGACGTTGTTGCAGTCGCCGATCCAGGCGACGGTCCGGCCGTTGATCGGACCGCGATGCTCCTCGAAGGTCATCAGGTCGGCCATGATCTGGCAGGGGTGGGTCTGGTCGGTCAGGCCGTTGATGATCGGAATGCTGGCATGGGCCGCCAGTTCATGCACCCGCTCCTCGCCGGTGGTGCGGACCATCACCGCGTCGACGAAGCGCGACAGCACGCGGGCGGTGTCGCCGATGGTCTCGCCGCGGCCCAGCTGCATGTCATCGGGCTTCAGCACGACGACGCTGCCGCCGAACTGCTGCATGCCGACCTCGAACGACACGCGGGTGCGGGTCGAGGGCTTTTCGAAGATCAGGGCCAGCGAGCGGCCGGCCAGCAGGGTGGAATGGGCCAGCCGGTCCTTCTTCAGATCGGCCTTGATGCGGACGGCATGGTCGAGCAGGCGGCGCAGGGTGGCGCCGTCCATCCGGTCGATGTCGAGAAAATGCCGAACGTTGGTATTGTCGCCGCTCATCCCACGCACTCCTGCGCCGTCCGGTCGAGGATCGCGACGGCTTCGTTCACTTCGGCTTCGCCGATATTCAGGGGCGGCAGCAGCCGCACCACATTGTCGCCGGCCGGAACCGACAGCAGGCCGTTGGCGCGCAGCTTCGCCACCACATCGCCGACCGGCTGGCTCAGCTTCAGGCCCAGCATCAGTCCCTGGCCGCGCAGTTCCAGGAACAGCGACGGGTACTTGGCGATCAGCTCTTCCAGACGGGCGCGCAGAGAAGCGGACGTCTGCTGCACGGTATCCAGGAAGCCCGGCGCCAGCACGACGTCCAGCACGGCATTGCCGACGGCGGTCGCCAGCGGGTTGCCGCCATAGGTCGAGCCGTGGGTGCCGGCGGTCATGCCCGACGCCGCACGCTCCGTCGCCAGGCAGGCGCCGAGCGGGAAGCCGCCGCCGATGCCCTTGGCGACGCACATGACGTCCGGCGTGATGCCGGCCCATTCATGGGCGAACAGCTTGCCGGTGCGGCCCATGCCGCACTGGATCTCGTCCAGGAACAGCAGCAGGCCATGCTCGTCGCACAGCGCACGCAGGCCGCGCAGGAACTCCACCGAGCCGGCGCGGATGCCGCCCTCGCCCTGGATCGGCTCGACGCAGATGCCGCCGGTCTGGGGGGTGATGGCGGCGCGCACGGCGTCGAGGTCGCCGAACGGCACCTGATCGAAGCCGTCCAGCAGCGGGTCGAAGCCGTGCACCAGCTTCTCCTGCTTGGCGGCCGAGATGGCGCCCAGCGTGCGGCCGTGGAAGGCCTGCTCGAAGGTGATGATCCGGTTCTTCTGCGGGTTGCCGGAATCATAGTGGTACTTGCGGACGGCCTTGGCGCCGCATTCCCACGCTTCCGCACCGGAGTTCGTGAAGAACACGGTGTCGGCGAAGGTCGCCTCGGTCAGGCGCTTGCCAAGGCTCTCCTGCCCGGCGACCCGGAACAGGTTGGAGGTGTGCCACAGCTTCTTCGCCTGCTCGGTCAGCTTTTCGACCAGATAGGGATGCGCGTGACCCAGCGCGTTCACCGCGACGCCGGCGGCGAAATCGAGGAATCGTCGCCCGTCGGTCGCGTAGAGATACGGACCTTCACCGCGCTCGAACACAACATCGGCGCGGGCGTATGTGGGCATAACGACGGGGATCACGGCTTTGGTCTCCCAAAAAAGGAAAATCCGGCGGCCATGCCTGACCGCCGGGAACGGCAAATATCCGGAGATTGATGGGTTCTGTCAACGGATAGGGGTGGAAAAGCGCGGCGAACGCGACGTCTTTACGCCTTGAGCTTGTAGCCGGTCTTGAACATGCGCCAGGCGAGCCACCACAGGCCGGCATTCACCCCCAGCATCACGGCGACACCCAGCCAGCGCGCCCCGTCGGACACCCCGATGAAGCCATAGCGGAAGCCGTCGATCATGTAGAAGAAGGGGTCGAAATGGGCGACCCACCAGAAGATCGGCGGCAGGGTGTCGACCGAATAGAAGGTGCCGGACAGGAAGGACAGCGGCGTCACCACGAAGTTGGTGACCGCGGCGATGTTGTCGAACTTCTCCGACCAGACGCCGCCGACCAGACCCAGCAGCGCCAGCAGCATCGACGCCATCACCGCGTGGAACAGCACGAAGCCGGGATGCGGCATGTGCATCGGGATCACCGCCCAGATGGCGAGCCCCGTCACCAGACCGACGACGATGCCGCGGGTGACGCCGCCCAGCACGAAGCCGCTGACCAGTTCCATCGGCGACAGCGGCGGCATCAGGATGTCGACGATGTTGCCCTGGACCTTGGCGATGACGACGGAGGAGGAGGTGTTGGCGAAGGCGTTCTGCACCATCGCCATCATGATCAGGCCGGGGGCCAGGAATTGCAGATAGGGCGTCTCGCCCACCATCCGCACCGCCGACCCGAGCGACAGGGCGAACACCGCGTAATAGAGCAGCGTCGTCACCACCGGCGCCCAGACGGTCTGCTGGTGCACCTTGATGAAGCGCCGTACCTCGCGTGCGTAGAGCGTCCACAGGCCGATCCAGTTGACGGAACCGACATTGCGCGGCATGGGAGGAAGGGGAAGGGTCATCGCGTCACGATCTGCCTGTTGGAACCGGCCGGAATAAGGCCACGGACTGTACGTGCGGCCTGTCCATCCGGCAACCGCCGCCGCCGAAGGGACTGCCATGAACACCGACGACAAGCGTTCCGTTCCTGCCGCCAGAAAGCCGCCGAAGCGTGTCACGCCGCAGTATCTGGAGAACGCGGCTCTGCATTACTTGGAGCGCTTCGCCAGTTCGACCACCAACCTGCGCCGGGTGCTGATGCGCAAGGTCGACCTGTCGGCCAAGGCCCACGGCACCGACCGCGAGGAGGGTGCCCGCTGGATCGACGACCTGCTGGCCCGCTATGTCCGCAGCGGCCTGCTGAACGACGAGACCTATGCCCGCATGCGGACGGAGAGCCTGCACCGGCGCGGCGCCTCCACCCGGATGATCGCCCAGAAGCTGGCCGGCAAAGGCATCGGCCGCGACGAGGCCGACAAGGCGCTGGACAGCCTGCGCGAGGATGTCGGGCCGGA
>CBIHQY010000159.1:0-3504 GCA_966212305.1 uncultured Azospirillum sp.
GCGAGCCGGTCCTGCGCGAAGGCGCGGGCCATGTCGCGGACCATGGTCTGTTCTTCGGTCAGGTGCATCGGGCGTTTCCTCACATTTCTATAGTCCCCTCTCCCCGGGGGGAGAGGGGGAATTAAGCGAGGGAGTGTCTTACACCCGCTCCACCGCAATCGCCGTCGCCTCACCACCACCGATGCACAGCGACGCCACACCGCGCTTCAGGTCGTACTTCTCCAGCGCCGCCAGCAGCGTCACGAGGATCCGCGCCCCCGACGCGCCGATCGGATGGCCGAGCGCACAGGCGCCGCCATGGACGTTCACCTTGTCGTGCGGCAGGTCGAGATCGCGCATCGCCGCCATGGTCACCACGGCGAACGCCTCGTTGATCTCGAACAGGTCGACGTCGCGGGCCGACCAGCCCACCTTCTCGAACAGCTTTTGCATCGCGCCGACCGGAGCCGTCGTGAACAGCGCCGGCTGCTGGGCGTGATTGGAGTGGCCCTTGATCTCGGCGATCACGCGCAGGCCGCGCTTGTCCGCCTCGCTGCGGGTGGTGACGATCAGCGCCGCGCCGCCGTCGGAGATCGACGAGGAGTTCGCCGCCGTCACCGTGCCGTCCTTGGCGAAGGCCGGCTTCAGCGTCGGGATCTTCTTGGCATCGCCCTTGCCCGGCTGCTCGTCGGTGTCGACCAGCGTGTCGCCCTTGCGGCCCTTGATCAGAACCGGCGCGATCTCCGCCTTGAAGGAGCCGTCCTCCACCGCCTTGCGGGCGCGGTTCAGGCTTTCGATGGCGTAGTTGTCCTGCGCCTCGCGGGTGAAGTTGTAGCTGCTGGCGCATTCCTCGGCGAAGGTGCCCATCAGGCGGCCCTTCTCGTAGGCATCCTCCAGCCCGTCGAAGAACATGTGGTCCAGCACCTTGCCGTGGCCCATGCGGTAGCCGGCGCGGGCGCGGTCCAGCAGGTAGGGGGCGTTCGACATGCTCTCCATGCCGCCGGCGACCACCACCTTGGCCGAGCCGGCCTTGATGACGTCATGGGCGAACATCACCGCCCGCATGCCCGACCCGCAGACCTTGGAGATGGTGGTGCAGCCGACACCCTTCGGCAGCCCGGCGCCCAGCGCCGCCTGGCGCGCCGGGGCCTGGCCCAGACCGGCCGACAGCACGTTGCCCATGAACACCTCGTCCACCGCGTCTCCGGCCAGACCGGCGCGTTCGAGCGCCGCCTGGATGGCGACGGCGCCCAGCTGCGGGCCGGTCAGGCCCATGAGGTCGCCCTGGAAGCCGCCCATCGGCGTGCGGACGGCGGCGGCGATGACGATGCTGTCGGTCATGGTGGTCGGTCCCTTTCCCTCGATCTTTTCAGTCCGGCTTACGCCGTCTCCCGGCCTCAGGCCGTCTCTTTGAACAGTTCGCGCCCGATCAGCATGCGGCGGATCTCGCTGGTGCCGGCGCCGATCTCGTAGAGCTTGGCGTCGCGCAGCAGGCGGCCGGTCGGGTATTCATTGATGTAGCCGTTGCCGCCCAGGGTTTGAATGGCCTCCAGCGCCATCCAGGTCGCCTTTTCGGCGGAGAACAGGATGGCGGCGGCGGCGTCCTTGCGGGTGGTCTCGCCGCGGTCGCAGGCCTTGCAGACGGCGTACACATAAGCCTTGGCGGCGTTCATGATGGTGTACATGTCGGCCAGCTTGCCCTGCATCAGCTGGAACTCGCCGATGGACTGGCCGAACTGCTTGCGGTCGTGGACATAGGGAATCACCACGTCCATGCAGGCCTGCATGATGCCGAGCGGGCCGCCGGACAGCACCGCGCGCTCGTAATCCAGCCCCGACATCAGCACGTTCACGCCGCGCCCGACGCCGCCCAGGATGTTCTCCTCCGGCACCTCGCAGTCCTCGAACACCAGCTCGCCGGTGTTGGAGCCGCGCATGCCCAGCTTGTCCAGCTTCTGCGCCACCGAGAAGCCCTTGAAGGTCTTCTCCACCAGGAAGGCGGTGATGCCGCGCGGGCCGGCGTTGATGTCGGTCTTGGCGTAGATCACCAGCGTGTCGGCGTCGGGACCGTTGGTGATCCACATCTTGGTGCCGTTCAGGACGTAACGGTCGCCCTTCTTCTCGGCCCGCAGCTTCATCGACACCACGTCGGACCCGGCATTCGGCTCCGACATCGCCAGCGCGCCGATATGCTCGCCGGAGATCAGCTTGGGCAGATAGCGGCGCTTCTGCTCCTCGTTGCCGTTCTTGCGGATCTGGTTGACGCAGAGGTTCGAATGGGCGCCGTAGCTCAGACCCACCGAGGCGGAGGCGCGCGACACCTCCTCCATCGCCACGACATGCTCCAGATAGCCCATGCCGGCGCCGCCATATTCCTCGTCGACCGTCACGCCGAGGATGCCGAGGTCGCCCATCTTGCGCCACAGCTCGTTGGGGAACTCGTTGGTGTGGTCGATCTCGGCGGCGCGGGGGGCGATCTCGTTGGCGGCGAAGCTCCGCACCGAATCGCGCAGCATGTCGGCCGACTCGCCGAGATCGAAATTCAGGCTGGGGTACTGGTTGGACAGCATGGACGTATCGCTCCCCTGGGAAATCATCCGTTCTTTGACCATACGTTACCGTATGGCAAGGCGGGTGGCAAGGGGGTACTGAGGCCGCTGAAAACCTATTGAGCTTCAGGAGATTGGCCGCGCCGCGCCTCCCTCGCCAATTTCCGCATCGTGGAAAGAACCAGGGGACCGCCGATTTTCCCCAACCTTTTCAAGGCTGCCATGCATGTTGAATACTGTATTCCAGTCCGGCGAAGGTGGTTATAACTGAAGCCAAGGCGTTATGTCCGGCCAGTACCATCGATTTGGGGGACCAACCAATGATTCGCGTGCCTCGCCCGAACCTGGACGGCTTCACCATGGCCCTGGTGGCCACCGTCGGTCTGGCGACCGTTCTGCCGGTGCATGGGCAATTCGCCCAGGGCGTGCATTGGCTGGCGGAGGCGGCCATCGCGCTGCTGTTCTTCCTGCACGGCGCCCGGCTGCCGCGGGAAGAGGTGGTGGCGGGCATGGCGCATTGGCGGCTGCACCTGCTGATCTTCAGCCTGACCTTCGTCGCCTTCCCGCTGATCGGCTGGGCGGTGGTGGAATCGCTGCCGCACAGCCTGCTGCCGCCGGCCCTGGCGATCGGGGTGCAGTTCCTCTGCCTGCTGCCCTCCACCGTGCAGTCCTCCATCGCCTTCACCTCGATGGCGCGGGGCAACGTCGCGGCGGCGGTGTGCAGCTCCACCCTGTCCAACATCTCCGGCATCCTGATGACACCGCTGCTGGTGGCGCTGTTCCTGAAGGTGCAGGGCACGGCGCTGTCGCTCGACACGCTGCAGACCATCGCGGCGCAGCTTCTGCTGCCCTTCGTCGCCGGCCAGCTTCTGCGGCGCTGGGTCGGCGCCTGGGCGGCGCGGCACAAGACGATGCTGCGGGTCACCGACCGCGGCTCGATCCTGCTGGTCGTCTATCTCGCCTTCAGCGAGGCGGT
>CBIHQY010000160.1:0-3478 GCA_966212305.1 uncultured Azospirillum sp.
CGCCAGCGTTTCGCCCGGATGGATGTCGAAGGAGACCTGCGTCACCGCATGGACCAGATGTGTCGCGCGGCCGAGCCAATTGGTCCTGGACTTGAAACGGACGGACAGGTCGCGGACCGACAGAAGGGGCGCGGCGCCATAGTCGGCTGTGTCCTGCACCCTGGGCTCGCCCACGATGGCGACGTGGTCGCCGTCGAGGACGGTCAGCGGCAGGCGGCGGGGATGATCCTGTCCGGCCATGGCGCCAAGCCGCGGCACGGCGGCCAGAAGAGCGCGGGTGTAGGGCTGGCGCGGGCTGGCGAAGAGATCGGCGGCGCGGCCCTCCTCGACCTTGCGGCCCTTCCACATCACGACGACGTCGTCAGCCATCTCTGCCACCACGCCCATATCGTGGGTGATGAACATCATCGCCATGCCGAGTTCGGCCTGCAGGTCGCGCATGATGGTCAGGATCTGCGCCTGGATCGTCACGTCGAGCGCGGTCGTCGGTTCGTCCGCGATCAGCAGCCTTGGCCGGCAGGCCAGCGCCATGGCGATCATCACCCGCTGGCGCATGCCGCCGGAAAGCTGGTGCGGGTAGCGCTTCAGGATCTGGGCGGTATCCGGCAGGCGGACCATGTCGAGCAGCCGCCGGGCCTCGGCCGCCGCCGTGGCCTTGCCCATGCCTTCGTGCAGGATCAGCGTTTCGCCTATCTGATCGCCGATGGTGAAGACGGGGTTCAGCGAGGTCATCGGCTCCTGGAAGATCATGGCGATCTCCTTGCCGCGGATCGCCCGAATCTCCTTCTGCGTGGTCGTCAGCAGGTCGCGCGGCCCCTGGCTGCCCTGGAACAGGATGCGGCCGGAGGGGAAGCGCGCCCCGGCCATGTCGGCGAGCCGCATCACCGACAGCGACGTCACCGACTTGCCCGACCCTGACTCGCCGACGATCGCGAGTGTCCGTCCCGGATGAACACGGAAGTTTAGATTGTCGATGACGCGTTGCCCGCCGAACGCGACGGACAAGTCCTCGACACTGAGCAAAGGTGGCGTGACCGGCGGTGCGGGATTTGGAGAGGAGTTCCGGGTGGATGACTGCATCGGGCGCGGAACCTTGATGTCCCTATTGTCAAGGGGTTGAGGTTTCCCGGATCCACCAGTTCCGTCAATGAATTATTTCGGATCGATAACGGCGCCGGATGTTATCATTCGGCACCTGCCGCTGGCCGCGCACTCTCAAAACGGCTGTTGGCCTCTGGGCCAAATCCTACACTCGCCCAGCATGGCCACCGATAAGTTGACGGTGTGGACGACTGCCGCTCCACGACATCGAGGTGCCATAGGACGGTTTACATCATTGAGTTTGACAGAGAAATCCCACGGCAGAATGGTGCCTGCATCGGCGCCGATGAAAAGTCACTTGCCAATGACTTTATCTCATCGAATCAACAAGGCAGCAAGGGTGAGATGCCGGCCGAGCTTGGATGTCGAGCCACATTCCACGACGTCGGCTTGCCATCGCTTCAGGAAGGTGGACGGGCTGTTCACCACATCATCTCACTGGATTGTTCGCAATCTCAATCATCGCGATACAAAGCGTCTTGCCGCAAAATGTACGGACTGGTACGTTTGTTGGACCGAACGAACCATGCCGCTGCCGAAAGGGCTCCCATGCCGTCCAGCGCCTTCACATTCAAAAAGTCGATCGCCACCGTCTCGCTGAGCGGCACCCTGCCGGAGAAGCTTGAGGCGGCGGCCAGCATCGGCTTCGACGGGGTCGAGATTTTCGAGAACGACCTGCTGACCTTCGACGGCTCCCCCGCCGATGTGCGCCGCATTGCGGAGGGGTTGGGGCTGGAGATCACCATCTTCCAACCTTTCCGCGATTTCGAAGCGATGCCGGAGCCGATCCGCACCCGCAACCTCGACCGGGCGGAACGCAAGTTCGACGTGATGCAGGAATTGGGGACCGACCTCGTGCTGGTCTGCTCCAACGTCCAGCCCGCGGCCATCGACGATCCGGCCCGCGCCGCCGCCGACCTCGCCGAGATGGCCGAACGGGCGCGGCGCCGGGACTTGCGCGTCGGCTACGAGGCGCTGGCGTGGGGCCGGCATGTCAACCGCTGGCGTCAGGCCTGGGACATCGTGCAGCGCGCCGATCACCCGGCACTGGGGCTGATCGTCGACAGCTTCCACACGCTGGCCCTGGACGACGACCCGTCCGGAATCGCCGACCTGCCGGGCGACCGCATCTTCTTCGTGCAGTTGGCCGACGCACCGAAGCTGTCGATGGACGTGCTATCCTGGAGCCGCCATTTCCGTAATTTCCCCGGCCAGGGCCAGCTGCCGGTCCGGCGCTTTGTCGACGCGGTGCTGGCCTCCGGCTACCGCGGCCCCCTGTCGCTGGAGATCTTCAATGACGAATTCCGCGCCGCCCCGGCCCGCCTGACCGCTCTCGACGGGCTGCGCTCGTTGATCCATACGGAGGCCGAGGCCGGCTTCGGACCCGGCCTGCCGGCGCCGCCGGTCTGCCATGGCGTGGAGTTCCTGGAATTCGCCGTCGACACGGCGGCGCGGGACAAACTGTCCGCCCTGCTCGGCAGCTTGGGCTTCCGGCATGCCGGGCGCCACCGTTCGAAGGATGTCGACCTCTACCGCCAGGGCGGGGTCAATCTGGTGCTGAACAGCGAGGAGGATTCCGCGGCGTCGGAGCATTTCCAGATGCACGGCCCCTCGGTCTGCGCCATGGCCTTCGCGGTGGACGATGCCGCCCGCACAATTGCGCGGGCCGAGGCATTGCGCTGCGTGCTGTGGCGCGAGCGGGTCGGCGACGGCGAGCGCCGCATCCCGGCCCTGCGCGCCCCCGACGGCACGCTGATCTATCTGGTCGACGACAAGCAGGCCAACCGCAGCATCTGGGAAGACGACTTCCACCTGTTCGCGGCGGAGCCGGCTGAAGCAGCCGGCCCCCCGCCGCTGCTCGGCATCGACCATGTCGCCCAGGCCCTGCCCTTCGGCAGGATGGACGGTTTCGTGCTGTTCTACCGAACGGTGTTCGGCTTCGTTCCGGAAAGCCTGTGGGAGTTGCCCGACCCCTACGGCCTGATCCGCAGCCGGGCGCTGGTCAGCCCCGATGCGGAGCCCGGCCGGGGCGTCCGGCTGCCGCTGAACATCTCGGAAAGCCGGCGGACCGCCACCGGCCGCTTCGTCAGCGCCACCGCCGGGGCCGGCGTCCATCACATCGCCTTCGCGGCGTCGGATGCCGCCGCCCTGGTGGAGGACCGTCTGGCCGCCGGCGCGCCCTTCCTGCCCATCCCCGCCAACTATTATGACGACCTCGCGGTCAAGCACCCGCTGGACGATGCGGCGCTGGCGGGGTTGAAGCAGCGCGAACTGCTGTATGACCGCGACGGCCCGGGGGACGGGGGTGGCGAGTTCCTGCACGCCTACACCGACAGCTTCGACGACCGCTTCTTCTTCGAGGTGGTGGAGCGGCGTG
>CBIHQY010000161.1:0-3451 GCA_966212305.1 uncultured Azospirillum sp.
CCGTTCAGCGAATAGTAGATGTTCTGGGCGCTGCGCCGCGTGCGGACCAGATTGTCGTTGCGCAGCCGGGCCAGATGCTGGGACAGCGCCGACTGGCTGAGCCCGACCAGACCCTCCAACTCGCCGACCGACCGCTCGCCCTGGCTCAAATGGCAGAGGATGAGCAACCGCCGTTCGTTGCACATCGCCTTCAACAGCGCACTTGCCCGGCGGGCGTTGGCCTGCAAATCCTCGATCTTCATCGCTTTACCGTCGCCCTGTCCGTTCCGATTCGTTTTTACGTGTCGTATTGTGCGCGGGCCGTCGTTGCGCGACCCGGCAAAGAAAAATGCTCGTATCCTAGTATATTCGGATCGGGCGGCTATTGTCCACCTGTGGGAATCCGGCATGGCGACCGCGCCGCTGCTTGGCGCAGGCGACGGCTTGAGCGTCGCCATCATCGGCAGCGCCCGGTTTTTCTCGCACCGCGCAGCAGAGCCGCTGCAAATATATCAGCTCCCGGTTGTGAGCGATAATCATCCGCAATGGCAGGCTCATTCGCGCCACAGCATCCGTCGTGACACCCGCCGGCCGGTCGGGTAGCATTCCGCCATGACCGACCATCCTTTGAATACCAAGGGCTTGCAGTGCCCGCTCCCCGTCCTGCGCGCGCGAAAGGCGATCAAGACCATCGCCGTCGGCGACACGTTGACGGTGGAGGCGACCGATCCCGGCGCCCGCAAGGACTTTCCCGCATTCTGCGAGGCGACCGGCAACCGCCTGCTGTCCGCCACCGAAGAGGACGGCGTCCTGCGTTTCGTCATCGAACGGGTGGCCTGAACCGGGCCTCCCCCGCACCCGTTCTACCCCGATCAGGTCCCGATCGCAGGGGGAACGGATTGCCCCGGGTCCCGAAAGTGGGCTGTGACGAATCGTCCTGGATTCAGCCTGTACTTTCATTAGCGATGCGGGAAGAATGGTTTTCGGAAACGCTGCGAATGCCGCCCGAAAACCAACGATAACGACCGAAAAATCGATGTTCACCACCCTGTTCACCCACCCGGCGTGCCTGGAGCACGACACGGGTCTCGGTCATCCCGAATGCTCCGACCGCCTGCGCGCCGTGCTCGCCGCGCTGGAGACGGAGGAGTTCCACATGCTGGAACGGCAGGAGGCGCCGCGCGCCACGGTTGAACAGCTTCTGCGGGCGCATCCGCAGTCGCACGTCGACCGCGTGCTGTCGCTGATCCCCGACGTGGAGCATGCGGGCGTCGATGCCGACACGGTCGTCTCGCCCGGATCGGGGGAAGCGGCGCTGCGTGCGGCCGGCGCGGTCTGCGCCGCGGTCGATGCGGTGGCGACCGGCCAGTCGCGCAACGCCTTCTGCGCCGTCCGTCCGCCCGGTCACCATGCCGAGCGGGAAAAGGCGATGGGCTTCTGCCTGTTCAACAACGCCGCCGTCGGCGCCTTCCACGCCCGCGCCGCCCATGGGCTGCAGCGGGTGGCGGTGATGGATTTCGACGTCCATCACGGCAACGGCACCCAGGACATCCTGCAGTTCGATCCCGACATGCTCTATTGCTCCACCCACCAGTCGCCGCTCTATCCCGGCACCGGCGATGCGGGGGAGAAGGGGGAATACGGCAACTGCGTCAACGCGCCGCTGCCGGCCATGGCCGGGTCGCCGGAGTTCCGGCACGCGATGACGCACGTGATCCTGCCGGCCATCGACCATTTCAAGCCGGACCTGCTGATCATCTCCGCCGGATTCGACGCCCATTCGCGCGACCCGCTGGCCGGCCTGCATCTGATCGACGACGATTTCGTCTGGGCCACGCGCAAGCTCGGCGAACTGGCCCGCACCCATTGCGGCGCGCGGATCGTCTCGGTGCTGGAAGGCGGCTACAACCTTCGGGCACTGGCGTCGGCAAGCGCCGCCCATGTGCGCGAACTGATGTACTGCTGAGCGGCTCAATCCCCGGGCCGGGCGGCGCCCTCCTTCTCCCGAACGGGGTGGGGGCTGCCCGAACGCATAGGCCGCCCAGTGACCGCACATAGTCCGCAAGGGCCGGGGCAGCGGACTGCCTCGGGCCTTGCGCCGGGCGAGGGCGGGGCATACCTTCGCGGGCTTGAGGTTCCATCGATGGTTCTGCCCGACATGCCCCCTTCCGCCGCTTCCAATCCGAATCCTGGCGTTCCCATTCCGCCCGACATCGCTGCCCTCAGCTTCGAGGATGCGCTCGCCGAACTGGAGCGGATCGTCCGCCAGCTCGAGGAAGGCCGCGGCAAGCTCGACGACGCCATCTCCTCCTACGAACGCGGCACGGCGCTGAAGCGCCATTGCGAGATGAAACTGCGCGAAGCGCAGGCCAAGATCGACCGCATCACCGTGAGCGCCGACGGCTCCCTCGGCACCGAACCCGCCCGGATCGACTGACGTGCAGACCATTTCCCAGACCGAATTCAAGTCCGCCATGGCGGAGATCGCACAGGCCGTCGAGATGAAGATCGGCGTCCTGCTGCCGACCACCGACCTGGCGGAGGCGCGGGTGTTCGACGCCATGCGCTATGGCTGCCTGAACGGCGGCAAGCGGCTGCGCCCCTTCCTGGTGATGCAGTCGGCGGCGCTGTTCGGCGTCAATCCCGATTGCGCCATCCGTGCCGCCGCGGCGGTGGAGATGGTCCACAGCTATTCGCTGGTCCACGACGACCTGCCGGCGATGGACGACGGCGAACTGCGGCGCGGCCGGCCGACCTGCCACCGCCAGTTCGACGAGGCGACCGCCATCCTGGCCGGCGACGGGCTGTTGACGCTGGCGTTCGAGGTGCTGGCCGATCCGGCGACTCATGAGGATCCCAACATCCGCTGCCAACTGGTGTCGGCGCTGGCCAAGGCGGCCGGCGGCCACGGCATGGTCGGCGGCCAGATGCTGGACCTGATCGCGGAGCACGAGAGTTTCGATCTCGGCACCACCACCCGGCTGCAGCGCATGAAGACCGGCGAGATGATCGCCTTCTCCTGCGAGGCCGGCGGCATCCTGGGCAAGGCCAACCCGCCGCAGCGCACGGCGCTGCGCGCCTATGCCCACGATCTGGGGCTGGCCTTCCAGATCGTCGACGATCTGCTGGACGTGGAAGGCACGGTGGAGGAGACCGGAAAGACCGTCGGCCGCGACGCCCAGGCCGGAAAGGCGACCTTTGTTTCGATCCTCGGCCGCGACCGTGCCCGCTCCCAGGCGGAAATGCTGTCGCATCAGGCATCGCAGCACTTGGACATTTTCGATGGGCGTGCCGATATGTTGAAGGCCGTCGCCGACTTCGTCGTCGCGCGCCGCGCCTGACCAGAGCTTTGAGGACCATCACGACGTGACCGCCACCAAGACCCCGCTGCTCGACATTTGTCCGACGCCAGCCAAGCTGCGGGCCCTCAAGCCCGAACAGCTCCGCCAGTTCGCAGACGAGTTGCGCACCG
>CBIHQY010000162.1:0-3425 GCA_966212305.1 uncultured Azospirillum sp.
GCGGAATGACCGATGAGGAGGGAAGCCGCCCATGCGCGATCCCGATGTCGCACAGACTGTTTCCGACGAACGCGCCCGCCGGTTCGAGACCGGGCTGAGCCGGGCCGGGCTGGGACTGGTGCCCAAGCTGGGGCGGCGGGCCAGCGATGCGCTGCTCGCCCGGCTGCTGCGGCTGCTGGCCGAGCGTCATCCGCGCGCCTTCGAGGCTCTGCGCGAGATGGCCGATGCCCGGGTGCTGATCGAGCCGGTCGATGCGCCGGTCGCCCTGCTGATGCGCGTCGGGCCGGAGCTGTCGCTGCATGCCCTGCCCCGTGGGGCCGACGGTGTGGGTGAGGCCGGAGCGGCCGACGCGGTCGTTCGCGGGCCGTACGCCCGGTTGCTCGACCTGCTGGAGGGGCGGATCGACGGCGATGCGCTGTTCTTCCGGCGCGAGCTGAGCATTTCCGGCGACACCGCGTTGATCCTTGCCCTGCGCAACACGCTGGATGGCGAGGAGGAGATGGATCTGGTGGCCGATGCCGCCTCCATCGCCGGGCCGCTGGCCCGCGCCCTGCCGGTGCTGCGGCGCAATGCCGGGCCGGTGCTGGACCGGATCGAGTCGGCGCGCCGGTTGCTGCCGCCGCCGCTGCGGCGGGGGATCGAGCGGGTGGAGGCGCGCATCACCGGGGCGCTGCCGGGCACGAGGGCCTGAGGAATCATGGACAATTTTGAACTGATCTGCCCGGCGGGGACGCCGGCCGCGCTGCGCGCCGCCGTCGATGCCGGGGCGGATGCCGTCTATCTCGGCTTCCGCGACGAGACCAACGCCCGCAATTTTCCGGGGCTGAACTTCACCCGGCAGGATGTGGCCGACGCGGTTGATTACGCCCACGCGCGCCGCGTCGAGGTCTATGTAGCCATCAACACCTATCCGCAGGCCGGCAATCTCGGCCCCTGGCAGAAGGCGGTGGACGACGCGGCGCGGCTGAAGGTGGATGCGGTGATCCTGGCCGATCCGGGGTTGCTGGCCTATGCCGCCAAGCGGCATCCCGATCTGCGGCTGCATTTGTCGGTCCAGGCCTCGGCCGCCAATGTCGAGGCGATCCGGTTGTACCGCGATGCCTTCGGCGTGCGGCGCGTCGTGCTGCCGCGCGTGCTGACGGTGCCGGAAATCGCCAAGCTGAACGCCGAGATCGACATCGAGACCGAGGTGTTCGTCTTCGGCGGCCTCTGCCCGATGGCGGAGGGGCGTTGTTCGCTGTCCTCCTACGCCACCGGCCTGTCGCCCAACAAGCAGGGCGTCTGCTCGCCGGCCAACCATGTCCGCTACGAGCAGCGGGGCGGTGCGCTGGCATCGACGCTCGGCGGATTCACCATCAACGTGTTCGGCGAGGGCGAGCAGGCCGGCTATCCGACGCTGTGCAAGGGCCGCTTCGTCGCCGGTGCCGGGGAGGGGCCGGCCTACCTGTTCGAGGAGCCGACCAGCCTCAACGCGATGGACCTGCTGCCGGAGTTGAAGGCGGCCGGCGTGCGGGCGTTGAAGATCGAGGGGCGGCAGCGCGGCAAGGCCTATATCGCCGCGGTGGTGCGTGCCTATCGCGAGGCGTTGGAGAGCTTCGCCGCCGGTCGGCCGGTATCGCACATCGATCTGCAGGCGATGGTCGAGGGCGGGACCCAGACCACCGGCGCCTATACCCGCGCCTGGCGTTGAGCCGCTGGCGGTAAGGAGTTTCAGGGAATGACTGCGTCACTCACTTTGGGGCCGGTGCTGTTCAACTGGCCGGTCGACCGCTGGCGCGACTTCTACGCCCGCATCGCCGACGAGGCGCCGGTGGACACGGTGATCGTCGGCGAGATCGTCTGCTTCAAGCGGGCGCCCTTCTTCGCCGAGGCGATGGGGGACGTGATCGAACGGCTGAGCGCCGCCGGCAAGACGGTGTGGCTCGCCAGCCCGATCCTGGTCGGCAGCGAGCGCGAACGGTCGGCGATGCGCGATCTGGTGGGGTCCGATGCCGGGCTGCCGGATGGCGGGTTGATCGAGGCCAACGACATGGGGGCGCTGGCGCTGCTGGCCGGACGGCCTCATGCGGTCGGGCCGACGATCAACGTCTACAACGAGGCGACTCTCGGCTGGATGGCCGGGCGCGGCGCGGTGGCGGTGTCGCTGCCGGCGGAGCTGCCGGCGACCACCGTCGCGGTGCTGGCCAAGGCCGGGCGGCAACTGGGGGTGGAGACGGAGGTGCAGGTCTGGGGGCGGGCGCCGCTCGCCATCTCGGCCCGTTGCTATCACGCGCGCGCCCATGGGCTGCACAAGGACGGCTGCCAGTTCGTCTGCGGCAACGACCCGGACGGCATGCCGGTGACGACGATGGACGGGCAGCCCTTCCTGACCGTCAACGGGACGCAGACGATGTCGCACGGCTGCCTGTGCCTGGCGGCGGAAGTGCCGGCGCTGCTGGAAATGGGGGTGGACCGCTTCCGCCTGTCGCCACAGGCGATGGACATGGTGCGCGTCGCCCAGGCGTTCCGCGCGGTGCTGGACGGCCGGCGCGAGGGGGCGGAGGTCGCCGCCGAACTGGGCGGGCTGATCGACGCGCCGCTGGTGAACGGGTTCTACCACGACACCGCGGGGGCGTTGCGGGTGGCGTGAGCGGGGCTGAGGGGTGGGGAGTTAGACTTCCGCGAAGTTAGACCCCCACCTAAACTCCCCCGCTCTCAGCGGACCTACGGTCCGCCTGCCGCGTCAGCACAAAGCGCAGCTTTGTGCGAGAGCTGGGCGGGGGAGGGACTGCCGCTGCTTTTCCGAACAAGCACTTGACCCCTCCCCCGCGATCGGACCGGCCTTTGGCCGGCCGAGAGCGGGGGAGGGTTGGGGTGGGGGCATCGTCAGCCTACCACTCCCCAATCACATGCCATCACGCGATCGGCTTGCGATCCTCGTCCTCGTCCTTCAGGCCGGCCTTGAAGCTCTTGATGCCCTTGGCGAAGTCGCCCATCACGGACGGCAGCTTGCCGGCGCCGAACAGCAGGAGGACGACCAGCAGCACGATGGCCCAGTGGAACAGGCTGAAGCTTCCCATGACGATGATCCGATCTCTTTAAGCCGGCAGCCGCAGGATGCGGCCGTCGGGATGGGTGAAGCGGGCGGTGACGCCGGGATAGGCGGCCAGGATGGCCGGAACCCGATCCGCCGGCACCACCGACAGCGCGGTCGACAGGGCGTCGGCCGTCGTGGCGTCCGGTGCCTGCACGGTAACCGCCAGCCACTGGGCGGCGCAAGTGCCGCTCGCCGGGTCGAACAGGTGGGTGAAACGGCCCGCCGCGTCGAAGCGGGTGCCGTAGCCGCCCGAGGTCGCCAGCGCGCCGTCGGTCAGCTCGACCGTTGTCGCGGTGCGGTCGGGGTTGGTGGGATCGGCGAGGCCGACGGTCCAGGGGCGGCCGGAGGG
>CBIHQY010000163.1:0-3337 GCA_966212305.1 uncultured Azospirillum sp.
AGGGCGCGCTCCTTCATCGACAGATCGGCCTCGATGTACATGTGCGTGGTCGCCGGGCTTTCATGGCCCAGCCACAGCGCGATCACGGTGATATCGACGCCGGACTGCAGCAGGTGCATGGCGGTGGTGTGGCGGATCGTGTGCGGTGAGATCGAGCGGGCTGGGTCCAGCAACGACGGCATGGTCTTGCCCGCCGCTCCGACATACGTCGCAAGGCGTTGAGTTACGTTTGAGCGGGTCATCGCGATCCCGCCCCGGTTTGGAAACAGCGGTGCGGTCGCCACCCCGGCGTCCAGCCGCCGTGTCCAGGCACGAACCAGAGTGGCGGTCGATCGCCACAAGGGAACCGTGCGCTGCTTGCGCCCTTTGCCCTGGTGAAAGTGAACACAAGACGAACCGTCTAGGACGATGTCTCCGACACGGACGGCCAGCACCTCCGACACCCGCGCTCCGGTGTTGTAGAGCACGGTGAACAGAACCTGGTCCCGCTGGCCGACCCAGTTTCGGGCATCGGGAGCGGCCAAGATGGCCTGCATCTCGTCCCGGGACAGGAAACCGAGCATCGGTCGGTCGAACCGCTTCATGGGTACCGCCAGAACCCGCTCGATGACCGCCAGGACGGACAGGTCATGGTGGGCGGCGTACTTGAGGAAGGATCGGATGGCGGCCAAGCGGGCGTTGCGGCTGCGCGATCCGTTGCCGCGATTTCCCTCCAGGTCGTCTAGGAAGGCCAGGATCAACGTGTCGTTGAGATCGGTCAGGCTGATCGCCGTCGGGGTCTTGCCGAGCCGCGTCTCGGCAAACCGAAGCAGCAATCGGAACGTGTCACGGTAAGCAGCAACCGTTCGCGGGCTGACGGAGCGGTGATGCACGAGATGCTCGGTGAAGAAGCGTTGGAGAAGCGTCGCGAATGACGGGACCGGTGCGGACTCAGCCATGGTGGGCCTCCCCGGAGTGCGAGGCGAACCGCTCGAAGCACCGCCCGGCGATGCCCATCAGGTCCGGAACCCCGCTAAGATACCAGTAGGTGTCGGACACCTTGACGTGCCCAACGTACGTCGAAAGCGCCAGCATGGCGTTATCGATGTCTGTCCCGTGCTCGTGCCACAGCATCACCCGGCGGCAGATGAAGGTGTGCCGGAGATCGTGGATGCGTGGCATGGGGTGGCCGCCGCGTGCGATCCACCCCAAGTCGCCACGGATACGCTTGAAGACGTGGTGAACCGTACTCGTGGGCAAGCCGTCGCCAGCCGGCGCCACGAACAAGGGAGCGTCCGGAGTTGGCGGGACGTGACGTTGCCGCACCGCCAGATATTGGGTCAGGGCGTCCATGGTGGATGGGTGCAGGGGCACCAGCCGAGATTTGCAGAATTTGGTCCGACGTACCGTCAGGTGGCCTTGGCCGGGGTCCAGGTCGGAACAGCACAGGTGCAGCGCCTCGGACAACCGCAGCCCCGTGGCGGCGATCAGCCCGAAGAGGGTTTCGTAGGTGGCCGGCCGCAGCATTCCTGCCGGGGGCAGACGGCGGGCCGCAGCCAACAGGTCCGCGATCTCCTCGTCGGTATAGATATGCGGAGCGAGCCTGCGGTGCCTGCGGCCGAAGACATCGGCATCCGGCACCTCCGTCCCGGGGTCGATCCGGGCTCGATGCTGAGCGAATGGCCGAACGATCTCCAGGCGTCTGGCCCAAGTGATCGGGGTCGCGCGCGTCGCTTCGTCCCGTGCCCAGGAAAGGACGAGGTCGGTGGTCAAGGGGCCGCGGTGGCCGGGTCGGTCGGCGAACCGGGCGAACGCCATCAACTGCGTTCCGGGCACGGAAAGCGCATACCCGAGACGTCGGCGCTCATCCAGATAGTCCTGGACCAGGGACTGCATGGAGGCGGTCATGGTGTCCTCCCCGGCCAAGGCAGAGCCACCGCGGCCAACCGTACCAAATCCACCTTGGCGTAGATCGCTACCGTATCGAGACTTCGGTGCCGCAGGAGATCGGCGATTTCCTTCAGCGGCGTTCCCCGATGCAGAAGCCGGCTCGCCATGCTGTGGCGAAGGACATGGATGCGCGATGCCGTCCAGCCGCACCGGCGATAGGCCGCAATGACGGCATTGCGTACGGACTTCGCCTTGATCGGCTGGTCGAACGGGGCGACGTGGCGTACGAACACGGCCCGATTGGCCGTCTGCGGCCGCTCGGCCTTTAGATAGTCGGCGATGGCATGGCCGGTCGCTGGCGGTAGCGGGAGAAGGTCGGCCCGGCGGGATTTGCCCTTGGCCACCCGCAAGGTCCCCGCCTGCCAGTCGATGTCGTCGAGGCGAAGCCGGGCGACTTCGCTGCTCCGCAGCCCGAGGTCGACCAGGCAACGGATCATGGCATAGGCGCGCTTGCCCGAGGGCACATCGTTGCCGCAGGACGCGAGGAGTTGGTCCACCTCGGCTTGTGAGAAAACGTCCGGCAGAGCGGCGAGCCGCCAGTTCGCGGCACGGGGAACCGCCGCGGCCAGCGCGCCGACCTCTTGTCCGGCCAGCGTCCGGCACCGCAAGTAGCACCGCAGCGCCCCCGCGATCACGTTGATGGTCCCGGTGCTGCGGGCTTTGTCGCTCTCCAACACGAACCGGCGGATGTCGCTCGCGCTAACCGCCTTCAGATCGACCGGAGCAGAGCCGAACTGGGAAACCAGGAAACGGGCGAGGATCAAGACGCGCTGCCGGCGCGTGCTGGCGGCCAGGCCGCAGAGCGCATCCATGTAACGGTCGAATGCTGCAAGCTCGGCCTCAAGGTGGCTGGGAGAATGACCCACCGGAACGGCTCCATGGGCCTGGAGGATGCGGTGCAGGTGGACGAGGGCGGCTTTGATCTCGTGGGGTGTCCGCCGGACCGGCGGCGGGCATTCGCACCGCGGCAAATGATCGGTAACGAAGCGTTTACCGGCTTCTTCGATGACGGCGTTCAGGTCGATCCGCTCGGCGCCGAGCCAGCGGGCGAAATGCGCAACGCAGCACAGATAGACGCGCTGGGTGTTGCGCGCGTAGCGCCCCTGACGCAGGTAGGAGCGGTAGTCCGCGATGAACGGCTCCAGGACGCTGCCCGTCAACATGGCTCGCGTTTGCGGGTGCAGGATGGCGTCGTCATCCAGGATCATCTCCTGAAAGGGAAGAACCTTCAGAAGAACGCAAGGATTATGCGCAGCACACTCCGGCTACATCGTACCGTGCAATCGGTTCCGCGGGCGGCCTGCGCATAATCATCGGCTGCGCATAGTTCCGGTTATGTACATGTATGCATAACCGGAAGAATAGCCTCTTCGCCGGCTCGGAGGGCGGCGGCCATCGCTGGGCGGTG
>CBIHQY010000164.1:0-3313 GCA_966212305.1 uncultured Azospirillum sp.
GCAATGACCGCAGACATTCTCATCCAAGTGCTCGTCTCGGGCCTGCTGATCGGGCTGATCTACGCCCTGGTTGCGGTGGGCCTGACGCTGATCTTCGGCGTGATGGACATCGTCAATTTCGCCCATGGCGAATTCCTGATGCTGGGCATGTATGCCAGCTTCTGGGCCTTCGCCCTCTTCGCCATCGACCCCATCGTGGCGCTTCCCCTGACCGCGCTGCTGCTGTTCGCGGTGGGCGTCATCGTCTACCAGACGGTGATCCGCCGCATCCTGAAGGCGCCGATGCTGTCGCAGATCTTCGCGACCTTCGGCCTGATGATCCTGCTGCGCGGTCTGGCGCAATTCTTCTGGAAGCCGGACCACCGGCTCATCCCGCACAGCCTGGTAAGCGGCAACATCGCGCTCGGCCCCGTCCAGTTCGGTTTGCCGCAGTTCGTGGCCGCGCTGGGGGCGGTCGGGGTGACGGGCGCGCTGTGGATGTTCCTGCACCGCACCCGGCTCGGCACCGCGCTGGAGGCGACCGCCATCGACCGTGAGGCGGCCACCCTGATGGGCATCGACGGGCAGAAGATGTTCGCCCTGGCCTGGGGCATCGGCGCCGCCTGCGCCGGTCTGGCCGGCGGGTTGATCGCCACCTTCTTCCCGATCTTTCCGGAGGTTGGGTCGAACTTCATCCTGATCGCCTTCGTGGTGGTCGTGCTGGGCGGCTTCGGCAGCGTCACCGGCGCTTTCCTGGCCGGCATCATCGTCGGACTGATCGAGGTGCTGGGCGGCTTCCTGATCGGCCCGGAATACAAGACCGCCATCGTGCTGTCGCTGCTGCTGGTCGTGCTGCTGGTGCGTCCGCGCGGCCTGCTGGGGAAAGCCTGATGACGACCGGAACCAACTTCTCACGCAAGGCAGCCGGCACCGGCGCCCTGCTGGCGCTTGCCGCCGTGCTGCCGCTTTTGATCACCGAACCGTCGCAGCAGAACTTTCTGATCCTGATCCTGATGGGCGCCCAGCTGGGCGTCGCCTGGAACATCGTCGGGGGCTATGCCGGTCAGGTCTCGCTCGGCCATGCGGTGTTCTACGGCATCGGCGCCTACACCTCGACCATGCTGCTGACGACCCTGGGGCTGACGCCCTGGATCGGAGCGGTGGCCGGCGGGCTGGTGGCGGCGCTGTTCGCGCTCGCCATGGGATGGCCCTGCTTCCGGCTGAAGGGGCACTATTTCGCCATGGCGACCATCGCGGTGGCGGAGATCATGCAGATCCTGGTCACCAACAGCGACTTCCTGGAGGGCGCCGTCGGCCTCTACCTACCGATGGACCGCGGCGGCTGGGGTTGGCTGATCTTCCTGTCCAAGCTGCCCTACTACTACATCATCCTCGGCCTGCTGGTGCTGACGGTGCTGGTCTCCTGGGCGATCGAGCGCAGCCACATCGGCTATTATTTCCGCGCCATCAAGGACGAGCCGGAGGCCGCCCGCGCGCTCGGCGTCAGCCTGACCCGCTACAAGCTGATCGCGCTGTCGGTGTCGGCGTTCCTGACCGCGATGGGCGGTAGCTTCTACGCCCAGAAGGAGATGTTCATCGATCCGGGCTCCGTCTTCGCCGGGACCATTTCCATCAAGATCGCGCTGATCGCCATCCTGGGCGGGGTGGGCCGGCTGACCGGGCCGGTGCTGGGCGCCGTCATCCTCATCACCATCGAGGAATACAGCCGCACCCTGTTCGGCAGCACCGGGTCCGGCACCGACATGATCATTTACGCCGCCATGATCATCCTGGTCGCCGTGTTCAGCCCGTCCGGCGTGCTGGGCCTGCTGGGCGACCTGCGCCGCCACCTTCCGGGGGCGAAGCATGACGCGGTGAAGGCCGAGAAGATGGAGGTCCGCCCGTGAACACCGCTCCCCTGCTTGCCGTGGACGGCCTGGGCAAGGCCTTCGACGGACTGATCGCCAACCGCGACATCAGCTTCATCGTTCATCATGGCGAGATCATCGGGCTGATCGGCCCGAACGGCGCCGGCAAGACTACGCTGTTCAACTGCCTTGCCGGCTTCCACACCCCCACCACCGGCCGCATCGCCTTCGAAGGGCACGACATCACCGGCTCGACGCCGGAGGCGGCGGCGGCGCTGGGCATCGCCCGCACCTTCCAGATCGTCCGCGTCTTCCAGTCGATGACCGCGCTGGAGAACGTCATGGTCGGCGCCATGCTGCGCAACAAGCGGGTGGCCGAAGCCCGCGACCGGGCGGAGGAGGAACTGGCCTTCGTCGGCCTGTCGCACCGGGCGGACACCCCGGCGTCCGACCTGACGGTGTCGGAACAGAAGCGGCTGGAGGTCGCCCGCGCGCTCGCCACCGAACCGAAGCTGATCCTGCTGGACGAGGTGATGGCCGGCCTGAACCCGACCGAGGTGCGCGAGGCATCGCAACTGGTCCACCGCATCCATCAGCGCGGCATCGCCAGCATCATCGTCGAACATGTGATGGAGGGCATCATGCCCATCGCCCACCGGATGCTTGTGCTGGATTATGGTGCCAAGATCGCCGACGGCACCCCGGCCGAAATCGCCGAGAACCCGGCGGTGATCGCCGCCTATCTGGGGGAGTGAGACGATGCTCCAACCGACGCTGTCCGAACCCGTCCGCCCGGTGGCCGTCGCGCCGCAGGGCGAGGCGATGCTGCAGGTCCGCAACATTCAATCCAGCTACCGCCGGGTTCCGGCCATCCGCGACGTCAGCCTGACCTTGAAGCGGGGCGAGATCGTCGCGCTGGTCGGCGGCAACGGCAACGGCAAGTCGACCACGCTGCGCGCCGTCGCCGGGCTGAACGTGCTGGATGGCGGGTCGGTCGTGCTGAAGGGCCAGGACATCTCCGCCGTACCCGCCCATGAGCGGGTGAAGCGCGGGCTGGTGCTGGTGCCGGAAGGCCGCCGCCTGTTCCCCCGCCTGACGGTGGAACAGAACCTGATGCTGGGCGGCTTCACCACCAGCGATGCGGCGAAACGCGAGGAAACGCTCCAATTCGCCTACGACACTTTCACCGTGCTCGGCGAGCGGCGGAAACAGCAGGCCGGCACCCTGTCCGGCGGCGAACAGCAGATGCTGGCGATGTGCCGCGGCCTGATGAGCCAGCCGGATCTGCTGATGCTGGACGAGCCGTCCTGGGGCGTCGCGCCCAAGCTGGTGACCCGCATCTTCGAGACCATCCAGTTGATCCGCCGGCGCGGCATCACCGTGCTGCTGGTCGAACAGAACGTCCATCGCGCGCTGGAGATCGCCGACCGCGGCTATGTCATCCAGACCGGCCGCGTCGTGATGGA
>CBIHQY010000165.1:0-3283 GCA_966212305.1 uncultured Azospirillum sp.
GTTGACCCGGCACAACTTGTTGGACGTTCCTCTCGGACTTCAGAGCCGCCGGTGTGACCGGCGGCTCTTTTTTTTGTCCGGAGCCGCTCAGTTGAACAGGAAGGACTGGCTGTCGATCTCGAACGCAGGCGCGGCGCGGTCCGGCTGGGCGGAGACGGCGGCAGCGGCGGCGACCGACAGCAGCGAAGCCAGCGCGAAGGCCGAAGCGATCAGGGCGCGGGCGATGGTGTGGCGCGCGGCGGGCTTGTGGGATGACGGCTGATGGAAGGACATGCGACGGCTCCTTGTCTGGGATTGCGATGATCGGGCGTCGGGGAGCGGCGTCGGCGTCATCGGCAAACCCATGCTGCCACTGTCGGGTCGCCGTGAAACGCGCCGATCCCGCATGTCCTTCATGACGATGTTGCACTGCATCATAGCGCTGTGACTGTGCATGATGCAGACTGCGGAAGACGATCGCAGCGCTCCGATTGGTTCTGCAAGCAGGAGGCGGTTCGGTTACTTGATGCAGGCCGATCTTTTACTGAGCAAGCCCGCGACGTCCGCCGACCTCGTCCAGATGATCGAGCATATCGGCCGGATCCTCGTAGACGCGCAACGCGCCGGACCGCTCAAGCTCCTCCCGGCCATAGCCGCCGGACAGCAGGCCGATGCCGAGAGCGCGCGCACGCTTGGCGGCGATCATGTCCCAGATGCTGTCGCCGACCACGAAGGCGCTGGCGATGTCGACGCCGATGCGCGCGGCGGCGGCCAGGAACAGGTCGGGGTCGGGCTTGGCATATTCGACCTCGTCGCGGGTGACCACCGCGGTACGCTCGGGATCCACGCCCAGCTTTTCCAGCGCCGGCCGCGCCGTTTCCATCCGGCCGCTGGTGGCGATGGCCCAGGGGATGTTCAGCTCCGTCAGCGTGTCCAGCAGATCGCGCGCGCCGGGCAACGGGACGACGCCGGCCGCCAGCCGCTTGTAGGCCTGCGAATGGCGATGGCGCAGCCGGTCGAGCAGGTCCTGGTCGATGGCGAGGCCGGTTTCGCGCAGCAGCATGTTGGTGAACAGCCCACCACTCATGCCGATCTTGCGGTGGATGCGCCAGACCGACAGGGCGATGCCCTCCTCGTCCAGCGCCTCCTTCCAGGCCAGCACATGCTGGTACACCGTGTCGGTCAGCGTGCCGTCCAGGTCGAACAGGAAGGCGTTGGTCAGGTGGGGAAAGCCGGTCATGTCCGTTATCCGCAGGTTGTGGAGGCGGGTCGAATTTGACAGGACCAGAAGTGGGCCGGCCGGCGCGTTTCGCCAAGGATTTGCGGAGGACGGCGATGGATTTTCCTCAATGATAATCCACGCGAATTTTCATCATAGTTTCACCACGCAGACGCGAAGACTGGCGCTTCCGCTGGCGCGTTGACTTCGCTACAGTCCGCGCCCAAGCTTGCCGCCGGTATGTTCGGCGCAATGCCTGTAGGGAGAGAAGCGCGTGTCGGAAAGGCCGGGGCATGGCGACGCTTGGTCGACAGACGAGGATCTGGTCACATTGCTGGATCAGGTCAGCCGGCTTGTCTATGGCGTCAGCTTCACCGAGGGGCTTTTCCCGGCGCAATGGGTGGCTCTGCGCTATTTCCATGACGCGCCGGAGCCGGCGCGCACCCTGACCGCGCTGGCCCGGTTCCAGCGGATCCATCTGGCGCCGGTGTCGCGCACGGTGTCCACCCTGGTGGACAAGGGGTTTCTGGCCCGCCGCCCGCATCCGGGATTCAAGCGCGGCTGGCTGTTCGACCTGACGGACGAGGGGCGGACCCTGCTGCACCGCGATCCCCTGCGCCAGTCGCTGACCCCGCCGCTCGCCGCCATGGCGGAGGATGAACGGGCGATGCTGGGCCGCCTGATGAGGCGGATCATCACCCACATGCAGGCGGGCGCCGCGACCGCGGAGGACGGCGCGCCGGTCGCCTGACCGGCACGCCCCACTCCGCTGCCCCGCATCTCTCCGGTCAGAACGTCAGCCGTTCGATGTTCTGCAGCACCAGCTGGTGATGGTTCTGGTCCTCCAGCGTGACGGTCGTCTCGTGGTTGAAGGTCAGGCCGTGGCCCGACGGGTCCATGGTATAGGTGTGCCCGTCCAGCTGCTGGAGCCAGTTGGCGCCGGCATTGGCGACGAAGGCGCCGACCTCCACCACGTCGGTCCAGCCCACCCCGCCGTCGATGGTCAGGTCGCCGTCGCGCGGGGCGAAGATGAACAGGTCGTCGCCGGCCCCGCCGGACATGCCGGTCGTGCCGGCTCCGGCATGCAGGATGTCGGCACCGCTGCTGCCGGTCATCGTCGCATCGGCCGAGACCAGCACCTGCACCGCCAGCGGATCGCTGGACAGCCCAAGATTGTCGCTGACCGTCACCTCCAGCGTCCGGGCGCCGCCGCCATTGGGGCTGAGCGCCAGATGCTGGAGGATTTCGGTGTAGGTCGCGGTGGAGGCGCTGCCCGACAATGACAGCTGGTGCGTGCTGTCGTCCCAGCTGACCTCGATCCCGGTGCCCGACACCGTCCTGCGGCCGGTCGACGGGTCGGTGTCGATGGTCAGGCTGTCGAGGTTCAGCGCGTCGCCGGTCTGCGATCCGGCGGCGATGCGGATCGACATGCCGGACATGATGCTGCTGTCCACATCCGTGATCGTCGCGTCGGCGACCACCGCCGGATGATCGGTGGCGTCGGCTGCGATGACGGTCGTGGCGTGGGCGGCGGCCAGGGTCGGCTTGTCGTTCACCGGATCGACCGTGACGCTGAGCGTCTTCGTCACCTCAGCGGTGTCGGTCCCGTCCTGGGCGGTCACGGTGACCGACAGGTCGACCGTGCCATGCGCGTTGGCCGGCGGGGTGTAGGTCAGGCCGGCCAGGTCCGACGCGGCGAGGGTCCAGCTGCCGTCGCCGTTGTGGGTGCCGTGGTTCAGGCTGGCGCCGTCGGGCATTCCGGCGATCCGCACCGTCAGCGTCTCCGACCCGTCGCCGTCGGTGGAGGCGGCGGTGATCGTCAGAGCGATCGCCGTGTCCTCGTTTCCGTGCACGGCGGGGGTGGTCAGCGTCGGCGTGTCGGCGACCGGCGTCATCGTCACCGCCAGCGACTTGTTGACGGTCGCCGGCGTGGCGGTGCCGTCCGTCGAGGTGGCGGTGACCGACAGGGTGAAGCTGCTGCCGCTGTCGTGGGCCGGCGTGATCGCCAGTCCGGCGAGCTGTGCCGGCGTCAGCGTGATCGAGCCGTTGACGATGGTCAGCGTGTCGCCCGCCGTGTTCGACAGG
>CBIHQY010000166.1:0-3200 GCA_966212305.1 uncultured Azospirillum sp.
GCCAGGGAGGAGCCGATCAGACCGATGCCGATGATGGCGACGCGGTCGAACAGGGGGCCAGGAGCGGGAACGGTGTCGGTGATGGACATGACGCAGGGTGTCCCGAAAGCGGAGTGAACGGGCGAAAAACCGTCCCGTTTAAACCACCTCGCGCCCGCCGGACCAAGCGATACTTTGAGCGCGGCCGTTCCCCAGCCATCGCCCTCAGCCGTCCTTCCGCAACATCTCCGCCCGCAGCGCTTCGGCCAGCCGCTGGAAGGTCTCCTTCCGGCCCGAGGTGCGGCGCCAGGCCAGCGCGATCCGCCGCCCCGGCCGGCCGCCGGCCAATGGACGCACCGCCAGATCCAGCCCGCGCAGGATACCCGAATCGACCGCCATCTGCGGCAGCAGCGTCACCCCCAGCCCGTTCGCCACCATCTGCACCAGCGTGTGCAGGCTGGTGCCCTCGAAGGCGGTGTTGTGCGGCGTGGCGTCCAGCGCGCAGGCGGCCATGGCATGGTCGCGCAGGCAGTGCCCGTCCTCCAGCAGCAGCAGATCCTCCGACGGGACCGTCACCGGCTCGGCCGGATCGCCGGCGCTCAGCCGGTGGCCGGTGGGGCAGACGAAGGAGAAGCGGTCCTCCGCGATGTCCTCCGTCTCCAGGTCGCCCATCGGATAGGGCAAGGCCAGCAGCGCCGCGTCGAGCTTGCCGGCGTTCAGCTGCTCCAGCAGCCGCGCCGTCTGATCCTCGCGCAGATAGAGCCGCAGGCGCGGGAAGGCCTCGCGCAGGGCCGGCATCACGCGGGGGATCAGGAAGGGGCCGATGGTCGGGATCACCCCCAGATGCAGGGCGCCCGACATCGGGTCGGCGGAGGACCGGGTGATGTCCACCAGCTCCTCCGCCCCCTTCAGCAGTTGGCGCGCCCGCTCCGCGATCTCGCGGCCGAGCGGGGTCGGCAGCACCGAGCGCCGCGTGCGCTCCACCAGGGTGGCGCCCAGCAGCTCTTCCAATTCCTGCAAACCGGCGCTCAGCGTCGACTGGCTGACGAGGCAGGCCTCCGCCGCCTGCCCGAAATGGCAGCGGTCGACGACGGCGACGAGATAGCGGAGCTGGCGCAGGGTGGGGAGTGGTTTCATGCCCGATTATGTAATCGGTTTTATCGATCAATCCAATTGGTATTTTCTACTTCTCTTGATAACAGATTTCCCGTATTCCTCCACGGGTCAACGGGACACGGGAACAACGCCCCGCTCTCCTGGCCACACGGCAGGCCCTCTTGTTCGACCCGGTGCGCCGCACTAAGTCGGGCATGTCACGGCCCCCGGTCGGAGATCGAGGCGACAACCATTCATCGCACCTCATCGGAGAACACAAATGTCCTTGATCAACAGCGAGATTAAGCCCTTCAAGGCGACCGCGTTTAAGAACGGCAAGTTCATCGACGTGACCGACGCCGACCTGAAGGGCAAGTGGTCGGTCGTGTTCTTCTATCCGGCCGACTTCACCTTCGTCTGCCCGACGGAGCTGGAAGACCTGGCCGACAACTACGCCGAATTCCAGAAGCTGGGCGTCGAGGTCTACAGCGTCTCGACCGACACCCACTTCTGCCACAAGGCGTGGCACGACACCTCGCCGGCCATCGGCAAGATCAACTACACCATGATCGGCGACCCGACGCTGGCGATCAGCCGCAACTTCGAGGTCCTGATCGAGGAAGTCGGCCTGGCCGACCGCGGCACCTTCGTCGTCGACCCGGACGGCAAGATCCAGATCGTCGAGATCACCGCCGGCGGCGTCGGCCGCGACGCCAAGGAACTGCTGCGCAAGATCAAGGCCGTGCAGTACGTCGCCGCCCACCCGGGCGAGGTCTGCCCGGCCAAGTGGCAGGAAGGCGAGAAGACCCTCGCCCCGTCGCTCGACCTCGTCGGCAAGATCTAAGGTTCCTTCGGGAACCCACGGATCGGGGGCCGGCTTCGGCCGGCTCCCACCCCGCTCTCCGGCGGGTTTGAAAACGAGTACCCTTGATCGGCCGGAACGGCCGCAAGGCAGGTTCTGCGGGCCGGCTTTCAAGGCCTCCCCGCCATCAGGGTCCGTCATCGGTTTCCCCATCCCCGCGAAGGCGGGCACCCATGCGCGCTCTTTGTCGCAGTCCTTTCAAAGTCTGGATCCCCGCCTGCGCGGGGAGGACGATGACGTTCCGACCTCTTCGCTGTTTCAAAGCCAGACCGCCCGCCCGACCGGCTCTTCTGACTCGGGCCACCATTTTCTCCGCCCGGACCGCCGCGACATCACGCAGGCGATCCGCCCCGGACACGAGACGTTGGGAACGAAAGCCATGCTGGACGCCAATCTGAAGACGCAGTTGAAGGCCTATCTGGAGCGCATCACCAACCCGATCACGCTGGTGGCCTCGCTGGACGACGGTGCGAAGTCGCAGGAGATGCTCGGCCTGCTGGAAGACATCGCTTCGCTATCCGACAGGATCACGCTGGACCGCAACGGCGTCGACGAGCGCCGGCCCTCCTTCGCCATCAAGCGCGACGGCACCGACATCGGCGTCACCTTCGCCGGCCTGCCGATGGGTCACGAGTTCAACTCGCTGGTCCTGGCGCTGCTGCAGGTCGGCGGCCATCCGTCCAAGGAGTCGGAGGAGCTGCTGGAGCAGATCCGCAATCTGGACGGCGATTTCCGCTTCGAGACCTATTTCTCGCTGTCCTGCCAGAACTGCCCGGACGTGGTCCAGGCCCTGAACCTGATGAGCGCGCTGAACCCGCGGATCAAGCATGTCGCCATCGACGGCGCGCTGTTCCAGCAGGAGGTCGAGCAGCGGCAGGTAATGGCCGTCCCCACCGTCTTCCTGAACGGCGAGCCCTTCGCCCAGGGCCGGATGGACGTGGCGCAGATCGTCGCCAAGCTCGACACCGGCGCCGTCGCCCGCGCCGCCGAGAAGATCAAGGCCAAGGCCCCGTTCGAGGTGCTGGTGATCGGCGGCGGCCCCGCCGGTGCCGCTGCCGCCATCTACGCCGCCCGCAAGGGCATCCGCACCGGCGTGGCGGCCGAGCGGTTCGGCGGTCAGGTGCTCGACACAATGGCGATCGAGAACTTCATCTCGGTCTCCCACACCGAGGGGCCGAAGCTGGCCGCGGCGCTGGAACAGCACGTCAAGGACTATGAGGTCGACGTGATGAACCTGCAGACCGCCACCGCCCTGGTGCCGGCC
>CBIHQY010000167.1:0-3155 GCA_966212305.1 uncultured Azospirillum sp.
CCGTCACGGCCGATGCCGCTGGCCTTCATGCCGCCGAAGGGGGTGGGCAGGTGACGGTTGTTCTCCGAATTGATCCACACCATGCCGGCGTCCAGCTTCAGCGCCACGCGGTTGGCACGGCCGACGTCGCGGGTCCAGACATAGCCGGTCAGCCCATAGGCGACGTCGTTGGCCACCGCGATCGCCTCCGCCTCGTCCCGGAAGGGAATGGCGGTCAGGACAGGCCCGAAGATTTCCTCCTGGGCGATGCGCATGCGGTTGTGCGCGCCGGTGAACAGCGTCGGGCGGACATAGTGGCCGCCGGCACCGGCCTCCTCGGCGCGGACGCCGCCGACCTTGACCGTCGCGCCGTCCTCCTTCGCGATGGCGCAATACCCCAGAACCTTGTTCAGATGGCGCTCATGCACCAGCGGGCCGACTTCGGTGGCGGGATCCAGCGGGTGGCCGACGCGGATGCGGGCGACGCGCTCCGCCAGCCTTTCGACGAAGGCGTCATGGATGCCGCTCTGCACCAGCAGGCGCGAGGACGAGGTGCAGCGCTGGCCGTTCAGGCTGTAGATCATGAACACCACAGCGTCCAACGCCCGGTCCAGATCGGCGTCGTCGAACACGATGACCGGGTTCTTGCCGCCCAGCTCGAAATGCACGCGCTTCAGCGTCGGGGCGCCCTGGGCCATGATGTGGCTGCCGGTGGTCGATTCACCGACGAAAGCCACCGCCTTGATCGCCGGATGCTCGGTCAGCAGCTTGCCGGCCTCCTCGCCCAACCCGTTGACCAGATTGGCGACGCCGGCCGGCACGCCGGCTTCGGCCATGATCTCGGCCAGCAGCATGGCGGTCAGCGGGCTCCACTCCGCCGGCTTGTGGACCACCGTGCAGCCGGCGGCCAGCGCCGGGGCGATCTTCCAGGTCGACAGCATGAAGGGCGTGTTCCAGGGCGTGATGACCGCAACCGGTCCCAGCGCCTGCCGGACGGTGAAGTTCAGATGGTCCTTGGCCGGCAGCGACAGGCCGTTGGCGGCATCCGGCGCCCGGTCGGCGAAGAAGCGGAAATTCTCCGCCGCGCGTTCGGCGGCCTTGCTCATGAAGCGGATCGGCTGGCCGCTGTCCAGGCTTTCCAGGACTTCAATCTCCTCCGCCCGCGCCAGGATGCCGTCGGCGACCCGGTGCAGGATGCGTTTGCGCTCGGTGCCCGGCAGGGCGGCCCAGGCGGGGAAGGCGCGCAGCGCCGCCGTCGCGGCGGCATCGACGTCGGCGGCGTTGCCGGCATGGACCCGGTTGATGACTCCGCCGTCGATGGGGGACAGGTTGTCGAACAGCCGGTCCGACTGGCCGGACACTTCCCGCCCGTCGATGAAATGGCCGAGCGGACGATCCCGGAACCGGGTCAGGAGCCGTTCCGCGGTTGCGAGATTCGTTTCGAAAACGGATGCCATGGCGTTTCACTCCAGGATTTGGTTGGCGCTTGTTGGGCAGAGCTTTGGTAGGCCGGTGTATGGCAGGCGCGGGGCGCAGCGGACGGTGTACCGCGCCGCAGAACTTGATTTGTTAATATTTAACATGTTATATAAATGGCGCTGCGGTGCTGTCAAGCGCTTTCCCTGCGCAGGGCCGCCGCGTTATGGTGCAGGAAACCTCCAGACATGCGTCGACTCTTTCCAGATGAGGCCGGAGCCTTGAGCAGACCTTCCAGAAAAGCCGCGGCGGCAGCCGAACCGGTGGCGGACTCCACGGCGGTGGACACCGCAGAGGTAGCCGGGCAGTCCGGCGGCGAGATGCGGGCCTTCCGCCGGTCCCTGCCGATGGCGCTGCTGAAGGCGCGCGAGGCGGTGATGGCGCGCTTCCGTCCGCTGCTGCACGAACATGACCTGACCGAACAGCAATGGCGGGTGCTGCGCGCCCTGACCACGGCGGACGAGTTCCGCGCCGGTGAACTGGCACGGGTCAGCAGCATCAGCATGCCCAGCCTGTCGCGCATCCTGCGCACGCTGGAAAAGCGCGAGTTGATCCAGCGCGGGATCGAGGACAAGGATTTGCGGGCTGCCCAGATCTCGATCACGCCGTCCGGCCGCGACATGATCGCGCTGATCGCCCCCCACAGCGAACGGCGCTATGCCGAAATCACCGCGGCTTTTGGCGCCGAGCGGCTGGCGACGCTGTACGGTTTGCTCGACGAACTCGCCGATTGCCTGGGCGGTCCGGACGGCGGCGGCGACGAAGAGGAGTAAGGGGCGGGGAGGAGGGGCGCTGGCGGTTGGAGACCGCCAAGCCCTCCGATCTGGCCAAGGGCTTCGTCGCCCTCCCCGGAAACAAGCTTTCAGAACAGATTCTTAGAGCGCCAGCTGCAGCAGGTCGTGGCCCACCACGATCCGGCCGGTATAGTTCTTTGCCGCAGCGTCCTTCCACATCTGATCCGTGATGCTCTTGTCGTCAGCTGGAACGAAGTGAGAGAGGACGAGCGTCTTGACACCGGCGGCCGCTGCAATCCGGCCGACGTCCTCGGCAAGGGTATGCGATGCCTTGAAATGGTCGAGAAGCGTCGCCGCATTCGGATTGCGCTGGGCCAGGCGTTCGATGCCGGGGCCGTACATGACTTCGTGAACGAGGTAGTCTGCATCCTTCGCGAACTCCGCCAACGGCGGAAAATAGGTTGTGTCGCCGGAGAACACGATCGTACGGCCGTCGGAAAGGGCGAAGCGCAGCGCGAAGCTGTCGCTGATCGGGGGATGACGATTGCGGAGCGCGGTCACCTTGACGTCGGCGTTTGAAAACACCTCGCCTTCCTCGTAGTCATGCGGTGTGACGAGTTTGCGCAAATCCGGCCGCCCTTCGTCGGCCATCCGCGTTTCGATGTCGAAGCGATTCGATTGCCAGTAGGCGTTGATCAGATCGGGTGTGCCGTTCGGGCCGAACACGTCGACCGGCGTTTTCAGGCCGATGGCCCAGGCGTTGTAGAGCAACGGCCCGAGTTCGAGATTGTGGTCGGAATGGTGGTGCGTGATGAAGACATGGCGCAGCGACGTTAGAGGCAAGCCCGCCTCACCCAGCTTGAACGTCACGCCATAGCCGGCATCAATGACGTAGGGCACGCCCTTATAGACGTACGCCTCCGGTGAGTGCCGCCTTGGCAAAATAGGGTCCGACATCTGAGTTTT
>CBIHQY010000168.1:0-3139 GCA_966212305.1 uncultured Azospirillum sp.
TTCAAGAACATGCTGGAGCGCGAACGGCTGGAATCGAAGAAGATCTCCAAGACCCAGGCGGTCACCAGCCAGTTCGACGTGCCGCTCGATCCCGACGACGTGCATGTCGGCCCCAGCGACCATGTGCCGTGGCTGACCGACCGCAAATGGGCGCATATCCGGCTGGAGGGCACCACCTTCGGCGGCGTGCCGCTGAATGTGGAGCTGAAGCTGGAGGTCTGGGACAGCCCGAATTCCGCCGGCATCGTCATCGACGCGGTGCGCTGCGCCAAGCTGGCGCTCGACCGCGGCATCGCCGGCCCGCTGGTCGGCCCGTCCAGCTATTTCATGAAGTCGCCGCCCGAACAATTCACCGACCACGAGGCACGGGAACGCACGCTGCGCTTCATCGCCGGTGAACCACTGGAGCCCAAGCCGACCCGCCTGATGTGAGCGTCGGCATGGAAACCATCTTCATCCTGATCCGCCACGGTTCGCACGACCGGCTGGGGTCGGTCCTGTGCGGACGCATGCCCGGCGTGACGCTCAGCCAACAGGGCCGGGCGGAAGCCGAGTCTCTGGCCGAGCGCCTGTCGTCGCAGCGCCTGACCGCCGTGCTGTCCAGCCCGCTGGAGCGCGCCGTCGAAACCGCCACCCCGATCGCCGAACGGCAGGGCCTCCCCCTGACCATCGAGCCGGCGCTGAACGAACTCGACCTCGGCGCCTGGAGCGGCAAGCGGTTCGAGGAGCTGCACGGCGACCCCGCCTGGGACCTGTGGAACCGGGCGCGCAGCCATGGCCGCCCCACTCCCGGCGACACATCCGGCGAAACGATGGCGGAGGCGCAGACCCGGATCGCGGCCCTGCTCGACCGGCTGCGCCGCGCCCATCCCGGCGGCACGCTGGCGCTGGTCAGCCATGGCGATGTCATCAAGGCGGCGCTGGCCCACGCCATGGGCCTGCCGCTCGATTTCCACGGGCGATTCGAAATCAGCCCGGCTTCCCGCAGCGTCCTGATCGCCGGCGATTGGGGGCTGAAGGTCCACAGCATCAACGAGGGTGCGGCATGACGAGCCTGACGGCCGACCAGATCCGCGAACGGGTGACAGAACTCGGCGACTGGTTCCACAACATCGACCTCAACGGCGTGCGCACGGCGCCCAACCATTTCCTCAACGACTATCCGAACGTGAAGTGGAAACGCTTCGAGCATGCGGTGCCCAAGGATCTGACCGGCCGCACCGTGCTCGACATCGGCTGCAACGGCGGTTTCTACTCCATCGAGATGAAGCGCCGCGGCGCCGACCGGGTGGTCGCCATCGACTTCGACGACCGCTATCTGGCCCAGGCGAAATTCGCCGCGGAAGTAACCGGCCAGGACATCGAATTCCACAAGATGTCGGTCTACGACGTCGCCAAGCTCGGCGAAAGCTTCGACGTCGTGCTGTTCATGGGCGTGCTCTATCACCTGCGCCACCCGCTGCTGGCGCTGGACCTGATCCACGACCATGTCGCCAAGGATCTGATGATCTTCCAGTCGATGCAGCGCGGTTCGGCCGAGGTGGCGCCGGTGCGCGCCGATTACGACTTCTTCGAACAGGATCACTTCGACGATCCCGGCTATCCGAAGCTGCATTTCATCGAACACGATTACGCCCGCGACTGGACCAACTGGTGGGCGCCCAACGCCGCCTGCGCCGAGGCCATGCTGCGCAGCGCCGGCTTCGCCATCACCGAACATCCGGAACGCGAGGTCTATGTCTGCCGCCGGGTCGACCGCCCGACCGAGGCCGGTGCGGTGTATCCGGCCCAACCAAAAGAAGACGCCGTGACGAAAGGGACCGAGGGATGATCGAAGCCGCCAAGATCTGGAACGAGCCGAACAACAAGTCGCACTGGGATCCCAACCTCGACCCCGAATGGGACCTGTTCGCCCGCATGACCATCCTGGCCGGGCAGGCGATCCGGGCGGAGAATTCCACCATCACCCGCGTGCTGGGCGGCATGTCGCCCATCGACCCGTCCTTCGTCCGCCGGCTCGACGAGCGTGGCGTGCTGAAGGAGATCGACGTGGTGGCGGTCCACGGCTTCCCGCTCGACTGGAACCTCTGGCAGATCCACGAGTGGCCGAACAAGATCGACGAGATCCGCGCCGTCACCAACAAGCCGATCTGGGTGACCGAAGCCGGCGTCTCCTCCTTCGGCGCCGAGGAGGTGCAGGCCTGGGGCGTCAAGCGCACCGCCGAGCTGCTGATCGGCAAGGTGCCGCGCATCCACTGGTACAGCCTGTACGACCTGCCCAGCCATTGGGAGGCCACCACCCGCCACAAGGAGGCGGAGGGGTCGTCCTATTACCGCCATTTCCACATGGGGCTGCTGCGCGCCGACGGCACGCCGAAACCGGCGGTGGAGGCCTTCGCCCCCTATGCCGGCCAGATGGGCATCTGCCAGTGGTTCCATTACGAGGACCACCGGCTCGATGAGGCGGTGGCTTGGCTGAAGCGCTTGGGTGTCCGCCACCTGCGCACCGGCCTGTCCTGGGCCGACAGCTTCCGCCCGAATGCGCTGGACTGGTTCGACCGCCAGATGGAGGCGCTGGCCGATTTCGACGTCACCGTCACCTTCTGCTTCACCCCCGAACACCGCGGCGTCGAACCCCACCACACCAGCCCGCCCCAGGTGGCCGAGGAGTTCGCCGAGTTCTGCGCCGCAATGATCCGCCGCTACGGCACCACGCGGACCGCCGATTCGGCGGCGCCGATGGCGGCGGTGGGGTGAAGAATCCCCTCTCCCCCCCGGGGAGAGGGTTAGGGTGAGGGGGTCGCGCGGCGAGGATCTTCAAGAGTCGCGTACTTTCCGCCTCCCCCATATTCACCCTGTGCATCCCCCTCACCCCGACCCTCTCCCCGGGGGGGAGAGGGGGAATAGCGCACAGAACCGGCAAAAGCGGTTCGGAAGGAGCAATCACCCGGCCGGGCATCTCCCTAGGATCGGTGCAGTCCAGCGCCATCACGGAGATGCCCCATGTCGGCCCGCCTTCGCGCGGCGGCGGTCGCCCTTTTGCTGTGGATCGGTCCGGCCCATGCGGCCCAATCGACAAATCCACCGCCGCCGCTGACCAACACCCGCTTCGACGAGGATTACCGCTACCTGCTCTCGC
>CBIHQY010000169.1:0-2744 GCA_966212305.1 uncultured Azospirillum sp.
GGCGACTTGCGGCAACAGCTGGCCGAGCTGGTGCGCAGCCGGGTTCCGAACGCGCGGGCGGAGCGCTTCGTGAAGCGCTTCTATGCCAACGTGCCCCCCGACGACCTGCTGCGCGGCACGCCGGAGCAGCTTTACGGCGCCGCCCTCGCCATGTGGCAGTGGGGCCAGCAGCGCGTGCCCGGCCTGCCCAAGGTGCGGGTCTACGCGCCCCGGCTGGACGAGCATGGCTGGCAGACCGAACGCTCGGTGGTGGAGATCGTCAACGACGACATGCCCTTCCTGGTCGATTCCGTCACGGCGGAGCTGAACCGGCAGGGCGTCACCGTCCATCTCGTCATCCATCCCGTCACCCGCGTCGTCCGCGACGCCGAGGGCCGCATCGTCGAGCTGCTGGAGCCGGGCGAGGAGAAGGACGGCGCCCGCGACGAATCCTTCATGCACTGCTCGATCGACCCGCTGTCGGACCCGGCCGCCCAGGCCCGTCTGCGCGAAGGGATCGAGCGGGTGCTGGCCGACGTCCGCGCCGCGGTGGAGGACTGGACGCCGATGCGCGAGCGCGTGCGCAGCGCCCGCACCGACATCGCCAACGCCCCCGACGCCGAGGAATCGAAGGAGGCCGCCGACTTCCTGACCTGGGTCGACGACGGCAACATGACCCTGCTGGGCAGCCGCCTCTACATCGCCACCATCGGTGAGGAAGGCCGGGAGCCCTGGCTGGAGCTGGTGGAGGGCAGCGGTCTGGGTGTGCTGCGCAACCCCGAGATCACCGTGTTCGACGAGCATGGCCACGCCGCCGTGCTGCCGGAGGAAATCCGCGCCTTCCTGCGCCAGCCGCGCGCGCTGCTGGTGACGAAGGGCACCCGGCACGCCACCGTGCACCGCTCGGTGCCGCTGGACGCCATCCTGGTCAAGCGCTTCGACGATCAGGGCAAGGTGGTCGGCGTCACGCTGGCGGTCGGCCTGTTCACCTCCGTCGCCTACAACCGCAGCCCGCGCGAGATCCCGTTCCTGCGCCGCAAGGTCGCCCGCGTCATGGCCCGCGCCGGCTTCGACCCCGGCGGCCATGACGGCAAGGCGCTGCTGAACATCCTGGAGACCTACCCGCGCGACGAGCTGTTCCAGACCCCGTCGGACGAGCTGTTCGAAACGGCGGTCGGCATCCTGCACCTGCAGGAACGCCAGCGGCTTGCCCTGTTCGTCCGCCGCGACCCGTTCGAACGCTTCGTCTCCGCCCTGGTCTTCGTGCCGCGCGACCGCTACGACACCGCGCTGCGCCGCAAGATCCAGTCGGTGCTGGAAACCGCCTTCCACGGCACCTGCGCCTCCTACTTCACCCAGCTGTCGGACAGCGCGCTCGCCCGCCTGCACCTGATGGTGAAGACGGAGCCGGGCAAGATCCCCGCCGTCGACATCAGCGAGATCGAGGCCCGGCTGGTCCAGGTCTCCCGCAGTTGGGCCGACCGGCTGCGCGACGCGCTGGTCGAGGCGCAGGGCGAGGAAACCGGCAACGCCCGGCTGCGCCGCTACGCCGACGCCTTCCCGGCCGGCTACCGCGAGACCTTCACGGCGGAAACCGCCGTCCACGACATCGACCGCATCGAACGCGCGCTTTCCGAACAGCGCCTCGGCATCGTGCTCTACCACCCGCTGGAGGCCGACGGCGACGAGCTGCACGTCAAGATCTACCACCAGGGCCGGCCGGTGCCGCTGTCCGACGTGCTGCCGATGCTGGAGCACATGGACCTGAAGGTCATCACCGAACAGCCCTACGAGGTCCGCCCGGCCGGCGGCGCCCCCTCGGTCTGGATCCACGACTTCGCCGCCCGCACCCAGACCGGGCTGCCGGTGGACTGCGTCAAGGTCAAGCAGACCTTCCAGGACGCCTTCGCCGACGTCTGGGACGGCCGGATGGAGGATGACGGCTTCAACCGTCTGGTCCTGCGCGCCGGGCTGGCCGGCCGCGAGGTCACCATCCTGCGCGCCTATGCCAAGTATCTGAAACAGGCCCGCTTCGCCTACGCCCAGGACACCATCGAGGCGACGCTGTCGGCCCATCCGCAGATTGCGCGCCTGCTGTCCCGCCTCTTCGCCGCCCGCTTCGACCCCAAAGCCCAGGCGGACGAAACGCCGATCCTGGAGCAGATCGAGGACGCGCTGGACGCCGTCACCAACCTGGACGACGACCGCATCCTGCGCCGCTTCGTCAACCTGATCCGCGCCACCCTGCGTACCAACGCCTATCAGGCCGCCCCGGACGGCACGCCGAAGCCGCACCTGTCCTTCAAGCTCGACAGCTGCTCGATCGAAGAGCTGCCGCTGCCGCGTCCGTGGGTGGAGGTCTTCGTCTACAGCCCGCGCATGGAAGGCGTCCATCTGCGCGGCGGCAAGGTCGCCCGCGGCGGCATCCGCTGGTCCGACCGGCGCGAGGATTTCCGCACCGAGATCCTCGGCCTGATGAAGGCGCAGATGGTGAAGAACACCGTCATCGTGCCGGTCGGCTCCAAGGGCGGTTTCGTCGTCAAGCGGCCCCCCGCCCCCAGCGCCGGCCGCGAGGCCGCTCTGGCCGAAGGCATCGAGTGCTACAAGACGCTGATGCGCGGCCTGCTGGACATCACCGACAACTTCGCCGCCGATGGGACCGTCGTGCCGCCGAAGGACGTGGTGCGCCATGACGCCGACGATCCCTATCTGGTGGTCGCCGCCGACAAGGGCACGGCCACCTTCTCCGACATCGCCAACGGCGT
>CBIHQY010000170.1:0-2739 GCA_966212305.1 uncultured Azospirillum sp.
CGCCAAGGGGCATTCTGCCCCTTGGCAATCCCCTGGCATGGGCTGGCGCCCATGCTGCCCCCTCACCCGGACCCTCTCCCCGGGGGGGCGCGGGGATTCTGCACGCATGTGTCGAATCTCAAGCAACGCGGATGTATCCCATCATGCCGGTGTCCTGGTGTTCGATGATGTGGCAGTGGAACATCCAGTCGCCGGGATTGTCGGCCTTGATCGCCACACGCAGCCGTTCCTTCGGTTCCAGCAGCACCGTGTCGGCGTGGTGGGGCACCACCTGTCGGCCGTCGGAGGACAGCACCTTGAAGGTGTAGCCGTGGATGTGGATCGGGTGCAGGTGCGGCGTCAGGTTGGCCAGCTCGAAGATGTAGCTGCGGCCCTTTTCCAGCGTGACCAGCGGCGGCGGCAGATGTTCGTGCCCGCCCTCCGGCCAGCTCTGCTGGTTGATCGCCCAGAAGGTCTTCGCCGACAGGCACAGCGCGTCGGCGTAGGGCAGGCCGGGCAAGACCGCCGGGTCGAAGCTCTGCGCCACCGCGGTGGCGGAAAATGCCATCGGGATGATCGGCGCGTCCTTCAGGTCCGGCTCGGGAATGGCGGAGACGGGCAGGGCGCGTGGTTTGAAGCGCTTGTTCGGCAGGGCGGGGCCGACGGCGCGGAAGGTGGCGAGCAGCCGGGGCTCGGCCGAATAGACGTTGGTCAGCCGCAGGGTCTGGCCCGCCTTGGCCGGGGCGCGGAACAGCACGTCGATGCGCATCGCTGGCCCCATCGGCCAGCCGTCCAGCGGTCGGGGCGGCAGCGGGTTGCCGTCGACGGCGATGATCCAGGCCTCCGCCCCCTCCACCCGCAGATCAACGACGCGGGTGTTGTCGATGTTGTAGAGGCGGGCGCGGATGTCGCCGTTGGTGGGAACCTCGATCACCGGATCGATGGCGCCGTTGACGGTGGACACGCTGCCGAAGGTGCCGGCGCGCGAGGCGCCCCGGTCGGTGAGGAAGGCGCCGAACTTGCCGGTCTTGTCCAACTGCCAGTCCTTGACCAGGCAGACGAGGTCCGCATCGAATTTCGGCGCGTCCGGCTCCTCGACGATCAGGACGCCGGCAAGGCCGCGGCCCAGCAGTTCCACCGTGTTGCAATGGGGATGAAAGAAGAAGGATCCGGCATCCGGCGGGGTGAACTCGTAGACATGGCGCTCGCCCGGCTTGGTCGGCGGCTGGGTCAGATAGGGCACGCCGTCTTCCAGGTTCGGCAGACGGATGCCGTGCCAGTGGATGGAGGTGTGCTCGTCCAGTTCGTTCACCAGCGTGGCGCGCAGCCGCTGGCCCTTGCGCATGCGGATGATCGGGCCGGGGAAGTGATCGGCATAGGTGATGAGCGGCGACGGTTCCGCCGGTTCGGCCAGGATGCGCTGCATCCGCTGTTTGGCGACCAGTTCGACCTCGACCAGATCGCCGGTCGACGCGACGGGCGCCGGGCCGGCAAGGCCGGGCTTCAAGGCGCCGGCATCGGGTGCTGAAAGTCCGGTTCCGCCGAGCGCCGTCGCCGCGACGGCGGCACCTCCGGCACGCAGGAGGGCGCGGCGGGACAGAGGAACGGCGAGACGATGCGGCATGACGGCGGTCCAGAAACTTCAGGCGGGAAAAGTGCCGGCTCCGGTCCCGCTTCCGTCCCTCGCCGGATCGGCCCGGAAGGGAAGCGCGGGTGGTTCGGTCATGCGCGGGACGGCGCGGGACCGGAGCCGGGGTAGGCGTGATTACCTGTCGAGGCTTACTTGCCGATCTTCGACGGGTCGTCGAGGCTGTCGGAGCCCTTGACATCGACCGAGACGCCGAGCGCGGCGACGGCGCCTTCCAGCGCCTTCTTCTGGGCGACCAGACCATCGATGCCGTTGGCGACCAGCTTGTTGCCCTCGTCGTTGTCGGCGGCGATCATCTGGTCGTAGGCCATCTTGCCGCTGTCGGCGGTGTCCTTGATCGCCTGCATCGCCTTCATGGTGTTGGCCATGGCGGCCTTCACCGTGGCGTCGGCGTCGGCGGACTTGGCGGCGACCAGCTGCGACAGCGAGGCGCCCGAGACGGTCTTGCCGTCGGTGCGCTTGTAGCTGCCGTTGTAGACGTTCACCATGCCGACTTCGTCGTAATAGTGCGAGTTGTGGGTATTGTCGGAGAAGCAGTCATGCTCCTCCTCCGGGTCGTGCAGCATCAGGCCGAGCTTCATGCGCTCGCCGGCCAGTTCGCCGTAGCTCAGCGAGCCAAGGCCGGTCAGCATGCGGGCGACGCCCTCGCCCTCCGGTGCCTTGGCGATGGAGACACGGGCCTTGCCCTTGGCGGCCCAGTCGGCCGTCATCTCGGACAGATCGTCAACCAGCATCTGGGTGGCGACCTTCAGATACTGCGCGCGGCGGTCGCAGTGGCCGTTGGTGCAGTCCTTGCCCTTGGCATAGTCGGTGGCCTTGCGCTCGCCGGCGCCCGGACCCGTGCCGTGCAGGTCCTGGCCCCACAGCAGGAACTCGATGGCGTGATAGCCGGTGGCGACGTTCGCCTCGACCTTGCCGGCCTCGTGCAGCTTGTCGGCCAGCAGGTCCTTGGTGATCTTGGTGGCGTCGATGGTCTTGCCGCCGGCCGTGATCTTCGGGTTGGCGATGACGTTCGCCTTGGCGTAGGGGTTGCTCTCGCCGCCGGCATAGCCTTCGTCGACATAGTCGATCAGGCCCTCGTCCAGCGGCCAGGCATTCACCTTGCCTTCCCA
>CBIHQY010000171.1:0-2709 GCA_966212305.1 uncultured Azospirillum sp.
CTTCGCCCAAGACCCGCACAGCGGCCATCTCTTCATCTTCCGCGGACGCCGCGGGAATCGCCTGACATAGTGCATCCTTCCTTTCACAACCCCGGCAGCCTCATGCTGCCATCCCTTTGATAGTCGATGAGGTTTTTGGGACGCCGCGCCTTCACCTCGTTCACGCCCGTTCGTACGGCATCGGTGTCCAGTGCGGCGGCCGGAATGTGCCAGGGCGCCGAAGGAACAAGCTGCGTCGCCGGCAGGATCCCGCGTTGGATGAGGCGGTGCACTGACGGGATCGAGATGCCGAGCCGCTTCGCCGCCTTGTCCGCGGTCAGCGTCTCGGGACGGGGAACGGATGGGTCGAAGTCGGGGATGGACAACCGCTCCCGCAACAGCCGAACCGCCATCGCCGTCCAGGTCTCCCCGGCCTCGGTCCGGCACTTCATGCGGTTCAGCGTCACAGAGATCTCGCGGTCCGGCCAGTGGCCGCCCAGCTTGCGCACCACCTCCACCGCTCCGGGATGGCCGCCCTCCCGTCGGCGGCCGGTCCTGGCCCGCGGCACGCGCACTTCCGTGTGCCGGCCGCCGATCCAATGGATCCGGAGCACCGCCTCGTGCGCCACGTCGTCGAGGTCGATCACCACCTCCTCGACCAGCAACCGCGTCAGGCGCTGCCGGGTCCGTGCGTCCGCCGTGGGAGCGTTCCACGCCGCCGGCAGGTCGCGGGCCAATCCCAGCAGGGCCTCCCGGTCGACGGCCGGCCGCGCGGCGGACCGCACGTCGACCTCGGCAATCCGGCGTTCGATCTGTGCCACCCGCTCCAGCGCCATGTTCCAACGCGCTTCCAATTCGCGCACGACATGACGCTTGGCCGGATCCACGAGATCGTAGCGGCGCGCGGCCAGCGCCGCGTCGTAGCGGGCCGCCTCCAACTCGCGTTCCAGCGCCGCACGCTCCTCCGTCCCGGCCGCGGCCGCCTGGTCGGCGGCGAGCAGGGCGGCCTCCACGGCCCGGGCGGAGACGGCTTCCAGCATCTGAGCCACGACCGCCCGGTCAACGCGGACGCCGCCGATGCCGACGCACAGGCCGGCGCCGACATGGGCGTCGTCGCCCCGGCACTGATAACGGTGCGCATGCCCCGACTGCATGCCGTAGAACACGCGCATCCGACGGCCGCAGCAACCGCACCGGATCAGCCCCGTCAACAGCGCCCGGCCACCCCGGCCAGCCTTGCGGGACGCGCGGCGCTGCATGTGGGCGTTCTCCTCCAGCATCCGCTGGTGTTCTTCGAACTCGGCCCAGGTGATGTAGCCCTCGTGGTTGTCGCGCAGCAGGGTGTTCCAGTCCGCGCGATCCCGTCTGTGCCCGCTCGTCTTGCGCGCCCGGCCCTCGACGACCCGCGTCCGGTCGCCCCGCCGTCCGAACACGTAGGCGCCGGCGTAGATGGGGTTCTGCAGCACCTGGATCACCGTATGGTAGGCCGGCGGCTGCCAAAGGATCTTGCAGGCGGAGAGGTTGCGCTGGACGACTGGAAGCGACAGGCCGGCGGAGCGCATCCATAGGAAGACTTGGCGGGCGCTGCCCAGTTCGCGGAACTTACGGAACAGCATCCGGACGGCGTCAGCGACGCGCTCGTCCGGATCGATCTCGATCCGCCCGGCCTCGCTCCAGCAATATCCGGGCGGCAGCGTGAACCGCAGTTCACCTCTTCGGGCCTTGCCGTCGCGGGCTTCAAGGCCACGCTGGCGCAACAGGCTGAGCTCGTACTCCGACATCGTTCCCTTCAGTCCGAGCAGCAGGCGATCGTTCAACAGCCGTGGATCATAGACCCCGTCCGGATCGATCACCAACGTCCCAGCCAGGGCGCAGAGGTCGATGAGGTGGTGCCAATCCCGGCCGTTTCGGGCCAAGCGCGACGCCTCGATGCAATAGACCGCGCCGACCGTGCCGGCGCAGACGGCCGCCGCCAGCTTCTGGAATCCCGGCCGCGCTTCCAGCCCGGACCCGGAGCGGCCGAGGTCCTCGTCGATGATCGCCACGTCGACGAAGCCGGCCGTGCGCGCCGCGTCGGCCAGCGCATACTGCCGGCGGCGGCTCTCGGTGTGGCCGGCCACCTGGCCGGGAGTGGATTGGCGGACATAGATCGCGGCCCCACGGCCGAGGTGATCAGCGGTGATCTTGAGGCTCATGGCCGCCCTCCTCGCGCTTCGCGCCCGGCCGGGCGCCCGCGGCTTCCAGGAGCAGGTCCGCCAGCGCTCGCACCGCTTCGTCCGGGATCACCACGTTCAGGGGTGGGGCGTTGAGATCCAGCGACAGCTGGTTCGTTGGCCGCGGTCGTCTGATCATCGGCAACCTCCTCGGTGGGTGGAATGTCCGATGGTGCGTGATGGCCGGCTTGGCTCCGCAAATCCGAGAGAACTGCCGCCAATGCCCCAAGGGCGATGGCGCCGACCTGCGGCGGCCCCAACGCGTCCATCCCCAGGCAAGAGGCCGCGTCGCACATCCAGGCCGGCAGCTCGCGGGCGGTTCCCGGCCGTTCCTCCAGCCAGATCACGGGATGACCGCTGCGGACGGTACGGCTCACCACCCGGAGCGTCTGCCCGTACAGCGGGTGCCACGGGTATTCGACCCGCGCCGACTCGAATCTGTATGTCGAATGACGCTCGGTCTGGCGATCTGGTGAAGATCATCTGGTATGACGGCCAGGGCAGTTGCCTGTTCATG
>CBIHQY010000172.1:0-2629 GCA_966212305.1 uncultured Azospirillum sp.
CAGCAGGGCGCCGCCGCCGGCATCGCCGCCCTGCTGACCGGCGGCCCCACCCACGACGCCAGCCACGACGACTGAGCCGCCTTCGGAAAGGGAGACCGCCATGTCCGCCTGCAAGCCGATAGCCCGCAAACCTTCCGCCGCCGAGATGACCGCCCTGCTGGCCTTCCACGCCATCGTCTCGGGCGCCTTCATCGTCGCCTATCTCACCGGCGACGAGGACACCTACGGCATGCATGTCTTCTCGGGCTATGCCGCCCTCGGCGCCATCGGCCTGCGCGTGGCGGCCGGCGTGCTGGCCCCGGCGGGAAGCCCGCTGCGCCTCCCCCGACCCTCGTTGACGGCGGTCGCCGGATGGCTCCGCCGCCTGTTCACCGGCGACGCGAAGGCGCGGGCGGAGCGCAGCCCGCTGACCGCCTGGATGTCCGCCGCCCTGCTGATCGGCGTCGGGGTGGCGGCGGCCACCGGCGCCGTCGCCGACTTCTTCGTGCAGGTCGAACATCTGCACAAGGAGATCGGCGAGGCCTCCCTCTTCCTCATCCTGGCGCACATCGCCCTGGTCTTCGCGCTGCACGGCCTGAAGCGGATTCCGTCCGATATCGCGTCCCGCTGCACCGCGTGGCTGTCCACCATTTCCAACCGGGTGATCCCATGAGACCGATCAAATCGATCCTCCTCCTCGCCGCCGCGGCGTCCTTGGGCGCCGGCGTCGCCCTGGCGGCGTCCGGCGATCCGGAGCGCGCCCGCATCCTCGACGGTTATGCCGCCCAAGCCAAGGCTCAGACGCCCGGCTTCGCCGCCTTCTCGGCGGAGCGTGGACGCGCGCTCTATCTCGGGCCGCATGCCGGCGGCAAGGTGGCCGACACCCCCGGCTGCGCCAGTTGCCACACCCGCGATCCGGCCGGAACCGGCCGCCATTACAAGACCGGGCGCGACATCCTGCCGATGGCGGTGTCCGCCAATCCCAAGCGCTTCACCGATCCCGCCGAGGTCGAAAAGCGCTTCGAGCGTGACTGCGTCAACGTCCTCGGCCGCGCCTGCACGGCGCAGGAAAAGGGCGACTTCATCACCTTCCTGACGAACCAATAGCGAGCAGCCGATGTCTTCCAACCGCAGCCTCCGCCCGCTCACCGGCATCGCCGCGCTCGCCATCGTCGCCGTGACCGCCGGCGCCGCTTTGGCCAGCGAGTTCGAACGGGTGCGGCCGGTCACCCACGCCGCCACCCAGAAGGAATGCGGCGAGTGCCACATGGCCTATCAGCCGGGCCTGCTGCCGGCGGCGTCCTGGAATCGCATCATGGACGGCCTGCAGGACCATTTCGGCGAGAACGCCAGCCTGCCGGCCGACACCGCCGCGGCCATCCGCAACTATCTGACGCAGAATGCCGGCAGCGGCGACGGCCGGTTGATTCGCATCACCGAACAGCGCTGGTGGCTGCACAAGCATGATTTCTCGCCGTCGATCTGGACGCACAAGTCCGTCGGCGCCAAGAGCAACTGCGAAGCCTGCCACCGCACCGCCGCGCAGGGGCTTTATGAGAACGACTGAGTAGCTTGGAAGCGGCAATCCTCTCGACCCGCAAGAATCCCCTCTCCCCCCCGGGGAGAGGGTTAGGGTGAGGGGGATGCGTGGCGGGACCTTTGTTAAAATCCTGCAATGCCTCCCCCTCACCCCGACCCTCTCCCCGGGGGGGAGAGGGAGAACATCCGCGGATTGTCCCAGGTCGGCTGCCGGTCCTCGATCACCACGCGGTGGGGCAGGGGGGCGTCGCTCTCCACCGCCACCTCGACCCAGCGGGGGACCAGCTCGTTGTTGACGTCGTCCAGGATGGCGACGGCCAGCGCCTCCAGCCCGTCGGAGAAGCCGGCGAACTCCGCCAGATAGGCCACGACCGACGCCGGATCGGGCACCAGCAGGTCCGGCACCAGCCGCAGGGTCAGACGCACCCCCGGCTGCGGCTCGCCGCGCAGTTCGACCAGGAAGTCGTGGCGGGCGTCGGGAGAGGGGCGGGTTGTCAGACGCTCGCGCCTCATGCCGACACTCCCAATCCCGCTTGGCCCGCGCGGGTCAGCTTCACCCAGCTGCGCGCTCCCGACTGGAACGACAGCCCGCCGGTATAGCCGACGGCCCGCACGCTGTCGGCGAAGACCTGGATCAGCTCCACCCGCAGCTCCGGCGGCAGGGCGGCGTGGCTGCGCAGGATCAGGTCGAAATGGTTGGGCCGCACCAGCCCGTCCAGCTGCATCGGCCCGAAGCGGCTGAGGTCCAGATCGATGACGAAGCGGCTACCGGGCTTCGACCGTTCCTTGCCGCCGCCCTCCTCGTCCTCCTTCAGCGGATGGACATGCAGCTTGATCGGCTTCGGCCCGTTGGCGTCCATCAGCGGGATGGTGTAGCTGCGCCAGTCGCCCGGCAGCGGCTCCGCCGCCTCGCGGCGCAGACCGTCGAAATCCTTCTCCAACCGCTCCAGCAAGTCGCGGCGCCCCGCCTTGTCCAGGGCGGAGGTGGCATCATCGCCCAGCCAGCCCTGGGCGTCGCCGCCGCGCATCGCCGCCAGGAAGAAGCCGATCGCGGCGGTCAGCTTGCGGTTCGGCTGCGGCATCGTCGCCAGCATCGACTTGGCGAGCGCCG
>CBIHQY010000173.1:0-2602 GCA_966212305.1 uncultured Azospirillum sp.
TCCATCAGGCGGCCGGCGGCGCCGGTGCCGCGCAGCGAGGGCGGGGCCTCGACATAGGAAATCACCAGGGTCCGGCCGTTGCGGCGGTAGTCGGCGAAAACCGTCTGGTTGCCGACCGCCAGTTCGAACCGGTTCATGGCGCGGTTGTCGGTGACCGCCTGTCCCATCCTGTACGCTCCGTCGGTTGTGGGGCCTTCCCCCTTAACAATGGGATGCGGGGAAGAGGCCGGCAGCCCCCCTTTTGCGCGGAAACCGCCCTTACTCTCCTCGCCAGCCGCAGGCGGACAGGGCGTCCCGCATATGGTCCGGCGCCGGGGCGACGGCGCTGACGGGGGCGTGTTCGAAGGCCATGCGGAAGGCGACGGAGCGGGCCAGCAGGTGAAGGTTGCCGGGCGGCCGGCGCTCCGGGCCGTAGAAGGGTTCTCCCACCAGCGGGCAGCCGATGGCGGCGCAATGGACGCGGATCTGGTGGGTGCGGCCGGTGCGCGGGCTCAGTTCCAACCAGGAGCGGCCGTCGGCACTGGTGCCGAGAACCCGGTATTCGGTGACCGCCGGCTGGCCGGCCGGATCGGGCAGGATGGTCCAGGAGGAGCGCGACGCTCCCGGCTCGATCTTCTTGAGCAGGGGCAGGTCGATGACGCCGGAGTCCGCGTCCGGGATGCCGGCGGCCACCGCCCAGTAGGTCTTCTCGACATGGCCGGCGGCGAACATCTGGCCGAAGCGCTTCAGCGCCCAGGGGGTGCGGCCCAGGATCAGGCAGCCGGCGGTGTCGCGGTCCAGCCGGTGGGCGAGTTTCGGCGGCTCGCCGATCCGGCCGTCGCCGTCCGCCTCGGCGAGATGGGGCAGGTACAGCTCCAGATGGTCGGTGATGCGGCCCGCCTTGTGGACGGCCAGACCGGCCGGCTTGTCGATGACGAAGCATTCCGTGTCCCGATGCAGGACGCGGGCATGCAACTGGTCGGCAGTCAACGAGGGCGCGGTCAGCGAGGGCGGGGGCGGCAAGATGGAGGTACGCGAGTCGGAGATCATGGCCGGCACCATGGCCGCCTGCGGGCCGCTTGCGCAAGTATTCGCGACGGAACCGCAATCGAGCGTCATACGGAAAGTCCGTAAGCGAAGCCATGGCGGCGGATTGCCAGCGGCACGGTGTCGCGCTCGTGGTTCGCGGCGTATTTCCAAGCGTTACTGCCTATGAGAAAGGTCCGGGCCGCCTTCGGACCTTGCGGATAAAGATCGGCTTGTACGAGGACATTCGGCCGGCTTTCCTTTGATTTCGGCCGCTGGGACTAGCCTTTTGCCCGGTCTCGGAAGGTTTGTTGCGCAGTCGCGGAAGGCGTGGCAGAAAGCCGGGGACCACGATCGTGCTTCCGCAGGTTTCGCTTGCGGTTGGGCGGTCCCGTGGGACCATGGATTTGATTTCGCCTCAACCACAAGAGACGTCCAATGCGGAAACCCGTGCGCAAGGTGGTGTTCCCGGTCGCCGGTCTCGGCACGCGCTTCCTGCCGGCCACCAAGGCCATCCCGAAAGAGATGCTGCCCCTGGTCGACCGCCCCCTGCTGCAGCATGCCGTCGAAGAGGCGCGCGCCGCCGGCATCGAGGATTTCGTTTTCGTCACCGGCCGTTCCAAGCGCGCCATCGAAGACCATTTCGACGCCGACACCGAACTGAACCGCACGCTTGAAGAGCGCGGCAAGATGGACGCGCTGGAAGAGGTCCGCCACAGCGAGATCGCTCCCGGCCGCTGCTTCTACACCCGCCAGCAGGTTCCGCTCGGCCTCGGCCACGCCGTGTGGTGCGCCCGCGCCCTGATCGGCAACGACCCGTTCGCCGTCGTGCTGCCCGACGATTACGTCCAGGGCAAGACCCCCTGCCTGAAGCAGATGGTCGAGGCGTACGAGGAGGTCGGCGGCAACATCGTCGCCGTCGTCGACGTGCCGCGCGAACGCACCAGCAGCTACGGCATCCTGGACGTCGAGAAGGATGACGGCCGTCTGGCCACCGTCCGTGGTCTCGTCGAGAAGCCGAAGCCGGAAGATGCGCCGTCGACCCTGTCGATCATCGGCCGCTACATCCTGCAGCCGGAAATCTTCGACCATCTGGAAAAGCAGCAGCGCGGCACCGGCAACGAAATCCAGCTGACCGACGCCATGGCCAAGCTGATCGGCAACCAGCCGTTCCACGGCCTGCGCTTCGAAGGCACCCGCTACGACTGCGGCGACAAGGTCGGCTTCATCGAGGCGACGCTGGCCCACGCGCTGAACCGGCCGGACATGGCCGGCAAGGTGCGCGAGATGCTGCGCAAATATTGCTGAGCGACGGGCTGCAGTCCTGATGCCGTGCCCGCCCCCGTCCCCTGATCCGGACGGTGGCGGGCGCGTGCGTTTGGGCTGCGCCCCCGAATACCGAGCGATGACAAGAGCCGGACAGTCGAAATGACCGGCCATGAGGAACGCCCCGTAAGGGCATCCCAGAGACATACAGGTTTCCTTATTTTCAAGGACATGAGGGGGACGCGATGCGCATAGCGATGATCGGCACGGGCTATGTCGGCCTGGTCTCCGGCGCCTGCTTTTCGGAATTCGGCGTGCACGTCACTTGCGT
>CBIHQY010000174.1:0-2602 GCA_966212305.1 uncultured Azospirillum sp.
TCGACAGGCGCTTGTGCAGGAACAGGGTCTCGTTGATCTGCCGCTCGATGCTGTGCAGCGGGTTCAGCGAGGTCATCGGCTCCTGAAAGATCATGGCGATGCGGTTGCCGCGCACCTGCCGCAGGGTCTTCTCCTCCGCGCCCAGCAGCTCGGTGTCGCGGAAGCGGATCGAGCCGGCGGGGTGGTGCGCCATCGGGTAGGGCAGCAGTTGCAGGATCGACAGAGCCGTGACCGACTTGCCGGAGCCCGATTCGCCGACGAGCGCCAGCGTCTCGCCCTTCTGGATGTCGAAGGACACGCCCTTCACGGCCTGCGTCGCGCCGGCGCCCGAACGGAAATCGACGCGCAGACCCCGCACGGACAGCAGGTCGGGGTTGGGGGGCATGATGGTCATGTCGGGCTCTTCACGGTCGTCGTCACTCCGCCGCCTCCTTGCGCGCCGCCGCTGCGGCGGCCTCTTCGCCGGGGGTGGCGGTGGACATCTGGGCGATGGTCTTGCGCGGGTCGAAGGCGTCGCGCACCGCCTCGCCGATGAAGATCAGCAGGCTCAGCATGATCGCCAGCACGAAGAAGGCGGTCAGCCCCAGCCAGGGCGCCTGCAGGTTGGCCTTGCCCTGGGCCAGCAACTCGCCCAGCGACGGCGAGCCCGGCGGCAGGCCGAAGCCGAGAAAGTCCAGCGCGGTCAGGGTGGTGATCGACCCGTTCAGGACGAAGGGCATGAAGGTCAGCGTCGCCACCATGGCGTTGGGCAGCACATGGCGCACCATGATGGTGACGTCTCCCGCGCCCAGCGCCTTGGCGGCGCGCACGTAATCGAGGTTGCGCGCCCGCAGGAACTCCGCCCGCACGACATGGACCAGCGCGGTCCAGGAGAACAGCAGCAGCAGGCCCAGGAGCCACCAGAAGGTCGGCGTCACCACGCTGGCCAGGATGATCAGCAGGAACAGGGTGGGCAGCCCCTGCCAGATCTCGATGAAGCGCTGGAACAGCAGGTCGGTCAGGCCGCCGAAGTAGCCTTGGACCGCACCGGCCGCGACGCCGATGACCGACGAGAAGGCGGTCAGCACCAGACCGAACAGAACCGAGATGCGGAAGCCGTAGATCAACCGCGCCACCACGTCGCGCCCCTGGTCGTCGGTGCCCAGCCAGTTGTCGGCGGACGGCGGGGCGGGGGCGGGAACCGGCAGGTTGTAGTTGATGGTGCGGTAGCTGTAGGGGATCGGCGGCCAGACCATCCAGCCCTTGGAATTGATCAGGTCGCGGACGAAGGGGTCGCGGTAATCGGTCTCCGTCTCGAACTCCCCGCCGAAGGTGGTCTCGGGGTAGGCATTGAAGACGGGCCAATAGTAATGGTTCTCGTACTCGACCAGCAGCGGCTTGTCGTTGGCGATGAACTCCGCCCCCAGCGAGACGAAGAACAGAACCAGGAAGATCCAGAAGGACCAGAAGCCACGGCGGTTCGCCTTGAAATTGGCCAGCCGGCGCCGGGTCAGCGGAGTCATCACACCCTCCGCGATTCGAAGTCGATGCGGGGATCGACCATAACATAGGTGATGTCGCCGACCAGATTCATGATCAGCCCCAGCAGCGTGAAGAAGTACAGCGTGCCGAACATCACGGGATAGTCGCGGTTGATCGCCGCCTCGAAGCCCAGCAGCCCCAGCCCGTCGAGCGAGAAGATCACCTCGATCAGCATGGCGCCGGTGAACAGGATGCCGATGAAGGCGCCAGGGAAGCCGGCGATGACGATCAGCATGGCGTTGCGGAAGACATGGCCGTACAGCACGCGGTTTTCCGTCAGGCCCTTGGCGCGGGCGGTGATGACGTACTGCTTGCCGATCTCCTCCATGAAGGAGTTCTTGGTCAGCATGGTCAGGCCGGCGAAGCCGCCGATCACCATCGACAGCACCGGCAGCGCCATGTGCCAGAAATAGTCGAGTATCTGCTTGTACCAGGGCAGGTCGCCCCAATTGTCCGACACCAGCCCGCGCAAGGGGAACCAGTCGAAGTAACGACCGCCGGCGAACAGGACGATCAGCAGCACGGCGAACAGGAAGCTGGGAATCGCATAGCCGACGATGACGACGCCGGAGGTCCAGACGTCGAAAGGCTGGCCGTCGCGTACCGCCTTGGCGATGCCGAGCGGGATGGAGACCAGATAGACGATCAGCGTCGTCCAGATGCCAAGCGAGATCGACACCGGCATCTTCTCGATCACCAGATCGACGACACGGCGGTCGCGGAAGTAGCTGGTGCCGAAATCGAAGCGGATGTAGTTCGACATCATGTGGATGAAGCGTTCGTGCAGCGGCTTGTCGAAGCCGAACTCCTTCTCCAGCTGCTTGATGAAGGCGGGATCCAGCCCCTGGGCGCCGCGGTACTTGCTGCCGCTGTCGCCGCCGGCCTGGGTCTGGCGCTGGGCGGTGTTGGCGTCGCCGCCGGCCGAACCGCCGATGCGCGAGGTCGCCTCCACCGCCGTCCCCTGGACACGGGCGATCATCTGCTCGATCGGGCCGCCGGGGGCGATCTGCACGATCAGGAAATTGATCACCATGATCCCGAACAGGGTGGGGATGATCAGCAACAGGCGGCGGATGATGTA
>CBIHQY010000175.1:0-2557 GCA_966212305.1 uncultured Azospirillum sp.
CGCGGCTGCTCCTCCGTCGCCACGCTGCCGAGCGGGGTCAGCAGGCCGCTTTCCGGGTCGATCCGGAAGGAGCGGATCGTGCTGGTCCGCCGTTCGGAGATGTAGAGGAAGCGGCCGTCCGGCGTCACATGGATGTCCGCCGCCCAGGGTTCCCCTTTGAAATCGGCCGGCAGCGAGGGCAGGCGCTGCCTCTCCGTCAGCGTGCCGGTCGCCGGGTCATAGGCAAACACGGCGACGGCGGCGTCCAGCTCGTCCACCAGATAGAGATGGCGGGCGTCGGGATGGAAGACGATGTGGCGCGGTCCCGACTTCGGCGGCAGCGTCACCGACGGCGGGTCGTTCTCGCTCAACCGCCCGGTGGCCGCGTCGAAGCGGAACTGCACCAGCCGGTCGGACCCCAGATTGGTGGCGAAGGCGAAACGGTTGTCGGGCGACGGCTGGATCGAATGGGCGTTCTTGCCGGTCGCGACCACCTGCTGCGGCGCGCCCACCTTGCCGTCCGGCCCGATCGGGTTCACCGCCACCTTGTCGCCGCCATAGGACGCGCTCAGCAGATACTTGCCGCTGTGGTCGGTGACGATGTTCGCCATGCTGTCGGCCAGCGGGCCGCTGCCGAGATGGCTCAGTTTTCCGGTCGCCGCGTCGATGGCGAAGACCTGCACCTGATAGGGCTGCGAGCGCACGCCGGCATAGAGGAATCGCCGGTCCGGGCTGACCGCCAGGGGGGTGGAGGAACCGGCCTTTTCCACCCCGACGAAGGGCACCGTCCCCATCGGGGTCATGACCCCGCTGTTGCCGTCCAGCCGGAAGACGCTGATGTCGTTGCTGGCGGCGTTGGATACATAAGCGAAGCTGTCGGCTTGCGCCGGCACGGCTGCGATGAAGGCAGCGGAAGACAGCAGCATCGCCAGCGCGATGCCGTAACGGCGTCCCATGATTTCCTCCCTATCCCATGTGAATGTCCACCCGCCGCGGGCGCCGGTTGCTCCGGTCATCTTCGCGGCGGGGGACTGAAGACCCAGCCTCCGATCAGACCAAATCAGGTGACCGGCGCCGGGTTGAACAGGGTCAGCGCGTTGCGCAGGCCCCAATGGTCGGCCCAGGTCTGCTTGCTGCCGCTCGCCACCTCCAGGATCAGGCGGAACAGCTCCCAACCCACATCCTCGATGCTGGCCTCGCCGGTGGCGATGCGGCCGGCGTCGACGTCGATCAGGTCGTGCCAGCGCGACGCCAGCTCCGTCCGCGTCGCCACCTTGATGACCGGCGCCATGGCAAGGCCATAGGGCGTGCCGCGGCCGGTGGTGAAGACTTCGATGTTGCAGCCCGACGCCAGTTGCAGCGTGCCGCAGATGAAGTCGCTGGCCGGCGTGGCGGCATAGAGCAGCCCCTTGCGCGTCGCCCGCTCGCCCGGCGACAGCACGCCGACGATCGGGCTGGTGCCCGACTTGGCGATGGAGCCCAGCGCCTTTTCCACCACGTTGGCGAGGCCGCCCTTCTTGTTGCCGGGGGTCGGGTTGGCGCTGCGGTCGGCCGACCCGACCTGCAGGTAATCGTCGTACCAGCGCATCTCGCGGATCAGCGCCCGGCCGGTCTCCTCGTCGACGGCGCGCGGGGTCAGCAGGTGGATGGCGTCGCGCACCTCCGTCACTTCGGAGAACATCACCGTCGCCCCGGCCCGCACCAGCAGATCGGCGGCATAGCCCAGCGCCGGATTGGCGGTCACGCCGGAAAAGGCGTCGCTGCCGCCGCATTGCAGCCCGACGACGAGGTCGGACGCCGGGCAGGTCTCGCGCCGCCGCTCGTTCAGCTGGGCCAGCCGGCGGTCGGCCATCTCCAGGATGGAGGCGACCATGTCGCCGAAGCCCTGGTGGCGTTCGTCCTGCAGCGTGACGATGCTCGACTCCACCCCGGCCGGCAGCAGCCGTTCCGGCTGAAGCTTCTCGCAGCCCAGCCCGACCACCATCACCGCCCCGCCCAGATTGGGGTTGCGGGCGAGGTTCTGCAGCGTGCGGATCGGCACCACCGCCCCCGGCGCGTTGATCGCCACGCCGCAGCCATAGGTGTGGTTAAGCGCCACCACGTCATCGACGTTGGGGTACTTGGGCAGCAGCTCCTTCTTGATGCGGTCGATGGCGAAATCCATCACCCCGGCCACACACTGCACGCTGATGCTGATGCCCAGCACATTCTTGGTGCCGACCGTCCCGTCCGGATTGCGGTAGCCCTGGAAGGTGTAGCCGTCCAGCGCCGGCGCATCCGGCGGCACGGCGGTCGCCAGCGGCAGCGTGTCCAGATCCGGCGCGTCCGGCAGACGGACCAGCGATTCCTCGATCCAGGCGCCGCGGCGGATCGGCCGGGCGGCGGTGCCGATCACCTGCCCGTAGCGGACGATCGACGCCCCCTCGTCCAGATCGGCCAGCGCCACCTTGTGGCCCTGCGGCACGAAGTCGGTCAGGACCAGCCCGCACTCAAACTCCGTCCCCGGCGGCAACCCGCCGGAATTCACCACGATGGCGACGTTGTCCTCGGGATGGACCAGGATGTAGAGAGGCTTCTG
>CBIHQY010000176.1:0-2392 GCA_966212305.1 uncultured Azospirillum sp.
GCCTGCACGCCCAGAAGGCCATCCTCGGCTGGTGCATGGGCGTTCTGGACTGACGCTCAGCACCTGATCCCTGCACTCTGCGCTTCGATTTGGCCCTCTCCCGCCGCCGGGAGAGGGCCAAACTCGCATGGGTGCCCTGCCGGCCTTGATTCACTCTCTCCGCACCCCGATCTTCGGCCCTACGCCTGCATAACCGGTCTCTGTCTTAAGGAATCCGCCCTATGGACGATCCGTCCGTCCGCCCGCTCACCGATGATTTCGTCCTGCCGTTCCAGATCGAGGCGTCGCGCCTGCGCGGCCGCGTCGTCAAGCTGGGGCCGGCGATCGACGAGATCCTGACCCGCCACGACTATCCGCCCACCGTCGCCCGTTTCCTGGCGGAGACGGCGACGCTGGCCGTGCTGCTCGCCAGCATGCTGAAGTACGAGGGCATCTTCACGCTCCAGACCAAGGGCGACGGGCCGATCCGCCTGATGGTGGCCGACGTCACCTCGGTCGGCGACGTGCGCGCCTATGCCCAATTCGATCCGGAAGCGCTGGCCAAGGCTGAGCGGGACGTCGATATCGCCCCGGCCGCGGCCCTGCTCGGCAAGGGTTACATCGCCTTCACGGTGGACCAGGGTCAGGACACCGACCGCTACCAGGGCATCGTCGAGCTGTACGGCAAGACGCTGACCGACTGCGTCCAGCATTACTTCCGCCAGTCCGAGCAGATCGACACCGGCCTGACCGTCTCGGTCGACCGCGAAGTGAAGCCGGACGGCACGCCGGGCCAGTGGCGCACCGGCGGCATCATGATCCAGCGGCTGCCGCAGGAGCAGGGTCTGGTCGCGTCCGACAAGGAAGACGACTGGCGCCGCGCCATGGTGCTGATGGCCAGCGTCACCGGCGACGAGCTGCTGTCGACCGACCTCGCCGCGTCCGACCTGCTCTATCGCCTGTTCCACGAGGACGGCGTGCGGATCTACGAGGGCCATGCGCTGCGCTTCGGCTGCCGCTGCTCGCGCGAGCGGGTGGAGAACATGCTGCGCAGCCTGCCCCGCGTAGAGGTGCAGGAACTGAAGATCGACGACGGCCGGGTCGAGGTGACCTGCCAGTTCTGCTCGACCGACTACCACTTCACCGACGCGGACCTCGACCGCGTGTATGGCCCGGCCTCCTGACGGGGAATAGGGTCAGACATCAGCGCGTTCATAGGGGCGCGGCGTCCGCGCCGCGCCCCTTTCCTTTGTTCAGATACCCAGGTTGCCGAACGCAGCCCAAGAACCGGAGTCCCCATGCTGTCGCGCCGCTTTGTCCTCACCGCCGGAATGGCCACCCTCCTGCTCGCCGCCTGCCAGAGCGCGCCGCCGCGGCCGGCGCCGCGGCCGGTCGATTTCTCCAATTTCGGGCCGATCGTGCTGAACGCCGGCACCATCGACGTGGTCGATGCCTACCGGCCGACGGGGGCCAAGCATGTGGAGAACCGCTCCGCCGTTCCGCCGGCCGAGGCGGTGCGGCGCTGGGCGGCGGAGCGGCTGCAGGCGGCCGGCGGGCCGGGGCGCGTGCGCGTCACCATCCGCGACGCCAGCATCGTCGAAGTGCCTCTGCCCACCAAGAAGGGCATCACCGGCTATTTCACCAACGACCAGGCCCAGCGCTATGACGGGCGGATCGAAATCGAGATCGCCGGCGAGGTGCCGGACACCGGCAATGGCGGCTTCCGCGGCGTGACCCGCTCCACCGTCACCCACTCCACCACCGTGGCGGAGAACATCTCGCTGGCCGACCGCGAGGCCACCTTCCTCGACATCACCCGCCGGATGATGGAGGACCTGAACGCCCGCCTCGATGCCGGCATCCGCAAGGATCTGGCACCCATGGTCCGGCGCTGATGGTCCGGCGCTGACCTTTTTGCAGAAGTTGGCCCGGCCTTTGCGGTGGGGCACCCGACGTTTCGTCAGAACGGAGAGTGCCCATGCCGAAATTCGACCTCTATGTCGTCCGGCCGAAGGAGGGATCGGCCACCATCACCGCGATTCCCGAGGAAAAACAGCAGGCGTCCCAGGCGGCGCTCCGCAATCTCAGCCACTCCGGCTGCGTGGTGAAGTCCTTGGGCGGCATCGATCTGTCCTTCGTCAAGAAGTCGGAGGCGCAGATCAAGCTGGAACTGGCGGTGCGGCAGATGTTCGCCGCTTCCGCCTACAAACCGCCGGTGTCTATTGTCTGGTAGCGGCCGTCTGGTGAAGACCGTCCGGTAGCGGCATGAGGCGAGCGGCCTTCGGGCGGGGGCGGCAGAAACTGCCCCCGTCCGCCGCGGCCATCGGCAAATCTGGCCGGCAGACTCTGCCCTAAATTTCCAGCTGCATGCCCAGCTCGACCACCCGGTTGGGCGGGATGCAGAAATACTCCG
>CBIHQY010000177.1:0-2391 GCA_966212305.1 uncultured Azospirillum sp.
GCAATGACGGCATCACGCTGTTCAACGACAGCCAGATCGACTTCACCTTCGTCGACACCGACGCGCTGCGCGGGGTGATGGACGATCCCGGCTTCAAGCGCTGGCTGTCGAATGTGCCGCGCATGCAGATGCGCGTGGTCGCGCTCGATCCCCGCCGGGTGAAGGCCTTCGCCGATCTGCGGGTGCGCCGGGCGATGTCGCTGCTGATCGACCGCACCGCGATGGCGGAGCGCTTCTTCCGCGGGGTGGCCACCGTCCACAACGGCATCGTCCCCCCGGCGCTGCTGTCGAACGAAAAGCTGGAGCCGCTGGCCTACCATCCGATGCTGGCGAAGCAACTGCTGGAGGAGGCTGGATATCCGGACGGCCGTGGCATCGATCCCTTCCAGGTCGCGGTCATTCCGGAATACCGGCGGGAGTTCGTCTATTACGTCTCGCAATGGAACAACGCCGGCATTCCGGCGAAGCTGGTGGTCTCTCCGCGCCAGGAGTTCATTTCGCGGTCCCGCCGCCGCGACTATGATTCCTTCCTGTTCGGCTGGACCGCCACCTACCCCGACCCGATGAATTTCCTCGATGAGCTGTTCAGCAGCCGCAGCCGCTTCAACCCGGTCGGCTGGTCGAATGCGCGGTTCGATGCTCTGATCGAACAGGCGATGGCCATTCCCGATCCCGGCCGCCGTGCCGAGGTCTACAAGGATGCCGAACGCCTGGTGATGGACGACCTGCCGGTGATTCCGCTGGTGGTGCCGGACTATGTCGCGCTGCGCGGCAATGTGCTGACCGAGAATTTCATCACCCCGTTCGGCGGCCTGAACTTCGGCTGAGCCGGCGCGGGGCAGGGCAGGGTGACCGCATGAAAAAAGCCCCTGTCCGCTGCCGGACAGGGGCTTTTTTCTGAAGTCTCTGGCAGGTCAGGCGGCGCCCTGCGACCGTGCTTCGCGGAGACAGTCGGCCGGCTTGGCCTCACGCAGGCAGTCGGCCTTCGCGGCTTCGCGGAGACAGTCGGCTTTCGCCGCTTCACGCAGGCAATCCGCACTCTTCGCCTCACGGAGGCAGTCGGCCTTCGCCGCTTCACGGAGGCAGTCGGCGGTCTTCGCCTCACGCAGGCAGTCGGCTTGCGCAGCCTCCCGCAGGCAATCCGCCGTCGTCGCTTCCCGCAGGCAATCGGCGCCGGCGAACAGGCGGGCGCTGTCGGTGCGGGCGGCGGCCATGCGCTCGGCCGGAACGGCGACGCCGTTGTGGTGCAGGTATTCGCCATAGACCGCTTCGCAGAAGCGGAAATAGGCGCGGGTGTCGGCGACGATGAACTCGTGCCACAGATCGTCGCAGGCGGCCGATTGCGGAACGATGTCGCGATCCGGATGCTCGGCGCAGGCCAGCAGGAAGTCCTTCAACTGGGCCAGGGCGATGTCGGACGTGCGGCGGGTCATGCCTGCGGCGACGGCGCGGTCGACGACATAGCCGAAGTCGAAGCTGGCGATGATGTCACGGGCACGGGTGATGTCGGTCGTGGTGGCGCCGCGCATGGAATCCTCCGAGATTGCTTCTTGTTCCGCCCATGGACAGGGTTGCAGGCCTGTCCATGGGAACCGCCCGATTGTTGTGCCACAGCACAGTGGGTTATGTGAGATAATTTTGGTACTAAACATCCGGCTCCCGGCCGATGCCGTCATTCGCTCAGGGTCTTATGCGGAGTGGCGGTGTCGAGCGGAAGCGCTGCCGCCGGCCGCCCGGCCGTCATCTGCTCCACCAGGGCCGACAGCCGGTCCGGCATGATCGGTTTGGCGGCGACGGTGACGCCCATCTCCGCCGCGCGCGCCGCCACCGCGCCGTCCAGCCGTCCGGAGATCAGCACCGCCGGAATGCGCAGGCCCAGCCGCCGCCACACCGTCTCGATGAAATCCAGGCCGTTCTCGGTGGCCGACAGGTGGTAATCGGCGATCACCGCGTCGGGCCGGACGGTGCCGTCCTCCACCGCGCGCAGGCCTTGCGCGACCGTGGAGGCGCCGACGACGCGATGCCCCGCCGTGGTGAGGAACATCGAAATGGCGGACAGCACGAACTGGTCGTCGTCGATCACCAGGATCGCGATCTCGCCATCCTTCGCCGGCGCATCGGCCAGCGTCGCGACCGCCGCGCCATTGGCGGCAGCCGGGGCAGGGACCGGAGCGGGGGCAAGGGCGGAAGCCGGAGCCGGCGCGGGGGACAGGACAGGCTCCACCGGCGCCAGCGGCACGGTGACGGAGAAGACCGAGCCTTTTCCCGGCGTGGAGCGCACCTTGACCGGGTGATCCAGCACGGTGGCCAGCCGCTGGACGATCGACAGCCCCAGGCCGATGCCGTTGTCGCGGTTGCGCTCCGGGTTGCCGATCTGGTGGAACTCCTCCC
>CBIHQY010000178.1:0-2259 GCA_966212305.1 uncultured Azospirillum sp.
CAGCCGCGCGACGTGTTGCAGATGATGTGCCGCATCGGCCGCCGCGCCATCGTGTCGGTCCCCAATTTCGGCTATTGGCGGGTGCGGTTGCAGCTGATGCTGACCGGCCGCATGCCGGTGACGGAAAAGCTGGGCTACCAGTGGTGGGAAACGCCCAACATCCACTTCTGCACGCTGCGCGACTTCGTCGTCCTGACGGAAGAGATGGGCATCACCATCGAGCAGACCCGCATCATCGACCGCGCCGGCCGGGTGACCAGCCATGCTCATTCCGGCCTCGCCAACCTGCTGGGCGAACAGGGCGTCTTCCTGCTGCGCGGCAACGGCGGCTGACGATTTTTCGGTGAGGGCGGGAACTTCCCGCCTTCAGGCATGTTCTTGATACGTTCCTTTTCATGAGGCACGGATCATGACCAGCAAGCACACCGACGACCGCCGGACCCATTCCGAACACGAGAACCCGAAGACCGGCGAGGACCACTCCAACCGCGACAAGAACCCCGACGACTGGACCACCGGCGACGAGCCGATGACCGGCGCCCAGGCGTCCTACCTGAAGACGCTGAGCGAGGAGGCCGGCGAGTCCTTCGACGACGGCCTGAGCAAGGCGGAAGCGTCCAAGCGGATCGACGCGCTGCAGGACAAGACCGGGCGCGGGAAGTGACGGGTTGGGCGATCATTGCCCTCTCCCGCCCCGGGAGAGGGAGGCGTTCAGAGAAACCCCCTCGGCAACCCGGAGGCACTTTGCGCTGTTAACCAGGGCGATACCGAATCCGAACGGAAGGGTCACCCTTATGCTCCGCCCCCTGTTGCTCCTGCCGGCCGCAGCGCTGCTGCTGACCGGCACCGCCATTGCCCAGACCACGCCGGCACCGGGCGCCACCGCCTCGCCGCCGCTGATGACCGCGCCGCGGCCGGACGATCAGCCGGCCACCGGAGCGATCACCTCCCCGCCGGGGGTCAGCGGCGAGGCTCCTTCGCGCGAGGTGCAGAACCCCGCTCCGCCGGTGGGATCGGGGCAAGCGTCGCCGCCGGTGGCGGCCCTGCCGCCGGCCGCGCTCAACCCCGATCAGGCGCGGGCGATGGTGGGGACGGAGCTGCGCACCAATGACGGCCAGCCGGCCGGCCGCATCCTCGACTTCACCATGGACCAGACCGGCGACCGGGTGGATCGCATCGTCGTTGCGCCGAACGAGGTGCTGGGGCTGGGCGAGAAGCTGGTGGCGCTGCCGGCCGGCATGTTGGGCAATGGTCCGGTGGGACCGATGCTGAACATCGGGCAGGCGGATTTCGCCAAGGCGCCGACCTTCAGCTATGGCGACGAGCCGACGCTGACCCGGCCAGAAAGCCAGCAGCCTGAAGAAGGCCAGCCGAACAACCAGTAACCCCGTCAGGCGGCCGGGCGGCGGCGGAAGATGCCGGTCAGGCAGGCGACGAGGCACAGCCCGGCGCCCAGCCACAGCACCACGACGCTGCCATCCGCCTTGCCGATGGCGGTGAAGACCAGACCGACCGTGGCGGCGCCCAGCGTCTGGCCCAGCAGGCGGCCGGTCGCCTGGATGCCGCTGGCGCCGCCGCTGCGCTCCTTGGGCGCACTGCTGACCAGCACCTTGTTGTTCGGGGTCTGGAACAGGCCGAAGCCGAAGCCGGCCAGCGCCATCCGCCAGACCATATCCAGCGTCGATGGGTCGGGCGGCAGCAGCGCCATCAGGGCAAGACCGGAGGCGAACAGCGCCAGCCCCACCGCCGCCAGCCGCGTCGGCTCATAGCGATCGGCCAGCCGGCCGGAGATCGGGGCCACCAGCGCCACCGTCAGCGGCCAGGGCGTCATCAGCAGTCCGGATTCGGCCAGCGACCGGTGCAGCACGTCCTCGAAGAAGAAGGGCATGGCGACGAAGACGATGTTCTGCGCCGCGAAGGAGCAGATCGACGTCACCACCGACAGGGCGAAGACCGGCCGGCGCAGCAAATCCACCGGCAGCAGCGGTGCGGCCTGGGCCAGCTCGCGCCGCACCAGCGTCGTGCCGAGCGTCAGCGCCGCCGCCAGTTCCACCCCGACCAGCCAATAAGGCTGACTGCCGTCCACCCCCTTGAAGCCGACGATCAGCAGGCCGAGCGTGGCGGCGTTCAGCGCGGCGCTCAGCCAGTCGAAGCGGTGCCCGGCCGGGTTGGACGCCGGCATCGCCCGCGCCGCCACCGCCAGCGCCGCCAGCCCCAGCGGCACATTGACCGCGAACAGCCAGGGCCAGGACGCCACCG
>CBIHQY010000179.1:0-2228 GCA_966212305.1 uncultured Azospirillum sp.
CCTGGACCCTGCCCCCCGTCTTCTCCTGGCTGATGAAGACCGGCGGCATCGCTCCCTACGAGATGGCGCGCACCTTCAACGTCGGCCTCGGCATGGTCGTCGTGGTTCCCGCCGACAAGGCGCAGGAGGCCGTCGACATCCTTCGCGAGGGCGGCGAGACGGTCTACACCGTCGGCACCGTCACCGCGCTGAAGGACGGCGACGCCCGCGTGACCGTCAATGGCATGGACGCGGCCTGGACCGCGTAAGGGACGCCTAAGGATCCTTGGTGATGAGCAAGTTGAAGCTCGGCGTCCTGATCTCGGGGCGCGGCAGCAATCTGCAGGCGTTGATCGACGCCTGCGCCGCGCCCGATTTCCCGGCCGAGATCGCGCTGGTCCTGTCCAACAAGGCCGACGCCTTCGGACTGGAGCGGGCGGCCAAGGCCGGCATCGCCACCGCGGTGGTCAGCCACCGCGACTATCCCGGCGACAAGCCGGCTTTCGAGGCGGCGATGGACGCCACCCTGCGCGAGTCGGGCGTCGAACTGGTCTGCCTTGCCGGATTCATGCGCCTGCTGTCGCCCTGGTTCGTCGGGCAATGGCACAACGCGCTCATCAACATCCACCCGTCGCTGCTGCCCTCCTTCAAGGGGCTGGACACCCATCAGCGGGCGCTGGACACCGGCGTCCGTTTCCATGGCTGCACCGTGCATTATGTGCGGCCGGAGATGGACGAAGGCCCGATCGTCGCCCAGGCCGCCGTGCCGGTCCTGCCCGGTGACGATGCCCACAATCTGGCCGACCGTGTGCTGGAATCGGAACATTGCCTCTATCCGCATGCCGTCCGTCTGATCGCCGAGGGCCGCGCCCGAGTCGATGGCGATCTGGTGCGGATCGACGGCCCGGTTCCGGAGCTTGCGGCCGTGGTGAACCCGCCGCTCTAGGCGCGCTCTTCCTTCCGATCATCCCTCTTCCGGTATAGTTGACGGTTCCGCTCGGAATCTGTTGCGTTTCCGTGCGTCCGCGTCAAAAATTGCGGGCAAAAGAAACTGTTGGAGGGTTGATCGATATGGCGGCCGTCAGTCCGAACCCGGTCAGTGAAGAGACCATCCGTTCCCATCAGGCGAACTGGATCGCCTTCACCAAATTCATGAAGCTCAGCATCGCCGGAGTTATCGCGGTGCTGGTGCTGCTGGCGATCTTTACGCTGTAACAGGCGGAGGTCGCCGTATACGGGGCCGTTAGACCCCCACCTAACCTCCCCCGCTCTCAGCGGACCTACGGTCCGCCTGCCGCGTCAGCACAAAGCGCAGCTTTGTGCGAGAGCTGGGCGGGGGAGGGACTGCCGTCGCTATGCCACATAAGCACCAATCCCCTCCCCCGCGATCGGACCGGCCTTCGGCCGGCCGAGTGCGGGGAGGGTTAGGGTGGGGGCAAATGTCCGCCCCCCACAAACTCACCCAGCCAGCATCTCCAGCGCCTTCTGCAGCTTGTCGCGGGCCTGATCGGCGGCCTCGCGGCGGTCGCGCTGCTCCTCGATCACTTCTTCCGGAGCCTTGGCGACGAACTGCTCGTTCGACAGCTTGGCGTCGATCTTCTTGATCTCCCCCGCCAGTTTGTCGATCTCCTTGGACAGGCGCGCCTTCTCCTTGTCGAGATCGACGATGCCTTCCAGCGGCAGCACCAGCGTGGTCTCGTCCAGCACCGCCTGAACGCTGCTCTTCGGCACATCGCCCTGCAGCGGCTCCACGCTCGACAGGCGGGCCATGCGCAGGATCAGGTCGCGATGGGTGTCCAGCCGCTTCAGGCTGACCGCGTTCGGATCCTTCAGCTTCAGCTCGATCTGCGCGGCCGGCGGGACGTTCATCTCCGACCGCATGGAGCGGACCGAGGAGATCAGCCGCACCACCCAGTCCATCTCGTCGCGGGACGCCGGATCGATGACGTCGGCGGCGAAGTCCGGCCATTCCGCCGAGATCAGGCGGTTGGCACGGGCCGGTGACAGCTGCTCCCACAGCTCTTCGGTGATGAAGGGCATCAGCGGGTGCAGGATGTGCAGGATCTGGTCGAGGACCCACGCGGTGGTCGCCCGCGTTTCCGCCTTCGCAGCCTCATCCGTGCCGGCCAGGATCGGCTTGGTGAACTCCATGTACCAGTCGCAGAAGGTGCCCCAGGTGAACTGGTAGGCGGCACCGGCGGCCTCGTTGAACTTGTAGGCGTCGATCGACTCGGCGACCTTCTTCGCCG
>CBIHQY010000180.1:0-2188 GCA_966212305.1 uncultured Azospirillum sp.
CCACCACCAGATCGTCCAGCCGGAACCCTGCGATCTTGTAAATCTCCTCCAGCGCCCGGCCGAACTCCACATCCGGGTCATTCGCCACGCGCTCGCGCATCGCCGCCAGGATTTCCTGCTTGCTGCTGAAGCGCACCGCCATGATGAAAGGGAAACCGAAGCGCTCGCGATAGGCGCGGTTCAGGTCGCGCTGTTCCCGCGCCTCCGCCTCCGTAAGTTCGTTCAAGCCCGCTTTCGCCTGTTCGGTCTGCGAAAAGGCGGTCAGGTTGGCGGGGCGGCTGGCGCGATCGGCGAGGTCCGGGTGGGACAGGATCAGCGTGCGCTGCCGCTCCGGTCCCGCAGTACGCACGATGTCGGTCATCGCCGCACGCAGGCCGGCGGCATCGGCGAAGGGGCGCTTGTCCCAGGCGGCCTCGGCCACCCAGGGGCTGTCCTCGAACACCGCACCCAGCGCCGCGACGAAGGCGGCGCGGTCCATCCGGTTCAGATCATCGAGACTGTAGGGCATCGGGGGCCTCACTTCGCGGTGTAGGGGTGTTCGCCGATCCAGTGGCGGGCGATGTCGAGCCGCGTCGCCACCCAGACCTTGTCATGGCTGCGCACATAGTCGAGGAAGCGCGCCAGCGCCGCCGCGCGGCCGGGCCGGCCGACCAGCCGGCAATGCAGGCCGACCGACATCATCTTCGGTGCCGTCTCCCCCTCCGCATAGAGGGTGTCGAAGCTGTCCTTCAGGTAGGCGAAGAACTGGTCGCCGCTGTTGAAGCCCTGGTTCGTCGCGAAGCGCATGTCGTTGGCGTCGAGTGTGTAGGGCACGATCAACTGCGGCCGGCCATGGCTGTCGTCCCAATAGGGCAGGTCATCGGCGTAGGAGTCGGCGTTGTAGACGAAGCCGCCCTCCTCGGCGACCAGCCGCCAGGTGTTGGGGCTGCAGCGCCCGAGATACCAGCCGAGCGGGCGTTCGCCGGTGACGCGGGTGTGGACCTCGATGGCGCGCAGCATGTGGTCGCGCTCCACCTCGGGCGGCAGATGCTGATAGTCGATCCAGCGCCAGCCATGGGTGGCGATCTCCCAACCGGCGGCCTTCATCGCGGCGACCACGTCGGGATTGCGCTCCAGCGCCATGGCGACGCCGTAGACGGTCACCGGCAGGTTGCGCTCGGTGAACAGGCGGTGCAGCCGCCAGAAGCCGGCGCGGGAACCGTATTCGTAGATCGACTCCATGTTCATGTGGCGGGCGCCGGGGATCGGCTGGGCGCCGACGATTTCCGACAGGAAGGCCTCCGACGCGGCGTCGCCGTGCAGGACGCAGTTCTCGCCGCCTTCTTCGTAATTGATGACGAACTGCACCGCCACCCGGGCGCCGCCCGGCCAGTTGGCCTGCGGCGGGCTGGCGCCATAGCCGATCATGTCGCGGGGATAGCCCTGGGGTTGGGCGGTGTCGGTCATCGTCGTCTCGCTCGCTGCGGTCGAAGCGGGGACTACGCTAAGCCATTGGCGGCAGGGGGTTCAATCGGTGGATTGGGCGCGGGGATGAAGACAGTTTCCGGATTTCGGAGGGTGGGCAGGGCAGGGTGGTTGGGCTTAAGCTGCGGCATCCAAAGATGCATCGTCCGGGAGACCGCACAGCCATGGGCCGCCTGACCACCCACGTCCTCGACATCGCCGCGGGGCGTCCCGCGCCGGGCATGCGCATCCGCCTGACGGCGCTGGATACCGGCACCGTCCTTGGCGAGTTCACAACGAACGCCGACGGTCGGCTCGATGCCCCGGCGCTACAGGGCGAGGATTTCAAACCCGGACGCTATGAATTGCTGTTCATGGCCGGCGAATATTTCCGCCGCATCGGCGTCATCTCCGGTGATGGCCCGGACTTCATCGACGAGGTGCCACTGCGCTTCGGCATCAAGGACGCCACCCAGCATTACCATGTGCCGCTGCTGGTTTCGCCCTGGGCCTATTCCACATATCGTGGCAGCTGACGCGCTCTTCCCCGTTCGCGCCGCTTTCCAGCCTGTGGAAAAGGCAACCCATTGATTTGCCGCACCCACCATCCGCGCGCTTAGCTGTCCTCAGGAACAATCGCGTTTGGTGAGGAGTCGAGCGATGGCGAGAATGACGGCGGCGGAAGCGGCGGTGCGGGTGCTGGAGCGGGAGGGCATCGACGTCTGCTTCGGCGTCCCCGGCGCCG
>CBIHQY010000181.1:0-2058 GCA_966212305.1 uncultured Azospirillum sp.
CCACCTTCGGGTTGGGGGCGGTGGCGCGCAGCATGGCGGTCAGCATCAGCAGCGATTGGGCCGGCTGGCGCAGGTCGTGGCTGGCGGCGGCCATGAACTTGGCCTTCGACGCGACCGCCTGCTCGGCCCGCTCCTTGGCGGCGCGCAGGTCGATGGCGTTCTGGCGGAAGGTGCCGAGCGCCCTGGCCATGCGGCCGATCTCGTCGTCGCGGTGGCGCACCGGCACGGTCACCGTCACGTCGCCGGCCGCCAGATCGTCCATGGCGCGGGTCATGCCGGCGATGGGCAGCGTCATGCCGCGCGTCGCCCAGATCACGCCCAGCACCACCAGCAGAAGCGCGGCGATGCCGACCCCGCCCAGCACCAGCACATGGTGGCGGATGGCGTCGTCGGTCGGCCCGGTGTCCAGCCTGACCAGCAGGGTGCCGATGCTGCGGGCGCCGCCGCTGCGGTCCTGGTGGATCAGCGGCACCGCCGCCACCGTGGCGGCATCCTCCGCGCCGATGGTGGTGCCCGGCTTGCGGTAGGTGACGAAACGCTCGCCATGCGTGCCCAGGATCACCGCCTCGGCGAAGCTGTCGATCGAGCGCAGCGGGCTCAGCGCCGTCGCCGCTTCTTCGGGGTCGAGGTCCCACAGCGCGTTCGTCACGTCTTCCAGCACGATGCGGGTCGCCATTTCCGCCCGGATGGCCAGCTCGGCCCGGGTGTTCCGCACATCGGCCTGGATCAGCACGATCATCGGCACGGCGACCAGCACCGACACCAGCAACACCGCGGATGCCGTCGTTCGGGCGACCAGGCTCCGTGAGAGGATCTTCAAGAACATGCCGAAGCCACCGAGAACAAGACGACCATGAACAACGCGCCGCGCCATCCTAGCCGAACCGCCGGGCAAACTCGACAGGCACGTAACGCCGGCGGTCAAGCCGCCATCAAGGGTAGTAGTATGAAAATAGGCGGTATGGCTGTTTCGAATCGTTTCTTCTTCTTGTTTGATTGCCTGTGTAAAAGTTCGCGTCGGGCTTCGGGGCGTGGGGTCGGGATCACCGCTTGGGGGAGGGCGGAACAATGGGAACAGGCATCATCATCGCCCTGACGCATGGCGTCGGCCTGCTGGCGCTGGTCCTGCTGGCCTACCGCCATGTGCTGCGCCGGTTCGGCGCCCGCCGCCGGCCCTTCGCCCTGCTGTCCGGCCTGCTGTTCGGCGTCGCCGCCGCCATTTCCATGCTGGACGCCTATCCGGTGGCGGGCGGCGTCCTGATCGACCTGCGCAACGTGATGATCGGGCTGGCCGGTCTGTTCGCCGGCCTGCCGGCGGCGCTGCTGTCGGCCGCCATCGCCGGCGCGGTGCGGCTGTGGCTGGGCGGCGTCGGCGCGCTGACCGGCGTCGCCGGCATCCTGTTGACCGCGCTGGTGGCGCCGCTGCTGGCCCGTCCGATGGAGCGCCGAGCCGCCGGGCAGGGCGGTGGCGGAAAAGGCGCCTTCGGCTTCGGCCCGCTGTCGCTGTTCGGGCTGGCGATCACGCCGCTGACCCTGCTGGCCTTCCTGCTGCTGCCCGACCTCGACCTCGCCATGCGGGTGATGGAGGAGGCGGCGCTGCCGCTGGTCGCCTTCACCGCGCTAGGCATCGGCCTGCTCGGCACCATGCTGGCGCGGGAGCACCGCCGCGTCGCCGACGAAGGCGCGCTGGACGAGAGCGCCGCCCTGTTCCGCGCCGTCTTCGACAGCTCCGCCGACAGCCTCGCCGTCCTGCGCGTCAACGCCGACGGCGGCTTCACCCTTCACTGCGCCAACGCCGCCGCCCAGCGCCTGATGGGCGACCGCGCCGCGCAAGCGGAGGGCCAGCCGCTCGACCGCCTGCTGCCGCCGGACCTCGCCGCCAAGGTGATGGCCGACCTGCAATCCTGCCTCGACGCCGGCGCCCCCACCCGCTTCGAGGAGCAGCACACCCACAACGGCGTCACCCGCTGGTGGGAGGTGTCGCAGGTGCCGATCCGCGACGAGAGCGGCGCCATCGTCATGCTGTCGGTCGGCGCCCGCGACATCACCCGCCGCCAC
>CBIHQY010000182.1:0-1954 GCA_966212305.1 uncultured Azospirillum sp.
AACCCTCGTCGTAAGCTTGGGAAGCTTCTGCTCTACCATTGAGCTACACCCGCGCGCCCGCTGTTTATAGGCGACTGCCGCGGCGGATACAAGAGCGGATTCAAGCACTCCCGGGAGCAGGATCGACCACTGCTGGCGCGGGCTTGGCGACACCGGCGGCGGCATCGGCGGCGGCCGGGACGGCGGCGTGCTTCGCCGGTGACGGCCCGTCGGGACGGCCGGAAATGGCGCGGGCGACGCCGTCGGCGATCACGCGGTGGCAATGCTCGGCCAACGCCTTTCGGCTGCTGAAGCCATCGATGGTCACCGGTGGGTGGAACTCCACCTCCACCGTCATGCCGCCCAGGCGAAAGGCCTGCCACAGATGCGGCGCCAGATCCATGTCGCCGTACCACGCATAGAAGGGACGGAAGGCGAAGCCCATCGGGATGCCGTCCAGCCGGGTGGCGGCGATGCTGACCGGCTGGACGGTCAGCGGACGGTCGTCGATGCGGCGGGCGGCGACGGCGAACAGGGCGGTTTTGAAGGGCAGCGTGCGGTTGCCGTCGCTGGAGGTGCCCTCCGGGAACAGGATCAGGCTGTCGCCGGCATCCAGACGGCTGCCGATGTCGTCACGCTGCTTGTCGACGGTGGTGCGCGCCTTGCGCTCAACGAACACCGTGCGCTGAAGCCGGGCCAGCAGTCCGAAGAAGGGCCAGCTTCCAACTTCCGACTTGGCGACGAAGGACCCGGGGATCTGCGAGCCCAGCACCGTGATGTCCAGGTAGGAGGAATGGTTGGACACGTACAGCACCGGCCCGTCGACGACACGCTGGCCACGCACCACCACGTCCAGCCCCATCAGCCGGGCGCAAATGCGGTGATAGAAGGGGGGCAGGGTGCGGCATAGCCGCCAGCCGCGCGCCACCGCCAGGGCCTGCAGCGGGATCAGCAGAAGCGTCCACAGCAGGTACAGCGTCAGGCGCAGGGCGCCGCGGCCGGACGACCCCAGGGCGCGCGCGGTGCGGGTCATGGTCGCCTCAGCCGGCTTGGATGTCGCGGCTGCGACGTTCGTAATGCTTGAAATACTTGTCGGTGATCAGATCGGTCTTCACCACGATGCAGACGTCGGTGGTGTTGAACTGGTGATCGATGACCGCACCGTCGCCGATGAAGCCGCCGAGCCGCAGATAGCCCTTGATCAGCGGCGGCAGGATGTTCAGCGCCCGCCGCGGGTCGATGCGCTCCTTCGCCATCCGGTCCAGCGACACGAAGCGTTCCGGCAAGGCCGTCGCCCGCAGTTCCGCCGGGGCCAGGTGATTGTGGTAGAGGTAGGACAGCGGCTCCGCCATGGCGTCCGGATCGGTGCCGGGCAGGCTGGCGCAGCCGAACATCAGGGCGATGTCGTGCTGGAACACATAGGCCGCGATGCCCTGCCACAGCAGCTGCATGCTGCCGCGCGAGCGGTAGCCGGCGTCGACACAGGACCGGCCAAGCTCCAGCACCTCGCCGGGATAGCTGGCGAGGCGGCCGATGTCGTATTCGTCGCTGGAATAGAAGCGGCCGACCTTCTCGGCGGCGGGACGGCGGATCAGGCGGTAGGTGCCGACCACCATGTCGGGACCATTGCCGCGGGCATGATCGATGACCAGCAGATGGTCGGCGACGCCGTCGTAATCGTCGAAATCGCGGCCCCTGGCCTGCATCTCGGGGGATGGGATCGCCGCCATCTCTTCGTAGAAGACGCGGTAGCGCAAGGCCTGCGCCCAGTCGATCTCCTCCGCGGAGCGGGCCAGCCGCACTTCCAGCGTGCCGAGGCGGATGCCATCCATCAGCCTTTCGCCGCCGCTTTCCTTTTCGCCGCCAGCGGTACCGGCTGCGGACTCCTCGCGCCGCTCCGGGCTAGTCCGGGTCATGCCCGGCTGGTCCAAGCTTGCATCAGCCATGTCGACGGTCCGCTGCGATGGTTCGGGAC
>CBIHQY010000183.1:0-1927 GCA_966212305.1 uncultured Azospirillum sp.
GCGGACCGCTTTCGGAAGGCGCGCCGGCCGTGCTAGGACTGCCCGCCTGTCCCGTCTGCAACCCGAGTCCTGCCATGTCCACTGCCGTCCGTTTCGCCCCCAGCCCGACCGGCCGCATCCATGTCGGCAATGTGCGCCTCGCGCTCATCAACTGGCTGTTCGCGCGCAAGACCGGCGGGACCTTCATGTTCCGGCTGGACGATACCGACGAGGAACGTTCCACCCAGGAGTTCGCCGACGCCATCGCCGCCGATCTGACGTGGCTCGGCCTGACCTGGGATCGTTTCGCCCGCGAAAGCGACCGCTATCCGCGTTATGACGAGGCGGCTGCCGCGTTGAAGGCCGCCGGCCGGCTCTATCCCTGCTACGAGACGCCGGAGGAACTGAACCTCAAGCGCGCCAGTCTGGTGTCGCAGGGACGCCCGCCGATCTACGACCGCGCCGCGCTGCGCCTGACCGACGAGGACCGCGCCCGGCTGGAAGGGGAGGGGCGCAAGGCCCATTGGCGCTTCAAGCTGAACCCGACTCCGGTGGAATGGACCGACCTCGTCCGCGGACCGGTGCATTTCGAGGGCACGGCGCTGAGCGACCCGGTGCTGATCCGCGAGGATGGCCGGCCGCTCTACACCCTGACCAGCGTGGTGGACGACGCCGATTTCGCCATCACCCACATCATCCGCGGCGAGGACCATGTCGCCAACACCGCGGTGCAAATCCAGATATTCGAAGCTCTTGGGGCGGCGGTGCCGACCTTCGCCCATCTGCCGCTGCTGACCGATGCCGGCGGGCAGGGGCTGTCGAAGCGGCTGGGCAGCCTGTCGGTCGGCAGCCTGCGCGACGAGGACGGCATCGAGCCGATGGCGGTGAACAGCCTGCTTGCGAAGCTCGGCACCTCCGACCCGATCGAGGCGCGGCTGACGCTGGACGAATTGGTTGCCGAGTTCGACCTGTCGAAGATCGCCCGCGGCACGCCGAAGTTCGATCCGGAGGAGTTGGGCCGGCTGAATGCCCGCATCCTGCACCTGACGCCGTTCGAGGCTGTGGCCGCCCGGCTGGAGGCAATGGGCCTGACCGGCGCCGATTCCGCCTTCTGGGAGGCGGTGCGCCCCAATCTGGCGCGGCTGAGCGACGCAGGCGACTGGTGGGCGGTGACCCATGCGCCGGTGACGCCGGTGGTCGAGGATACCGGCTTCCTAGCCCAGGCGGCGGCGCTGCTGCCGGAAGAGCCGTGGGACCTCGGCACCTGGGGTGCCTGGACCAATGCGGTGAAGGGGGCGACGGGGCGCAAGGGCAAGGAGTTGTTCCTCCCTCTGCGCCGGGCGCTGACCGGGCGCGACCATGGACCGGAATTGAAGAACCTGCTACCCCTGATCGGGCGGGCGCGCAGCCTCCGGCGACTGGCCGGCGAAACCGCCTGAAACCCTCTCATTCCAGGAGTTCGGACCGTGCCGTTGGACCTCTACAACACGCTGACCCGCCGTAAGGAGCGCTTCGAGCCGCTTCGCCCGGACCATGTCGGCATGTATGTCTGTGGTCCGACCGTCTACGACACCGCCCACATCGGCAACGCCCGGCCGGTGGTGGTGTTCGACCTGCTGTTCCGGCTGCTGTCGCGGCTCTATCCGGCGGTGACCTATGTCCGCAACATCACCGATGTGGACGACAAGATCATCGACCGGGCGCGGGACAGCGGCGAGCCGATCGACGCGCTGACCGCGCGCACCACCGACCTGTTCCATGCCGACATGGACGCGCTGAACGCGTTGCGCCCGACCATCGAGCCGCGGGCGACCCAGCATATCGGCCAGATGATCGCGCTGATCGCCACGCTGATCGAGCGCGGCAACGCCTATGCGGCGGAAGGGCATGTGCTGTTCTCCGTGCCGTCGATGCCGAGCTATGGCCAGCTGTCCCGCCGCTCGCTGGA
>CBIHQY010000184.1:0-1901 GCA_966212305.1 uncultured Azospirillum sp.
GGATCGTCACCATTCCCGTGGCCCTCGTCGCGATCCTGTTCGCGATCTCCAACCGGGGGATCGTGACGCTGTCGCTGTGGCCGCTGCCCTTCACGCTCGCCACGCCGGTCTATCTGGCCACGCTGGTGGCGCTGGTGCTGGGCTTCCTGGCCGGCGGCTTCATCGTCTGGAACAGCCAGCGCCGCCATCGCCGCCGCGCCCGCCGCGAAAGCAACCGCGTCCTGTATCTGGAGCGTGAGCTGAAGGAGGCGCAGGCCCGCGCCGCCGCCGCCGAAAAGCGTCTGGCCGAGAGCACCCGCCCGGTTTCAGGCCCGGTCTCCGGCACCCTGCCCGGCTCCGCCCTGCCGGTCCCGGCCGCCGAGAACAACACGCCGACCGTCCACTAAGCGTCGCCAGTCGCAGGGCTCCCGCTCCCCGTCCTTCTACAGTCCGGGGGGGGGGGCGGGACAGGATGCCGGTCGGCGGAAGGGGGTTCCATGCGCACCGTCAGCGGCGCCGAGCTTCGATCCGTTCTGCACCATCGCATGCTGATCGAACGCCTGCGGCAGACCTTCCGCACCGGCGTGGAGTCCCCGCCGGCTCATCGGCACCGCATCGAGACCTACGGCACCGGTGACGCCTCACTGCTGATCGCTCCCGCCTGGGAGGTGAATCAGACGATCGGGGTGCGGATCGACAGCGTCTTTCCCGACAATGCCGGCAGCGACCTGCCGCAGACCCAGGGCGTCTATCTGCTGGTCGACGCCAAGACCGGCGTGCCGCAGGTGCTGATGGACTCCTCCGCCACGCTCGGCCGGCGCAGCGGCGCGGCATCCTCGGCGCTCGCCGCCTCCTATCTGGCGCGGCCGGATTCGGAGCGGATGCTGGTGATCGGCACCGGTCCGCTCGCCCTGGAACTGGTGGAGGCCTACACCGCGGTGCGGCCGATCCGCCATGTGCTGGTCTGGGGACGGGATCCGCAGAAGGCACGCAAGCTCGCCGCCCGCTTCCACCGGCCGAAATTCCGCATCGAGGCGACCGCCGACCTGGAAGGGGCGGTGCGCGGCGCCGACATCGTCGCCTGCGCCACCACGGCGCGCGAGCCGCTGATCCGCGGCGACTGGCTGCAGCCCGGCCAGCACCTGGACCTGCTGGGCGGCGTGACGCCGGACATGCGCGAGGCCGACGACGACTGCATCCGCCGCGCCCGCGTCTTCGTCGACAGCCGCGACCGCACGCCGGCCGGGGCCGGGGACATCGCCCAGCCGGTGTCTTCCGGCACGCTGAACCCCGACGACATCGCCGGCGACCTGTTCGAACTGAGCCGCGGCGAACGGGCCGGCCGACGCTTCTACGACCAGATCACCCTGTTCAAGGCGGTCGGCACCGCGCTGGCCGACCTGTGCGCCGCCCGTCTGGCGACCGAAATGGTGCTGCACAACGACTCGATCCGCTGAGCCGGGCCCCCAAGCCGGCGAACCGGCCCGATTGAGCCCGCCCTGAACGGTTTCATACCAGCGGGATCCACACGCGTCATAAGGGAGTATGCCGCGTTTCTTCCCGACATTTTACTTGCGTCCTCGTGATTTTCTCCAGAGGATTGACGCTGCCTCCGCACCGGCTGCCGGTGTTCCGGACGGCTGGCTGTTTGCGTTAACGCCACAGGCGACGCGCTGGACCGGTTCATCCGCCAACGGCTTGTCAGGGACGATTGATCGTGACCGTCACCTCTCCCATGGACGCCGGCCCACGCATGCGGGTACCGACCAACCAGCTTCTGCTCGGTGCCGGATACATGCTGCTGTCGGCTCTGCTGTTCGGGATCGGCAATTCAGCCGTGCACTGGGCCGCGACGGTGATGGACCCACTGGAGGTCGTGTTCTTCCGCAACCTGTTCAGCCTGCTGTGGATGCTGCCCTGGG
>CBIHQY010000185.1:0-1894 GCA_966212305.1 uncultured Azospirillum sp.
GCGGAGGATCTGGGCCGGGCCGGCGACATCACCACCGACAGCATCATCCCGGCCGACGCGGTGGCGACGGCCCGCATCGCCGCCCGCAAGGACGGCCGCGTCGCCGGTCTGGACGCGGCGCTGATCGCCTTTCGCCTGCTCGACCCCGGCATTTCGGTGACGGTGGAGCGCGCCGACGGCGACGACGTGGCGCCCGGCGGCACCATCGCCAGCCTGACCGGCAAGGCCCGCGCCCTGCTGACGGCGGAACGCACGGCGCTGAACCTGATGGGCCGGCTGTCCGGCATCGCCACCGCCACCCGCGCGCTGGTGCGCGAGGTGGACGGCACCAACGCCCGCATCGTCTGCACCCGCAAGACCACCCCGGGCCTGCGCGTTCTGGAAAAGCATGCGGTGAAGCTGGGCGGCGGCTTCAACCATCGCTTCGGGCTGGATGACGCCGTCCTCATCAAGGACAACCACATCGCGGTCGCCGGCGGCGTGCGCCCGGCGGTGGAGCGCGTTCGCGCCGCCATCGGCCACATGGTGAAGGTAGAGGTGGAGGTCGACACGCTCGACCAGCTGGACGAGCTGCTGGGCCTGCCGGTCGATGTCGTTCTGCTCGACAACATGGCCCCGGACACGCTGCGCCGCGCCGTGCGGATGGTCGACGGCCGCCTGCTGACCGAGGCGTCGGGCAACGTCACGCTCGCCACCGTCCGCGCCATCGCGGAGACCGGCGTCGACATGATCTCTTGCGGCTGGCTGACACACAGCGCCCCGAACCTGGATTTGGGGCTGGATATGTGAAGGTGCGGAAATGAAAAAGCCCCTTCTTCCTTTCAAGGGAAGAAGGGGCTTCTTTCTGAACCGGCTTACGCCGCCAGCTTCTCGACGTTGCCGTCCAGGCCCATCAGCAGCAACTCGACTTCAAGGTCCGGGTGGCGTTCCTTGACCATCGCCTTCAGCTTGGTCAGATACTGGCCATGCACCTCGGCCTCCTTGGCCGCATCGGGCGACAGGTCCATGCCCAGGAAGACCTTGTAGGCGCCGCAGTCGCGGTGATCCATGACGATCACGCGCTTGATGTGGTGCAGCTCCTTGGCGACCGCGACATGGTCCCAGAAGGCCTCGCCCCAGGCTGGCTTCTTGTCGGTCAGCGCACCCAGGCTGGCGCCGGCCAGAATGACGTGGTCGTAGTTCGCCTGCATGTTGCGGGCATTCATGTAGCTGGCGACATGGCCCATCAGGCGATAATCCATGCAGGACAGCAGAAGCGTGTCGACGCTGCCGGCGAAGGCCGGGCGGCTCATCATCATCGGTGCCATCAGCGTCACGCCGGCACCCAGCGTCGCCAGCTTCAGGAACCCGCGGCGCGAGCTGTGTTCGCCCTGGCAGCAACCATGGTGATGACCGGTCGAATGATCCATTATGCCCTCCCAACACGCCCCGAACCCGTATCGGGGGTTTCACGCGCGATGGTGGCAGCTAAGTATTAAAAATTCCAATACATGGGCTTCCACAGTGCGGAAAAGCAATGTTCGCTCGCCGCTGTGGTATTTTTCGGATAGTTCGACCCACAACCTGATTCCATTGCATTTCCGCACGGAAAAGAAAACGGGCCGCACGGCGAGGGGCGGCCCGTTTCCATGCATGGATATTCCTGGTCGTCAGCGTTCGGCTGTCACCCGCCGCGCGTGGTGCTCGGCGCCGGCGTTCCGGCCGACCCGACGGTGCTGGAGGCCGGCGGCGGCGAGGCGCTCGCGCTGTGGCTGGACGAACAGTCCGCGTTGGCGATCCCCGCCGTCAGAAGAGTGGCGAGACCGAACAATGCGGCGACGACCGGACTGGCTCCATGAGACATTGGATCACCTCCTTTCTGAAACGTTGCGACCACCAACAGATTGACACAGTA
>CBIHQY010000186.1:0-1745 GCA_966212305.1 uncultured Azospirillum sp.
CCCTCACCCCGACCCTCTCCCCAGGGGGGAGAGGGAGATTGGCCACCCTCCCCCCGGAAACACGAAAGGCCGCCGGTCCGGAAAAGGACGGGCGGCCAGCGACGGGAAAGAGCGGCAGTGAGGAGCGGCGGTCAGTAGGCGCCGAGCGACCGGGCGGCGGCGGTGAATTCCTCGGCCAGCCAGCCCTCGCGCTCGATCAGGTGGCCCATCAGGCGCTTCAGCGCCGCCTCGTAGACCTCGGCGCGCTCGCTTTCGGGCAGGCCCGCCACGGCCAGACGGTCGACGAAGTCGTCCACGACCTGTTCGGCTTTCCGGATGTCGACTTGAGTCATGACAGGGAACAACCTGGGGTTTGTATCGGCGAGCTTCTGGGGAATCATCGGGGCGCCTTGATGCTGGACGCGTGGCCTTTGCGAATAATGGGTCTGCGACCGGCGGGTGTGAAGATGCGATTTAGCGTTTAAATGAAATAAATTTAGGCTGCATTTGATACATCTCGTTTCATGTGCCGGTGGCCGGTGGCGAAAAGCGGCAAACCGCGAGCACGGTACAGCCCCGACACAGCTCGACAGAATATGTCACGACATACCAGTAGCAATCATTGGTGCTAGTACCTAAAATTGCCGCGACTCAGCAGCGCCCGTGAACGCCATGGCCGGCCGCCCCAACCGCAGCGCCTCCCTTCAGACCGTGCCGCTTCACGCGGCGGAACCCGATCCTGCGGCCGTCAGCCTCGACAAGGTCAAGGCGATCCTGGCCCCGCTGGACCGGGCGCAGAAGTCCAAGCTGTTCGAACTGGTGCAGGCGGGCCATCTGGAAGACGATCAGATGACGGTGGAGGTCGGCCGCCTGATCGTCGCCATGCTGAACGGCCCGCGCACCGAACATGCCCGGCGCATCTGGACCGGCTGGTTCGACCCGGTGATGCTGCGCACCGATGCGCTGATGCTGGCGGAAAGCCGGCCGCCGGGCTGCATGCATGTGGTCGACGCCAGCGCCTGGTGGTTCGCCCTGCTGCCGCATCTGCGCGACCTTGCCGGGCAGGTCCAGGCCGACATCGCCGACCGCGCCAGCGAACATCCGCTCGACGCCGTCCTCGCCTCCCCCGCCGCCGCGGAATGGGCGGAGGAGCTTCGCGTCCGTTCGCTGGAAATCCTGCGCCGGCGCGGCGCGGCCGGGCCGCTGCTGGCGACCGCCAATGCCGAGCGGATCACCCTGCTGCGCAAGCGCGGGCTGGCCGGGGTGGCGCCGCTGTCGTTCGGCGATCTGGCGATGCTGGACGCCATGCTGGAGCATGCGCCGCTGTGGAAGGGCGCGGCCCGTCCGCGCGACACCATCGGCATCCTGCACATGGTGTCGGAGATGGTGGAGCGCGGCGGGGCGGAGGGCGCGATGCAGTACGCCCTGGCCCTGCTGAACGGATCGCGCGATCCCGATCAGGCGCTGGCGCTCCACGGCCTGTCGCCCAGCCCGGCTCTGGTCGAGGCGGCGGTCGGGCATGTGCAGTTCGCCTGGCAATGCCTGCGCCAGAAGCTGGAGGACCTGCATCTCGGCCGCCCCGCCCCGCCGCAACTGACCGCCGGCGAGACGGTGGAGCGGCTGCAGGAGCGCGCCTTCCGCTGGTACGATGCGCTGCAGGGCTTCGGCGTCGAGCGCGGCGGGCGCAATTGGGCTGCGGTGTCCGCCGCCGTCGGCCGGGTGACCGGGCTGGTGGAGGGAGAGGTGGTGCCGGTGCTGAGCCACCG
>CBIHQY010000187.1:0-1698 GCA_966212305.1 uncultured Azospirillum sp.
ACGAGCACCGTCAGGCCGGTGACGAAGAAGCTGCCATGGCCGCCGGCGGCCTCGGTAACGGGCTGCGCGCCGTGCGCGACCTGGGCGGCGAGCAGATCGACCTGATTGCTCAGATTGGCCAGCGTTTCACGGAATGCGGCGATGTTGCTTGCGGGATCCGGGTGTTCCATGGGATCCGCCTCCTCACGCGGGTTGCGCTTCGCGGGCGTCCGCGAAGGCAGGATGCACGATGGCGCCGTCGCGGGTCAGCGCGATGGCCTTGACGATCTCGTCGTCCCAGTTGACGGCCACGCCCGTTTCCTTGCCATGCAAGGACGTCAGCAGCGCCAGCAGGTTCTTGGCGTAGAGCAGCGAGGCGCTCTCGGCGATGCGGCTGGCGTAGTTGGCATGGCCGACGATCTTCACGCCGTTGGCCGTGGTCACCACCTCGCCCAGCTTGGCGCCCTCGACGTTACCGCCCTGCTCCACCGCCAGATCGATGATGACCGAACCCGGCTTCATCGACGCCACATGCTCCGCCGTCACCAGGATCGGCGCCTTGCGGCCGGGGATCAGCGCGGTGGTGATGACGAGGTCCTGCTTCTTGATGTGCTCGGCGACCAGGGCAGCCTGCTGGCGCTTGTAGTCGTCCGACATCTCCTTGGCATAGCCGCCGGCGGTCTCGGCCTGCTTGAACTCGTCGTTCTCGACGGCGACGAAGCTGCCGCCCAGCGACTGCACCTGCTCCTTCACCGCTGGGCGCACGTCGGTGGCCGAGACGATGGCGCCCAGCCGCTTGGCGGTGGCGATGGCCTGCAGGCCGGCGACGCCGACGCCCATGATGAAGGCGCGGGCCGGCGGAACGGTGCCGGCGGCGGTCATCATCATCGGGAAGGCGCGGCCATACTCGCTGGCGGCATCGACGACGGCCTTGTAGCCGGCGAGGTTGGCCTGGGAGGACAGCACGTCCATGACCTGGGCGCGGGTGATGCGCGGCATGAACTCCATGGCGAAGGCGTTGACGCCGGCATCGGCATAGGCCTTCACATGGTCGCGGCTGTTGTGGGGGTTGAGGATGGCGAACAGCAGCGCGCCCTTGCGGATGAGCGCCAGTTCGTCGACATCGCCCTCACCCTTTCCTATTTCTTGGGCGATCAGCGGCCGCTGCACCTTCAGCACGATGTCGGCATCGGCCAGCGCCGACGCCTCGTCGGCGGCAATCGCGGCACCGGCCGCCTCATAGGCCGCGTCGGTGATGCTGGAGCCGAGACCGGCCCCGCTCTCCACCACCACGTCCAGTCCAAGAGCTTTGAATTTCTTGATGGTTTCGGGAGACGCGGCGACGCGGCGCTCGCCCGGGCGGCGCTCCCTGGGTATCGCGATCTTCATGTCGTTTGCTTTCGAAGGCCGGCCATGGCGGCGGGCAAGAATCCACCCGCGTCCGGGTCAGGACCGGATCAGGGCGGGCAAGCGCCGAAGCGGCAAAGTCGGGCGGGCCGGCGGCAAGGTTGCGCCGGCCCCACCGGCACCGGTCACTGGTTGGCGACGACCGGGAAGTCCCAGCTTTCGGCGGCCGAGGCCGCGATGGGCAGTTCGTCGGCCGACAGATCTTCAAGCTGGCGGCGGATCAGGTCACGGACGCTGACGACGCCGACTAGGGTCGCGCCCTCCAGCACCGGGACATGGCGGATGCCGTGTTCGTCCATCAGGCTCAGCACG
>CBIHQY010000188.1:0-1528 GCA_966212305.1 uncultured Azospirillum sp.
AGTAGGTCGCCGCCAGGTCACTCAGGCTCAAGAGACGCTCAATCACCGAAGCACAAGCTTGCATCTTCACACCACATCAGAAACGCCCCGGCTTACCAGAGCCGGGGCATTTCGGCGTTTGGTGCGCGCAATTCTGTATCGCTTCACCGGCTATTAATTTGTTTTTGGTCAATTCGGTGGATTGAACCGCCGGACGGCGGCGGCGTGGGGACGGCGATGGGCGATCCGGACGATCTTTTCGACATCTACCGCAAGGACCACGCCGCGGCGGCCCTGGCCGGTCCCGCGCTTGCGGCCGCACTGTCCGACACCGTGCGGCGCAGCTTCACGCTGATCGATGAATTGTGTGCCGACGTGACGCGCGCCCTGGCACAGGCCCGCTACACCACCAAGCTGGCGCAATCGGTGACGGACCGCTCCAGCTACGTGCGGCTGGACCGCCGCTCGGAGAGCTTCCGCGACTATCTGCGGACCTGGAGCCAGCAACGGGCCGAGAAGGGCGGCGGCGGCATGCATTGGGAAACGCAGATCCTGGTCACCGATCACCGGCGGACGACGAAGGAGATCGGACTGGGCATCGCCTTCGAATGGCCCGGCACGAAAGGGGAAGGGGAGGGCAGCCTCGCCTTCGTCGAGTTCTGGCCGACCGGCGCCGGCGTGTCCCTGCCGTCCGACGCCCGCGGGTTCCAGCGGGCGCTCGTCGCCTGCATCATCAAGCTGGAGCAGGCCGGCGAACTGGCCAGCGTCAAGGACCGCGGCTGAGCCCTACAGCGTCGCGTTCAGGCCGGACGCCGAGAGTTCCACCGGCCGCCGCGCCTGTCCGTCGCGGGCATAGGTGCCGTCGCTGGATGCTTTTTCCAGCGCGGTCAGCAGATTGCGGTTGATGGTCAGCACCGCCTTGCGCAGAGCGACGAGGCCGGAGGCGTTGACAGTCACCGCCCGCTCCAGCCGGTCGATCCGTTTTAAAGTCATCGCCCGCAGATCGTCGGGCAGGCGGATGCCCTCGTCCCGCGCCCGCAGCACGGCACCCTCCAGTTGTTCGGCCATCGCCGCCTTGCGGTGGGCGAAGGCTTCCAGCCGGTCGAGCATGCCGGCGGCGATGCAGGCCGACTCCTCCTCCAGCACGGCGGACAACGCTTCCACCGCGTCGAGGAAGTCGCCCACTAGCAGGGCGGTGGAACCGTCATAGCCGGGATCGGGAGCGGCCGGCCCCTCGGCCGGTGCCTGCTCGGGTTGGCGCTCAGGGGCGAATTCGTGGATCAGGTCCTTGAGGGTGACGCTCATGACGGCTGCTCCGCCCCGGCAGTTCCTTGCGCTGCGTAAAGGCGCGCGATCTCGTCATGCGTCATCCTGCCGATCCCCAGCGTACCGGACTCGGCGATGGCCTTGCCATATTCCTGCAGCATCATGCTGCGCCACGGCTTTTCCGCCGGGCCGCCGCCGCCGAACAGCGGGCTTTCGCGCATTCCCGCAAACATGCTTTCCATCAGCTGGCCGACCAGCATCGCCTCGAACTCCTTCGCCACCT